>CAVXRS010000001.1:0-139898 GCA_963764215.1 uncultured Actinomycetes bacterium
GGCGCGGGCAGGATCCAGTCGTGGACGTCGCCGAGCGTGACCCAGATCTGCCACAGTGCGACGAAGCCGACCAGCACGCCGATCGGAGCGAGCCACCGGCGCATCAGCGGTAACGGTCGGTGAGGCCGGCCATCGTCGCCTGACCGGCACCGCGCTGCTCGAACAGCTTGACGATCGAGAGACAGCCGTTCGCGCCGGCCTCCATGGTCGCCTCGTGCACCCGTCGCAGCAGGGGCCACACGTCATCGGGGTGCCCTTCGACCGAGGTCCCCAACGGCCCGACTTCGTAGTCCAGGCCGGACCGTTCGATCACCTCGATCGCCGCGTGCACATGGGCGTACGGTGCGCCGGGCGTTGCCCGACGGACTGGGGGCGCACTGGATTTCCACGATCATCTCGTTTTCCTTTCCTTCGCTGACAACAGTGCGGCCACGCCGGCCGGTTCGATGACCAGCAACCTGCCCGAGTGCACCGCGACCGAGGCCGGCACGGATTCGATCACGTTGCTGACCCCGCGGACCGAGTCCGATCCCAGATCTGCCCCGGCCAGTGCCCAGACCAGACCTCTGGTGGTCACCCCACCGGCAGGTCCGCCGAACGGGACCAGGGAGGCCGCGTCGCCCGGACTGCCCACCAGTCGGACCGCACGATCCGGACCTGCGACCGCGACACAGGCATCTCCCATCAGCGCGGTGACCTCCCAACCCGCCGCGGTCGCCCCGGCGAGGACGTTGAGGTTCCCGATCTCATGGTCCAGGCGGCCGCCGCTGCCGCCCACCACCAGCAGACCACCGCCGTTCACCCGGCGCAGCCCACGCTCTTCGACGAGTGAAACGGCCAAGGCGAAGTCGGTGTCGTCCTTGGCCACCGGATACGCATCACCTCGGCACCCGATGCTCGACAGCGCTCGAGCTGCCCGGGATCCAATGAGTCGAAGTCCCCCACACACACGGTGGGCACCACCCCTTCGGTGAGTGCGTGTCGTGCGCCGCCATCGACGGCGACGACCACTGCGCCTTCGGCGACGAGCGCGGCCCAACCCCGGCGCGGCGCGAGGCCATCGATGATGATCACCGTCTGCCACGTCGGTGACTGGGGGTTTTTCATGGCGCGTCCCTTCGCTGGCATTACCCAGATCAGGTTGGACGGGTCGACGCAGCGATGTTCCGTGCGTCCTCTCAGCCCGGCTGTCCCGAGCTCCCCGGCATCGATTCGACTTCGATTGTAGACGACTCCGTCAGCGATGCGAAGTCGTCAGGGCAGCGACGCCTCGAGCTTCGCACGGTCCGCGGCGGACATGGTGGGCGCATTCAGGTATCTGCTCATGGGTGGCGTGTCGCTGTAGTGGAACACGTACTGCTTCCCACAGGTGAACACACCGTGGCCCGGCGTCGGCTTCATGTCCTTGTCGTTCACCCTGACGAAACCGTCGGGCGTGGCCTTCATCACCACGAAGCACTGCGAGACCAGCGACGGGTTCGAGGGATTCCGAGGTGCGATCAGGCCCCCGGCGTTGAACGACTTGATCGTCTTGACCTGCTCCACCAGGCACTTGCGTGTCAGGTTCGTGCCACAGCCACTAGCGGCCTGTGCGAACAACAGCCAGGAGGCGAACCCGGACACACCCAGCATCGACTGGGCCTTGCCATTGGGCAGGTACTGCTTGAACAGGGCGAGGTACTCATCCAGGGCGAGGCTCTGCGGGCCCGAGCCGGCTTCTTCGAAGGGCACCTGGAACAGCTGCAGGTACACCGGGTACTTCTCGAGACCCGTGCGACCGGACTTGATCAACTCCTGGTCGTACTGGTTCGGATCCGAGTACACCCATTTGAGCGACGTGTCATTGTCGGCGGCGAGCTTCGTCACCAGGGCACCCAGATCCGGTGGTTGACCGGAGAACATCAGCCCTTGGGCGCCGCTCTGCACGATGCCCTGGGCGATGTGACTCCAGTCCTCGAGGCCCGTGGGCGGGTAGAGGTGCGTCCAATCGGTGTTCACCGGCTTGCCGGCCGACACCGGGACATTGCTGTTGGCGACCAACGGGCTGGCCCTTGTTCTCGAAGATCCCCCGCTGCTGGGACATCGTGAACAGGGTGCTCGGGAAGTCGCCGTAGACCTCGGCGACCTTCTGGTTCCCGCCGTAGTGCAGGCGGATGTACGTGTGGCCGCCATCGGTGCGTGTGGGAACGGCATTGGCAACCGCCGGATACGAGAGCGGCGCGCTGCGGGCCTCGGGACTGGCCTCGAACCCGGGCATGGCGACCAACTTGCAGGCGACCCGATCGGCCTGCGCGGTGTTGTCGAACGCCCCGCCGCCACCGACGAGGGCGAATTCGGTCTTGCACGCCTGATCGATGACCTGCTTGTACTGGGTCACCTGGGCGTTGCCCTTGGTCATCACGATCTGTCGGCCGTTGATCCCGCCGTGGGCGTTGCACCAGCGGGTGAACACCGTTGCCGCGTCCCACAACTCCTGGTTCAGGCCCGGCTGCAGACTGGAACCGGCGTCAGAGATGGTCGTCACATTGATCGAGTTGGCGGTGACGCCGCGGTCCGAGTTGGCCTTGTTCGTGCCTTGAGCCTTGTGGCACAGGTTCTTCATCGTGCCGAAATCGGACGAGCGCGCGAGGTCGGCCGGGCTCTTGGTCGTCGCGGTACTCCCCGACGAACCGCAACCGGCCACTGCCGCCGCGCCCAGAACCAACGCGGCCGACACACTCAGGAACTTCCGCATCACCGAACCCCCTTCACAGAGTCACCGGGACAATCGGCTGGAGAAGGAGATTCTTTTAGGGTTTCGGTGAAACCTGATCCGTTCGACTCACTTGGCGCGATCGAGAAGATCTCGGGCGATGTGGGTCACCTGGATCTCGTCGGTGCCTGCGTAGATCTGGAAGACCTTTGCGTCCCGGGCGAGCTGTTCGACGCGGAACTCGGCCATGTACCCGTTGCCGCCGAGGAGCTGGACAGCTTCCATGGCGACTTCCGACGCTGCCTGGGCCGAGTAGAGCTTCATCGCCGACGCTTCTGCGAGGGTCAGCGACTTGCCCGCCGCGGACAGCTCGATGTGGCGGAAGACGAGGTTCTCCACGTTCAGCCGGGCCACTTCCATCCTCGCCAACTTGAGCTGGATGAGCTCGAAGTCCCCGATCCTCTTGCCCCACAACGTCCGGTCCCGGGCGTAGTCGACCGAGATCCGTAGACACTCCTCGATCAGCCCGAGCGACATGGCCGCGACGCCGGCACGTTCTGTGGTGAAGTTCGACTTGGCACTCTCGCGACCGCCGCCGCTGGTGCGTTCCTCGGTCTCGCCCAGCAGCCGGTCGCGGCCCAACCGGACGTCGTCGAAGAACAACTCGCCGGTGGGTGACGAATGCAGACCCATCTTGCGCATCGGCTTGGACTGTGTGAGTCCGTCCATTCCCGAATCCAGGATGAACGCGAGCACCGGACGATCGCGGATGTCGGTACCGTCGCCTTCGTCGAGCTTCGCGTAGACGACGATCGTGTCCGCGTACGGACCGTTGGTGATGAAGGTCTTGTTGCCGTTCAGCACGTATTCGTCACCGTCGCGACGAACCGTGGTCCGCATGCCACCGAGCGCATCGGATCCCGAATTCGGCTCGGTGATCGCCCACGCGCCGACCTTGGCCATCGTCAACAGATCGCCGCCCCAGCGCTCCTTCTGGGCGATCGTACCGCTCTTCATGATCGTGCCTGCGGCGAGGCCGAAGCTCACGCCCATCGCGGTCACGATCCCCGGACAGTGACGGCACAGCTCGATGATCGGAATCATCGTCAACGCGGCCGATCCGCCGTCGCCCCCGCTTCGTTCCGGCTTGGTCGGCGGCTCTTCCCCTCGGTCGATCGCCGCGGCGGCCTCCCGGTCGAACGCGAGCTGTCGTTCGAAGCGGTCCTTGGCCATGGCGTCCATACCGAACGTGGCGTAGAGCTTTCGGATGATGTCGTACGGAGGCATGTCGCCGTGTTCGAGCTCGTCGATGTGGGGTACCACTTCGTCGGCGATGAAACCCCGGATGGCATCGCGAAGCATGAGCTGCTCATCAGACCATTCGTGCACGGTGCAAGTTCCCCTTCTGCGGTGAGAACCGACGGGATGGACCGCCGATACGGTGCCTGGAACCGTACGCGCCGGACCGGCCCGTCGGCCAAAGCCGAGAGGACGGGCACGACGGTCTACGATGCGCGACCCATGACCTCACGACGCACCGACGAACGCACCGACCGATTCACCGACCGATTCACCGACAAGGTCGTCCTGCTCACCGGCGGGGCCTCAGGAATCGGCCGCGCCACGGCACGACGACTCGCCGATGAAGGCGCCCGGGTCCGCATCGGCGACGTCGTCGACGCGGGCATGACCGAAACCGCGGCCGGCTTCCCGG
Organism: uncultured Actinomycetes bacterium; assembly: GCA_963764215.1. Lineage (GTDB taxonomy): Bacteria > Actinomycetota > Acidimicrobiia > Acidimicrobiales > Iamiaceae > JAFDWI01. The sequence continues at coordinate 4,407 of CAVXRS010000001.1, forward strand.
GAATCACCGCGAAACCGTGCAACGTCGCCGACGAGGCGTCGGTGACCGAGTTCGTCGACGATGCCGTGAGCGAGTTCGGTCGGATCGACGTCGTCGTCAACCTCGCCGGGGTCCTGGGCTTCGGCCACACGCACGAGTTCCCGCTGGACCAGTGGCGGCGGATCATCGACATCAACCTCACCGGCACGTTCCTCGTGTGCCGGGCGACCGTCGGCCATCTGGTGGAATCCGGCGGAGTGATCGTCAACACCGCCTCGACTGCCGCGCACATCGGGCAACCCTGGGCGGCGGCGTATGCGGCGTCCAAGGGCGGCGTGCTGGCACTCACCCGGGAACTGGCGATCGAATATGGACGCCAAGGGGTCCGGGTCAACTCGGTTTCTCCCGGTGGTATCGACACCCCGATCACGAGCGCGTTCGCCTTTCCCGACGGCGCCGACCGGAAGCTGCTCTACCGCTCCATGCCGCTTGGGGCGATGGGCGCGCCCGAGGACGTCGCGGCCACGATCGCCTTTCTCGCCGGCGACGAGTCGAGCTATCTCAACGGCGCCGACATCCGGGTGGACGGCGCCACCACCGCGTGATGCATCCCCGTTGCATCGGTGGGGCCGAGGGAGCCGCACCGTAGCCTGATTCCGATGGCCGTCCGGAAGCACCGCGCCCTGCTCTGGATCGCACTCGCACCGGTGTTGGTTGCGGCATGCACCACGACGGTTCCCCGGACCGCGACGCCGCCTACGACGCCGGCCACCGGAGGCACGACACCGACCGGCAGTACGTCACTGCACTGGACGAGCTGCCACCGCCACTTCCAATGTGCCACCCTCGCGGTTCCACTCGACTGGTTCGAACCAAACCAGCAGACCATCCACCTCGCGTTGATTCGCAAACCGGCGACCGACCGAAAGCCGATCGGGTCGGTCGTGCTGAACCCCGGCGGCCCCGGCGAACCGGGAACCGACTTCCTCGAGCAGTTCGTGACCGGCGGCACCGTTCCGACGACGCTCACCAAGCACTTCAACCTGGTGTCGTGGGATCCCCGCGGCACTGGGGAATCCGCGGGGATCGCCTGCCTGTCGACCGCGGAGCTCACTGCACCCGACCCGCTTCCGTATCCCCCCACCGCTGCCGCCCGGGCCAAGGCCATCGCGAAGGACCGCGCCGAGAACGCGCAGTGCCTCAAGGATGACGGCAGAGTCATTCCCTTCGTGGGAACGGCCGAGACCGTCCACGACCTCGACGCGATCCGCGCCACGCTCGGTGAGGCGAAGTTGACCTACCTGGGCTTCAGCTACGGGACGGCGATCGGCCTCGAGTACCTGAAGGACTTCGGCAAGTCGGGTCCGGGCGATGGTGCTCGACGGCATCGATCTGCCCGGTACCGATCCGGTCGAAGCTACCCGGGCACAGATGGCATCGTTCGAAGCGAACCTCGACCTGTTCCTCGCGGACTGCAAGCACGACACGTCCTGCCCGTTCGGCGAGGGACATCCCGATCAGGTCCTGACGCGATTCCTGGACCGCCTGGAGGCGGGCAAGCGGCTCCCCGCGTCGTACCAACTCCCCGACGATGCAGGCAAGATGCACTTCCGTCACGGCACGCTCGGCTACACCGAAGCCGTCACCGGAATCGCCGCGGCGCTCTACAACCGGCAGTCCTGGCCGACCCTCCGCCAGGCCCTCGCCGCCGCGACCCGGACCGCCGATCCCGACGGGCACATTCTCCTCGCGTTGCGTGATGCGTTGGAAGGTCGCCAAGCCGACGGATCATGGAATCATTCGACCGAAGCAAGCGCCGCCATCTCGTGCGCGGATCAGTCCGAGCGGGCCAAGACGGCCTTCGGAAGTCCGGCGCGGATCCGCGCGTGGGCAAAGGTCATGCCGGTCTTCGGCGCGTTCGGCGCCTCAGGTCTCCCCGGTTGCTATGACTGGCCGGCGGCCCGCTATCCGCTCGAGCCGTTGACGAAGGAAGATCTCCACGCGGCGCCACCGGTCGTGCTCGTGAACAGCGCCCACGACCCGGCCACGCCCTACGCCGCGGCGCAACAGGCCGCATCGCTGATGCCTGATTCCCGTCTGGTCACCTGGGGTGGAGAGGACCACACGTCCTTTGCCGGGGGCCACCCCTGCATCGACGATGCCGTGACGGCCTATCTGATCGACAAGACATTGCCCCCGGCCGGCACCCGTTGTGCAGCCCACGGGAACTGAGCCTCGAGAGCCGACGTGGTCAGCCCTGCATCAGATCGCTGAGCCGCTGTTGCGCGTCGACGCATTCGGTGGCCAGATCGATGACCACCTGCCGCGGCAGGTCGGACTGTTCGGGCCGCCCCGATGATCTGACCCGCCGGGTTGAAGTTCACATCCTTGGCCTGTTCCGGATAGGCGTGGCCGCGACGCACCGCGTCCGATGTGACCATGAACTGCAGCGGCATGCCCAGTGGCTTCGGATTCTCGGGATCCTCCCAGGCGTCGGTCCAGTCGTTGCGCAGCATGCGACACGGTTTGCCCGTCCAGGCGCGCGACCGCACCGTGTCCCGGGAGGTCGCATCCAGGTAGCTCTTCATCTGACCCGGCGGGATGTCCGCCTCGGCGACCGTCAGCCACAACGACCCGGTCCACACCCCCTGCGCTCCCAGCGCCAGGGCCGCGGCCATCTGCCGCCCGGACCCGATCCCTCCGGCCGCGAGAACCGGCAGCGGTGCGACCTCGTCGATGACCTCGGGCCACAGCACCATCGAGCCGATCTCTCCGGTGTGCCCGCCACCCTCGGTTCCCTGGGCGATCACGATGTCGAGCCCGGCGTCCCGGTGGTGGGCAGCCTGTGCCGCTGATCCGCAGAGTGCCGCCACCAGGCGGCCGGCCTCGTGGATCTCGTCGACGATCTCGGCGGGCGGCGTGCCCAACGCGTTCGCGATCAGTTTCACGTTCGGGTGTTCGAGCGCTTCGAGCACCTGCGGCGTGGCCGTCGCCTCGGTCCAGCCGATGAGCTCACGGTTCGGCACGTCGTCGGGCATCTCGGGCACCCCGTGGTCGGCCAGCAGCTTCGCGGCGAAGCGACGGTGCTCGTCGGGGATCATGTCGCGCAACATCTCTTCGAGCTTCTCGGGGTCGAGCTCTCCCATGCCCTCGTACTTGCCGGGGATCACGATGTCGACGCCATAGGGCGCGTCGCCGATGTGGTCGTCGATCCAGGCGAGTTCGGTCGCGAGTTGCTCGGGGGTGAACCCGACCGCGCCGAGCACCCCGAACCCACCGGCTCGGGACACCTCGACCACGACGTCTCGGCAGTGGCTGAAGGCGAATATCGGGAACTCGATGCCCAGTTGCTTGGCGAGTTCGGTCTGCATGATGGCTCCTTGTGGATGTGCGCCCGTGGTGGCGCCGGATGCTCAGTTGGACAGCTTGACGGGAAGTTCCTTGATGCCGTTGACGAAATCCGAGCGGAAGCGCTTGGGCGTCCCTGCGTACTCCGCGTCGGGGAACCGGCGCAACAGTTCCCTCAGCATCGAGCGGATCTCCAGACGGGCCAGGTTCGCACCCAGACAGAAGTGCGTGCCGCCACCCCCGAAGGTCAGGTGATCGTTCGGGCTCCGGTGGATGTCGAAGGTGTCGGGCTCGGCAAACACCGCCTCGTCGTGATTGGCCGAGTGGTAGTAGATCACCACCTTCTCGCCCGCGGCGATCTTCTGACCGCGGATCTCGGTGTCCCGTGTGACGGTCCGCCGGAAGTTCTGGATCGAACCGTTCCAGCGGAGGAACTCCTCGGTGGCCGTATTCCACAGCGCATCGTCGTCGACGTGCGTGGCCAGTTCCCGCCGGGCCTCGGGATGCTCGATCAACGCCATCATGGCGTGGCTGATCAGGTTGCGGGTGGTCTCGTTGCCCGCCACGCACAGCAGCACGAAGAACAGGTTCAATTCCTGGTCGCCGAGTCGGTCACCGTCGACCTCGGCGTGGACCAGCGTCGACATGATGTCGTCACGGGGATTGGCCCGACGATCGGCGGCGATCGCCTCGCAGTATGCGTAGATTTCGGTCTGGGCCGACCGTCTGATCTTCTTCGCTCGGGCTGAAATCGGGATCCTGGCCGCCGACGAGCCGATTCGACCATTCGAAGACCTTCTTGCGGTCCTCGGGCGGAACGCCGATCATGTCGCAGATGATCCGCAGCGGCAGCGGCACGGCGACGGTCTCGACGAAATCGACCTCGCCGCCGGCTGCGGCGACCTCGTCGACGATCTCCACCGCGCCGGCGTGGATGCTGTCGAAGAGACTGCGGATCGTCTTCGGCGTGAAACCGGCACTGACCAGCTTGCGATAGCGCGTGTGCTTCGGCGGATCCATGTTGAGCAGCGTCATGCGGACCAACTCGAGCGCGGTCTCGTCGAAATCCCGGATGAACGTGGAGCCCAATTCGGTCGAGTAGGTCTCCCAGTCCCGACTGATGGCCTTGACGTCCTCGTGACGGGTCACCGCCCAGAAGCCCTCGGCTTCCGGGTGCGCATGCCAGAACACCGGTGCTTCCCGACGCAACAGGCGGAACTGTTCGTCGGGGACCCCGCGGGCCCAGGTGTCCTCCAGCAGGTCGATGTCGGCAAGGGTGATCTCGGGTGTCGAAAGACTCATGCGTGCTCCTCGGGGTCGATGAGGTCGTGGATGCCGTCGATGAGCGTGGCCGCATCCATGCTTTGCGGGTCGAGGCGGTGCTGCAGAGCCGCGCCCAGCAGCAGCGAAAGGGTCAGGGACGCGAGCCGCTCCGCGGGGGCAGGGAGCGCCCGGCCGGCCGAGTCGGCCCAGGCGGCCAGACCTGCAGCCAGGTCCGCGCGGATCCGGTGATAGCGGTCGGCGAGCCGCGCCCCGATCTCGGCGTCCCGGGCGCCGTGCAACCAGATCTCCATCTCGAGGAGCAACCAGGACCGATCGGCGTCCTCGGCAGGTGCGGTGACCCGGTTCCAGGCAGCGGTAAGGATGCCGTCCAGGTCACCGGGATCGTCGACCCCGGTGACGATGGCGGTCGCGGCGGCGTCGGTGAAGTCGTCCACCAGTGCGAACAGCAACCCCTCCTTGTTGCCGAAATGGCTGTAGAGCGCTCCCGTGGTCCGGTCGGCGGCGTCGGCGACCGCCTCGGCGGACACGGCGTGGAATCCGTGACGCGCGAACTGATCGGCAGCAGCGTCGAGCAGCCCGGCGCGGGTTGCTGCTTTCCGTTGTTCCTGGGTGCGTGGCACTCGGTGTCCCCGATACGACTTATATAGATCTCACTATCTATGTAGCGGACCCTATCAAAACCGTCTCGCCCGGCGCGCCATCAGGCATCGGGGACGACCACGCGCAGTCCCAGCTCGTCCAACTGCTTCGCCTCCAGCGGACTCGGAGCCCCGGTCAGCGGATCCGCGCCGGACTGGGTCTTGGGATACGCGATGACCTCCCGGATCGACGGGGTGCCGGCCAGCAGGGCTGCGACCCGGTCCCAGCCGAACGCGATGCCACCGTGGGGCGGGGCGCCATAGCGGAACGCCTCCAGCAGGAATCCGAATTTCTCCTCGGCGTCCTCCGCGGTGAGGCCCATCACCTCGAACACGCGCTCTTGGATGTCTCGACGATGGATGCGGATCGAGCCGCCGCCGATCTCGTGGCCATTGCAGACGATGTCATATGCGTAGGCGAGCGCGGAGCCGGGGTCGGTGTCGAAGGTGTCGGCACACTCCGCCTTGGGCGAGGTGAACGCGTGGTGCACCGCGGTCCAGGCGCCACCGCCGACCGCAACGTCGTCAGTCTCGGAGGTCGGCTCGAACATCGGCGCGTCGACCACCCACGCGAACGCCCATGCCGAGTCGTCGATGAGCCCGGCCCGGTGACCGATCTCCAGACGGGCCGCACCCAGGAGCGCCCGGGTGGACCGCACCTCGCCGGCCCCGAAGAAGATGCAGTCGCCGGGTGAGGCCCCGACGTGCGCGGCCAGCCCGGCACGCTCGTCGTCGGAGAGATTCTTGGCGACGGGCCCGCCCAGCTCGCCGTCGTCGTCGACCAACACGTAGGCCAGGCCCTTGGCCCCGCGGGCCTTGGCCCAGTCCTGCCAGCCGTCGAGCACCTTGCGCGTCTGCGACGCCCCGCCGGGCATGACCACTGCGCCCACATACGGGGCTTGAAAAACGCGGAAGGTGGTGTCGACGAAATACGCCGTGCAGTCGACCAGCTCCAGATCGAACCGGAGGTCGGGCTTGTCGGAGCCGTAGCGGGCCACGGCCTCGGCGTAGGTCATTCGGGGGATCGGCTGCGACACCTCGTGCCCGATCAGCGCCCACAGGGCCACCACCAACTCCTCGCCGAGTGCGATCACATCGTCCTCGGTGACGAAGCTCATCTCCACGTCGAGTTGGGTGAACTCGGGCTGCCGGTCGGCGCGGAAGTCCTCGTCGCGATAGCAACGGGCGATCTGGAAATAGCGTTCGAAGCCCGAGACCATGAGCAGCTGCTTGAACAGCTGTGGGCTCTGGGGCAGGGCGTACCAGGAGCCGGGTTGGAGCCGGGCCGGCACCACGAAATCGCGGGCGCCCTCGGGGGTCGACCGGGTGAGTGTGGGCGTCTCGATCTCGATGAACCCGTGGCCGTGGAGCAGGTCGCGGGCGGTGCGATTGATCTCGCTGCGCAGACGCAAAGCTGCCGCCGAGCCTGCGCGACGCAGGTCGAGGTAGCGGTACTTGTAGCGGACCTCGTCGCTCAGTGGGGTGGCCTGGTGCTCCTCGATCGGGAACGGCAGCGGGGCTGACTCACTGAGCACCTCCAGGTCGGCGATCTCGACTTCGATGTCGCCGGTGGGCAGGTTGGGGTTGTCGTTGCCGTCGGGGCGTTGCCGGACCTGGCCGGTGACCCGAAGGCAGAACTCCGAGCGCAACGGTCGGGCCACCTCTTCGTCGTTGATCACCACCTGGACCACGCCGGACACGTCCCGGAGGTCGACGAACGCGACCCCGCCGTGATCACGCCGCTTCGCCACCCAGCCGCAGAGCGATACCTCGGTGCCGGTGTCGGTCGAACGCAGTTCGCCGCAGCAATGGGTTCGCAGTCCGGTCGCTTCCCCGGTGAATGCCATTTCTCACGCCTTCTCGTCTGATGGATCGTCGGTACCGAATGCGGCCCGGAGTGCTTCGAGCAGCTGCCCTCGTGGAATCCGGGTCTGCGTCTCGACACCTTCGGGGGCACGGAGAACTCGCAGCGAGGCCACGTCATCGGCCAGCTCGTCCGGCCCGAGTATGATCGCCATCGCGGCTCCCGAACGGTCGGCGGCCTTCATCTGGGCGCGCATCGACCGACCGTCGAAGGCCCGGTCGACCGAGATCCCGGCCCGGCGCAACTCGGCGGTGAGACGGCGGGCTTCGGCGCCACCGGTCGTGTCGACCACGAACACGTCCACCGCGTTCCGGGGCACAGGGAACACCGCTTCGGCGTCGCAGGCGAGCAGGACCCGTTCGATGCCCGACCCGAATCCGATACCCGGTGTCTCGGGACCACCCATCTCGGCCACCAGCCCGTCGTAGCGACCGCCGCCGAGCAGGGTGCTCTGGGCGGCATCGAGCGCGTCGGAAACGATCTCGAAGGTGGTGTGGGTGTAATAGTCCAGCCCGCGCACCAGGGCGGGCTCGTGTTCGTGGGGGATACCCAGATCATCCAGCCCGGCTCGAACCCTCGTGAAGTGGTCACGCGATTCCTCACCGAGCAGGTCGGTGATCCGCGGAGCATCCGCAACCACCACGCGCGTGGTGGGCTTCTTCGAATCGAGCACCCGCAGCGGATGCCCGTCGACCTTGTCCCGGTCGGCCTGATCCAGGCTGTCGGTGCGGGCGTCGAGCCAGTCGCGCAAGCGGACTACGTATGCCGCCCGATCCTCGCGGCTGCCCATCGTGTTGACGAGCACCCGGATCTGTTGCAATCCGAGCGAACACAGGTAGTCCCAGCCCAGTGCGATGATCTCGACGTCGAGGTCGGGATCGGAGGAGCCGATCGCCTCGATCCCGAGTTGATGATGTTGACGGAAGCGCCCGGCCTGGGGGCGCTCGTAGCGGAAGCTCGGGGCGACGTACCAGGCCTTGAACGGCAGGGCCGGCCGATGCTGCACGTAGGCCCGGACGATCGACGCCGTCCCTTCCGGTCGCAGGGCCAGGTGCCGATCGCCCTTGTCGTGGAAGTCGTACATCTCCTTGCGCACGACGTCGGTGCCCTGCCCCACCCGTTGAAAGACGCCGATCTCTTCGAACATCGGTGACTGCACCAGTCCGTACCCGGCAGCGGTGACCGCTTCGGCGAAGCGGGCGACGAGCGCGCTCCAACGGCCCGATTCCGGCGGCAGGACGTCATGGGTGCCCACCGGGGCTTTCGGGGCACGACCATCGGACACGACGGGTGAGGCTACCGGAGCACCGGGAGCGCACCGGAACCGGTATCCCCGCGGGCTACGCCGGACATTTCGTACGACGTCAAAGGAGGTCGTCACGGGTCGACCGTGTCATGCCGGCCATCTCCGACGAGCAGTTCGACTCGCGGGCGCGAGGTTCGGCTGCACCCCGGTCAATGATCGCCGGGGAGCACGCGGTGGACGTCGTAGACCCCGTCGATCGCTTTGACGGCCCGGAGCAGCGCTCCCAGATGCGAGGGGTCGCCCAACTCGAAGTCGAAGCGCATCTTCGACACCCGGTCACCGCCCATGGTCGCTGTGCACGAGAGGATGTTCACGTGGTTGTCGGCCACCACGTCGGAGACGTCGCCGAGCAGGTGCGTCCGATCGAGGGCCTTGACCTCCACGGTGGCAAGGAAGACGCCGGTCGCGGCGCTGTCCCAGTCCACGTCGACCAACCTCGTCGACTGATCCTTTTCCAGACCCAACGCGTTGGCGCAGTCCGAGCGGTGGACCGAGATCCCCCGGCCGCGGGTCACGAAACCCATGATCTCGTCCCCCGGCACCGGGGTGCAGCAGCGGGCGAGCCGAATCATGACATCGTCGAGGCCGTCGACGTGGATCCCCACCGCGTCGCCGTGGACCTGGGGCCGCCGTGCGGTGACCGAAGTCGAGAGCTGCTGTTCGGAGACCTCGGACGCTCCGCCGCGGAGGTGGCGGCCGACCTTGGCGGCGACCGACGCTCCGGACACGTGGTGCTGGCCGAGCGCCATGTACAACGCCTCGGTGTCGGTGTAGTTGAGGGAGGTCGCGATCTTGGCGAGAATGGCCGGGTCGAGTTTCTGGACCGGAAGGCCCTGTCGACGAAGGGCCCGGGAAAGCTCCTCCCGGCCCGATTCGATCGCATCTTCGCGGCGTTCGCGCGAAAACCAGTGCCGGATCTTGGACGAAGCACGTTGGGTCGCGACGAACTCGAGCCAGTCGCGCGATGGCCCGGTGCCCTCGGATCTGGAGGTGACGATCCGGCAGGTCTCTCCCGACTCGAGCTTGTGGTCGAGGGGGACGAGCCGGTTGTCGATCTGCGCGCCCACACACGCATGGCCGACCTCGGTGTGGATGGCATAGGCGAAGTCGACCGGTGTCGCGCCCTGGGGAAGCGTGAGAATCTCACCTTTCGGCGTGAACACGTACACCTCCTCCGACTCCAACGTCACCTTGAGCGCAGCCATGAACTCGTCGGGGTCGGACGTCTCTGCCTGCCAGTCGACGATGCCGCTCAACCACGGGGCGTCACGGCCGATCGCGCCTTCGTCATGCTCCTTGTACGCGAAGTGGGCGGCCGCACCGAACTCGGCCCGATCATGCATCTCACGCGTGCGGATCTGCACCTCGACGATCTTCCCCAGTGGCCCGATCACCGTGGTGTGCAACGACTGGTACAGGTTGAACTTGGGCATGGCGATGTAGTCCTTGAACCGGCCCTGAACCGGCTTCCACGTCGCGTGGATCGACCCCAGCGCGGCGTAGCAGTCACGTACCGAGGCGACGATGACCCGGATGCCCACCAGATCGAGGATGTCGTTGAAGTCGCGCCCTTTGAGCACCATCTTTTCGTAGATGCTCCACAGATGCTTCGGCCGGCCCGTGACCTGGGCGTTGATGCCGAGCTCGGCGAGCTTCTCCTCGACTTCGCCGATGACCTGCTCCAGATACAGATCGCGCTCGGGCCCGCGCTGGAAGACCATGGCATCGATCTCCGCGTACCGCTTCGGGTGCAACGTGGCGAAGCTCAGGTCCTCGAGCTGCTGTTTCACCTCGGCCATACCGAGGCGATGCGCCAGTGGTGCGTAGATCTCCAGTGTCTCGTGCGCGATCCGGTGCTGCTTCTCGGTCTCGAGGGCACCCAGGGTGCGCATGTTGTGGAGTCGGTCGGCGAGCTTGATGATCAACACCCGCAGATCCGATGCCATCGCCACGAGCATCTTGCGCAGCGTGGCAGCCTGACGGGCCTGGCGTGAGTCGAAGTGGAGCCCGTCGAGTTTGGTGACTCCGTCGACGATGCGGGCGACTTCCTCGCCGAACTCGTCCTCGATCTCGGACAGCGTGACACCCGTGTCCTCGACCACGTCGTGGAGGAGCGCGGCGGCGATGGTCACGTCGTCCAACCCCAGGTCGGCCACGACCTGCCCGACGGCAAGCGGATGATTGATGTAGAGCTCGCCCGAACGGCGATGCTGATCGCCGTGAGCCCGGGCGGCGACTTCGTAGGCCCGGGCGATCCGAGCCGTCGAGGCCTTGGGATGTCGCCGGGTGAACGCCATGACCACCGGTGCGACCTCCACCGGGGGCGCCGCAGATCGGCGCCAGGGAAGGACGCGGTCGACGGTGGCCATGGGACGATTCTACGAGCAGCCGGCAACTCCCCGGGAGGCGGCCCTATTTCAGCGTTTCTTGCCCTGTTTGCGCGGCCGGGGCGGATGCTTGTGCGAATAGGGGCTCGTGATCTTGCTCTCGCTGTCGTCCGAGGATGACGCCGTCCCGATACCCGTCGTATCGGCATCGGTCCGTCGTCGTCCTGGCCCGCTTCGATCCGCGCCGCAGCGGTCGTCTCACGGCGCTCGGCGGCACGTCGTTCGAGGACCTTGGTTCGGATCTGGGCGTACCTCGGCTCGCGTTCCTTGAGGAACACGACGATCGGTGAGGCGATGAAGACGGAGGAGTACGCGCCCAGGATCAACCCGACGAGCAGGGCGAGCCCGAATTCGCGCAACGTGACCGCACCGAGGATGCCCGCACCGACGAAGAGGATCGAGATCACCGGCAGAATGGCACTCAACGTCGTGTTGATCGAGCGCATGAACGTCTGGTTGAGCGAGAGGTTCATCATCTCGGTGTACGTCAGGTCGCCGCCGGGTGTGAGCCGCCCCTGGTTCTCTCGGACCTTGTCGTAGACGACGATCGTGTCGTACAGCGAATACCCCAGGATCGTCAAGAACGCGATGACGGTGCCCGGCGTCACTTCGAAACGGAAGATCGCATAGACCGCGACCGAGAGGAAGACGTCGTGGATCACCGCCACGATCGCACCGACGGCCATACGCCACTCGAGTTGCCAGGAGATGTAGATGGCGATCGCGATGAAGAAGACGATCAGCGCCCGGATCGCGGCGCGGGACACGTTGGCCCCCCACGAGGGGCCGACCTGGTTCTGGTTCGCGGCGATCGTCGTGGCCGGGAGCCCCGTCGCCTTCGCCATCGCCGCCACGGCCTTGGTCGCCGGAACGCTCGTGCCGACCTCGACCCGGATCCGCGCGTTCGAGCCCTGACTCAACGTCTGGATGCGGGCATCGGTGACGCCGATCCCGTCCAGCGCGTCGCGTACCGTCTGGGTGGAGGTGCCCTGCGCCGAGAACTGCCACGACGTACCCCCCTTGAAGTCGATGCCGAGCTCCAACCCGCGGAGACCGATGGACACCGCTCCGATGACGAGCAACAGCCCGGAGATCACGAAGGCGATCTTCCAGCCCTTGCGGAAGTCGACGTCGTCGTCGAAGGAGTACAGCCGCCGGAGGAAGTTCATGTCGCCGACTCCGCCAGGGTCGGACCGCCGCCGACCTTCGAGCTCTTCTTGTTGGCTCTGACGCCGAGGAGTTGCGGGCGACGATTGAACACCTCACGTGACGCCAGCCAGAACACGACCGGGCGCATGAAGAACCAGGAGGCCAACAGGTCGGTGAGCGTCGACAATCCGAGGTAGAACGCGAAGCCCCGCACCGATCCGATGGTCAGCCAGTAGAGGATCGCCGCGCCGATCAACGACACGAAGTCGGCCGTGACGATCGTGTGCCATGCGGTGCCGAACGACGACTGCACCGTGCCCCGCACGGTCCGTCCCTTGGTCATGTCTTCTCGCAGGTGTTCGTAGAACACCACGTTGGAGTCGACCGCGACGCCGATCGACACGATGATGCCGGTGATACCGGCCAAGGTCAACGCCAGACCGCTGTGGGCCCCCAGGTACGAGATCACCGTCCAGAGCACGGCGGTGCTCGTCGCCAACGACAGGATCGCGACGACGCCGAGCAGGCGGTAGAAGGCGACCATGTAGAGCGCAACCAGGATCAGCCCGACGATCCCGGCGACGATCCCGGCGTGCAGCGACGACGCGCCCAGGGTGGCCGACACGGTTTCGAGGGTTGCGGGTTGGAATTCCACGGGCAGTGCGCCGTAGCGGAGCTGCAACGCCAGTTCGTCGGCGGTCTTGTGGGTGAAGTTGCCGGTGATCACGAAGCCCTGCGGGTTCTTGGGGAGATCCAGGGCGTTCACCGTCGGTGCGGAGATGACCTTGCCGTCGAGCACCATCGCGACCGCACCCCGGGGTTGTCCGCCGTCACCACTCCGGACGGGGGGACACGTCTTGGTACCCGTGTAGCACTCGTTGAAGACCTTGTTGACCTTCGGTTTGTCCTTGTTCTTGACCTTGACGTTCACCTCCCACTGACTCGTCTGGGTGTTCAGTTGCGCCTCGGCGCTCGAGAGCACCGTGCCGTCGAACCGGACGGGTCCGAGCAGGTACCTTCCACCGTCGCCCGAGAAGATCTTGGCTCCCGGGTTCGCCGCCAGGATCTGGGCCATTGCCTGCCGGGCACTCAAGGTCGTGGTCGGTGCCGTCGCCGCGGGCGTCGTGGTCGACGGCGCCCCGGTGCTGGTGACCGGCGCGTTCGTCAGGGGCGACGCCGGCGCATGGTAGGCGATGGGTTCGGCGTTGCCGGGCCGCACGTCGGATCGCTTCGAGGTGGGGTGCGTACCGCTCGGCTTGACGGTCGTGGGCGACGACGTGGTGTCGGGCGCGACCGTGGTTCCGGATTTCGTGGTCGTCGCCGAACCTGTGGTCGTCGAAGGGGCGGAGGTTGCGGGTCCGAGATCTTCGAGGACCTGATGGAACTGCAACTTGGCTGTCGTGCCGATGATCTTCTTGGCCCGATCCTGCGCGGCCTTGGTCTTCAGACCGGGAAGCTGGACCACCACGGTCTTTCCCGATCGCATCACGTCCGGTTCGGCGATGCCCAGGGCATCGACCCGGCGACGGATGATGTTGGCGGCTTCCTGGATCGACTCCTGCGAGGGATTCGTTCCCGTCTTGGGAATCAGCGTGGCGGACAGACCGCCTTGCAGATCGAGACCCAGCAGCGGCTTCCATCCGAAGCCGAACGAGCAGCTCAGCCCCACGATGACAAGCACCATCCAGAAGGCCAGGGCCCCCAGACCCTTCTTCTTCATCGCGATTCCTCAGGCGCGTCGTCGGGCGGTGGGCACGACGGGCGATGTTAGTGCGCTACGAATCGAGTGCGATCATTCGCGTGGGGTGTTCGGCCCACGACGGTCGCGGCCCGACGGCACCTGGGTCAGAACGGGCAATGCCAGCGTCATTCGAACAGCGAACCCGGCGTGTCGGTCGGATCCGGCTCGGTAATTCCGAGGTGACGCCAGGCCGCTGCAGTGGGCACTCGTCCCCGAGGCGTCCGCATGAGCAGCCCCTGCTGGATCAAGAAGGGCTCGTAGACGTCTTCGACGGTCTCGCGTGGTTCGGCCACGCTGATGGCCAGGGTCGAGAGCCCGACCGGCCCCCCACCGAATCGGTTGCACAGGGCATCCAGGATCGCCCGGTCGACCTTGTCGAGTCCGAGTTCGTCGACGCCGAACAGTTCCAACCCCTTCCGGGCGACCGCCCGGTCGATCACGCCTTCGGCACGTACTTCGGCGAAGTCCTGCACCCGCCGCAGGAGCCGGTTGGCGATCCGGGGCGTGCCCCGAGACCGGCGGGCGATCTCGGTCGCACCGTCGCCCTCGATCGGGACCTCGATGATGCCCGCCGCCCGCTGCACGATGGCGTCCAGGTCATCGACGCCGTAGTAGTCGAGGCGACCCACCAGGCCGAACCGGTCGCGGAGGGGTCCGGTGATCAGCCCCGTTCGGGTCGTGGCCCCGACCAGGGTGAACCGGGGCACCTCGAGCCTGATCGAGCGGGCCGCCGGTCCCTTGCCCAGCACGATGTCCAGTCGGAAATCCTCCATCGCCGGGTAGAGCACTTCTTCCACTGCCCGCGACAGGCGATGGATCTCGTCGATGAAGAGGACATCGCCTGACTCGAGCTGGCTGAGCAGCGACGCCAGATCACCGCCCCGCTCCAGGGCCGGTCCCGAGGTGACATGCAACGCCACGTCCATCTCGGCGGCGACGATCCCCGCAAGCGTGGTCTTGCCGAGGCCCGGTGGACCGGCGAACAGGAGATGGTCCGCCGGGCTGCCCCGCCGTCGCGCGGCTTCCAACATGATGCTCAGATGTTCCTTCAGCTCGTGCTGACCGACGAACTCGTCCAGTCGATGAGGCCGAAGTCCCGTCTCCTCGGCGGACTCATCGTCGAGGATCTGGGCACTGATGACGTCCTCGCGGGGCATGATCAGCTCCTCGTGCCCAGATGCTTGAGCGCGATCCGTACCGCGACGGCGACATCGTCGGTGTCGCGGACGCCGTCGAGGCGGAGCACCTGGGCGATCTCCTCCGAGCGGTACCCGAGTCCTTCCAGCGCGACGTGGACGTCACCGAGCAGACCGTGGGTATCCGGTTGGGATCCCGGGTCGTGGCCGATCGCGTCGACCTCCTCGCCGAGACGGGACTGCATTTCGATCAGCAACCGCGCCGCAGTCTTCTTGCCGACGCCGGGCACCAGGCAGAGCGCCGCGACATCGTCCTCGGAAACGACCCGGGCGAGCTCTGCCGGTCGGTGCACCGACAGGATCGCCAGCGCCAGCGCAGGTCCCACCCCGTGTGCTCCGAGCAACGCCTCGAAGCACCGCTGCTCGGACCGTTCGCTGAAACCGTAGAGGCACTGGGCGTCTTCACGGATGTGGTGATGGATCCACACGAACACCTCGTCGCCGACCTGTCCGATCGTCGCCGCCGCGGTCGGGCCCATCACGATCCGGTAGCCGAGGCCGGTGCCGTGGACCTCGACGACGACTTCGCCGTCGAGCGACCGATCGATGAGCGTGCCGCGCAGCGAGCCGATCACCGAGCCCGCCCAGCCTGGAGCAGGTCTCCCTCGTTTGCCCGACGAGGCCGACGCGCCGATGCGTCGCTGCAGGCCCCGGTGGGCGAGGTGGCACAGGGCCAGACCTGCGGCGTCGGCGGCGTCGGCAGGTTTGGGGACGGCCGAAAGCCCCAACAACGTCTTGACCATGCGTTGCATCTGGTCCTTGTCGGCTCCACCGTGGCCGGCAACGGCCAACTTCACCTCGTTCGGGGAATACTCGACCACCTCCATCCCGCGTGCGGCGGCTTCGGCGAGGGCGACTCCCGAAGCCTGGCCCACCGACATCGCCGTCCGCACGTTCTTCTGGAACAGGACCCGCTCGATCGCCAGCACTTCCGGCCGGTACTCGTCGAAGATGCCGCGCAACTCCGCCTGCAACTCGGCGAGCCGCACGGCCAGCGGATCGTCCTTGGCCGTGCGGATCACGCCGATCGCGACGGCGTGCGGACCCGATTTCGTCGCCTGCACACACGCATACCCACATCGGGAGACCCCGGGGTCTATCCCCAGTACGAACATCTGTACGACCCTATCGCTCCTGGAGGTTGCCGCGGTGGATGCCGGTCCGGTTCCGACCGGCTGGTCCGCATGGACTGCATCTGTCCGAAACATTCCTGTCGACCGATTCGTACAGTGAGGCACCTTCCCTGCCGATGGAGCCTCCCATGCCCGAAGCTGCGACCGCACCACCGCTGCACATGCCGACCCCGAACGTCGTCGAGTTGTCTCAGGTGGATCGTCACTTCGGCAGCGAAAGAGCCCTGGTCGGGCTCGATCTGGTCGTCCCGGCGGGTTCTATCACCGTGTTGCTCGGCCCGAACGGTGCCGGCAAGACGACTGCCACCCGGGTGATCACCGGAGCCATCGAGCCACACGGAGGGGCCGTCAGGGTCTTCGGTCTCGACCCCCAGGTGGACGGCGAGTCGGTGCGGCGGCGATGCGGGGTGGTGTCGGCGAAACCGGCCCTCTACGACCGGCTCAGCGGACGGGCGAACCTGGGCTACGCGGCCGAGCTCTACGGGCTGGGTCGCGGCGACGAGGTGCGCGACAGGATCGAGGACGCCGCGCAGCGATTCGGCATCGAGGCCGCACTCGACGTCCAGGTCGGCGGGTATTCCACCGGGATGAAGACCCGACTCGCCCTGGCACGATCCGTGCTCCACGACCCGGAGCTGTTGCTTTTCGACGAGCCCACGTCGGGGCTCGATCCCGAGTCCAGCCATGCGGTGCTCGAAATGATCCACGACATGACCGGCGGAGGTGTCACGGTGATCATGTGCACCCACCTCCTACTCGAGGCCGAGGGCCTCGCCGAACAGGTGGTCGTGCTCGAGTCCGGCCGGGCACTCGCCGCGGGACCGCCGGCTCAGCTGATGACCGAGTTCTGGCCGGCACACCTGGTCCGCTTCGACGCTGCCAACCCGGAACGCCTCGTCGACATCGCCGGTCGACCCGGGGTGCGATCGGTCGAGGCCGCAGGTGCCGGGATGGCGGACCTCGCAGGCTTCGCACCGTCGGCTGACGGAGCCGAAGGTGACGAGGTCGTTCCCCTGCCCCGGACCGGCGTCGACGTCCAACTCGACGATCCGGACATGCTGGCGGACCTGGTGGCCGCCCTGATCGCAGACGGTATACGTCTGACCCGGGTGGAGCCCCGGATCCCGTCGCTCGAGGATCTGTACTTCGCCATTCGGCGCCGCCACCTGGGCGAGATCGACACGTCCGAGGACGGCGGCAGACGACTCCGGCCCCGGGGCCGGAGCGCCCCGCCTCCGCCTCCCCCGCCGATGGCCGGAGCCAGGGGATCCGGAGCCGTGACCGAGACCGAAGGTGTGCAGTGAGCTCGCACACCGGAGCATCGCGACCGCTGCAGTTGAACCGCCAACGGACCTGGTCGATTGCCCGGACCGAGTTGCGTCAACTCATCGAAGCCAAGGACTTCTGGATCCCGATGGCGATCCTGGGCGGCATCTTCTTCCTGCTGATCCCGCTGGTCCTGCTCTTCGCCATCACCCGGATCAGCAACGTCAACGCGGTGCAGCAGATCTCCCAGACCATCAAGATCCTGCCTCAGGCCGCCCAGAACCAGGTGAAGGGCAACTCCGACCAGGCTCGTGCCGCCTACGCGATCGCCGTCTACCTGCTGGCACCGGTCGCGGTCGTCGTGCCCCTCACCATTTCCACCGCCGTCGGCGCCTCGACCATCGTCGGAGAACGCGAGCGGGGAACCGGCGAGTTCCTCGCGCACTCCCCTGCCTCGGTGCACGAGATCTACCTCGGCAAGCTCATCGCCAGCCTGGTGCCCGGCTACTTCACCACCGCCGTGGGCTTCGCGATCTACGCGCTCATCGTGGATCTGGTCGTCGGGCCGGAAGCAGGGGGATGGTTCTTCCCCACCGCCCAGTGGTGGGTGCTGATGCTCTGGGTCGTGCCCCCGTTCGTCGCCCTCACCCTCTCGCTCGTGTTGCGGCTTTCGGCCCGGGTCAAGTCGACCGCGGCGGCCCAGCAGGCGTCGGGCCTGGTCACGTTGCCCCTGATCATGATCGCCTACGGGGTGTCGACCGGTTCGATCTACGGTTCGCTGTGGCCCGGCATCGTCGTGGGCATTCTGGCTTGGATCGTGGCATTGCTGACGCTGTGGCGGGGCATGCGGGCGATCCGCCGGGGTCGGCTCATCGGCGTCGCCGACGGTCTCTGAGCTCTCCCTGCACCCCCGGTTCCCCGGTCGGTCGGCCGGTGGGCTCAGGCAGTGAGTTCTGCGACGACCTCGACGGGAATGTCCGCGTTGGCGTGGACCTCCTGGACGTCGTCGTTGTCGTCGAGCGCCTCCAGCACCCGGATCACGGGTCTTGCCGCCTCCGCGTCCGGTAGCTCGACCATGGTGGTGGCGATCATCGTCACGTCCGACGACGCGATCTCGAATCCGGCGTCCCGCAGGACGTTCTCGACATCGTGCAGATCGGACGGGTCGGTGGTGATCTGCCACTTGTCGCCGTCGGAGCCGACGTCGGTGGCTCCGGCGTCGATGGCGAGCAACATCAGCTCATCCTCGTCCGCCTCGCCGGCGACCTCGATCACCCCGGTCCGCTCGAATTGCCACGCCACCGCACCTGGTTCGGCGAGGCTTCCACCATTGCGGGTGAACAACGTCCGCACCTCGGACCCCGTCCGGTTCCGATTGTCGGTGAGCACCTCCACGAGCACGGCCACGCCACCCGGCGCGTAGCCCTCGTAGGTGACCGCCTCGTAGGTCACTCCCTCGAGTTCGCCGGTGCCCCGCTTGATCGCCCGTTCGATGGTGTCCAGCGGCACCGAGTTGCTGCGCGCCTTGTTGTACATGGTGCGCAGGGTCGGGTTCGCATCGAGATCCCCACCACCCGCGTGCGCCGCGACTTCGACCTGGCGGATCAACTTGGCGAACAGCTTTCCCCGGGCCTTGTCCTTGGCGCCCTTCTGGTGCTTGATCGTGGCCCACTTGGAATGTCCCGACATGGGGGCTCCTCTCGGTGATTCAGGGTGTCGAACCGGTGCGTCAGGCCACCAGGTCCAGGAATTGACGGTGGATCCGACGATCGTCGGAAAGCTCGGGATGGAACGAGGCGACCATGACCGCCCTTTCACGGCAGAGAACCGGTCGCCCCTCGACCTGCGCGAGGACTTCGACGCCGTCGCCGACTGCCTCGGCGACGGGAGCTCGGATGAAGATCGCATGGAAAGGTTCGTCCAGGCCGGTCACGTCGAGGTCGGCTTCGAACGAATCGATCTGCCGCCCGAACGCGTTGCGTCGCACCACCAGATCGATCGCTCCGAGAGGGATCTGGTCGTCACGTCCGTCGAGGATCTCCCGAGCGCACAGGATCATGCCGGCACACGTTCCCAGCACCGGCATTCCCTGGGCAATCCGGTCGACGAGCGGCCTGCGCATCGCGGCACGCTCGAGCAGCATGGAGATCGTGGTCGACTCCCCGCCGGGAATCACCGAGCGCGTCGATCTCGTCGAGTTGGGCCACGGTCCGCACCGGCCGACCCTGCGCCCCCAGTTCGGCGAGTGCCCTCAGGTGCGGAGCGACAGCCCCTTGCAGGGCGAGGATGCCGATGTGGGCGCCCATCCCGGAGGCTCCCCGGTGGAAGCTTGCCGGCCCGACATCACCAGCCCCGATCCGCGAACGTCGTTTCCAGACCGCCGATCTCCAGCCCCGACATCGCCTGTCCCAGCCCGCGGCTCACCTTCGCGATCATCGCCGGGTCGTCATGGTGCAGGGTGGCTTCGACGATCGCCTTCGCCCGCACCGGTGGATTGTCCGCTTTGAAGATCCCCGAGCCCACGAACACGGCTTCGGCGCCCAGTTGCATGACCAGCGACGCGTCGGCCGGGGTGGCGATACCACCGGCGCAGAACAGCGGGACGGGCAATCGGCCGGTGTCGTGCACCTCGGTCACCAGGTCGATCGGGGCACGAAGCTGCTTCGCCCAATCGTAGAGCTCTGCCGAGTCGGCCTGGGTGATCTTGCGGATGTCACCGAGGATCGAGCGGAGATGCCGTACCGCCTCGACGATGTTGCCCGTGCCGGCCTCGCCTTTGGAACGGATCATGCAGGCGCCCTCGGAGACGCGCCGCAGCGCTTCTCCCAGATTCGTGGCCCCACAGACGAAGGGCACGGTGAACGCCCACTTGTCGATGTGGTGGGCCTCATCCGCGGGCGTGAGCACCTCGGATTCGTCGACGTAGTCGACGCCCAGCGCCTCGAGCACCTGGGCCTCCGCGAAATGGCCGATCCGCGCCTTGGCCATGACGGGAATCGTCACGGCCTCCTTGATGCCTTCGATCATCTCCGGGTCCGACATGCGTGCGACGCCGCCGTCGCGTCGGATGTCGGCCGGTACCCGTTCGAGTGCCATGACCGCAACGGCGCCCGCGTCTTCGGCGATCCGGGCCTGTTCGGGGGTGACGACGTCCATGATCACCCCGCCCGTCAGCATCTCGGCGAGGCCTCGTTTCACCCGTGTGGTGCCGGTCGTCGAGCTGCTGGGGTCGGAAGTGGCCATGGCGTCCATTGTAGTGCCGGTCCGGCCGCGACCTTCACCGGATTCGGGTCCCGCCGAGGATCACAGTTCCCGGAGCCGCTCGATGCGCTCCTCCAACGGGGGGTGCGTGTCGAAGAGCCGATTCAGCCGGGACATCCGACCTTCCTCGGGCGTGCGGGCCGTTGGCTGTTCGATCCACAGATGTGCGGTTGCCCGACTCGAGGAGTGCACGACGGTCTGATCGTCCCGCAACTTCTCGAGCGCCGAGATCAGCCCGGGCGGATATCTGGTGAGGCCCACACCGGAGACATCCGCGAGTTCCTCCCGATTGCGGGACACGGCGAGTTGCATCAACTGGGCGATCAGCGGTGCGAAGATCAGCAGCGCAAATCCGACCACCGCCAGAATCACCCCGGCGCCCCCGCCCTGCTGGTCCCGATTGGAGCTCCGTCCGCCACCCCACCACAGGAAGCGGATCCCGAAGTCGGCCAGCAGCGCCACGATCCCGACCATCGTCACCGCCAGGGTCGAAACCAGGATGTCGTAGTTCTTGATGTGGCTCAGCTCGTGGGCGAGCACCCCTTCGAGCTCGACGCGGTTCATCTTCTCGAGCAGTCCCGTGGTGACCGCGATCGCCGCGTGGTCGGGGTTGCGGCCGGTGGCAAACGCATTCGGGGCCTCATCGTCGACGACGTAGATGCGGGGCTTGGGTAGCCCGGCGGCGATGCAGAGCCCTTCGACCAGGTTGTGGAGTCGGGCGTAGGTGTGCTCGTCCGCCGGCTTTGCACGGCTCATCGCCAGGGCCACCGAGTCGGACTTCCAGTAGCCCATGAAGCCCATCCCGGCAGCGATCGCAAACGCCACGATGAAGCCGATGATCCCGCCGCCGACCAACAGGTTCACAGCACACACGACCAGGGCGATGAAGGCCATGAACGCGAGCACCAGCATGACCGTGCGCCGCTTGTTCTGTCCGATCTGTTCGTACACGCAGTGCCCTATGCGGACTGGTCAGCCGGTCGGGGCATTCAGAACTGGACCTTCACCGGTTCGCGGTTCTCGGGCTCGCTCTCGAAGTACTCCCGGTGGGTGGCTTTGGCCATTCCGGCGAAGAACATGGCGGGAAACGTCTCGATCTTGGTGTTCAGCCGGGTCACGTTGTCGTTGTAGTACTGACGTGCGTAGGCCACTTTGTCCTCGGTGGAGGTCAACTCCTCCTGCAATTGCAGGAAGTTCTGGTTCGCCTTGAGGTCCGGGTAGGCCTCGGCGACCGCGAACAGCGACTTGAGGGTGCCCGAGAGCATGTTGTCGGCTTGGGCCTTCTCGCCGGGCGTGTTGGCGTTCATGACCGCGCTCCGGGCCTGGGTGACCGAGTCGAGGGTCTGTCGTTCGTGGGCGGCGTAGCCCTTGACGGTCTCGACCAGGTTCGGAATCAGGTCGGTGCGGCGCTGGAGCTGCACGTCGATCTGCGACCAGGCGTTGTCGACCAGGTTGCGCAGCTTGACCAGGCCGTTGTACTGGCCCATGACGAACGCAACCAGGATCACGACCAGGACGATGACGACAATGAGAAAGATGATCACATCCACGCTCCGTGCGGGTGCGGGCCGAAGCCCTTTTCGGTAAGGCTAGTGCGGCTCTTCCCGACCGGAGCCATTTGCGCCGACCCCAAGGGGTCGGAGGGTTTCGCCGGTAGCGTCGCAACGAATGAAGCGAACGTCGTCGGAGATCGTGACGCCCGGCGTCGCGGAGGTCCAGGTCGAGGGACTGACCCACACGTTTCGGACACGGTCGGGTCCCCTGGTCGTACTGAGCGACATCGAACTGTCGATTCGAGCTGGTGGGTACGTGTCGCTCACCGGGCGTTCCGGTGCCGGGAAGTCCACACTGCTGGCCTTGTTGGGCGGGCTCGAACCCGTCCAGCAGGGCCGCATCACGGTGGGCGATGCCGACCTTGCCGGGCTGAGTCGTGACCAGTTGGCGGCGTACCGAGGCTCCACGGTCGGTTTCGTCTTCCAGCATTTCGGCCTGCTCGACACGCTCAGCGCCGCCGAGAACGTCGCATTGGCCGGGACCTTGTCGGGCATGGAGCGCCGCGAACGGGACGAGCGCAGCTCCGAACTCCTGGCGTCGGTGGGGCTCGCCGCGCGCGTCGATCACCAGCCGAGCGAGCTCAGCGGCGGCGAACGCCAGCGCGTGGCCATCGCCCGCGCGCTGGCCAACGATCCGAAGCTGGTTCTGGCCGACGAGCCCACCGGAAACCTCGACGACGACAGCACCGCGCTGGTCATCGACCTGCTCGAGTCGCTCCCCGATCAGATCGGTTGCACCTTGGTCGTGGTCACCCACGACCGGGCACTGGCACGACGGGCATCGACTCATTTCCATCTCGATCGGGGCCGGCTGGTAGCTGCCGCGCCGGTGGAATCGGGTTGACGTCCCCGGTGGGCACCGCGCACTGGATGGGCTGGTCCGACGCGGCCGGACTGGCCGTTACGAACACGCGGCGTCGGCCGGCCCGGGCAGCACTCACCGTGGCGGCAGTGGCCCTGGCGGCAGCCCTGCTGACTGCGCTGCTCACCATCGCCACGACGGCCCAGACCCAGGTCCTCGATGAGCTTTCCAAAGGTGGCCCACTGGCCGGCATCCAAGTCGCGGCCGCGGCGCCCGATCCGGCCCAGAGCGACCAGGACCACCCCACGCCGGGACCGGCCAAGGACCTGGGAGATCCTGCCGTACGCGCGATTCGGGCGCTACCCGGGGTGCGGTCGGTCCTGCCGGTGGTCAACGCCGCAGTCGTCACCGCGATGCCGGCCACGTCCGGCTCGGGCCCCGAGCGGGAATTCCGTGACACCATGGTCGGGGTCGAGTTGTCCGATGCGGGGCGCCTGCCCCTCACCCTGGTCGCCGGACGTCTGCCGGCGCCCTCTTCTTCCACCGAGGTCGCGGTGACCCACGGCTGGCTGGAGCACTTCGGCATCACCGAATCCGACGCCGCAAAGGCGCTCGGCACCGAATTCGATGTCGCGGAGCCACGCGCCACCGCGGTGTCCAACGGTCGCCCGGTGCGCGTCCAGACCAGGTGGATCCGCCTCCAGGTGGTGGGCGTGGTGACCCAGGATGCCGGCCACGGGGACCTCCTGGTCCCGCTCCGGCAGGCCGAAGCAGCTCGCACGTGGATCACGAGCGGCGTCGACGGTGGCCAGGCGGTGGGCCAGTCGTCGTCGCCCTATGGCGGGTTGCTCGTCGTGGCCGACAGCCTGGACGCGGTCGGTCAGGTACGTAGTCGGATCACCGCCGTCGGCTACTCCACGAGCGCTCCGCAGAACCTGATCGCAGCGGTACGCCGCTATCTGGGTGTGGTGGCGATCGTGCTCACCGCCGTGGGTGCCATCGCGCTCGGCGTGGCCGGGCTGGGCATCACCAACGCCCTGCTCGCGGCCGTGCGTGAACGGCGACGTGAGATCGGGGTACTGAAGGCGATCGGGGCGCGCGACCGCGACGTGTTGCGGGTGTTCCTGCTGGAAGCGGGTGTGTTGGGACTCCTCGGCGGCGTCCTCGGAGCGCTCATCGGCTATGCGATGGCGCTGTTGGTCGAGCTGTTCGTGAACAACTACCTCACCGGCCAGGGGCTGGCCGGGGTCCATCAGGGCGTCCCGTTCGCCATCATGGCGGGGGTCGCTGCGGGCTCGACCTTCGTGGCCGTGTTGGGAGGCACCATCCCGGCACGTCGCGCGGCCCGACTTCCGGCCCGCGAAGCGGTTGGCGGGTCGTGAGAGCTCGACTCGCGTGCGCATTGTCGGCCCTGGCCCTGGTGGTGGCCTCGTGCAGCTCGACGCCCGTGCTCGCTCCCGGCCCGACGACCCCCAAGGGTGCGCATGGTCCCCGCGTCGAGATGGTGACCCTCGGCGGGATCGAGTCCTCGGATCCCGATCGGGGCTCCACGCCGAGGTGGACACGTCTGGTCATGGCCCACACGCTGCCGATCAGGGCCGTCGTCGACAAGCTGGCCGACCCGTCCGCCACGGTGGTCGATGCCCTGAGCTCCCAGCTCCCCGTGGCGCTCCGGGCGCGACCCACGATCGCCACGGTGTGGTTCTGCGCCACCGACGCGCTGGCCGGCACACCGATCGCGACGTTCCGCCGCGGATCTGACGACCATCGTCGCCAAGCTTCAACAGGCAGGCGCGAAAGTGCTGGTGATCGTGGGTTCCATGGACGCCCAGGGGCGCCGAGAATCCCGGCGCCGGCCTTCCCTGGCCCCCGGCGAGGTCGCGCCGTACCTCGACGCGGCCGGCTCGGTCGCCCACGCCCGCGGTGCGACCGCCGTCGAACTACCGGGCGATCTCGGTTTCGATGCCGCCGCACAAGAGTCCATCGCAAAGGCGGTGGCCAAGGCCATCGGGCCGGTTCACTGACCCCGAGCCGACCGACCGGTGGGCTGATCGCGTCGCACGATTGCGGTGTTCCGGCGCGCGGCATCGCCCGATGCCGGACCTCAACGCACCAGCGGCTCGTAGAGCTCGAGGTAGCGGTCGGCGAGATTGTCCATCGAGAACCCGGCGGCACGCTGTCTGCCGGCATCGACCAGACGGGCCGCAAGCGTCCCTGTCGCCCAGCACCCGAACAATCCCCCGGGCGAGCTCTTCGGGCGCGCCGGGCTCGACCAGGACCGCTTCGACCTCACTGCGGGCGACGTTGGCGTATCCCTTGAGATCCGAGGCCACGATCGGCACCCCCGCGGCCATCGCCTCGAGCAGCACCACCCCGAATGACTCGCCGCCCAGACTCGGGGCGCAGTAGAGGTCGGCACCGCGGAGCCGGGCGGCGCGTTCGGCGTCGGTGATCCTTCCCAACCATTCGATCCGGGCATCGCCGGCGTGCTCGGCCTGCAGCGACGGCGTGAGCGGTCCGTCTCCGGCCACCCAGATCCGCACGTCGGCCGGGAGGTACGACAATGCGCCCAGCAGCACCTGCAGGCCCTTGCGCTCTTCGTGGCGCCCCAGGAAGAACACCGTCGGACCTTCGGTGGGTGCCGGTTCGGCGGCGGCGAAGCGCGAGATCTCGATGCCGTTGAACAGGATGACGTACTCGCCGCCGAGATACCGTCCGGGCGAGCTCCATGGCATCCTGGGACACCGCACATCGCACGTCGAGGCGGCGGGAGAGCCAGCGCGTGGCCGGACCGAGATACTCGTAGGCCTTGGAGCCCCCCGCGGCGTGGAATGTCCCGATCAGCGGTGTGTGCTTGACGATCGCGGCGGTCACGTTGGGGCCCGGGGAAAGCGGCTCGTGCAGATGGACGAGATCGAATCCCTCGTCGCGCAGGGATCGGATGAAACGGAGCTGGGCCGGAACATCCGGCGCGATCGGCGCGATCGACCCGTTGGCCGCGGTCGGAATCGAATTCCCCAGTGGGGTGATGCCCGGTTCTGGCGGCGGACCGTCAACTGGTCCGAGCACCCGGACGAAATGGCCTTTGGCGCGCAGCGCACGCGCGAGTCCCAACACCTGACCTTGAACGCCGCCGGGCAGCGAGAGGCTGTAGGGACACACCATCCCGATGCGCATGACCGGTGACCCTAGTGGTCGACCGGTCGAACCCACCGGGGAGGACGGTCCGGTTGCGAGCGACGCCGAAGGCCACTCCGGTGGATACATTCGGCTGACGTGGCCGTCACCAACCCCGAATCGATCGCCCGCACGCCCGGCGCGACGCCGCGGGTCGGTTGGATCCGGTGGTTGAAGGTCTGGGTGCTGCATCACCGCAACCAGGCGATCATCTCGGTGGCTGCCGCGGTGGTGGGAATGGCGGCGTTCTCGCTGATTCCGGTCATCGAACGGGCCGTGATCGACGACGTCCTCACCGCCGGCTCCCACGCACTCGCCCCGTACCTGGTGGCGCTCGGCGTGTTGGGCGCGGTGCGCTTCGTGGCGACGGTGACCCGCCGGTACGCCGGTGGTCTGCTCGCCTACGGGGTCCAGGCGGACATCCGGGACGCCGTGTTCGACCACCTGTTGACCCTGGACGTGGATCGGCACAGCCGTTGGCCGGCCGGACAGCTCGTCAGCCGGGCCAACACCGACGTGAACATGATCTTCCAGGTGCTCCAGATGGCGGCCATCATCACCGGCAACCTGGTCATGCTGCTCCTCGCGATCGGGTTCATGTTCTCGTTCTCGCCGCTCCTGGCCACGGTGGCCGTTGCAGTGCTCGCAATGACCTTCGCCGCCGCGTGGCGGATGCGGGAAGCGGTCTACGTCTCTTCCTGGGACGCCTCTCAACGTGAAGCGGAGATGACCGCCGTCGCGGAAGAGGCGATCTCGGGCGTGCGGGTGGTCAAGGGTTTCGGCCAGGAAGATCGGGAGGTCCATCGCTATGTGGCCGCCCTCGAACGCCTCTTCGGGGGTCGCGTGCGCATGGTGCGGATCCGGGCACTGTTCACCGCGGTGCTCCAGTCGATAACCCCGATCGGCCAGGTCGTCGTGTTGGGTGTGGGGGGCTGGATGGCGGTCCACGGTTCGATCACCGTGGGCACCCTGGTGGCGTTCTTCGCGTACCTGACCCAGCTCGCCGCCCCCACCCGCATGCTGGCGATGTTTCTCGCCGCCACCCAACTGGCCCGGTCGGGTGCCGAGCGACTCCGCGATCTGCTCGACACCGAGCCTGCCATCGTCGACGATCCGGACGCGGCCCCTCTCGTCGCGCACCAGGGTGCCGTGCACTTCGATGCCGTGGACTTCGCCTACCCGGACGGGCCGAATGTCCTGGACGGGTTGAACCTCGTCCTCGCTCCGGGCGAACGGGTCGCCGTGGTCGGTTCCTCGGGCAGCGGCAAGACCACCCTGGCGATGCTGCTGGCCCGTTTCTTCGATGCCGACGCCGGTCGGGTGCGCATCGACGGGTCGGACGTGCGCCACGTCACGCTCGCGAGCCTGCGCCGACAGGTGGGGATCGCCTTCGAGGAGGCGTTCCTGTTCGCGGGCACCATCCGTGACAACATCGCCTACGGTCAGCCCAGCGCGTCCGACGAGGAGATCGAGGCCGCCGCCGCGGCCGCGCAGGCCAGTGGGTTCATCGAGGCAATGCCCGACGGCTACGACCAGCTCGTCGGGGAGGCCGGCGTGACCCTCTCGGGTGGGCAACGCCAGCGCATCGGCCTGGCCCGGATGCTGCTCATGAACCCGGCGGTCGTGGTGCTGGACGACGCCACCTCGGCGGTGGACGCGTCGGTGGAACGCGCCATCCACGATGCGCTCGACACCCACCTGGCCGGGCGCACCACGCTGTTGATCGCGCATCGCCGTTCCACCCTCGCACTGGCGGACCGCATCGTGGTTCTCGACGGGGGCCGGATCGTCGCGGCGGGCACCCAGGAAGAGCTCGACGCGACCAGTGCGCGCTTCCGTGAGCTGCTCAGCGGCATGGAGGAGCCCGACACCGAGACGTCCGCGGCAGCCGATCACGGCATCGTGCGCGCCCGACCGCGGCCGACGGGCATCCCCGAAGCGGGCGACGGGCGGCGGCCGGTGCCCACCACCCGCGTGGAAGCGAACCTGCGGGGCGGGGGCGGACTCGCCCGCGGCGGCATGCAGGGAGGCGGAGGCGCGGCGCTGATCGCGCCTGCGACGCCGGAGCTGCTCGCGAAGGTCGACGCGCTCCCGGCGATCCGGGACTCCTCGGATGTCGATCCCGACCGGCACACTCCCGACCAGGGCGGCCTGCGCTTCCTCGCTTTCGTC
Source organism: uncultured Actinomycetes bacterium (assembly GCA_963764215.1). Lineage (GTDB taxonomy): Bacteria > Actinomycetota > Acidimicrobiia > Acidimicrobiales > Iamiaceae > JAFDWI01. The sequence goes on from CAVXRS010000001.1 coordinate 32,663, forward strand.
CGCAACTGGCAACGCGAGCTGCTGCTGGGCGCACTGCTGGTGATCATGGACGCCGGCGCGCTCCTCGCGGTGCCGATGCTGATCCGCTCGGGAATCGACCACGGCGTCACGCCCGGATCGGTCGGATCCACGATGGTCGTCGCCGGCGTCGCCCTGGTGATCGCCGCACTCGACGCGTACGTGATCTGGGCGGAGAACCTCATCACCGGCCGCGCCGCGGAACGGATCCTGTTCGCCCTGCGCACGCGGGTGTTCGCGCACCTCCAACGTCTCGGCCTGGACTTCTACGAGCGGGAGCTGGCGGGGCGGCTGCTCACCCGTCTGACCTCCGACATCGACGCGCTCCAACAGCTCCTGTCCAACGGCCTGGTCAATGCGTCCGTGGCTGGCGTGACCTTCGTCGGCATCGGAGTGGTGCTCGTGGTCCTGGACTGGCGACTGGCGCTGGCGGTGTTCGCCGTGACCTTGCCGGTGATCGTGGCCACGATCGTCTACCAGCAGCTCTCGCGTCCCGCCTATGACCGACAACGCAACGCCATCGCCACCGTGCTCGCCGACCTCGCCGAGAACCTCTCCGGAGTCCAGGTGACCCAGGCCTACGTGCGTGAAGAGTTGAACCGCGACCGGTTCCACGAGCACGACGAGGGGTTCCGCCTCGCCGGAATGAGCGCCCTGCGCATCCAGATCGGGTATTTCGCGTTCATCGAGTTGTTGTCGACTGCCGGCGTGATCGTCGTGCTGGGTTATGGGGCGGTGCTGCACAACGGCGGTTCGCTCACCATCGGCGCCCTCACGGCGTTCCTGCTGTACCTGACGATGTTCTTCTCCCCGATCCAACAGTTTTCGGCCGTCTTCGACGCCTGGCAGAAGGCGAGTGCCGGGATCCGCAAGCTGGACGGTCTGCTCGACGAGCGCCCGAGCGTCAACCCACCGGATCGACCGGTGCCGGTTCCCCAGCGGCCCCCGGTGATCGAGCTGCACTCGACCGGTTTCGCCTACCCGAATCAGCGCATCCCGGCGCTCGCCGAGATCGATCTGGTGATCCCGCCAGGACAGCGGGTCGCCCTGGTGGGCGAGACCGGATCGGGCAAGTCGACCCTGGTGAAGTTGCTCGCCCGTTTCTACGACCCGACCTCGGGAGAGGTGACCGTCGACGGTGTCGACCTGCGCGACTTCGATCCCGGCGGGTATCGACGTCGCCTGGGCTACGTCCCGCAGGAGCCGTACCTGTTCGCGGGGACGATCCGTGACAACCTCGTCTACGGTGCGCCCGGGACTTCGGAAGACGACGTGCGTGAGGCGGTCGTGGCCGTCGGACTCACCGACCTGGTCGACCGTGTCGCCGGTGGCCTCGACCACTGGCTGGTCGAACGCGGGCGATCACTGTCGACGGGACAGCGTCAGTTGATCTGTCTGGCGCGCGCGCTGGTGGCCGACCCGATGCTCCTGCTGCTCGACGAAGCGACCTCGAACCTGGATCTGGCCTCCGAAGCGCGGATCGAACGGGCCATGGACGTGCTCAGCACGGGACGCACCAGCGTGGTGATCGCCCACCGCCTGGCCACCGCGGCCCGGGCCGACCGGATCCTGGTGATGGACGCGGGACGGATCATCGAAGACGGCACCCAGGACGAACTACTCGACCTGGGCGGTCGGTACGCGTTGCTGTGGGAAGCCTACGAAGGCGTCGCGTTGGCTTCGTGATCGCGTCTGCGGTCGGGTTCCGAACTGCCCCGTTTAGGATGGTCCGCAGTCGAGAAGGTTCCGAACATGGCAAACCCATGCGGTTCTCCGACGGTGCTCATCGTCACCGCCGGCATGGGAGGAGGACACACCGGGGCCGCACGCGAACTCGCCCGGCGAGCAAGCGCGGCAGGCTTCCGTGCGCCGATCTTCGATCTGCTGGAAGGCATGCGATTCGGCTACGGCCGCTTCATCGCGGCCTTCTACCACGCTCAGCTTCGTTTCGCACCGTGGACCTACCAGGTCGTGTACGAGTTGTGGAGAAGGCGGCCGGGTCTGGTCGCCACTGCGAACCAGACCAACACCCGCATGGCCCGGCAGGGCCTGCTCCAGGCGATCGAGGAGCACCAGCCGGGTGCGGTGCTGTCCACCTACAACATGGCATCCCAGGTTCTGGGTGAGCTCACCCGCGCCGGTGAAATCTCGGTTCCCGTCCACACGTTCGTCACCGATTTCGGCTTCCACCCGTACTGGACGCACGAGGCGACGGCAGGATACTTCTGCGTGCACGACCGAACCGCCGATGCCGTGGCCGCGCACACCGGCGCCGACGTGGTCGTCACGGGTCCATTCGTCCCACCGGCGTTCCGACGCGACCCCGTACGGCGTGCGTCCACCCGACGCTCGTTGGGGATCACGCCCAGCACGATCGCGCCGCTCGTGGTGGCCGGTGCATGGGGGGTCGGAGACATCGACCGGACAGTGGCTGACGTCACGAGAATCCCAGGCTGCACTCCCATCGTGGTCTGCGGCCACAACCGACGCCTTGCCCGTCGTCTGCAGCGACGAACGGGCAATGCGGCGCGGATACTCGGCTTCGTCGACGACATGCCCGCACTCATGGATGGCGCCGATGTCCTGGTGGAGAACGCCGGAGGCCTGACCGCCATGGAGGCCTTCGCGTCGAACCTCCCGGTGCTCACGTATCGGCCCATTCCGGCGCACGGCACCGACAATGCGCAGGCAATGGCCGCGGCAGGTGTTTCGCGCTTCGCATCCGATCGGGCACACCTCGCGTCGCTGCTCCCTGCCCTGGCCTTCGATGGGCCGTCACGGCGGGCGCTGATCGACGCGGGAAGCGAACTGTTCCGCCCGGACGCCATGTCGACGATGTTGTGGGCGATGGATCCGACCTCCGCCGTCGCCCAGCCCCGGCACCGCGAGGCCCGAGCCCGATGAAGTGGGCACCGCTGACAGCCGCCGCCATCGGCCTCACCGGCTTCGCCCACGTCGCACCCGCCGCGACCTGGCTCGATCATCCGACGATCGAACTGCTGCCGCGACTCAAGGGAATCGGCCGCCCCGATCATCTGGCGATCACGTTCGATGACGGTCCCGACCCGGTGTCGACCCCGCTGTTCCTCGACGCGCTCGACAGACTCGGATGGAAGGCCACGTTCTTTCTCCTCGGTGAAATGGCCAGAAAGTCACCGGAACTGCCGGCACGGATCCTCGCCCGGGGACACGAGATCGGATTGCACGGCGACCGCCACCGCAGCCACCTGCTCATGACACCGGGCGCGGTCCGGCGCGATCTGCGGACCGGGGTGGCCACGCTGACCGAGCTGACCGGCCGGCGCCCTCGCTGGTTTCGGCCGCCCTACGGTGAATTGGCGTTCACCTCCGTACTGGTGGCACGACGACTCGGGCTACGGCCCATTCTCTGGACCACCTGGGGCAAGGATTGGCGAGGCGACGCCACCGCCGAATCGATCACGTCGTCGGTCGCACAGAGATTGGCACCAGGTGCCACGGTGCTGTTGCACGACTCGGACTCGACGTCGGTTCCGGGCTCGTGGAAGGCCACCCTGGATGCCCTTCCACTCCTGGCCGAACGATTTCCACGTGAGGCGACCATCGGCCCGCTGCGCGACCACTTCTGATCTCGCGGCAACTCGGGAGCAGCGGTGTGCATCACCCGCCGGTCTCAGCTCGTCGGCATGCAGGTCCACACAGGACCCTCAAGTGCCGATCCGCGACGCGCGCCGGTCGACCATCGTGGTGAGCGCCACGGCGGCGCCGACCGCGAGAATCGGATCGGCGGCGAGCCGGAACCGCTGGTTTCCGTTGGAGAGCGCCGCGGTGAACAGCACCGCGACCACGACCGCAACCAGGGGTGCCAGCCGCGTGCGGCGTCGTCGGAGCAGCACCGCTCCGCCGATCGCCAGCGCGCCCATGACCAGGTCGTATCCCCACGCCACGAGCTGCCATCGGTAGTTCCTGGATTCGATCGCCTCGAGGTGGGATTGCTGCACCGGATCCCAGATTCCCCACACCCGGAGAACGCGGCTCACCGCGACGATCGGCAGACGCGCCGGGTGCGCCTTGGCGTAATCGATACCCACGCGGCGTGCGTGTGCGACCCATTCGCGCTCGTTCTCACCGGGTTTCAGGTCGAGTGCGCAGCGCTGATCCCACGCCCCGATGAGTCGGCCGTAATAGGTCGAATGACAATTCGCCCCGGTGAGCATGTTGCCCGAATTGCTCGTGGTGATCACCAGTCCTCCCATGCGGCTCGAGCTGTACCCGCTCCAGGCGACCACCGGTAGGGCGACGACGACGAGATAGCTCGCCGCGAGCCCGACCCGCCCCATCAGCGACTGTCGACGAGGCGAGCACCGCCAGACCATGGCGACCAGCAGGATCGGCGCCAGGAGCAGCGCATCGGCACGGGTGATCGCGGCCAGACCGATCGTCGCTCCGACGGCCGCGAATCGGAGCACCGTGGGGTGGTCGAGAGCCCGGTAGGCCAGGAGAACCGACGACACGACCAGGAGCACATAGAGGGATTCGGACATCAGCGACGCGTCCGCCGCGATCAGCATCGGGCAGCACGCCACCAGCACCGCGGTGACGATTCCGACGACCTTTCCGGCGATCCGACACCCCAGAAGGCCTGAGACCGCGACGGTGATCGCCCCGAAGAATGCTCCCACGAGGCGATTGCTCCAGGTCGATCCCAAACCGAGGTGATCGGCCGCAGCCAGCACCATCGGCCAGAGCGGGGGGAAGTTCGCGGTCGGAACGTTCCTGCCCAGGCTCAGATAAACGCGTGGGTCGACGTAGCCGCGCCCGTCTGCGATCGCGTGACCCTCGATGCTGTACCACGCCGCGTCCAACCCGATCGGCGCATGCGGTCCGACCACCAGCAGATAGCCCACACGGATGGCGAAACCGACAACGGCGACCGAAGCCAGGGTCAGACCGAAGTGGGCCTGAACCCAGATCGCCATCCGACACATCACGTCGACAGCCTTGCAGGGGAGGTGACGGCGAGAATCATCCACCACCCGAGATGCGGGGTGTTCGGTTCGGCAAGGGTCGCTCGACGAGGGCCCGAGCCTGCAGAGCGTCGCCACAAACGGACGCAACGCTCTGCCGTAGCGGCGCCGAGCGGCGCCGAGACGCAGCAGATCCCATCATCGGTTTCCGCCCACCAAAGGGGGGAAGGATCCCGGTACCCGATCGAAATGGAGGTCCAGCATGAAGGCTTCGCACTTCTGTGCGCTCCGGGCGGAGTCCTGCAGGTGCTCCCGGTTGCCCGGGCGGTCATCCCCTGAAAGAGGGGCGATCCGATGACCCAGACACTGAATGGCAGACAAGTCGCATTCCTCGCCACCGACGGAGTGGAAGCCATCGAGCTCTCCCGACCTTGGGGAGCGGTGGAGGCGGCAGGAGCCGTGCCGAACCTCATCTCGATCGACGCCGGCCGGATCCAGGGCTTCGATCATCTCACCCCCAGCACGACCTTCGATGTCGACCTCACCGCAGCCGCGGCAGAGGCCCTCGAGTTCGACGCTCTGGTGCTTCCCGGCGGGGTCGCCAATCCGGATCGCCTGCGGACCGAAGACACCGTCATCGACTTCGTCCGCGCCATGATCGAAAAGGGGCACCGACGGGAGTGATCTGCCATGGAGCATGGACGCTCGCGAGCGCAGGGGCTCTTTCCGGTCGGCGGGTCACCTCCTGGCCCAGCCTGCGCGACGACCTCGTGAACGCCGGCGCGGACTGGGTGGATCGCGCCGTCGTGGTCGACGACTCCGGACCGAACGTGGTCGTTTCGAGTCGGAATCCCGATGACCTCCCGGAGTTCTGCGAAGCGATCGTCGAACAGTTCGCCCTGCCCAATCGCTCGCAGCCGAGCGTCCGAAGCCGGAGTGAACAGATCGCCTCGACCGGCCCGACGATCGGAACCCCTCCCGCGTGACGGCCGCCGGGTTCAGGCGGGCCGGGCCGAGTAGACGGGAAGGTCGAGCAGTGTGCGGACGCCCGGTGCGGCCGAAACCACCTCGGGAATCGCGTTGATGACGTGCATGGCGGTGGCGAGACAGCCAGCATGGTTGTGGTCGCCGTGGTCCGAATCGAGCGCCAGGTCGAGTCGCAGCTTCGGGTCGCCCGTGATCTCGATGCGGTAGCCCTCGCCCTGGGGCCAGTGGGGTGCGTCGTCGTCTCGCAGCCGGGTGACGTGTTCGACGACGAGGCGCTCGACACCACCCACGACTCCGGCCACCTCGAAACGCATCCCCGACACCGTTCCCTTCTCGATCGGACCTGACGCGATCGAAAAGGTGCGATCCGCCCGGAGCACTTCGTGACGTTCGACGATGTCCTCGATGTCCCATCCGAGTGCTTCGGCGACCAGGGCGAGGACCGGTCCCCAGGCGAGCGTGGTCGAACCCGGCGCGAGCAGGATCGACTCGGACGGGTCGGCCTTGCCGAACCCCATGATCTCGAACAACGTGAACGGGTTGTCCCAGGTGTCGTAGTTGACGATCTCGAACATCCGCACCTGGCTCACCTCCTTGCTCAACGCGAGCGTGTGGATCGCGAGCCCGGCATTGCCGAAACCCGGGTCGATACCCGAGGTGTAGACGCTCGCGCCACCTTCCTCCCCCGCACGCTGCAACCGGTCGAAGGTGTCGCCGCCGGCCTGCTTCGGGTACAGCAGCGGTACGAACGAGGTGTTGACCACGTCGATACCCGCGCGCAGGAACCGCTCGATGTCGTCGACGACCCCGCCGGGGCGCACGTCGGAGTTCGCGGTGTAGCAGATGCAGTCGGGTTCCAGGGCCAGGAGGGCATCGGCATCGTCGGTCGCGGCGACGCCGAGCGGGGAGATCCCGCACAGCTCGCCCGCGTCACGGCCGACCTTTCCCGACGAGTGGACCCACAGCCCGACCAGTTCCAGATCGGGGTGCGCGGCGATGCCGGGCACGGCGTGGATGCCCACCGTGCCAGTGGCCCACTGGACGACGCGCAGCGGACGGTCGAAGGAAGCTCGGTTCATGGCGACGAGCTTACGGGCCCGGCGTCGGGTGGTCGGGTCCGTGCCCGGTCAGGGACCGGTGAGGCCGGGAGACCTGCGAAGCTGGTCGGATGCCGCTCCGCCGGGCTGTCCGGACGCCACGTACATGGCGATGGCGGTGACCGCAACGGTCGCCGGGGTCGACTCGTCCACGCAGTCGTGCACGGTGGAGGTGCGGGACCTCGAGACCGGCGCGCTCGTCGCCCGCGATCGGCGGCCGCATCCGGTCACCACCCCACCACGGAGCGAACAACATCCGTCCGACTGGTGGGCCGCGATGGAACCGCTGCTCGATGCCCTGGCCGGTGACGTGCGCGCCCTCAGCGTTGCCGCCCAACAACACGGGATGGTCGCACTCGGGGCCGACGACGCCGTGCTGCGACCGGCGAAACTCTGGAACGACACCGAATCGGCCCCGCAAGCCGCCGAACTGGTCGAGCGACTCGGCGCAGCCGCCTGGGCGCAGCGCTGTGGCAGCGTCCCGGTGGCGGCCTTCACCATCGCCAAGCTCGCCTGGCTGGCGCGTCACGAGCCCCAGGTCCACGAACGGGTCCGACGGGTGCTCCTCCCCCACGACTGGCTGACCTTCCAGCTCACCGGGTCCGTCGTCACCGACCGCGGCGACGCGTCGGGCACCGGGTACTGGTCGGCGCAGGACGGATGGCAGGCCGACCTGCTCGACCTCGTCGGCCTGGACGCCTCGGTCTGTCCGGACGTGCTCGGACCGGTTCAGGCGGCCGGGCGCTGGCGCGGGGCGGTCGTGGGTCCCGGCACCGGGGACAACATGGCCGCCGCACTAGGCCTGGGTCTGACGCCGGGCGACGTGGTCGTGTCGATCGGTACGTCCGGGGTGGTCAGCGCGCTCAGCGCGACGCCGACCGCGGATGCCACCGGCGCAGTCGCCGGATTCGCCGATGCCACCGGCCGGTTCCTGCCGTTGGTCTGCACCTCGAACGCCGCCAAGGTCACCGATGCCGTGGCCCGACTGCTGGGCGTGACCCCCCAGGACCTGTCCGATCTGGCCCTCGTCGCACCGACACAGGGGCCGGGCCCGGTGGTGGTGCCGTACTTCGATGGTGAGCGCACGCCGAACCGGCCCGATGCCACCGGGACGATCGTCGGCCTGCGCAGCGACGTGACCCGCGAACAGCTCGCCCGCGCCGCGTTTCAAGGTGTCGTCTGCGGGCTCGTCGACGCGCTCGACGCCCTGACCGCCGCCGGCGTGCCCACCACGTCCGGACGGCTCCTCGTCGTGGGCGGCGGCGCCCGTGCCGCGGCGTATCCGAGCATCCTCGCCTCGCTCACCGGCCGCGTGGTGACCGTGATCGACGAGTCCGATCAGGTCGCGGCCGGTGCCTGCGTGCAGGCCGCGGCGGTGGACACCGGAGCGTCGCCCATCGAGATCGCGCAGAGGTGGGGGCGCGGTCAGGGCCGGATCGTCGAACCCGACCCGAAGGTCGATGCGGTGACCGTGCGCGCCGCCTACCGCGCCGCGACCGAGACCTCGCGATGACCGCTTCGTGCCCGCGGATGACGTCGACCGCGGGCCGGGGCAGTGGCGGAGGGCTACGGTCAGGATCGAAGTGTCACGTCGGTCACCGGGAGTCTTGTTGAACCAGTCCGAATCTGTCGACAGGTCGAAGCCGACGCCCACCAATGTGGTCGTGGTGCTGCTCGACTCGCTCAACCGGCATCTGCTCGGCGCCTACGGCTCCGACGAGTTCGCCACCCCCAATCTCGACGCCTTTGCGGCACGATCGGTGCGCTTCACCGAGCACCACACCGGATCGCTGCCTTGCATGCCCGCCCGTCACGACATCCTGTGCGGGGCACTGGACTTCCTCTGGAAGCCGTGGGGTTCGATCGAGATCTGGGAGGACGCGGTGACCGTGCAGCTCCGCGACGCCGGGGTGACCACGATGTTGATCTCGGACCATCCACATCTCTTCGAGCGCGGCGGTGAGAACTTCCACTGCGACTTCACCGCCTGGGACTACCAACGGGGTCACGAGAGCGACCCGTGGAAGACGCGCACCGATCCGAGTTGGACCGGTGCGCCGTCGTTCGGCGCGGTGTACCCGAACTACACCAACTCGGGCACCTGGTTCCGCTCCGAGGAGGACTTCCCCGGGCCACGCACGATGGCCGCCGCCGCCCAGTGGCTGGACCAGAACGCGCGGGGACACGACCGCTTCTTCCTGTTCGTCGACGAGTTCGACCCACACGAGCCCTTCGACACCCCGGAGCCCTACGCGTCGATGTACGACCCCGACTGGGACGGCCCGCATCTGATCTGGCCGCCGTACGGGACCGCCGTGACCGCCCGTGGCACCCTCGATGCCCGCAGCGCCCGCCAGGTGCGCGCGCAGTACGGCGCCAAGCTCACGATGATCGACCACTGGTTCGGCCGGATCACCGAACAGTTCGACCGTCACGGCCTGTGGGAGTCGACCGCGCTGATCGTGTGCACCGACCACGGCCACTACCTGGGCGAACACGACTACTTCGGCAAGCCGGCCGCCCCGGTCATGGGAACGCTCGGCCACATCCCGCTGCTCATCCATCTGCCCGGTCTGCCCGAGACGGCCCCGAGTCCGGGCACGAACGTCGATGCGTTGACCACCAGCGTCGACCTGCACGCCACGATCACCGAGCTCTTCGGAGTCGCGGGCACCGAACGGCACCGTACGCACGGCACGTCGTTGCTCCCGGTGCTGCGCGGCGAGACTTCTTCGGTGCGCGACGGTCTGCTGACGGGGATCTGGGGTCGCGAGGTCCATCTGGTGGACGGCACGCACAACTACTGCCGGGCGCCGCAGGGGGCGAACGAACCGTTGGCGATGTTCTCGAACCGCTGGTCGACGATGCCGATTCCGATACCCACCGACCAGGCGCTCCCGCTTCCCGACGACCGCGCTGCGCTGTCGCACATGCCGGGCACGAAGGTCCCGGTGATCCGTCAACGCTGGGATGCCAGCGACGATCTGCCGTACTGGGCATGGGGTGGGATGCACGGATCCCATCTCTGGGATCGTGCCGAGGACCCGGAGGAGTCCCACGACCTGCTCGAGGACGGCCTCGACGACGGCAAGGTCGAAGCCCCACTCGCCGAGCACCTCCGCACGCTCCTGATCGACCTGGAAGCGCCGGCCGAGCAACTGACCCGCCTGGGGCTCCGATGACCCATCCGTCCGAGTCCGATCCCGCCGCGCACATCCGTGACATCCCCGACTGGCCCACTCCCGGCGTCACGTTCAAGGATCTGACCCCGCTGTTGGCCGACGGCGCGGCGTTCGGCCGATGTGTGGACGAACTGGCCGCCCATTTCGACGATCTCGGCATCGACCGGATCGTGGGTACCGAAGCGCGTGGATTCATCGTGGCCGCACCGGTCGCGCACCGGATCGGAGCGGGATTCGTCCCGGTCCGCAAACCCGGGAAGCTCCCCTGGGAGACCATCGGAGAGGACTACGAACTCGAGTACGGGAACGATTCGCTCGAGATCCACCGCGACGCGCTGCGACCGGGCCAACGGGTGGCGGTGATCGACGACATCCTCGCGACCGGGGGCACCGCGGCCGCCACCGCCCAGCTCGTCACCCGGCTCGGAGCTCGGGTCGTCGGCTTCGGGTTCGTGGTCGAGCTGGCATTTCTCGCCGGTCGGAGCCGACTCGGGGAGGTGCCGGTCGAAAGCCTCATCGTGTTCGATTGACCGGCCATGCGCACCTTCGGCCTCAACCTGCGTCGACGCGCGACGCGTGGGCCGTGTCGTCGGCTGCGTCGCCGAGCCCCAGGAGGCGAACGACGACAGGCGCCGTCAATCCGTAGAGGGTGACCGTTGCGACGATCACCAGGAACGTGACCGGCAGAAGCTTCTCGGCACCGGCGATGCCCGTGTCGACCAACGGAGCAGCGAACGTCGCCGCCGTCGAAGCGGCGACGATGCCCCGCGGATCCATCCAGGCCACGAAGGCCCGTTCGGACCGCGACAGCGACGTCTTCCGGGTCGCGATCAGTGCCACGACGGGGCGCACGACGACCACGAAACCGACGACCAGCAACAGACTCGGCACGAGAACTGCCGTGACCGACGAGGCCGGGACGGTCGCGGATATCGAGATGAACAAGAGGCCGATCGCGAGTTGCACGACCGTCCTGAAGAAGCGACGGTCCTCGGGGAGATCGATTCCGGGCAGATTGGCGAGCGCGACCCCCATGCCGATGGCCGCGATCAGGCCGGTGTCGTCGCGACGTGCATTGCACAGCGCCGCCGTTCCGACCACCACCGCCAGGATCGCCTCGGTTGCGAGCGCACCGTGGAGGCGGAGCTTTCCCAACAGGAACCAGAGCAGGAGGGTACCGATCGCCGCCCCGAGAACGCCGATCCCGACGCTCCTGACGAATGCGAAGATCTGAGCGCCGTGCCCGATTTCGACGTGGTGGATGAGCGCCTGGAAGACCAGTGCTCCGATGATCGCCCCGATCGGATCGATCATCGTTCCCTCCCAGCTCAGAATCGACGCCAGACGCCGACCCGGCCGGGAGGTCTCCAGCAACGGAGCAACCACGGTCGGGCCCGAGACCAGCAGGATCGCACCCAGCATGCACGCCGCCTGCACCGACATTCCCAACCACGCGTAGGCCATGGCCACGCCGGCGAACCCCGTGATCGGGATACCCAACGTCAACAGGCGGCGGACCACCAGCTTGCTGTGGCCCTCGAGGTCCCTGAAGGCAAGATCGAGTCCACCGTCGAACAGGATCACCGCCACGGCAAGTCCCACCAGCGGGGTGAAGGCTCCACCGAGCATCTTGTCGGGGTTCATCTGGCTGACGTGCTGACCGGCGAAGAACCCGACCGGCAACAACAGGACGATCGCCGGCAGCCGGAAACGGTCGGCGAAGATCTGGCACGCCACCGCCAGGACCAGGGTCAGGCCGAGACCGACGAAGATGTCTTCCGAGGTCATGCCCGGACTCCGGGTCCGGAGGCAGTGGGCAGTGGCGCACCGGCGTCGACTTCGGTCACCTGAACACCCTCGGTCGCCTCACGGTCAAGTCACGGTCAAGTTCCGATGCTCTCGGTGCCTCCATCCTGCCACAGTACGACCGGGGCTTCGACCGTACGGATCGATCGGCTGGTCTTCGAATCGTGCCGACCGCCGCGCCTGGGAGCCACCCGAGAACCCGGGCGCGCCACGTTCATCCGGCCCGAAAACGACCAGAGAGTTGCGACCTGTGATCGATCGCAACCCTCTGGCATCGACGGTGGGTGGGAGTTCAGGATCCCTGGGGAGAACTGGGGGCGCCGCCACCCGGGGCCGATGCGCCCATGTGCGCACCGCGACGGGGACCGTGACCGTTTTCGGGACGGTGGTCTCCCGGGTGACCCGGTCCTGCCGGGCCTCCTTCGGTGACTACGGTTGCGGTGACCGTGGTCCCCGAAACCTTCCCCCTGACCCGGACCAGGTCACCTTTGGCGAGATCCGAGATCGAGATCTTCTCGATGACCGTGACCTTCGTGTTCGACGACGTCGTCACCTCGACCGTCTTTCCGGCGACGGTCCTGATGGTGAGCGTCGACCCGTTCACCGCGGTGATCGTTCCGAGCGTGTGCGGCCGATCGTGCCCGGAATCACCCTTGCGGGCAGGCATCTGTGCCTTTCGGTCGTTGTGCTTCGGCAACTGGTCGACCTGATGGATCGCCTCGGCGGACACGGTGCCGTTCGAGGTGGCGCCGTGGACCTCGACGACGTCTCCCGTCGACAGATCGCCGACCGTTCCCTTGGTGACCTTGGAGAACGTGGTGCTCGACGACGTGGAGACGGTGAACGTGGTCGGCTTCGGCTTCGAACCGGTCGAGTTTCGTGCGGGCCTTCGACCCATCGATGCAATCGTGATCGTCGATCCGTTCACGGCGGTGACCTTGCCCGCAACACCGGGCCTCCGCATCGGGTGGGAGCCTCCGGTGTCGCGTACCGGGCTGGTTGCTCGTCGTCGACACCGGGGTGGCGGCCTGGCCCGGTGAGGTGGTGGTGACCGCGTTGACGCCGACGACGGCGCCGATCGCGATGAACACCGCGGCGGCGCTCGACACCAGCCACTTCCGGCGCCGCGAAGGGCCCGAATGGACTGCTGGTGCGTCGTGGGAGGACGGTGGTCCTGACGTCGCAGATCCCAGTGGATCCGCCGCTGGTGCGCTTGGAGGGTCGTGTCGGTTCATCGCCTGGCTCCTTGGAGTTCTGAGTGGATTGGACAGGGTCATTGTCCGATGCTCGGCTCAGAATCCGCTGGCAACAGCCTGGGAACGGCCTGGCAAGTTTCCGCCGGTCCTCTCGGCCCCGAGGGCACGAACCCAGGCGACCGGCGCAGCAAACCCGGGGGCAGGGGCACCCGCGGTCCCCCGGCGGCGTTGCTTTCCCGGGCTGGTGGGCGTACCAGGACTCGAACCTGGGACCTCTGCCGTGTGAAGGCAGCGCTCTAACCATCTGAGCCATACGCCCGCTTCGCACCGACGATAGCGCAACCGCATCCGCTCATCGGCGGCCGATCGTTCACCCTCGGGGATCTTCGGTGGCCGCCTGCACTCGGGACGTCGCCCTGAGTGTCCTTCGACGGCGTCGGAGCTGCGGCAGCCGACCTTGCCCGAACCTCAGACCGCGATCGGTTCGTCCCAGGCGTCCCGACAGAGCGGGGCGGTTCCGGGGCTCAGACGGGTGGCTGAGGCGGGTGCCAACGGGAGTGCGTCGACCACCGGCAGGGCCCACTGCGTCAGGCAGCCCACGTGATCTCCCGAGAGATTCGGACGACGACCATCGGAAGCAACCGCTCCGGCCCGGTCGGCGATGTCGATGACACGGACCCGGTGGATCGAACGACAGCGATCACGCCGTAGACCGGGGAGCCGCCATCCACCGGTCTGCAACGAGACGTGCACTCCCCACGTGGGGATCGTCACGACGCGTGTGCCATCGGTTTCGGACCAATGCAGTCCCGCGTCCACCACGCAGGCCACCGGAGCAAGCCCGAAGTCCCGTTCCAGCGCGGGTCCACTGACGATCGGGGCCAGGTCCCGGGTCGACCCGGTTCCGCGCACCTTGACGAAGGTGGCTTCGAAACCCACCGGCGAGACGAGACGAGTCACCCCGATCACCGCCTGCAGGCCACGTCCGACGACGAGCGTGTCGAGCCGTTCGATCGGTGTCCAGCCGGCCACGCGCGAGGTATCCACGAGGTCAAACTACCGATTCGCGCCCACGGTCTCCACCCCTCACGGCAACGGCCACCCCAGGGACCCCAGTAGTTGCGCGAACGTCGCCATGGTCCGCAACACGACCACGTCGCCGTGTTGTGGGCCGACGATCTGCAATCCGATCGGAACCCCTCGCGAATCCTGTCCGATCGGTACGGTTCCGGCCGGCGACCGCGTCAGGTTGAACGGATAGGTGAGCTGCACCCAGTTCTCGTTCGGTTCTCCATTGATCGTGCCGACCCCACCGGGCGGCCCCGGGAGTCCGGCGATCGTCGGGCACAACAGCACACTTCCCTGGTGGAGCACCTCGATGAGCCGGAGGTTGAGTCGGTGGCCGACATCACAGTGGTTCAGGTAGTCGACGGCGGAGAGCTTCTCGGCGAACGCCACGACCTGTCGGAGCACCGGGTCGACCTCGTCCCAGGCAGGGTCCTTCCGGAACGCATCGAGGCTACGGAGGTTTCCCGCACCCGACAGCGCCAGGAACGAACCGACCGGGTCCTCGTCGAAGATGTCGTCGATCTCGACGATCCGCACCCCCGCGTCCGCCAGGCGGTCGACCGCCGCCGCGCAGGCAGTGGCGATCTCGTCGTCGACTCCTGCATAGCCCAGGGTCGGAGACCAGACGACCTGCCGCGGCAGGTGGAGATCCTCCAACGCGTCGAGCCACGAACGTTCCGGCATCGGAAGTGACGTTCGATCCGACGGGTCAGGCCCCACAACCGTGTCCAGGACCGCCACGGTGTCGGCGACCGAAGTGGTCAGGACACCCTTGACCGAAAGCTCCGGCCATCCCGGTGGTTCGGGTCCGCCGACCGGTACGCGGGCCATCGACGGTTTGAAGCCGGGCAGGCCGCAGACCGACGCGGGAATGCGGATCGAGCCGCCCCCGTCGGAAGCCGTCGCCAGGGGCACCTGACCCGCCGCGACGGCCGCCGCGCTGCCCCCCGAGGATCCACCCGACGAATACTCGGGGTTCCACGGATTGGCCGTTCCTCCGAAGAGCGCGTTGTGGGTGTCTCCCTTCCAGGCGTATTCGGGGGTGTTGGTCTTCCCGACCACGATGCAGCCCGCCGAACGAAGACGTTCGACCAGGATCGAATCGGCCGTGGCCGGTGGATCGTCGCGGTGGAGCACCGAACCGTGTGTGGTCACGAATCCTGCAACGTCCTCGAGATCCTTCACTCCGATCGGGACCCCGGCGAAGGGTCCGAGTTCCTCACCGCGTTCCCGCGCGGCGTCGACCTCGTCGGCTTCGGCGAGCGCACGATCGGGGTCCACGGCACACGAAGGCGTGCACGGTCTGGTCCGATGCGATCTGGTCGAGCGCGTGTGCGACCACGTCGTGTGCGCTGAGCTCTCCCGTGGCGATCTGCGATGCCAGCTCGACCGGTCCCAAGATGCGAAAGTCCATGGACCAACCGTACCGCGCCGATTTCGTCGGTGTCCCCGGTGCGAACCGGGCCACGGTCACGGGGTCGCGAGACAGGTCCAGGTCGTCTGCCCGGCCGCCAGACGTGCCGCCCGGCTTCCCATCGGGCACTGTCCCGCCTGTTCGACCTGACCGACCACCTTGCCGTCGTTCGGACCCGAACACGGCACCGCGATCGCCTGCGGTCCCTGCTCGACCCGTACGCAGGAATGCGCGCCCACCGGAGGCCCGTTCGGCGCGTCACCCTTTCCGGTGATCAACACGATCAACAGGATGCCACCGAGCACCAGCACACCGAACCCGATCAGCAAACGCAGCCGGAAGGGCCGAACCGGCTCTCGATTGCGGGCCACGACCCGGGCTTCCCGCCGACGACGCTCCGCGTCCGCGTGCCATTCGGCGAAGCCACCCGGCGGTTCGGCCTCCGCGCCCGGCGGGAACGGGCTCCAGGAGGCATCGCTTCCCGCAGCCGTCGCGGGCTGCGGCAGGCTCAAGTCGTACTGGGCCCGGCGGTGGGAGTCTCCGAGCACCCGCCAGGCTTCGTTGATCTCGCGGATCTTCCTGTCGGCCTCGGCCCGTGCCTTCGGATCGGGCGACGCCGCATCCAGATGATCGGGATGAAACCGGACGGCGAGATCCCGGTGCGCTCGCCGCAATTGATCGGTCGTCGCGTCGCGGGGCATCCCGAGCACGTCATAGTGCGTGCGGGCTCGGCTCATACCCCGAAGGCTGACCCGTGGGTTGCCCGGTTGCAAACGGATCGGCGCCCGCTCATCGCAACGCGGCCACGATCGCGTCCAGCCCGGCAACCCGTGACCCCTTGACGAGGACCGCGTCGGATGCGCCCAGGTGGAGTGCGGCCAGCCAGGCAAGGGCGTCGTCGATGTCCGGAACGTGCGCCTCGGCCCGCGGGTAGAGCTCGGTGCCGACCGCGACCACCCGGATGCCGAGCGAGTCCGCAAGCTCGGATATCCGGGCATGTCCCGCGACCTCGTCAGCGCCCAGTTCCGCCATCGACCCCAGGACGGCGACTTTCCGTTCGGCCTCGATCGACCCCAACGCCGCGAGTGCCGCAGCCATCGAAGTCGGGTTCGCATTGTAGGAATCGTCGATGACGAGCAGCCCGTCGCTCCGGTGACGCACATCCATACGCATCGGCGACAACGACGCGCCCGCCAGGCCGGCAGCGACAGCCTCCAGCGGCACCCCGATCGACAGCGCCGCCGCGGCCGCGCCCAGGGCATTGGAGATCTGGTGACGTCCCCGGACCTCGAGCACGACGTCGGTCGATCCCCAGGGACTCCGCAGTGCGAACCGGGGACGCAGCGCATCGTCGAGCCGGACGGATTCCGCCACCACGTCGACGTCACTGCGCTCGATCCCGAACCGGATCACCTCCGCCTCGGTCCGTTCCGCCAGGCCTCCCACGAGCTCGGAGTCGACGTTCAGCACTGCGGTCCCGTTCGCCGGCAACGCCTCGACGAGTTCTCCCTTGGCGATCGCGACCTGCTCGACCGATCGGAACATCTCGAGGTGGGCCCCTTCGATGGCCGTGACGATCCCCACTGTCGGTGCAGCAATGTCGCACAGCATCGCGATGTGGCCGACACCCCGGGCGCCCATCTCGCACACGACCACCTCAGCCCCCTCGGGCGCGTTCACCAGGGTGAGGGGCACGCCCAACTCGTTGTTGAACGACGCCCGACTCGACGATGTCGCGTACGTCGTGTCGAGCACCGCGGCGAGCAGGTCCTTCGTCGACGTCTTGCCGACCGAGCCGGTGATCCCGACCACCGGCCCGGCAAGTCGTGATCGGGCCAGTCGTCCGACGTCGGCCAGGGCCACCAGAGTGTCGTCGACGGCCACGGCCGGTCGGCCGGTCGAATCGGTCCGGGCGGTCAGGTACGCGGCAGCCCCCGCGGTCACGGCCGCGTCCCGGAAGTCGTGGCCGTCACGGTCCGCCACGATCGGAACGAACAATCGTCCCGCCACGTCGCCCCGCGAATCGATGGACGCTCCGTCGAGCATGACGACCTCGCCCAGTCGCGACCCGCCCGTCGCCTCGGCGATCTCCTCGGTGTTCAGTCGCACGGTCACCCAGGTTAGTGGTGGCCAGAGAAGGGTCTCAGGCCAGGTACGCCCCGGGAATCCAGGTCGCGTAGGCCGGATGGTCCGGCCCCAGGGGAAGACGTTCGGTCGTCCCGTGCTCCGCGGAGTGGTACCACGCGGTCACGAGTTCGAGCGCGGCCCGGGCATCGCCGACCGTCACGGGCATGATGCCGCGGTCCAACCCGTCGACGAAAGCCTGGAACTGTCCGGTGAATGCCTGCGGGCGTTCGGCCAGCCCTGCGAGAAGCCGCTCGGCGGACCGCCTGGTCGCGGCGTCGCGATAGTGGAAGTGCCAGGGCTTGCCCGCCGGATGGTACGGATCGGTGGTCGATTCGATCTGGACGTGCTCGAAGTTCCAGACGAGTCGGGAGGTCTCGATCGCGGCGCCGGTGGTGACGTTCATCGTGACCAGTGCGCCGTCCCGGGTGGTGGCGACCGCCGCCGCGCAGTCCTCGGTCTCGACGGGGTTCACTCTGGTCGTGATGCGTGCGTGGACTTCGGCGAGCGGACCACCGATCCAGGTGAGCAGATCGTGGATGTGGACCGCGTGGTTGACCACGGTGCCACCGAGCGCACCCTGCCAGGAGTTCCGCCAGTCGGCTTCTGCGTAGTAGTCGGCTTCTCGTCGCCACCACGTCGACGCCGACGCCGTGAACAGCCGTCCGGTCAGCCTGGCTTCCACGAGCGCCCGCGCCGCGGCGGCACCGGGTCCGAACCGGTATTGCAGGATCGGCATCAACCTGGCACCGCCGGGTGCCTCCTTCTCCAGCGCAGCCAGCCGGTCACAGGCGGCCAGGGAGTCGACCAGCGGCTTCTCGCAGATCACGTGTAATCCTGCGTCCAAGCACTGTGTGATCTGCTGCTCGTGTACCGACGGCGGCGTGCACAGATCCACCACATCGACTCCGACCGCGAGCAGGGCATCCAGCGACCCGACACCGGGCAGGCCCCAATCGTCGGCGACCTTGGCGCGCCGCACCGGGTCGGGCTCTGCGAAGGCAACGACCGACGCGCCCACCACGTCGATCCAGGAGAGCAGGTGCAACTGTCCGACACCGGTCCCGACCACCCCGACGCGCAGATCACCCACGTGGCGCTCCCCACTCAGTGGCCATCGATTGCGCAGCCAGGGTCAACTCGGCCACTCGGAACACATGGTTCTGGGTCATCAACTGCTCATCTCCGTCGGCAAGGTCGGCGAGCAGGGTCGATGCCCAGTCGATCGGGACCGCGGCGACGTCGACACGTCGCGCCCCGTCCGCGTCGACGTGGATCAGATGTTCCGTTCCGGGATTGCCGACCACGTCGATGTTCGCCCGCACCTCCAACGTCCCGGTCGTCCCCACCACGGTCAGACGGACATCGCCCCAGGTGCCAAGGCCCGCGGGCGACGAGCAGGTCGACGCGATGGGTCCCCTGCACACCGGGCGCACACAACGACAGGCTACCGACATCGCAGAACTCGGGGTGCCCGGGCGTGGCGACGTTTCCCGTCGAGGCCGCGGTCACTTCGACCTCGTCCGTGTCACCGACGAGCGTGAGGAACTGATCCACCTGGTGGGATGCCAGATCCACCAGGATCCCGCCTGATCGCGCCGGATCCCAGAACCACTCGGGTCGCAGCTCGGCTGCAAGCGTGTGCGGACCGACTCCGTCGACGTGGACCAGCTCACCCACGGCGCCGGTTCGAGCCAGCCGGATCGCCTCGGTCACCGCCCGATTGCCGAGACGTTCGGTGAACACCACCGTCCAGGGGCGGCCACCTCGGCGCGCGACCGCTGCGGCGAGGCCCTGCAACTGCTCGGTCGAGGTCACCCCCGGCTTGGCGCTCACCACCGCTTTGCCTGCTTCGATGGCGGCGACGGCGATCGAGGCCCGCTCCGACGGCACGGCCGCGGTGACGATCACGTCGATGTCGTCGCGGCCGAGCATCGTGTCGAACGCGCAGGGTTCCGAATCGGTCCGCCACCCCGCGTAGAGGTCGATCAGGGAACCTGAGGGATCGTGTGCCACGGTCCGCGCCCCGGCGTCGACGAGCGCGTCGACGATCTCGATGAGGTGCAGATGTTCGGCGCCGACGACGCCCAGTCCGGGCTCCTGCCCGGGGGTCACGAAACCTGCCGGGTCATGTCCTCGAAGTTCAACTGCCAGTGGGAACTGCCGCTCGACAGTGCGTAGTCGTTGGACTGATGGGCGATCGAGCCCCAGGGGGACTCGTGGCGGGGAAACCCGCCGAGGGCCATTTCGGCGCCGTTCACCGTGAACGGCGCGTCCCAACCGAAGCCCAGGGCACCGGCCGACGGCGATTGCCACGAAGTCGTGAAACCGTGCGTCGCGTCGTGGGTCACCACCGGCTCGTGGGCGGTGAGCGAGGCGACGAAGTTCTCGAGGCTGCCGTCGTCCTCGCTGGTGCCGCATTCGACGATCCAGACGTTGTCGGCGCCTCCGTCGGCCACCAGGTCGAACGGCTTCACCATGCCCCGGGTGGCGTAGACCGAGGGGTCGTAGGTTCGCCACGTCGGCGTCCGCCAGGACCACAGCGCGATGTACGCGCCGGAACGCTCCCCGACCGTCCAGTTCCCCGATTGCACGACCCGGTCGAAATGATCCTGGGGCACGTACGCGTGCGTGTAGTCGCGGTAGGGGAACACCGCCCAGACCAGCGCGTCGGTGGACTGGTCCCAGATCGGATCGTAGATGTGGATCGCAGTCCGTTCGTGTTGCGCGGAGCGGGGCATCGACGCGGAACCGGTCCAGTAGCCGGGCTTCCCATCCGAGGACCAGTCGGTGGTCTTGTCCGGTTCGGTCAGCGGGTGGGTGGTGAACATCATGGCGTTCTCGTCGATCGCGGCCTGCCAGGCGTGCACCTGATCGCGCATCTGCCCCTTGCGGTGGTCGAGCACCGAGGCGAGGGACACCTTGGGGTGACGCCACGCATAGGTGTTCGCCTCGGAGAGAAAGCCGAAGTTGATCGCCGCGGCGCGGGGCTGTTCCCAGTCGCGGATCTTGATCGGGTCGTAGTTGTTGATCGCCGCGAGCAGCTTGATCTGGTCGAATCCGACGGTGTCCCACAACCGGTACTGATTGCCGGCGGCGACCCCGGTCTTGGCCATCGGCCACATGCCGACCGCGCCGAGACTCCACCAGAACGGGAGATTGTCGGGGTTCGTGAAGTCCTTGCCGTACGGCGCCCAGACATAGGACTGCACCGGTCGCATGCCATCGAAGTACACGCCGTGGCGTTCGCGGACCACACTGACCAGATCCGAGGTGGCGATGTCCAGCATCACCTGCGGGGGTCGGTACCGCTTCGCGGCACAGAACCAGGTCACCCCGGTGTCGGTCGGCGACGGGTAGTCGACGCCGGTGTCATTGAAGAGGAACTTGGTCGTGCCGAAGGTGTCCTCGTCCAACGATGACATCTTGTCCTTCTTGTAGGTGCGTCCCCGCGGGGCGGTGTAGCAACCGTCCTGGAGGTGCGCGGCCATGTCCATCAGACACAGGTCCAGGGCCATCCCCGCGGCGTTGACGATCACCGGGTCGTCGGCCAACTCGACGAGCATCGTCAGCGGCGCCACGTTCTTGAGCATGTAGACGTTCGAGTGCCACTCGAAGAAGCCGAGTTCACCTCGTTCGTGGATCCACTCCAGGATGTCGGGCCTGGCACGGTCGCGTTGCTGTGCACCGGTCATACCGGTGACCGTGAAGGTCTCGGTCGGATAGCGCTGGCCGGACAGATACTCGATCGACGCACCGATGAGGCGGTGATTCTCCGACCAGAACCACAGGTTGTCGATGCGGTCGGCGGGCAGCGGGTCGTCGTAGCGGTACCGGTTCGCCAGCATCCGCGCCTTGATCGCCGCGATCACCGACGGATCGAGTCGGGTCATCGACGTCGTGCCCTGGCCGAGCTCGAGCAGCCAGAGCAGGTACATCAGGTCGAAGTCGCGGGTGTCCTGCCAGTTGTCGATCCTGTCCCAGGAGTCCTGGAAGTTGCCCGGGCCGACCGAGGCGACGTCCCAGGTGTAGTTGGGGTCGCGTGCGGATCGGATGAGGCGCGCGGCAACCCCCATGATGCTCGACAACGACGAGTTGGCCGTCGAGTAGCCGAGGTATTCGTCGACGCGTGACTGGTAGTAGGCCTCGGCGACGAGACCGGTCGAGCCGGGGCCGGCGAGCACGTCGTCAGCGGTCACCGGTGGCGTCACGAGGGGTTGGCACGCTTCGAGAGCGCCGGCGAGCACGATTGCCGACGTCCCGACCAGGAAGTGTCGGCGGTCCAGATGATGCCAGGGCCTCGATGGCTCACGGTGGTCATCCTGTCCTTGCATGATTGCTCCCCGAATGGTTGATCGATCGTGTGGTTGGTGACGCCGCGGCAGTGGAGGCGCGGATTTCGAGACGTGGCTGAACCACGACGGGTGAGGACGTCGCCCGGCCATCGAGCAGGCAGTCGATGGCCGCAACACCTATCTCGTTCAGCGGGGCGGCCACCGTGGTCAGAGCAGGTGCGGTGGTGGCGCTCATCGCGAGTCCGTCGGAGCCGATCACCGAAAGCTCCTCGGGAACGGCGATACCCGCGTCCCGGGCGGCAGCCAGAACCCCGGCCGCCTGAAGATCATTGAACGCGATCACGCCGGTCGCGCCCGTGGCCCGAACCCCTTCCAGTGCGGAGAGTCCACCTGCAAAATCCGCCGGCACCGGATGGACCACGTCGACATGCACCGATCGGTGACGAGTCCGGTTGATCTGCTCGACCGCTCGGGATCTCCGTCGGGTCGACCAGTAACGCGTCGGACCACGCAGATACGCGACCCGGTGATGGCCGAGATCGACGAGATGGTCGATCGCAAGTGTCACGACTGCGCTCTGATCGACCACGACACCCGGCACATCCCGGGAGAGCCGGTTCACCTGCACGACCGGGACCCCTGCGCCGGAAAGGTCCGTGACCGGCGTGAGCGCGACCAGGCCGTCGACCCGACGGGAAAGTGACTCCAGCATGTGCACTTCACGGATCGGGTCGGCACCGGTATCGGCGATCAGCACTGCCAACTGTCGACGTGCCGCCTGTGCCTGGATCACCTGAAGCACCGCCGCGAAATACGGATTCGCGATGTCCGGGATGAGGACGCCGATCGCCTCGGCGCGGCCGCCGGCCAACCGGCGCGCCGAGTCGTTCGGCACGAAGCCGAGCGCGGTGACCGTCGCGAGGACTCTTTCCCTGGTCTGCGGCGCCACCTGGTCCGGACGGTTGAGCGCCCGCGACACCGTCGCCGGATGGACGCCGACGCGGCGGGCGACGTCCTGAAGCGTGGGTGCCCGCCGCGAGTCGGCCATGGGCAGAAGTTAGCAGGCACTGCAAGCGCTTGCATCACCGCGCCGCGAACGGCGACAATGCAGGTGTGCCAACCCGAACGCCCGCGGTCGACCGGGTCCGTCCACGCCGTGGGATCCAGGGACATGCGGCACTCCTGCTCCCCCACGACGCCCGCCAGCAGCCCGACTGGTCGTCGTTCGAGTCGTTGCTCGTGCGCACGGTGGCCGCCGGACTCGTGCCGGCGGTCAACATGGACACCGGGTTCATCCAACTCCTCGACGGACCGACCCGGGCCGAGGTGCTCCGTCGCACCGCAGCCGTGACCGGAGGTCGCTTCCTGGCGGGCGCTTTCGTCGACGATGCCGCCGGTGCACCGTTCGACCGCGATGCCCACTGCCGGGCGGTGACAGAAGTCGTCGCGCGCGGCGGGACCCCGGTGATCTTCCCTTCGCACGGGTTGAACGGCCTCGACCCGGACGAGTGGGTCACCGCACACGCCGGGTTCGCAGCAGCGACCGATCGCTTCATCGCATTCGAATTGGGTGAGATGTTCGTGCCGTACGGTCGCATCTGGCCCCTCGAGGCGTTTCGGTCGCTCCTCGAGATCTCGGCCTGCATCGGCGCCAAGCACTCCTCTCTCTCCCGTCGCGCCGAGTGGGATCGACTCGCGCTCCGAGACACGTGTCGCCCCGACTTCCTTTTGCTCACCGGCAACGATCTGGCGATCGACATGGTCTGCTGGGGCAGCGACTACCTCCTCGGTCTCGCCACGTTCGCGCCAGAGCTTTTCGCCCTTCGCGACCAGCTCTGGGCGCAGGGCGACGACGACTTCTATGAGCTGAACGATGCGCTCCAGGCGCTCGGGGCGTTCGCCTTCCGCGCGCCGGTACCCGCCTACCGCCACGACGCCGCGATGTTCCTCGAGTTGTGCGGGGTCGTCGCCCACGATGCGGTCCCGCACGGATGTCCACGGCGACCCGACACGGATCGCGCGATCCTGGCCGGTCTCGCCGAACGACTGGGGCCGTATCGGTGAGCGATCGCATCCGACAGATCAAATCGCTGCGGAGCCTCGACGACTTTCGCGCCCATTGCGACGCGATCGACGTGCACCTCCCCACCGAAGCGTCCGTCGAAGCCGATGGTCCACTGGCCACGCCGTTCGACTTCACCGACCAGAGCGCGGGGACGCGTCAGGTCGGAAACCGGTTCTGCGTGCTGCCGATGGAAGGGTGGGACGGCACTCCTCAGGGAGCGCCGACGGACCTCGTGAAGCGCCGTTGGAAGCGCTTCGGGATGAGCGGCGCCAAATTGATCTGGGGCGGAGAGGCGGTGGCGGTGGAACCCGCAGGTCGGGCGAACCCGCACCAGCTCGTGATCGGGCGGGACACCTTCGACGGCCTCGCCGATCTGCGGCGCCACCTCGTCGAGGCGCACGTCGCGGCCCATGGCTCGGCCGACGGGCTCGTGGTCGGCCTGCAGCTGACCCACTCGGGCCGTTGGAGTCGTCCGACGGGTACTCCGATGCCGCGCACGGCCCACCGGCACCCGGTGCTGGACGCGAAGGTCGCGGCCGATGCCCAGGCCGTCCTCTCCGACGACGAGCTCGACGTGCTCGTGGTCCGGTACCTCGACGCTGCCGTGCTGGCGGCCGACGCCGGATTCGACTTCGTCGACGTCAAGCACTGCCACGGCTACCTGTTGCACGAGCTGTTGAGCGCCCGCGAGAGGTCCGGCGCCTACGGCGGGACCCTGGAGGGTCGGACGCGCTTTCTCACCCGCGTCGTCGAGGGCATCCGGGAGCGACGGCCCGATCTGGCCATCGGCGTCCGTCTGTCGGCGTTCGATCCCGGCCCGTTCTCCCCCGGTGCCGACAACCGGGGCGAGCCGGTTTCCGGTCCGGATGCGCCGGCGCTCTTCGGAGGCGTCGCCGAGGCCGGATCCGTCGACCTCGCTGAGGTGCACGACCTCGTGCGACGTTTCGTCGAGTTGGGCATCGGACTGGTCTGTGTGACCGGAGGGAGCCCGTACTACAACCCGCACGTCCAGCGTCCGGCGTACTTCCCGCCGTCGGACGGCTACGCCCCACCCCATGATCCGCTCGTCGACGTCGCGCGCCATCTGTCGGTGACCGCTTCGCTGGCCCACGCCCATCCCACAGTCCAGTTCGTGGGGAGCGGGTACTCCTACCTCCAGGACCACCTTCCGAACGTGGCGCAAGGGGTGATCCGTCGAGACGACGCGGCATCGATCGGTCTGGGTCGGATGATCCTGTCGTATCCCGAGCTGCCGACCGACATCCTGTCCGGGCGGCCCCCCCAACGGCGTCAGGTGTGCCGAACTTTCAGTGACTGCACCACTGCGCCCCGGAACGGTATGATCTCGGGCTGTTACCCACTCGACGACTACTACAAGAAGCGGCCGGAACGAACCGACCTGGCGGCGATCAAGAAGGCGACCCGATCCCGCCTCGGCGTCATTGGACCTCGAGGTTCCTGACCGACCGATCGAAAGGCGTGCTCTGATGCTCAAGACCACCACCCGAAATGCCGTTGCGGTCACCGCGGCCACGCTGGGTCTTCTCGGTGGCTCGACGCTGGTCGGCACGACAGGAGCGGGCGCGGCCCTTCCGAGCGCCAAAACGTTCACGTTCACCGGATCTGCCCAGAACTACGTGGTACCCGACTCGGTCTGCGCGGTGACCATCACCGCATACGGCGCCCAAGGAGGAGCGGGCAGCACCCAGGATCAACCGGGACCCGTCGGCGAACCGGCAGGCCGTGCCCAACCGGCGGCTGCGTCGAGTGGCAGTCCACTGCCCGGTGGACAAGGGGCGGCCGCTTCGAGCACCGTGACCGTGACCCCTGGTGAATCGCTGGTGGTGGACGTCGGCGGCCAGGGCGGCGACGGAGTCTGGGATGGAACCCCGACCGAAGGCGGCAGCGGCGGTTGGAACGGTGGTGGCGCCGGAGGCGCGGGTGGCACACAAGGCGGGGGCGGAGGCGGAGGCGGAGGCGGCGCGTCCGACGTCCGCCGAGGAGGATCGACCCTCGCGGATCGGGTGGTGGTCGCGGGCGGCGGCGGTGGGTCCGGCGCCTTCACGGACCCCAGCAGCCCTCCCTATGGGACCGGCGGTGACGGCGGGAATCCCGCGACCAACGGGGGCGACGGGACCCCGCCGGGCATCGCCGACACCACCGGCACAGCAGCCGGTGGCGGTTCCGGAGCAACGATGTCCAATGGCGGCACCGGCGGAGTCGGCGGCTTCGAAGACACTGCCAAGGATCAGACCCCGTATCCAGGTGCCGACGGCATCCTCGGTGTCGGTGGCGACGGTGGGAGCGCGCCTGCGCAGCGGGCCGGTGGTGGCGGAGGCGGCGGCGGCCTCTACGGTGGTGGTGGCGGCGGTGCGGCTGCGTGGATCATGGGAGCCGGTGGCGGCGGAGGTTCGAGCCTTGGCGACACCACCCAGGCCGGAGTTCATCAGGGCGACGGGTCGGTGACGATCACACCGTCGGCCGACTGTTCGACACCGACGTCCTCGACCACGACCACCACGTCCACTCCGTCGACCACGACGATCCCGACTGCCGCAGCCGGGGCGGCGAAAGCCGTGCGGGCACAACCCACCTACACCGGCTGAGTCGCACCCGGGTCCCCGGTGACATCTCGGGAGATTCCTAGAATCACGGAGTGACCAACGGCCCGGAACGACCCCGACGTGCGCGCCTCGTCGTCCTCTACGGCGGGGCCTCGGCCGAGCATGACGTCTCCTGTGCGTCCGCAGCGCACGTGCTGAACTCGGCCGACCGGAATCGCTATCAGATCGTCCCGGTCGGGATCACCCACGACGGCCGCTGGATGCTCGACGAACGCCGCGTGGCATCGCTCGCTCCCGGCGGCGGGGCGCTCCCCGGGCCGACGGCGGTGACCGGAGCCTGCGTGGAGCCGCCCACCGTCCTGGCGAGCCCGGATCCCGGTCTGCCCACCGTGGTGTTCCCACTCGTCCACGGCACCCGCGGCGAGGACGGCACGCTCCAGGGCCTGCTGGAGCTCGCGGACGTCCCCTACATCGGTGGTGGCGTCCTGGGATCGGCGATCTGCATGGACAAGGCAATGGCGAAGACCCTGGCGGCGGCGCACGGCATCGCCCAGTGTCGGTCGCTGGAGATGACCGCGGCGACCGTCACGACCGAGGAGCTCGCCGTCCGTGCCGAAGCCCTCATGGCCGGCGCCGAAGTGGACTATCCCGTATTCGTCAAACCGGCGAACATGGGATCCTCGATCGGCATCTCCAAGGCCGCCGACCGCGCCGCAATTGCTGCAGGCACTGCACCTGGCCTTTTCCTACGACGAGCGGGTCGTCATCGAAGAAGCGGTCGTCGGCCGTGAGATCGAGGTGGCCGTGCTGGGCAATGCCATCGGTACCGAACCGCCACGAGCGTCGGTCCCCGGTGAGATCGCGCCCGGGGCGGAGTTCTACGACTACGCCGACAAGTACGCCACGGGTGCCGCGGAGCTGCTGATCCCCGCCGCGCTCGACGACGCCGAAGCCACCGAGGTCCGGACGCTTGCGCTCGAAGCGTACGCTGCGCTCCGAGGTGACGGGCTGGCCCGGGTCGACTTCTTCTTCGAAGCCGGCGGTCGCGGGTTCCTGTTGAACGAGATCAACACCATGCCGGGCTTCACCCCACAATCGATGTACGCGAAGTTGTGGGAAGCGTCCGGTCTGGCGTTCCCCGACCTCATCGACGAGTTGGTGCGCCTCGCGCTGGAACGCCACGCACGTCGTCGTGCGTTCCGGACCGAAGCCTGAGCCGCGTCACGCCCCGAGGTAGTCCAGGAGCACCCGACGCCGCCGGCGCAGCTGGGCGAGGTTCGGCTCGACACCGAGCGCCGCGAGGACGTCGGCCTCGGTCGCCATCCCGATGATCATCGCCGCGGCGCCCAGGACCCGGTCCCGCCCGACGGCGCCACTCGCCCGGGAGAGCAACGGCTCGGCAGCAGCGAGGAGTCGGTCCGATGCGGGCGGTCCGAGCCGGAGCACCTCGCGCACCAGATCGAGCAGTTCGGGGCGTCGTGCGCCGATGCGGAAGAGCGCATCCACGATGTCTCGGCGGGCATTCCCGGAACTGCCGACGCTCAGCGAGTCGGTCAACTCGGCCACGGTCCGGTCCACCACTGCGCCCAGCAGCTCTTCTTTCGAGGCGAAGTGGTACAGCAGAGTCTGCTTGCGCACGCCCGATTCCACGGCGATCTGATCGAGCGACGTCGCCTCGTAGCCCCGGGCCGCGAAGGAACCCAGGGCGGCCGTGAGCAGCCGGTCGGGGGTGGGCACTGAAGCGTCGACGGCCGCCACGCAGCTGACTCTACCATTTGGTAGAGGCGATGGACTAGGGTGATCTGTCGTGATTCCCGAAGCCCTGGATGGCAAGCGGATCTTCATCACCGGCGCCACCGGCTTCGTCGGCACGGCGCTGGTCGAGCGCCTCCTGCGCGGCGCCCCCGGAGCATCGCTGGTGCTGCTCATCCGTCCGGGGCGACGCCGGGACATCCATCAACGGGCCCGCCGGGAGATCTTCAAGAACGACTGCTTCGACCGTCTCCGCGGCGAACTCGGCGGTGCGGAGGCGTTCGACGAAATGGTCGCCGCGCGCGTCGAGGTCGTCGGTGGCGATGTGAGCACCGACGGTCTCGGCCTGGACGAAGCGGGGCGATCCGCGCTCGCGAGCTGCGACACGATCATCCACTCGGCGGCGACGGTCTCCTTCGACGCCCCGTTGGATCTCGCCATCGAGGTCAACCTGCTCGGTCCCACCCGCATCGTGCGGACCTGCGCGGAACTCGGGGTCACCCCGCATCTGGTGGCCGTGTCGACGTGTTACGTCGCCGGCAACCGCCGAGGATCGGCCCCGGAACGGCCGGTCGACGAGGACCCGTTCTGGCTCGACGAGGTCGACTGGCAGGTCGAGGTCGACGCGGCACGCCGGATGCGGGCCGACACGGAACTGGCCAGTCGCACCACCGAACGGCTGGAAGCGTTCCGTGCCGCCGCCCGCGACGAACTCGGAGCCGCCGGCACTCCCCTGCTGGCCGCGAAGACCGAGAGCCTCCGCCAGGCGTGGATCTCCGAGCGGATGGTGGAAGCCGGTCGTGCCCGCGCCGCCTCGCTGGGCTGGCCGGATGCCTACGCCTACACCAAGGCCCTGGCGGAACAGGCGGTCGGCCAGAACCGCGGTGACGTTCCCGTTTCGATCGTACGACCGTCGATCATCGAGTCGGCCTGGGCCGAACCACGTCCGGGGTGGATCCGCGGGTTCCGCATGGCCGAGCCGATCATCATCTCCTACGCCCGGGGGCTCCTCCACGAGTTCCCCGGCGTTCCCGAAGGAACGGTGGACGTGATCCCGGTCGATCTGGTCGTCGCCGCCATCTGCGCGGTCGCCGCCCGCGGCCCCGAGACCGACCGTGAGCAACCGGCGATCTACCAGGTCGCATCGGGCAGTGCGAACCCTCTCGGCTACCAGCATCTTGTCGACCTGGTACGGGACTGGTTCACCGACCACCCGCTCTACGACGCGAAGGGGCAGCCGATCGTCGTGCCCGACTGGTCGTTTCCCGGCCGTGGGCGGGTCCAATCGCAGCTCGCCCGGGCCGACCGGACACTGGGCGCCGCCGGCCGACTTCTCGCCGCTCTGCCCCTGCGTGGCCGGCAGATCGAACGCGCCGACGGCCTCGCCGAACAACATGACCAGATCAAGCGGGCGATGGCGTACGTCGAGCTGTACGGCGCCTACACCGAGTGCGAGGCGACCTACGAGGTCGACCGGTTGTTGGGGCTGTGGAACGCGCTCGACGACAACGACCGCGCCGGCTTCGGCTTCGACCCACGCGTCATCGACTGGGACGTCTACGCGACCGAGATCCATCTTCCCTCGATCATCGACCATGCCCGGGTCAAGACCACGGGAACCAAGCGCGATCCAGAAACCCGTAGTCGGCGATTGCGTTCCCAGGTGCTCGACGAACGCCGCCAGTTCGCCGCCTTCGACCTCGAGCACACCATCCTGGCCTCGAACGTCGTCACCACCTACGCGTGGCTCGCCACCCGCCGCCTCCCATTCGGTGAGAAGGTGCACTTCGTGGCCCGGCTGCTCGCGGATGCGCCCGAGCTTCTTCGCCAGGACCGCCGGGATCGATCCGACTTCCTCCGCAGCTTCTATCGCCGATACGAGGACGCTCCGGTCGCCCAACTCGACTCCGACGCGGTCGCACACTTCAACCACCTGCTGCTCGCCAACGCCTATCCGGACGCGCTCCGTCGCATCCGCGAGCACCGACGCCTCGGCCACCGGACCGTGTTGATCACCGGAGCGCTCGATTTCGTCATCGCACCACTCGCCCCGCTCTTCGACGATGTCGTGTGCACCGCGCTGTCCACCACGACCGATGACGAAGGAGTCATCCGCTACACAGGTCGGATGACCCGGGTGCCGCCCACCGGCGAGAGCCGCGCGCAGGCACTGCGCGACTACGCCGCCGCGAACGGCTTCGACCCGGGTGAGGGTGTGGCCTACGCGGATGCGACGAGCGATCTCTCGATGCTCGAAGCGGTCGGGTTCCCGGTCGCCGTCAATCCGGAGACCCGGCTTGCGGCACTGGCCCGCAAGCGCGGCTGGTTGGTCGAGAACTGGGAACGCAGCTCGGGCAGCCCCGCACCGCTGGTTCCGATCGCCCCCCGTCGCGGTCGTCGAGGCGACGAACTGGTCACCAGAGTCGCCGAACGGTTGACCGAACCCAAGATCGCGGGGGCTTCGGGCACACGAGGCAAATCCGGGAGAAGACGGTGAAGGCACTGCAGTTCGATCGGGATCTCCCCCGCTACGCCGCGGCCCGGCTCACGTCCGGGCTCCGCCCCGGTGCCGGCGCCCGCACCGGCCCGATCGAACTGGTGGACGTCGACCCACCCGAAGTCCCCGACGGCGAATGGGTCGAGGTCCGGCCCCGCCTGGCCGGCATCTGCGGCTCGGACCTGGCCACGATCGACGGCCGGGCCTCGGAGTACTTCGAGCCGATCGTGTCGTTCCCGTTCACACCCGGCCACGAGGTCGTGGGCGATCTCGACGACGACCGGCGTGTCGTGCTCGTACCCGTGCTGGACTGCGCGGTGCGTGGCGTGGAACCCCCGTGCGAGGCCTGCAGCCGCGGCGCGACCAATCACTGCGAGCGGATCGCCTTCGGTCACCTCGAGCCCGGACTGCAGACCGGGTACTGCAACGCCACCGGCGGCGGGTGGTCGACCCGTTTCATCGCGCACCGCAGCCAACTCGTCGACGTCCCCGACACCTTGGACGACGAGGCGGCGGTGCTCGTCGAGCCGACCGCCTGCGCCGTGCACGCCGCCCGCAGTGTCGAGTCCCTGGGAGCGAACAACGTAGTCGTCATCGGCAGTGGCACCCTGGGACTCACCACGATCGCGGCGCTGCGGACGTTCGGAATCGCACCGGACGGGATCGTCGCCACTGCGAAGCATCCCCACCAGCGGCGCTTCGCCACGGCCCTCGGCGCCGACCGGGTCGTCGAACCGGGTGAGTTGCCCCGGGTGATCCGCTCGATGACCGGTTCGTATCTGATCGGTGGCCGTCAACTCACCGGAGG
Source organism: uncultured Actinomycetes bacterium (assembly GCA_963764215.1). Lineage (GTDB taxonomy): Bacteria > Actinomycetota > Acidimicrobiia > Acidimicrobiales > Iamiaceae > JAFDWI01. Next base: position 64,482 of record CAVXRS010000001.1, read on the forward strand.
CGCCCCGGTGGTGGTCGACTGCGTCGGATCGGCGGCATCACTGCAGGCGGCCTTTGCGGTCACCGCTCCCGGCGGGACCGTCGTCCAGGTGGGCATGCCCGGCAAGGTCCACGTCGACCTCACGCCGCTGTGGCATCGCGAGATCCGCCTCCAAGGCTGCTACGCCTACACCCGGGACGACTTCGTCGATGCCCTCCGGGTGGTCGAAGCGGCCGACCTCGGCCGATTGGTCACCACCACCTACCCCCTGGCCCGCTACCAGGCCGCCATCGACCACGCCGCCAACGCCGGCCGCCGCGGAGCCGTCAAGATCGCCTTCGATCTGCGAGACGAGAAAGAACGGCGCCGATGACCCGAATGTCCCCTCAGGAGAACCGCTGATGCCCCGTCCCGGCTTCGTGCTCGACGTCGACCGTTCGACTCCTCCCATCCTGTTCCACCATGGCGAGAACTTCCGGCTGGAGAAGCTCCCCGCAGGCCGGTCCCGGGTCGTCTACCCGGCCGAACCCCACGAAGGAATCGAACATCCCGATGCGGCGATCCGCCATGCACTGGCGAACCCGCTCGGCGACAGCGAACCGCTGACCGCCCTGCTGCACCCGGGAATGAAGCTCACGATCGCATTCGACGACGTGTCGCTCCCCCTCCCCACGATGCGCCGTCCGGACGTGCGTCAGCGGATCATCGAGGCCGTGCTCGATCTCGCCGCGGCGGCCGGCGTCGACGACATCCATCTGATTGCCGCGCTCGCGCTGCACCGCCGCATGACCGAGGCCGAGCTCCGCCATGCCGTCGGTGACCGGGTCTACGACGCGTTCGCGCCACTGGGTTGCCTCTACAACCACGACGCCGAGGACCCGGAGAACCTCGTCGAGCTGGGTACGACCCCCGACGGCGAGGTGGTGGAGATCAACCGGCGGGCCGCCGAGAGCGACCTGTTGGTGTACGTCAACATCAACCTGGTGGCGATGGACGGTGGCCACAAGTCCACCGCGACCGGGCTCGCCAGCTACCGCAGCATCCGCCACCACCACAACGTGGCGACCATGCGGCATTCGAAGTCGTTCATGGACCGGCACGCATCCGCCCTGCACTCGTCCAATTGGCGCATGGGCGACGTGATCCGCGCTGCCGGGGTGAAGATCTTCCAGATCGAATCGACGCTCAACAACGACACGTTCGGGACGACCGGCCCCATGGCGGTGTTGGCCAAGCGCGAATGGGAATGGTCGCTCCGCGACCGGGCGACCTACCTGACGATGAAGGCGGGGCTCGACCGCACGCCGGCCTCGGCCGCCCGCAAGATCTTCCAGGCGTGGCGGGCTCCCTACGCGGTGACCTCGGTCCACGCCGGTGAGGTCGATGCGGTGCACGAGGCAACCCTGGCCCAGGTGTTCGACGAGCAACTCGTCACGGTGGAGGGCCAGAGCGACATCCTCACGATGGGGCTGCCCTACATCTGCCCGTACAACGTGAACTCGGTGATGAACCCGATCCTGGTCATGTGCCTCGGACTGGGATACTTCTTCAACATGTACCGGCACAAGCCGCTGGTGCGGCAAGGGGGCGTGCTGATCATGACGCATCCCACCCCCTGGGACTTCAACCCGATCCATCATCCCAGCTACATCGACTTCTTCGAACAGGTCCTGGTGGAGACCACCGACCCGGTCGAGATCGAGAAGCGCTTCGAGACGGACTTCGCCGAGGACGAGTGGTACCGGCACCTGTACCGCACCAGCTACGCCTACCACGGCGTGCACCCGTTCTACATGTGGTACTGGGGCGCCCACGCGCTCGAGCATCTGGGCCGGGTGATCATCGTGGGTGGCGATCCGAAGGCGGTCCGCAGGCTCGGCTTCCGTCCCGCATCGACCCTCGACGACGCGTTCGAGCTGGCGGCGGACGTCGTCGGCCCCCAGCCGACCATCACCCACTTCCACAACCCCCCCTGATCATGGCGGACGTCCAGTGAACGGCGACGCTGCGCAGCCGCCAGGCGAAGCAGCCCCGAAGGTGACCGCCGGATGGCGAAGCCCGAGCGAGCAGGCCCGAAGGGCCGCCCGAGCTCGAAAGCAAACCCAGTGAGTCGCGAACGCGGCGCGGCCGCCGGAGGCGAGCGCGCCACTGGTGCGGGCCAAGGTGCTGGTGCATTTTGCGAGGTCCCAACTCCCCGATCCCTCGAGGCTGCTCGCGAAGTTGGAGTTTCCCCTGCGTGCCCCCCAGGTTCCCAACGGGGTCGAACCCCTCGCCGCACCCAAGCGCACCGGCGCGGACTACGACACCGATTGGGCCCGCCGGCCGGCAGCCCGCGCGGCACGCCGCATGTTGCTCGACGGCGTGATCCGTCCGACCGCGAAGGCACTCGCCGACCCCGACGTCCGCGGCATCGACCTCCTGGACGGTCTGGAAGGCCCGGTCATCTTCACGGCCAACCACCACAGCCATCTCGACACGCCACTGCTGCTCGGGGCGCTTCCGGCGCGTTTCCGCCACAAGGTCTTCGCGGTGGCGGCCGCCGACTACTTCTTCGGAAATCGAGTTTCGAGCGCCGCTTCCGCGCTGCTGCTCAACGCCGTTCCCATGGAGCGATCCCGGGTGAGCCGCAGGTCGGCCGACGAGTCAGCCGACCTGCTGCACGAGGGGTGGTCGATGTTGATCTTTCCCGAAGGAGGTCGTTCGCCCGACGGCTGGGGCCAACCCTTCAAAGGCGGCGCCGCCTACCTGGCATTGCGCTGCGACGTCCCGGTCGTGCCCATCCATGTGCGCGGCACCGACCGACTGCTCCCGAAAGGGTCGAAGCGGCTCTCCACGGGGAGCACCCAGGTCACCTTCGGTGCGCCAATCCGACCTGCAGAAGGCATGGATTCCCGTCGATTCGGCCAGGTCATCGAAGATGCCGTGGCGGCGCTGGCCGACGAGGCGACCACCGACTGGTACTCGGCACGGCGCCGACTCCATGACGGCACCACGCCTGCGCTCACCGGTCCCGACGCCGACTCCTGGCGACGGGCCTGGCAGCTGGGTCCGCGCACGCCTCTCCACCGACGCCGTCGCACTCGGAACGAACGCCACTGGCCGTGACGATCTGATCCGACCACGAGGGCAACGTCAACCGTTGGGGTTGATCGGCTTGGCGTCGGTCGGCACGCACGCGGTCACCACGGCGCGCAACGTGGTCACGACCTCGGTGGGCACCTTCCCGGCGTTGTCGGGTTTGGCGACCGCACGCAACTCGGAAGACGTCAGCGCCTTCAGCGGCGGATTCTCGTGGGGCATCCCGTCGTAGAGACCGTCGGCCACACACTTCGCCTGGGCCGGGGTGAGACCGTTGCGCTGTTGCAGCTTCTCCACCAGACCGCTGCGGGACGGTCCGCTCGAACAGGCCACGGCGCCAGCGAACAGCAGGACCGCCAGCGTGAGTCGGGTCGTTTGTCGTCGCAGGCGCACCGCGTGAGACTATCCCGTGCCACCACATCGATCCCACAGGTCTACTGTGCACCACCGATGTCAGGTCCCAGCACCCGGATGGCCACAACGGCCCCGCGAGGTGATGCAGCGGTCGACGTCAGGACGAGGTGGCATCGCTGGCTGTTCCTGGGGGTCCTGGCCGCCTATCTCTTCACAGCGGCCGGCCAGTTCCAGACGATCGACGCAGCCCAGGAACTGAGTGTTGCGGTCTCGATACGGGCGGGCCGGGGCGTCCAGAGCGACTACGGATCCGGTGTAGGAGGACACACCGATGTCGGCCGAAACGGTTGGACGTACGGGGTGCACGACATCGGGTCCTCCCTCGCCTATCTGCCCCTGACTCTGGTTCCCGGAACCATCGATCGGCTTCCACCGTCGAACAGCGTTCACCACGAACGGCTCCTGCCCAGCAGACGACTGTTCTTCGTGGCGTCGTTCCTCCCACCACTCTTCGGTGCCTTGATCGTGCTGGTCTTTGCGCGGCTCGTCGGAGAACTGGGGTTCGACCCCGTCACCTCGGCGACCACGGCGCTCCTCGTGGCATTTGCCTCGACGATCTGGGTCTTTGCGCACATCTCGTTCGACGTGACGCTCGCCACCCTTGCGCTGCTCACCGCCGTATGGTTCCTGATCCGGTTCCGCAAGAGCGGGGCAGGTTCGGACGCATTGATCCTGGGCGCCTGTCTGGGCGCTTCCGTCATCGTCAGGGTGGATTCGCTGGTCATGGTCGCGGTGCTCGTCCTGCCCACCCTGCCGATGATCAGGTCGAAGACCGGGAAGTGGCGTGCTCGTGTGGCTGCCGCGGTGTTCCTACCGATCGTGGTCGGCATCGCCATCGACCTGACCTACAACTGGTGGCGATTCGGATCGGTCACCGACAACGGGCACCGGAACGATCCGTGGCTCCACGTGACGAACCAGGTCGGCAAGGGCATCTACGGACAGGTGCTGTCTCCGGGAAAGGGGCTCCTGGTCTTCTCACCGATCCTGATCGTCGCCCTGTTCGCATGGCGGTGGTTCATTCGGAAAGATGCAGTGCTCGCACTCTCCATCATCGGGGCGTGTGGCGCGAACATCTTCGCTCATGCGCTGACCGTCGGTTGGGCGGGCGATCAGGCCTGGGGTTCGCGTATTCACCGTCTTGCTGGTCCCCCTTTTGGCGATTCCACTTGCTCAGGTCGTCGATCGGTTCCGTCGACGGCGGTGCAGCACGACGCTCGGTGTCGCTCTCGTCGTCCTGTCCTTGGTTGGGATCGCCATCCAGCTCAGCGGCGTGCTCGTGAACTACTTCGCCGTCGACGAGGGGCGCGAGCTCCGCGGATTGTCGACCTTCTCCGATGCGAACCACCCGGCGTATATTGACGCCTTCGGAGTTCTGGGACGCGCACTGTCCCATGCCCAGCCGTACCCACATCTCGACGCGCACTGGATCGGAATCCTCGATCCGGCCCGGATAGATCTCTGGTGGGTGAGAAGTGCGCAGGTTTCCGGATGGAACCTGGCAACCGTGGGCATTCCCACCCTCTTGTTCGTGGGATCGGCGTGGTGCTTCTTCCGGCTCCATCGATTACTCGCCGTCCCCATGAGTCACGGCACCGACGCGCCGGGAATCGTCGAGTCGACTATTCGACGAGCCTGATCCCCGACGGGGCGATCGACGTCTCGGTGCGGGGCAGATCCACGCTGAATTCGGTGAGCGCGCCGGGGAACACATGGGTGGCGAGCAGCACCGGCCGCTCGTCGGTCGCATAGGTCGTCCGTTCGCACACGAGTACCGGCGATCCGGGCTCGATTTCCAACAGCTCGGCCTGTCGGGGGGTCGCCGCGGCCGCGGCGATCGTCTGGACCCCGTGTCCGAGCGAGACGTCGAGCAGGTCGTGGAAGGAATGCTCGGTGAGCTGCGCCCGGGTGAAGCGTTCCTCCGAGATCGTCCGGACACCAGACGGTGACCAGTGCGAACGGTCGCCCATCGGCCATCGTCAGGCGCACGAGTCGCAGGACCTTGTCGACGTTGAGCACGTTTCGCACCCGGGCCGGGGCCACCACCGATCGCAATTCCAGAACCTTGCGGAATGACGTCGCGCCCGACGCCTCGAGCTGGGCTTCGATCGTGCCCAACCGGCCGAGGCGTTGACGAAGCGGATCGCCGGAGGCGAACCAGCCGAGACCCTGTTGCGCGTCGATGAGACCCTCGGTCCGCAGGGCGTCCAGGGCTTTGCGCACCGTGACTCGACTCGCGCCATAGGTGGCCGACAGCTCCGCCTCGCTGGGAAGCCGACCTCCTTCGAAGTCACCGGCCTCGAGTCGACTCCGGAGGCCGTCGGCGATGTCGAGGTAACGAATCTTGCGCACTTGTATCACACTTGTCTATATTGGGAACAACGAGAGAATCGTCGCAGAGGAGTCGACATGCCGGTCACCGCTACCACACCGATCACACTCGTGGAACGAGTCTACGGACGGCTCACGGAACGAACGGCGCGCGGCCGCGAGCGCCTCGGACGTCCGCTCACCGCGGCCGAGAAGATACTCGTCAATCACCTCACCGACCCGGATGGGGCAGGGCTCGAGCGTGGGGTCAGCTACACCGATTTCATGCCCGATCGCGTGGCGATGCAGGACGCGACCGCCCAGATGGCGGTGCTGCAGTTCATGACCGCCGGGCTCGACGAAGTGGCGACCCCCACCACGATCCACTGCGATCACCTCATCCAGGCCAAAGTCGGCGCATTGGCCGATCTGGACACGGCCGAACACACCAATGCCGAGGTCTACGACTTCCTCCAGAGCGCGTCCGCACGCTACGGCATCGGATTCTGGCGTCCGGGGAGCGGGATCATCCATCAGGTGGTGCTGGAGAACTACGCGCTTCCCCGGCGGCATGATGATCGGTACCGACAGCCACACCCCCAACGCCGGCGGCCTCGGCATGGTGGCGATCGGCGTGGGTGGCGCCGATGCGGTCGACGTGCTGGTCGGCCTTCCGTTCAACGTACGCTTTCCCAAGTTGATCGGTGTCCACCTCACCGGCGAGCTGAACGGATGGACCGCTCCCAAGGACATCATCCTCAAGGTCGCCGACGAGCTCACCGTCAAAGGTGGCACCGGTGCGATCGTCGAATACTTCGGACCGGGTGCCGACAGCATCTCGGCCACTGGCAAGGGCACGATCTGCAACATGGGCGCCGAGATCGGGGCGACGTGTTCGCTGTTCGGCTACGACACGAACATGCACGACTACCTGCAGGCGACCGGACGGGGCGCGATCGCCGAGGCCGCCGACGCCGTGGCGGCCGACCTGCGGGTCGATCCCGAGGTGCTGGACAGACCCGGCGACTACTTCGACCGGATCATCGAGATCGACCTGGACGAGCTCGCGCCCTACATAAACGGTCCCCACTCGCCCGACTACGCCCGTCCGGTGTCCGAGATGGGAACGGTCGCGAAGCAGGAGGGTTGGCCACTCGAGATCTCCTCGTCACTGATCGGGTCGTGCACGAACTCCTCGTACGAAGACATCACCCGTGCCGCTTCGATCGCCCGCCAGGCGAGCGCTCACGGGCTGAAGGCCGCCACGCAACTCATGGTGACGCCCGGGTCCGAACAAGTTCGGGCCACCATCGCACGCGACGGGCTGCTCGCAGACTTCGAGGCGATCGGCGCCACCGTGCTCGCGAACGCCTGTGGTCCGTGTATCGGCCAGTGGGCGAGGCCCGAAATGCCCGAAGGCACCAAGAACGTCATCGTGAACTCCTACAACCGCAACTTCCCCAAGCGAAATGACGGCAATCCGAACACGCTCGCCTTCGTGACCTCGCCCGACACCGTCGTGGCGATGGCGCTCGCCGGCACCCTCGACTTCAACCCGCTCACGGACACGCTCACCGGCGCCGACGGGACAGAGTTCAAACTCGACCCGCCGGAAGGGGAACTTTTCCCGGAAGCAGGCTTCGACCGGGGCGAGGACCGGTTCGTCGCTCCTCCGAAGGACGGCGCCGACGTCGACGTGGTCATCGACCCCGGGAGCGACCGCATCCAACGGCTCACCCCGTTCGCTCCCTGGAACGGTGAGGACTTCACCGATCTTCCGGTACTCCTCAAGGCAAAGGGAAAGTGCACCACGGACCACATCTCGATGGCCGGCCCGTGGCTCAAGTACCGAGGCCACCTGGAGAACATCTGTGGCAACCTCTTCGCCGGAGCGGTGAACGCCTTCACCGGCGAGGCCGGCGAAGGGAAAGATCCACTCGACGGCCAGACCAAGCCTTTCCCCGACATCGCCGCGCATCTCCATGAGGCCGGCGTCCCGTGGGTTGCCGTGGGAGACGAGAACTACGGGGAAGGCTCCTCCCGTGAGCACGCCGCCATGGAACCCCGATTCCGCGGTGCGGTTGCGATCCTCGTCCGCTCGTTCGCCAGGATTCACGAATCGAACCTGAAGAAACAGGGCGTGCTCGCGCTCACCTTCGCCGATCCGACGACCTACGACAGGATCGGCGAGGACGACAAGATCAACATTCTCGGACTCGCCGACCTCGCGCCCGACGAGCCGGTTCGTTGTCAGATCGTGCATCCGGACGGTTCCACCGAGGATTTCGAGACGACCCACACGATGAGCCCGGATCAGATCGAGTGGTTCCGGGCGGGCAGCGCCCTCAACATCATCCGGGCAAACGCAGGCGTCGCCTGATGGGAGCAACGGTCGGCCCGATCCATGTCCGGTGACCTCCCGCACTAGCATCTTCCCGATGTCGAACGAGGGGGCCGTCCCGGAGTACCGATTGCTCAGTACTGCCAACCAGCGTCGGTGAGCACCATCACCGACGTGCCGTCGGCGGAGTCGGTGATCGACCCGCCCCGGGATGCCTCGAAGACCAACCGGCTCCTGCTCGTCGCCGTTGCGATCGCATCAGCGATCCCCTTCTACTGGGCGGCGGTCAGAGATGCCCGGAACGGCTTCTACCCCACCCTGGATGCCGCGGCGACCGTGCTTCGGTCGCGTGCGGTGTTGAGCAGGCATCCGCCGTTGGTGGGGATGTGGTCGTCAGGTTCGGGTTGGGCCGGCCACGAGATTCACTTCCCTGGGGCCATCCAGCTCTATCTGCTCGCAATTCCCGTCCACGTCCTGGGAAACACGTGGGGCACGTTGCTCGCCATGGCGACCATCAACGTCGCCTGGGTCCTCTTGGCCGGATGGCTGCTCTATCGCCGGCTCGGCACCAACGGAGCGCTGCTCGGATTTCTCTTCCTCATGCTCTTCATCTGGTCACTGGGAAGCGAGAACTTGATCGATCCTCGTCCGATGGAGATGGTGACGATCCCGTTCCTGTGCTTCCTGATCGCCGTCTGGATGGTCGCATCGGGGGACATCGACGCCATCCCCGGGCTCATGGTCGTCGCCAATTATCTCTACCTCGACCACCTGGTGATGGCGCTGCAGGTCCCGGTTATCGGTCTCTGTGCGGTCGCAGGCATCGTCGTCTGGGCGAGACGCAACCGGACCAGACACCAGGACGGAGACCTCCCCTGGTGGCGGCCCCTGCGGCGGAGGCTGCTGCAGGGACTCGTGATCACCGTCGTCATGTGGTTGCCGTCTCTCATCCAGGAAGTCCGGGCACATCCGGGGAACCTCACCTTGCTGTTCCGAGCGTCCGGTCAGAATCGCGCCGCGGTGGACTCCTTCCCGATCGCGTACAACTCGGTCATCCGGCTCATCGCCGTGCCCAAGTTCTGGTTCCGCGGGCGTTTCGACGATGCGAGCTATGTCCACGCCATCGGGACGATCGGCGCCCCGGAGATCATCGGCGGGATCGTGGTACTGGTGCTCCTCTGCGTCCTGGGCTTCCTGGCCTGGCGGCAACGGGACCCGATCGCCCTGAGTGGTGTCGGCGTCATCGTCGTCGCGATCGCCATCAGTCTCGAGACCGTTATCCAGGCTCCCGCGACCTGGGGCCTGAACACGCAGTACCTCAGGTCGCTGTGGGGGCTCGCGGCGTTCGTCTGGCTGGTATTGGCCGTCATCGTCTTCCGCCTCGTCCGGCCTCACTTCCAACCGAGAATCGCCGCCGCTGCCGGCATCGGCGCGCTCCTGGTGGTGATCCCCTCCCTGTCGTACGCCGACTACGGATCGGCGACCGACCTGCGCGATGCGCCGATTGCCCGCGAAGTCAACCAGAAGAGTGTCCCCGAACTGGTGGGTCGAGGCAAGGTCTACGTCGCATCGAAGGGCGATTTCACTTCTCAGCGATTTGCATCCTCCCTCCTGCTTGCACTCGATACTGCCGGGGTGCACTACTGCGTCGACCACCAAACGGCCCAGCAGTACGGGGCGCAGCACGACTGCGCGGCGAAGTCCGATGTCGAAGTGGTCGTTGCCGTGGGGGAGCGTCCAAAGGTGGCCGGCGGCAAGCTCCTCGCTGGGGTGCCACTGCTGCCGGCAGCAGAGCGCAAGGAGTATTTCAAGGCGCGGGACTCGGTGCGCCGCTGGTTGAAGAGTCGATCTTCGATCGCGTTGAATCCTTCGTACGAACGACGTGTGAAGGCGGCCAACCCGGCGGTCCTCGCCACGATGAAGAAATACTTGAATCCAGCCGATGGGGATCTGCTCCCGCTTCTCGACCGGTACGCCTTCGCCGTCCTCACGACCGTTGCCGGCGATCACCGCGTCGACGAGCACGGGGAAGAATCCGATCTTCGCGGCGCCGAACATGCCTCTGAAACAGTTCGCGACGTACTTCGCTCTTCACAAGAAGGTGGCTGACGCCGGCACCCTCTGGGTGATCGAGCGACCCGACCCGGTGATCAGGTGCCACCGTGTGATCCGTTGGGCGTGGTGGGCCGATCACCACGCTCGGTACTGGTTCTGATCTGCTGACGGTCCCGTTTCAGCTCGGCGGAGTGGCTTCGGCGATCTCCTGTGCCGTGGGTGTCCGACGACGGCGCGCTTCGGCGGGCAGCAGCTTCTCGATGGCACGCATGATCCGGTCGGTGTCGGCCCGTTCACTGCGGTACTTCAACTCGACGGGTCAACCGACGCGCATCCGGACCGTTGGTGGATCAGAAACGTTCGTCAGGTCCGGTAGGCGGGCCACGCGGGGCCAGATCTTCTCGGTGCCCCAGATCCCGATCGGGATCACCGGCACCTTCACCCCGCGGCGAGTCGTGCCGCCCCGGGACGTCCCTCGAGTCTCGGTTCGAAGAACTGCTCGGCCCGGGGAATCGTTCCCTGGGGCAGGATCACCACGAGCTGGCCCCCTTCCAGCGCTTGCCGCGGCCGCGTCGAGTGGAGCGCCCGACCCGCTGCCGCGATCGACCCGGATCGTTCCCATGGCACGGACGATCGGGCCCACCACCGGTGCGTCGACCACTTCCTTCTTGGCCAGGAATCGCACCGCTCGATCCACCCGACCGGCGAGAAAGCCGATCGCCAGCGGATCGAGATACGAACGGTGGTTGGACACCAGGATCGCCGCGCCGGTCCGGGGCAGCTGCTCCAACCCGTCGAGGTCCCAGCGGATGAAGGGAAGAAGTTCCGGACGCACAATTCCCTGGAGGAGTCGTTGCGGTTCCCAGCCCACCAGTTTCGGGATGCCCGACGGCACGTCGAGATACCGCTGGGGCCACCGGCGCAACGTCGCGAGCACTCGCATCCGCGGGTCCGGGTTCACCACCACCGGGTGTCCCACCGCTCCGAGCAACGGCACGTCGAACACGCTGTCGCTGTAGGCATAGCTCGCCGAGAGATCCACCCCGTGACGATCGGCCCAGGCGCGTACGGCCGAGAGCTTTCCAGGGCCCCAGACGAAATCTCCGACGATGGAGCCGTCGTAGGCGTCCTCGTGGACCCCGTAGCGGGTCGCGATCACGTCGTCGAGCCCCAGGGCCTGTGCCAGGGGGGCGACCAGGTCGTAGGGCGAGGTCGTGGCAAGGACGACGGGACGTCCGGCGTCACGGTGTTCTGCGATCAGCAGTCGTCCGAAGGGTTGCACCTGGTCGACGAGGCGTGCGGCCGCCGCCTCGCCCGCCGCGCGCACCGCGGCCCGATTCCATCCCGACGCGAAACGCGCCGCCTGTCGGGTCATGGCCATGGCCGGCAACGTCTCACCGACGGCGTCGAAGAGCTTGTAGACCAGTGCCTCACCCGGTATCTGCCGATCGGCCAGCACTCCCATCTGACGCAACGACTCGGACATCACCGGGCCCGAAGCACCGGCGAGCAAGGTCCGATCGAGGTCGAAGAACGCGGCGCCGTCGCTCATGGGCGGCACTCTAGTGCCGTTCCCGAGCACCCAGGAGAAGGGTCGGCGCGGGCGCTGCGGAGAACATCGAGGGGCCGGCCCGGGGAGGCCGGCCCCTCTGGGGACCTTCGGGCGGAGGGGGCCACCCGAGGTTCGGTCCGGGGGAAGCGGCGGGGGAACCGCCTCGACCCCGGGTTCTGCCAAGCATCATCGCGCCCGTTGCGCAATCTGTCCAACAGTTCCTAGAGATACGTACTATCGTTTCCACAGATGGACCTTCGCCAACTCTCTGCGCTCCTCGCGGTCGGCGACCACCAGAGCTTCTCCGCTGCCGCACGCAGCCTGCACACCGTGCAATCCAACGTCTCCACCCACGTGGCAAGGCTCGAGGCCGAGCTCGGAGTCGAACTCGTCAACCGGCGTGACGGCACCTTCACCGAGGGCGGGGAACTGGTCGCTGCCCGGGCGCGCCGCATCCAGGCCGAACTCGACGCCCTGGTCGACGACCTCGCGTCGAACACCGCGTCGGTGACCGGCGCGGTCCGCCTCGGCATGATCGGCACGACCGCCCGGTGGCTCGTCCCACTCGTCGTCCCCGAAGTGGTGCGGACCCATCCCCGCATCGACCTCACCATCATCGATGCCACCACCACGTCGTTGCTCCCCCAGCTCCTCACCCGGCGGCTCGACCTCGCCGTGGTGAACATGCCCGTGCATTCCGAGGACGTGGTCACCGAATCGCTGTTCGTGGAACACCTGGTCGTCGTTGTCCCCCGCGCCCATCCGCTGAACGCATTCGACGAAGTCGACCCGTCCGAGCTGTCTGCGCATCGCCTGCTCCTCCCGCCCCGGGGCACGGCGTTCCGCGACGAGTTGGACGCGGCGACTCGCAAGGTGGGCGTCGAGCTTCAAGCGGCCGCGGAAGTCGACGGCGTGCGTCTCCTCGCGACCCTCGCCTTCGAAGGGTTCGGCGCTGCGATCCTGCCGGCCAGTGCGGCACAACGTCGTTCGTCGGCGGAGTGGCGACGGATCCCCGTTTCAGGGTTCACCCCACGTGAGGTCGGCCTCGCCACCGAACGGCGGGCGCTCCAATCCCGTGCCGCGCGGGCCGTGCGATCGATCGTGACCGACGTCAGCGCGACGACGTGCGCGTCGACTTCGTGGGGCTCGACGGGAATTCGGCCATTGGAGGGGCCGGAGCCGGCCAGCACTAGGATCGACCGTGCAACAGGCCGCGCGTTCGCCGCACCCGACAGATGGGCGACCGCACGGCCGGAACGCCCGAGAAGATGCAGGGAGCAAAGCCGTGGCCGAGAGCGTGACGATCACCGACAACCGGAATGGCGAGACGATCGAGATTCCGATCGTCAACGGCGGGGTCGATGCGGCAGAGTGGCGGAAGCTGCTCGGGAACATCTGGTTCTACGATCCCGGCTACACCCAGACCGCCTGCACCTCCAGCGCGATCACCGACATCGACGGCGAGAACGGGATCTTGCGCTACCGGGGCTACCCGATCGAGCAGCTCGCCGAGCACTCGACCTATCTGGAAGTCGCCTATCTGCTCATCTACGGTGACCTGCCCAACGCCACACAGTTCGAAGCGTGGCGGAACGAGATCACCTACCACACGTTCATCCACGAGAACGTCCGCAAGCGCTTCATGGAGGGCTTCCACTACGACGCCCACCCGATGGGGATGCTGGTCTCGGCACTCGGCGCCCTGTCGACCTTCTACCACGAGGCGAAACAGATCGACGACCCCGCGGTCCGTCACAAGCAGATCGTGCGTCTCGTGGCCAAGATTCCCACCCTCGCGGCGTGCGCGCACCGTTTCAGCGTGGGGCAACCTTTCGTCTACCCCGACAACACGTTGGGATTCGCCGCGAACTTCCTGTCGATGATGTGGAAGATCGCCGAACCGCACTACGAGGCCGACCCGGTGCTCCAGCACGCCCTCGACGTGCTGTTCATCCTGCACGCCGACCACGAGCAGAATTGCGGGGCGGCGGCCATGCGCGTCATCGGCTCCGCGCACGCTGATCCCTATTCGGCCTGTGCCGGCGCGGCCGCGGCACTCTACGGTCCGCGCCACGGGGGCGCGAATGAAGCGGTCATCAAGATGCTCACCGAGATCGGATCGATCGACAACGTCGAGCCCTTCGTCGCCGATGTCAAGGCCGGCAAGGGGCTCCTCCAGGGATTCGGCCACCGGGTGTACAAGAACTACGACCCCCGCGCGCGATCATCAAGGACATCGCCTACGACGTCTTCGAAGTCACCGGCAAGAATCCGCTGCTGGACCTCGCGCTGAAGCTGGAAGAGACCGCGCTGAACGACGAATACTTCATCTCCCGGCGTCTGTATCCGAACGTCGACTTCTATTCCGGTCTGATCTACCAGGCCATGGGATTCCCCATCGACATGTTCACCGTGCTCTTCGCCATTCCGCGTGCATCGGGCTGGCTCGCCCACTGGCAGGAGCTGCTCGAACAGGACCAGCGCATCGCGCGTCCACGCCAGCTCTACACCGGTCACGACGCCAGGGACTACGTCCCGATCGCCAACCGCTGAACAACACGGGTCGTGACGTCGACCGGTGACGCACGGGTCGAGGCCCGTTGGTACATCAACACCTGGGCGGCCCGAACCGGGCGCCGGGTCAGCGCCAGGATCATCGACTCGGTCGCCGCCTTCGTCGTCCTGGGGCTGGTGCTCGCCATCGGCCCGCACGGACGGCCCCTTGCACAGGATTGTGTGGTCGTCGTCCTCGTCGTCGCCCTGGAGACGACTGCACTGACCAGGTGGGGTGCAACCGCGGGGATGAAGGCGACCCGGATCCGCGTCGCCGTGCTCGACGACGACCGCCTCCCGGACTGGTTGACCGCCAGTCGACGTTCGGTGCCCGTCGCCTTGTGCTACGCGTTGCTGTTACCGGGCACCCCGGTCGCACTCGTGATGCCCTGGGCGATGCTCCTGTCGATCGCCCTGTCGCCGGCCCGTCGGGCATTCCATGATCGTCTCTCCGGCACGGTCGTCGTGGTCGAGTCGGCGCCTCGACTGATTCGCACCGTTGACCTCGCGACCTGGTGGGAGCCGGGATTCGACGCCGTGATGACCCGATGGGGCCGGGCCCCGAGGATGGAGGAACGTCGACGCGCCAGGGCGCACCGGCTCGACGGTGCCTGGTGGATGGTGCTGGTGCTCGTCACCGCAACCGTCGCATCGGTCGGCGTCGAACGCGTCCCGTGGTTGCTCCTGTGGCTGGCCATCATCTGGATGGCACTTGCCGTGATCGACGAAACCTGGTGGGTGAGCAACTTCGGGGACACGCCAGGCCACCGGGAGTTCGGCTACCGGATCGTCGACGTCGCAACCGGTCGGGCGCCCACGACCAAGCAGGCACTGCTCCGCGCGCTCGTGGTGGTACCGCTGCTCTATCTCCCTCCTTTCCAGCTCCTCGGGGCTCTGTGGGTCCATGCGTCGGCGACGCACCGCGGCCCGCACGACCTTCTGGCAGGGACGATCGTGGTCGAGCCGGGCTTCGTCCCGCCCCGCTTCGTCGCCACTGGCCCGGTCCGGCCGTATCCACTGGCTCCCCCGATGCCCCTGCCCCCACCGGTCCTGTCCGCAGCTCCACCGCCACCGCCACCGCCGGTGATACCGGGTCCGTTCTGACATGGCGTATCCGATCCGAGACGAACGTCCCTCGCGGGGGACCACGTGGGCCACCTGGGGCCTCATCGGGCTCTGCGTCTTCGTCTTCGCATTCGTCCAACCGAAACCGATGCAGGGCATCACCCGGGGGAGGACGTTCACGCAGCAATCGGACGCTGATCTGCAGATCCGCCATTTCACCGACCGTTGGGCGCTCGTGCCCTGTGAGGTGACACACGGCAAGAGCATTGCGGCCGGCGCGGCCTGCGACGGGTATCCGGTCGACGATCCGGGCGCGTACGTCGCAAAGAACACCTGGCTGCCTCTGCTCACCGCCCTGTTCCTCCACGAGAACATCTGGCATCTCCTCTCCAACATGCTGTTCTTGTGGATCTTCGGTCGCGGGCTCGAACAGCGGGTGGGCACGGCCGGCACGCTGGGATTGTTCGTGGCCGGCGGCATCGCGTCATTTCTCGGCTACGTGGCGTTGAATCCGGAATCGATGAATCCGCTGCTGGGCGCCTCCGGGGCCATCGCTGCGTTCATGGGCGCGTATCTCGTGCTCCTGCCCGAACGGCGCGTGCTCAGTTTCGTCTACGCCGCCGGGCTCCAGGTCGTCTACCTGCCGGCATGGAGCGTGCTCGCATTCTTCTTCGTCTCCCAGTTCTTCACCTCGGCCGGTTCCCGGGTGGCATGGCAGGCCCACGTCACCGGCATGCTCTTCGGGGCCGCCGTCGGATTCCTCTGGAAGTGGCGCGACCCGTCGCTGCGTCACGAAGCGGCCACGACGGTGCTCGAACCGTCGGACCCCGCACCCCGGCCCGAGGCTTGGCCGAGCCTGCCGCCGTCGTCGCCTCCCGGATGAGGCGACGGGTCATTCCTCGCCGACGAGCCGGCGGACTCCGAGCGGGTCTCCCAACACGCCGGCTCCGATGTGGATGCGCACGTCGGTGACGTAGGCTCCGGTAGGCGACAGGATCACCGGATCGAGCTGGAGGACCTCGACCTCGGGTACCTCCTCGGCGAAGACCGACAGGTACTCCAAGAGCTCGACGACGGCATCATGAGCGGCCTGCCGCTGAGCGACGGTCCAACGCCGCGGCGCCCCTCCGGCGCGTTCGAGTGCGTCCACGAGCCCCGACCGCTCCACCATCGCCGCAGCGTCGACGTCGGAGCACGGGACCACCTGCAACGCCGCGCCGACCGCGCGTTCCACATGGGCACGGTCGACCTCGAGTGTCAGTACCGCACCGACCACCCGGTTCCGCACGATCCCGACCCGGATGTCGATTCCCGGGGGTGCCATCGCCTGCACGATGCCCACATCCATCAGCGGCCCGAGATCGGCCGCCATACGAGCGTAGGTACGACGCAGATCGGTGACGTCGTACAGATCGACCGCCACACCGCCGGCCTCGGTCTTGGCCGGTCGATCGAGTCCCCCGGCCTTCAGTGCCACCGGCCATCCCAGTTCCTCGGCAGCGGCCACGGCGGCCTCTTCGTCGGCCACCACTCGCCGTTCCACGAGGGTCGGGAGTGCGACGCGGGCCATCTCCGCGGCACTTCGATGGTCGAGCCAACCTTCGGTCGCTCCATCGACGAGCTCCCGCAACTCGACGACCCGCTCGGCGCCGATGATCGACCGGTCGGGCATCGTCCCCTGCTCGAGCTCCTTCCACGCCACGTAGCGGACGATACGTCCGAGGGCGCGCACGGCCGCCTCGGGGAAGTCGAACACCGGCACGCCCTCGACCGACTTGGCCGGATCCAGTCCCAGGTAGGTCGCCAGTACGGGAATCTCGAGCGGCGCGACGGCGGTGGCGATGCGGGTCGCGAAATCCTCGATCGTGCCCGGATCGGGCGGTGCGCACAACACCAGCACCGCGTCGACGCCGTCATCGCTGGCGACCCCTTCGAGCGCCTCGGCAAAACCCGCCGCATCCACTTCGAAGCCGAGATCCAGGGGATTCTGCCGTCCCGATGACCCCAATGGAGCGAGCTCCAGTCCCGCACCGAGCGCCGCGTCGGCGGCCAGGAGTGCCGGTCCCCTGGCGTTCGACACGATCGCCAGTCGAGCGCCCTTGGGAAGCGGTTGACGGGACAGGATCGTGGCGACGTCGAAGAGTTCCGGGAGCGTGTCGACTCGGATGATCCCGTTCTGTGCGAGCAGCGCGTCCACCCGTGCCCGAACGGGCACCTCCGCGCCGAGGGAGTTGATTTCGAACGCCTCGGCACTCTTGACGGCCACGATCGGCTTCGACTGGGCGAGGCGACGCGTGATGCGGGCGAAGTTGACCGGATTTCCGAACCGCTCCAGGTAGCACAGGACGAGTTCCGTATCCGGATCGTTCTCCCAGTAGGAGAGCGCGTCGTTGTTGGAGACGTCCAGCCGTTCGCCGAGCGCGACAAAGGTCGAGATTCCGAGACCCCTTCGGGCGGCATGTTCGATGATCGCCGCGCCCAGCGTCCCCGACTGCGACAAGACCCCGATTGCGCCTCTACGCGGGTGGACGTCGACGAAGGTGGCATGCATGGAGATCTCCGCCGAGGTGTTGATCACCCCCATCGAGCCCGGTCCGAGGACCCGCATACCGCGCCGTCTGGCCATCGCCACGATGTCCGCCTCACGCGCCGGGGTGGCCCCGAACTGTGATGACTCGCCGGCCGTGATGACGATCAGACCGTGGACGTGACGGCGCCCGCATTCGAGCACGACCCGTCGCAGTTCACCCGGGGGAACGCACAGGACCGCGATGTCGATCGCGTCGGGGATCTCCAAGACCGAATCGACAGCTGGAATCCCCGCGATGGACGTCGCGGTGGTGCTCACCGGGACGACGGATCCGGTGAATCCACCCTCGATGAGGTTGGTCACCACTCGGGACCCGATCGCTGATGCGTCCCGCGACACGCCGACCACTGCGACCGAGGACGGGGCCAGCAGCCGTCTCATCGAATTCGAGAATGCCGCCCGGGCTCGTTCCTCGATGACCGCCCGTGCCTCCGGGGTCGGTTCGATGCCCAACTCGACCTCGATCACCCCTTCGACGAAATGACTGCTGACGTCGAATCCGGCGTTCGCGAACACCGAGAGCATGCGCCGGTTCTCGGGAAGTACTTCGGCCACGAATCCGCTCAACCCGGCCTCACGCGCGGCCGCCGCCAGGAACTCGAGCAGGACCGTGGCGAGGCCCCGTCCCCGTTGTTGCTCGTCGGTGAAGAACGCGATCTCGGCGATCTGCGTGGCCGGGTACCGGTCGTAGCGGGCCACACCCACCAGTTCGGAGCCGAGCAGGGCGACGAAGGCCATCCGATCCGTGTAGTCGACCCGGGTGAGACGTTCGAGGTCCGCATCGGTGAGGGTCGGGCGGGGCGAGAAGTAGCGGTAGTAGATGCTCTGTGGGGATTGCCGCTTGTGGAACGACTCCAGCAACCTGCGGTCACCGGGCTGGATGGGACGCACGTGGACGGTTCCACCGTCGGCGAGGAGTACGTCCGACACCCACGGCGAATCCATTTCCATGTCTCTACGGTAGGTTGCCGCCATGACCCAGACGACCGAGACGACCAGTTGGACCTTCGACGGGCGTGAAGTCGAGCTTCCTGTTGCGATCCGCCACGCTCGCCAGTGGTCGGCGAACTGGCTCGTGCCCGTCGGAGCTGCCCAGGCGATGATCGACTACTCGGGACTCGAGGTGATCCAACCCGTCCCGGGGAAGGCGCTGTTCAGCATGGCCTTCGTCGACTACCTGGATGGCGATCTCGACACCTACCACGAGGTCGCGTTCTCGTTTCTGGTTCGCCCCTACGCGTCGACTCCCACCGGTGCTGGGTTCCGGGACGACCTGCGTGCCTTCCGCTCCGGGGAGTACGGCGCGTTCATCCACGATCTTCCCGTGGACGAGGAGTTCACCCGGGCCGCGGGCACCACGATCTGGGGTTATCCGAAGTGGATCGCACAGATCACCTTCACCCAGCTCGCCCGGGCCACCGCCTGCAGCGTCTATGTCGACGGAGCCCACCAGTTCACCCTCCGCATCGCCGATCGGGGCCCACTGCCCTTCCCGGGTCAGATGCCTCCGACCTATTCGTGGCGCGACGGCGTGCTCCGCCGCACCGAGTGGGACGTCCACACCGAGGGCGGCTCGGCACGTCCCGGTGGCGCTTCGCTCGCGGTGGGGTCGACCGGACCACTCGTCCGCACCCTGCGACGGCTACACGTGCCGAAGCGGGCGATGATGTCGAGTGCCACGCCACACCTCAGCTCGCTCTTCGGCGCACCAGAGGTCATCGAGACCGATGCTGTCGGCGCCGGTGTTGCCGGTGGTGGGCGATGAGGGATTCGAACCCCCGACCCCCTGCGCGTCATGCAGGTGCTCTAGCCAACTGAGCTAATCGCCCTCGGAGAGGTTCCGAGCGTAGCACCGCAGGATCACCGAGCAGCGGTGCGCAGAGAGATCCGGACGAGGCCGGACAGAGCCCGTGACCGGGCGTCCCCTTCGGACGAATCGCCGGACCGCCGGTCGGCCCGATGGCCGAAGCCCCGGTCGATCAGCGCGATCTGCGAAGCTGGGCGGGTCGCGCCGCGCAACAAGGAAGGCTTCCCCCATGACCTCGCCGTCGGTCGGAATGGAATTCGGGATCCAACTCCCGATCCAGGCACAGAGCACGCTGTTCGCCCAACCCTGGGAACTTTCGGCCACGCCCGACGACCTCGCCTCGATCGCCCGGGCGGCGGACGACCATGGTTTCGACTATGTCGGGGTCTGCGATCACGTGGCGATCCCCGAGCGCCTGGCCGGGGCGATGAGCACCACCTGGTACGACAACGTCGCCACCCTCGGATGGTTGGCTGGGATCACCTCACGCACCCGGTTGCTCAGTCACGTCCACGTTCTCGCCTATCGCCATCCGGCCCAGAGCGCGCATGCGTTCGCGACCATCGATCATCTCTCCGGAGGTCGGGCGATCCTCGGCGTCGGGACCGGACACGTGGCCGAGGAGTTCGCGTTGTTCGGACTCGACTTCTCCCGGCGTGGTCCCCTCCTGGATGAACGCCTCGCTGCGGTGAAGCAGTACCTGGAGAACGAATTCGTCGATGGGATGGGCGCATCACCCCGGCCGGTGCAGCGGCCGCGGCCCGAGATCTGGGTCGGTGGTTCTTCGGACGCCGCGATTCGCCGCGCCGCACGCGGGCGAGGGTTGGCTGCCACAGGGCACGCCGAAACACCGGATGCCGACGGCGATCGAACTGCTCACGGCGACCCGTGCCGAAGCGGGACGAACCGGACCGTTCGCGATCGGTTCGATCACCGAGTTCCTCCACGTCGGAACCCCGTCGTCCGACCTCGGCGAGCGCACGGTGACCGGGTCCCCCGATGCAATCGCCGCCCACCTCCGCGAGTACGCAGATCTCGGGGTCACCCACCTCCAGGTGCGCTTCGAGGCTGGCAGCGTCGACGAACACTGCGAGCAGATGGCGGCATTCGGGACGGATGTCGTCCCGCTGGTGAATGCCTGAACGCCCTGTTCAGCGGCGGACGTGGGCTGCGTAGGCATCGAGGGTCGCCATCACCTCGGCCTCGCTGCCCATCGGGATCCGCAGCACCACCTCGTCGCAACCGTTCTCTTCGTAGTGCTCGAGCTTGCCCGCACTCGGGACCACCCCGAATGGCACCACGGAAGGGCGCCCGGCACGGCCCGCCTCGAACCAGGCGGCCTCGAGCCGTGGAACGGCCTCGCTCAATCCACTACCCCCGATCGGCATCCAACCATCGGCGTGTGCGACGATCGCCTCGAACAACTTCGGCCCGGCGCCTCCGCCGATCAGGATGCGCACCCGAGGCTGCTGGACAGGCTTCGGCCAGGCGTACGCGGGTTGCAGCCGGAGATGGCGACCGACGTAGGAGGCTTCGTCCTTCGACCACAGTGCCTGCATGAGGGCGAGCTTCTCGCCCATCAGCGCGCGGCGTGAGCCGAAATCGACGCCGTGGTCCTCGGCCTCGGCACGGTTCCATCCATAACCGCACCCCAGCACGAAGCGACCGGCCGAGCAATGATCCAGCGTCGCGATCTGCTTGGCCAGTGCGATCGGATCGTGTTGCGCGACCAGGAGAACCCCGGTGCCCAGCGTGATGCGATCGGTCACCGCGGCCGCCATGGCAAGGGCGACCATCGGATCCAGACTGCGCCGGTAGTCCTCGAGTCGAACCCCGTCGACTAGCCCTGGGGGTTCACTCTGGCGCACCGGGAGGTGGGTGTGCTCGGGAAGGTACAACGCGTCGAATCCCCGCTGTTCCACGGCGATCGCGAGCGTGGTGGGATCAATCCCCGAATCGGTGAGAAAGACGGTGACGCCGATGCGCACGGCCTCCAGTATCGCGCGCGTCGGGACTCGGAACCCAGGCTTCGTTTCCTGGGCTGACCCGTCACGTTGCGTTCCAGTGACTACCATCGCCGAGACGAATCTTGGAGGGTGCGTGTCAGGCGGACTGAGTGAACGAACCAAGGAGGAAGGCGTGACCGTATCCACCGATCCGGCCCCGACGACCGTCGGCGGTTCGGGCTCCTCGCCTCCCACGGTCACGCCGGCGGACTCATCGCCGGCGCGAATCTGGCGTCGCATCTACCTCGTAGCCGCACTCACGATTGGAATCGCAAGCGCCCTGATCCGTCCACCAATGTCGGGACCGGACGAATCCAAGCACTTCACTCGGATCGTGACACTCGGACATGGCCTCGTCATTCCGGCCACGACCGACTCCATGGCGACGAAGTACCGGGTCGACAGCTGCGAGAAGTCAGTCTTGGCCTTGCTGTACCTCTCCTATTTGGACCCCGCATACGCCCAGAAGACATCTTTCGGCAAGTACTTTTCCGACTCCAACTGCCCGCCCGCTCTGTCAGCGAAGGCGACCGTGGGATCTTCCCGGTCGCCCCCAGCCGACATCAACCCGCCCCTGGTCTATGTGCCGGCAATGGTCGGGTACCGTCTCGGACGCAGTATCTCAGGAATCCTCCGAGGATTGATCGCCGCGCGGCTCCTCCAGATGCTGGTTGCCGTCGGGTTGACCTGGTGGGCGCTCCGCATCCTGCCCCGGGGCCACGCATTGTTCGCCACGGTCGCCCTCGTCCCGGCGATCGTCCAGGTGAACGGGACGATCAACGCCGATCCGGTGAGCAATGCAGTGGCGCTGGTGTGGCTGGCCCTTCTTCTTCGTACCATCGACGAAACCACTGCCGCGAAGGCACCGCCCGATCGACGATGGGTGCTGCTCCTAGCATTCGCGGGCCTGGCTGTCGCCCTGACCAAGCCAAGCCTCGTGCCGATCCTGTTCGTGGTTCTCGCAATCCCACGATGCCGGGAACCGGTGCTCCGCCACGCTGCACGCCTTGCCGTGATGCTCGGCCCTGCTCTTGTCGCTGCGGCCCTGTGGGATGTGGCCGTCGTGTCGAAGATGCACGTCGTGGCTCCCGGAGGGGCCGATAGCTACCTGAGTGCCGCATTTGTCCGTGGCCACCCGCTTGCATTCGCTGGAGCCGCCTTCCGAGGGCTCACCGATCCGACAGCGCTCCATTACACGCTTGACCGACTCGTCTACTTTTGGCTCCTCCCAAGAGGGTCAGCTCTGCCTCGATTCATGACGGTCGCTGCGATCGGTGGAGTGCTCGCGATTGCGTTGGCTTGGTGGGGCAGCCGGGGCAACGGGCCCCCGACACTCGCGTACTCGTGGTACCGCGTTCTGGTCGTGACCGGCGCGATCGTCATGGCGCTGATTGTCATGCAATATGGCTTGGCCCTCGTCTTCGAAAAGCCGGGGGCCCATGAAATCACCGGTATTCAAGCTCGGTATCTGATGCCGCTGATTCCACTTGCCTATCTCGCCACACGCCCCCGCGCCGGTCCACCCACCCGGGTGATGCGGAACGTGTCGATGGTCGCGCTCGGCCTCGTCCTGGTCATCAACGCCTGGGCGCTGACAGAGACGTACACGGTTTTCTATGGGTAGGTTCGGTCAACGGGCCCACGCGTCCCGATGGGAAATCCGAGTACCCGCCGCGCAGTGACCAAGCCGCTCGTACTGGGCCGATTCACCAAACACCGCGAATCCAGATGGACGCTCGGCTTCGGGCCCAACGGTAGCCTCGTCGCGTAATGGTAACTGCGACCACATCGTCTCGCCGGACACTGCCCGACAGACTGCTCGGTCACCGCTCGGGATCGCCCGCCAGAACGGTGTCCATCGGCATCATCGGCGCCGGCGTCGGGGGGATCGGCATGGCGATCCAACTCGCCGCCCACGGCTACGACGATTTCGAGATCTTCGACAAGGCCGACGACATCGGGGGCGTGTGGCGGGACAACACCTACCCCGATGCCGGGTGTGACGTCCCCTCCCACCTGTATTCGTACTCCTTCGAACGGCGGTCCGACTGGTCCCGCCGCTTCCCCAAACAGCCCGAGATCCTCGACTACCTCCGCGACTGCGTCGCCAAGCACCACCTGTCGGATCACATCCATCTGGCAACCGAGATCACCGACGCCCGCTGGCACGAAGACACCTCCCGCTGGGAGTTGACGACCGGCGCGGGTCGCACCCACACCTTCGACGTGGTCATCTGGGGTCTGGGCCAGCTCAATCGGCCTCGCTGGCCCGACATCGAAGGTCTGGCCGACTTCACGGGAACGATCTTCCATTCGGCACGCTGGAACCACGACCACGACCTGACCGACGAACGGGTCGCGGTGATCGGCAACGGCGCCAGCGCCGTGCAGTTCGTCCCGCCGGTGGCGGAGAAGGCGAAGGTTCTCTACCAGTTCCAGCGGGCCCCGAACTGGTTTCTCCCCAAACCCGACGCCGAGTTCACCGCCACCGAGAAGCGCCGTTTCCAGCGGATTCCCGGCTGGGATCTGCTCTATCGGGCGCGGCTGTACGCCGGTTTCGAATCCAAATGGATCGCGCTCCGGCGCGGATCGAAGACCGCCGAGGTCGCCCGGAATCTGAGCGCGGCGTTCATCGCCAAACGCGTCCAGGATCCGGACCTGCGCGCCGAACTGCTGCCGGACTATCCGGTGGGGTGCAAACGCATCCTGATCTCCGACAACTATCTCGATGCGCTGTGCCGCGACGACGTCGCAGTCGTCTCCGAGCCGATCTCCCGCATCGAAGCCGACGCCGTGGTCACCGCAGACGGCCGCCGGCGGGTGGTCGACACGATCATCGTCGCCACCGGGTTCGAGACCACCGACTTCCTCGCGCCCGTCGGCCATCACCGGCCGGAACGGCCGGGACCTGCACGCCGAATGGGCCGACGGCGCGAGCGCCTACCAGGGCATCGCGGTGCCGGGCTTCCCCAACTCGTTCCTGCTGTACGGCCCGCACACCAACCTGAACCACAACTCGATCATCTTCATGCTGGAATGCCAGTACCGCTGGATCATCGGCGTGCTCGACCGTCTCCGATCCGGGGCCCGATCCGTGGACATCGACCCCGGCGCCGCCCGCCGCTACGACGACCGGATCGACGCCAAGATGGCCAAGACCGCGTTCGTGGCGGACTGCCACAGCTGGTACAAGAACGCCAAGGGCAAGGTGATCAACAACTGGCCGGGTCCGACCGTGCGCTACTGGTTCGACACCCATTTCGTCCGCGGCAACGACCTCCTCGTCGACGGGGGCTGAACGCCGAGTTGGGCTTCAGCTCGGATGACGGCGGGGCTTCGAGGTCAGCACGATCTTGCCGAACTTGCCGCCCGCCGCGAAGCGTGCATAGGCGTCGACCGCTTCAGCAAGCGCGTAGGTTGCCACGATCGGCACCCGGATCTGCCCCGTCGCCAACAGCGGTACCACATGGTGCTCCACCCGACGGGCCGCATCGGCCTTGGCCTCGAGTGGACGGGCCCGCAGCGTCGAGGCATGGATGCTGCCCCGCGCGGCCATCAGCGCGAGCAGGTTCAGCTGTGCCTTGGCTCCGGCGCCCACACCGATCACGACCACCCGGCCGCCGGTGCGCGAGCGCTTTGACATCGGCGTCCAGATTCGGACCCCCGATCAGCTCGAGAACCACATCGAAGGGGCCGGCCTCGGCGAAGTCCTCCGGTGCGACGGCAGTGGCGCCGAGCGCGGCGACCGGGTGGCGACGCTCGCGGTCACGGACCGTGGCCACCACCTCGGCTCCGGTGGCCACGGCGAGCTGGACCGCGGCCGTACCCACCCCTCCGGCAGCACCATGGACGCAGACCCGCTCCCCCATGGAGAGTCCGCACTGGGTGAACAGGGCATCATGGGCCGTGGTGAACGCCTCGGGAACCCCGCCCGCCTGTTCGTCGGGCACTTCGTCGGGAATCGGGATCGCGGCAGCGCTCGTGCACGACGGCCAGCTCCGCCTGCCCGCCACCGCCGACCACGGCCATGACCCGGTCCCCGATCGTGAAGCGCTGCACACCGGGCCCGCAGGCCACGACCTCGCCGGCGATCTCCAAGCCGGGGATGTCTGCCGGGGACCCCGGGCGGCGCAGGATAGAGCCCCCGCTGTTGCAGCAGGTCACCGCTGTTCAGACCGGCGGCACGAACCGCGACGAGCAGCTCGCCGGCGCCGGGCTCGGGGTCGGGGTGGTCCTGCAGCCGGATCTCGCCGTCGACGAAGGTGACCGCCTTCACCGGTCGCCGTCCAGCCAGAGCTCGTCGGCATAGGTGTCGGTTCCCACGACGGTCGGGCGGAACGGCGACGCCCAGAGCACGTCGGCGGCGCCGCTGCCCGTGTATGCGGTACGGATCTTCTCGATCCGGTCCTCCCAGACCGCGATCGCGGGCTGGTCGCAGAACAGGAGCTGGAGGAACTCCCCGCCGGCGGCCTCGCCGCGGGGCACGTCGCCGGGCGCATCGGCGAGCAGTGGTCGCGGTCCACAGTGCAGCACCTGGGCGATGCCGGATGCGCCCATCAGGTCGGGCAGATGGCCTTCCATCCACGCGCTGGTCGCGGCCGGTTCGACACCCTCGGGGGCGCTGTCCGACGAGCGCGATCAGGCCCGGGGTACCGATGGTCGAGCGCCAACTCGACCGGGACCCCGTCACGGTCCCGGTCCACGACCATGGTCTGGTCATAGAGCGCGGTGTGGACGTGTTCGCGGTGCGGGAACATCCGGCCCGCCGCGTGCAGGGTGTTCACCTGATCCACGGCCCAGCGGTTCCACTCGTCGTGGCGGCCCTCCAGCACCCAGTAGAGCGCCAGGTACGTGCCTCGACCACCTTCGCCGGTGACCGGGTTCGGGCCGGGCGCGCACCGTGCCTTCTCCTCGCGGTCGCCACGAAACGACCACCGGCGAATTGCCAGGCTCCGATCATGCAGCCCGGCATAGAAGTGGTCCCGCTCGTACCACCGGTTGTAGGCGACCTCGTGACCACGCTCGGGGTCGACCAGCGTGAACAACAACGAACCGAGCTGAACCGGGGCGTCGCTGGTCGCCGTCATCGTGGAGCCCTTTCGACATCGGAAGAGAAGGAAGCGGCCCGGATCATTTGATCGCGACCGGATTGACCGGCGGCCCCCACCGCGTGGGTGAACGGCAGCGGAGTGGCATCGAGGAGGAACTCGTAGACGCCGTCGTAGGCGCAGTCGCCGGCCAGCTCGTCGAGCATCCCAGTTCTGACCCTGGGTCATCCCCATCTCGACGAGGTGGAGCAGGTGGGCCGGGAAGAACGCGGCGGGGTCTTCGGCGGCGGGTAAGGTGTCGAAGGTCAGGTTGTCGATCGCGACTGCGGCAACGTCACGGTGATGAAACCAGGCCGGCGCACCGCCACGAGAGCCCGACGAGTTCATCGCATAGGCGTCACGATCGGGGCGACGGCCACGCAGATGGCTGCATCTGGCCGGTCCTGACCAACACGATGTCGCCGGAACCGACCGTGAGGTCGCCGGCGGCCGCGGCCGCGTCGAGATCTTCGGGCGTGACCCGTAGCTCGGCTCGAGTCGCTCGAGCCCTTGGTGCGCGCCACGTCCAGCAGCACGCCCTCGGGAGACCAGCGTGTCGCACGTGGTGGATGCCGAGCTCGGGTGGCGCCGGACGGCGGTGATCGTCGCAGGGGAGACCCCGTTGTAGAGCCGACCCGCATAGCTGCACGTGGGCCAGACCATCCCAGTGGGTCGCGACCTGCATACCCATCGTCACCACGTCGTCGCTGGTGCAGAACAGCGAGCGGTCGCCCAGCATGGCCTCGTCGATCGCGGTCATGGTGCGCAGCACGATGCGCCCCGGGATGTTGCCCCGCTGCAGGTTCTGCGGCGAACGACAAGGGGCCAGGCCAACGAGAAGCGGCGTCCGGTCCGCACGCATGCCGCCGCGGCGTCTGCACGACCTCCGGGGTGATGAAGTTCAGGGTGCCGATCCGGTCGTCTTCGCCCCAGCGCCCCCAGTTGTTGACGGCGGCGGCCGCCTCGTGGAACCAGTCGGGCAGCGGCATCAGAACTCGAGCACGCCCCGGGCGAGTTTGCCGTCGTGCATGTCGGCCACGACCTGGTAGAAATCGGCCAACGGGTAGACCTGCGGTGACGAGCTCGTCGAGCTTCAGCGTCCCGTCCTGGTACCACTTGGCGTACAGCGGGATGTCGTGCTGGGGCCGCGAACCGCCGTACCGGGAGCCCTTGATCGTGCGGTTGACCTGCACGAGGTTCACGGCGGGAAAGCTGACTTCGTCGGTGAAGCCCGGGCACGCCGACTTCGACGGCGGTGCCGCCCCAGTCGAGCACGACGAGGCCTGCTCCAGCAACTTGGTGTGCCCCACGCAGTCGAACGCCCAGTCGACCCCGCCGGCACCCAGGGGGCCCTTCACCATCTTCGGGTGGAACGGATACATCTCACGGATCGTCTCGACGGCGTCGACCTGCGGCGCCGTTGATGAAGTCGGTCGCACCGAAGTGCCGGGCCAGCGCTTCCTTGCGGGGCTCGGTGTCCACCGCGATGATCCGCCCGGCGTTGGCGACCGCCAGACCCTGGATGACGTTGAGACCCACGCCGCCGACCCCGAAGACCACGGCCGTGTCGCCCGGCTCCACGTCGGCGGTGTTGAGCACCGCGCCCACTCCGGTGAGCACCCCACAGGCGATCAGGCAGGCCGAGGTGAAGGGAATGTCGTCGGGGATCTTGACCGCCTGCACCTCGGCCACTGTCGTCAGTTCGGCGAAGCTGGAGGTGGCGGCGAAGTTGCTGAAGCCGGCTCGCCCTGGTAGAGTGAACGGCTTCTTGGCGATGCCGATCGAACTGGCGACATTCGGTGGGCCGGCCCCGCTGGCATTTGGAGCACACCCCGCAGTTTGCGAGCGTGGAGACGACCACGTGGTCGCCGGGCTTGACCCGTCGTCACGCCGTCACCGACCGCTTCGACGATACCCGGCCCCTTCGTGACCCAACACGGCCGGTGGCTTCCACGGGAATCGTGCCGTTGATGACGCTCATGTCGCTGTGGCACACCCGGCCGCGGCCTCATGGCGACGATCACCTGGCCCGGTGCGGGTTCCGGGATTGGCGAGGGCCAGCTCTTCGGTGTAGGTGGCCTCGTCCGGCCCCAGAAAGACGATGCCTCTCATCGATTGCTGCGATTCCGACTCGGTCACGACGACCAGACGATCGTCTGCATCTCGCTGTAGGCGTGGAGACCGAAGACGCCACCGTCCCGGCCGATGCCGCTCATCTTGAAACCGCCGAAGGGCGCCTCCATGTTCCGTTGGGCGGTGTTCAGGCCGACATTTCCTGCCTCCAGGCGTTGCGCGATGGCATACCCGTCGAACGTGGTCCTCGGTGAACACGTAGTCGTACAGGCCATAGGGCGAGTCGTTCGCGATGGCGATGCCCTCCTCGATCTCGTCGAAGGGAATCACCACGATGACCGGGGCGAAGAACTCGTCCCGCGCGCCCGGATTGTCGTTGGTCGGTCGCAAGCAGGGTCGGCGCCACGTAGTAGCCGGTGTCGATGTCCGGTCGTGCTGCTCCGAGGATCACCTCGGCACCCGCGTCGATGCTCGTCTCCAGCATCCCCTCGACCCGGTCGCGATGCGCCGCCGTGATGACCGGACCGACCATCGTGGTCTTGTCCAACGGGTCGCCGACCGTCATCTTCGCCGACGCGGCCTGCAAGCCGGCGACCACCTCGTCGTAGCGGGACCGGTGGACGATCGCCCGGGTCGGGGCGGTGCAGATCTGACCGGAGTGGAAGCCCCAGACACTCGCCAGGCCGGTGACGACCTTGACGACGTCCGCGTCCTCGAGCACGACCGCGGCACCCTTGCCGCCGAGTTCCATGAGGCTGCGCTTCATCGTCCGGGCGCATTCGGTCTGGATCGCCACACCCACGCTCGACGAACCGGTGAAGCTCACCATGTCCACATTTTGCGAGGCGACCAGGGCGGCACCTGCCTCCGCGGACGATCCGGTCACGATGTTGACGACACCGTCGGGGATCCCCTCCTCGTGGCAGATGCGCAACACCTCCAGACAGCTCAACGGGTCCTGTGGCGCCGGTTTGACCACGACCGCGTTGCCGGCCGCCAGCGCCGGCGCGACCTTGCCGGCCATGTTGGTGATCGGAAAGTTGTACGAACTGATCGCCGCGACGACCCCGACCGGAGCGCGGTGCACCACCGACGAGATCAGCCCACCCGGCGCCAGCGGCGTTTCGGGCGTCGACATCGGGAGCAGCGGCTGATCGAGGTTCATTCGACCGGCTTCCGCGTAGTAGGCGAACCTCCCGGCGCAGGCGGGGGCCTGCATCTGGGATCCGACCCGCAGAGTCGCGCCGGTCTCGGCGATGACGAGGGGAACGAAGTCGGCCATCTCCGCGAACATCCGCTTGGCCACCCGGCCGAGCAGCTCGGCACGTTTCGCGGGTTTCGTGGCCGCCCAGGCGGGTTGCGCTTCCTTGGCGGCTGCGGCCGCGGCCTCGACATCGGCGGCCGACGCCTCGGGGGCTTCGGCCACGACCTGTTCGGTGGACGGATTCACGATCGGATAGGTGCCGTCGCCACCCTCGACGAACTGTCCACCGATGAGC
This sequence comes from uncultured Actinomycetes bacterium, assembly GCA_963764215.1. Lineage (GTDB taxonomy): Bacteria > Actinomycetota > Acidimicrobiia > Acidimicrobiales > Iamiaceae > JAFDWI01. Next base: position 94,891 of record CAVXRS010000001.1, read on the forward strand.
TGACGGTAGGGCCCGTCACCAACCTTCTGTGCCATCAGGGCAACGTCCTTTCACGCATCGGCCGCGCCCAGTTCGTCGGCGGGGATCGGCACGGGGAGTTCGAGAGACACCGGGAGGTCAGTGCTCGTCGAGGCGCAGCAACCTGATCGCATTGCCCCGTACGAGCTTCTCGACGACCTCGTCGGACAGATGAGTCATCTGACTCTCCGCGACCTTTCGGGTGTTGGGCCACGTCGAATCCGAGTGTGGGTAGTCCGATTCGTAGACGACCCTGTCGACGCCGATCGCGTCGAGCATCTGCAGACCGTACGGGTCGTCGAAGAAGCACGGGTAGATGTGCTTGCGGAACACGTGGCTCGGTGGTTCGAGGACCTTGTCGGCGACGCCACCCCAGCCGCGGTTCTCCTCCCAGACCTTGTCGGCCCGATCGAGGACATAGGGGATCCAGCCGAGCTGGCCTTCGGCATAGGCGACATCGAGACCGGGGAATCGCACGAACACCCCGGACATGATCCAGTCGATCATCGAGAGCGCCGAGTTGATGAAGGTCAGCGTCGAACCGACGAGCGGCGGAGCATCGGCCGATGTCGAGGGCATCTTCGAGGACGATCCGATGTGCATGTGGATCGCGAAGTTGCATTCCTCGCACGCCGCCAGGAAGGGGTCCCAGTGGTCGGTGTGGATGCTCGGCAGCCCCAGATACGGCGGGATCTCCGAAAAGCAGACGTTGCGGACCCCTTTCGCGGCGACGCGGCGGATCTCCTCGGCGGCGAGCTGAGGGTCCCACAGGGGGATGATCGCGAGCGGGATCAACCGGCCGGGTGCGGCCGCACACCATTCGTCGACCATCCAGTCGTTGTAGGCCTGCACGCACAGCAGGGACAGATCCTTGTCCTTCGCCTCCATGAACGTCTGCCCACAGAAACGGGGAAACGTCGGGAACAACAACTGCGCCTCGGTCCAGTTGGCGTCCATGTCGGCGAGGCGGTCCTCGACACGGTAGGAACCGGGACGCATCTCCTCGTAGGTGACGCCACGCATGGTCACGTCGTCGCGGTCGACGCCGACCGCGGAGTCGACGCGCACGAGCGGCCGGACGAGATCCTCGTACAGCCACCAGTCGGCGATGGGTCCGTCGTCTCCCTCGTCCCCGATGATCGCGGTGAACTTGCCACCGATGAAGGAGATCTCCTTGGCAGGCCGACGGACGATGCGGGGTCCGATGTCCGCGTACTTGGACGGCAGTCGGTCGGTCCACACGTTGGGGGGCTCGACCACGTGGTCGTCGACCGAGATGATCTTTGGAAGCTCCGTCATGGTGGGCACCCTAGCGGCTCACCTGACGCTCCGTCAGACCAAACTGGAACTCGTTCTACTACCGGTGGCGCACCCCGGTCACTGCCACGGTGACGTCGGTGGCCGGGGCCCGCCGGGCGGAGACGACGGCGGCGGAGCACTCGGAGGCGGCGCGGTCGGCGGAGCACTCGGAGGCGCCGGCACCGTCGGCGGAGCGGTGGGAGGCGGCGCGGTCGATGGAGCACTCGGAGGCGTCGGCACCGTCGGCGGAGCGGTGGGAGGCGGACGCGGTCGATGGAGCACTCGGAGGCGTCGGCACCGTCGGCGGAGCGGTGGGAGGCGGCGCGGTCGGCGGCGCCACCGGTCCGGGCTGGGGATAGGCCGCCGGCTGGTAGCCCGGGTCCGGCGGGGGCGCTGCCGGAGGCGACTGGGCGTAGCCGCCTTCCCGTGGTGTGCCGTAGGGAGCCGGCGAGGTGGGGCCCGGAGTCGTCTCGACGGCGCCCTTCCGCGGACGCATGGCGAGCGCCCCGAGGATCATCACCGCACCACCGGCCATGACCAGGATGAGTCCCAGTTGCGGCGCGGTGATCTGAAAGCCGGTCACACCTTCGGCCTTCAGCCGGTCCGGAAGCTTCTTGACGATGTCGTACGTGTCGTAGGCACCGAGTCCCACGAGCCCGATACCGAGCAGGGCGATCAGCAACCGCGCGGCGCGGCGAAGTTGTCCGCCCAACACCACCACGGCACAGACCACCCCACAGGCGCCGAGGGCGGCGGCGATCTTCGCATCGTCGGTCAGCGACCATCCACTGAAGGAAATCGAATTTGCCTGGTCCGGCGTGAGCCGCAGCCATTCGGCGAACGCTCCGACGATCGCCGCCGCGCCCCCGATCAGCGCCAGGAAGGCGCCCACCCGTCCTCCACCGGTGGGCGTGGACTGCTGCTCGGGCGACCCGGCTGGTGGCGGCGCCGACATCGCCGGGCTCGATACCGCCGGGCCCCACGCCGTGGTCTCCTCGGATGGACCGGTCTCAGAGGACGGTTGTTCGGTGGCGGCGTATGGCGGTGGCATGGCCGACGACGGTTCAGACGGAGTCGACGTGCCAAAGGGGCTGTCGGCTCGGATCGCTCCGGAGTGGTCACCTGAGTCGTCGGCGACTCATCGGTACCGGGACCGGGTGGGTGCCGCATCCAGGGATTGGCCGTTTCGGTCGTGGGATCCGATGGCGAGGCCGCCGCTCCTTGCTCCGCGACGTTCGGAGAGGAGGCCACCTCGGCAGTGGGCGACGACGCGGGCTGCACCTCGGTCGGTGCCTCCGGTGCGGCCACCAGGTCACGGCCTCCGCACTGCGTGCAGAACAGAGCCGCAGCGGGAACCTTGGCCCCACAACTCGCACATGACTTTTCCACCACGCTGATGCTCCTTGGTCGGCTCCTCCCATCCTGCCAGATCGGGGAGCAACCGCCGTTCTGTGACAACCTCGACTAGGAGGACCTGTCCGTGTCGCGCGGACCGGGGGCGTTGCGGAATCGGAACGGTTCGGGTTGGCGTCCGGGCACGACGTACCAGCATTCGCCTGTTCCGTCTCCCTCGGTGATGCCCATGAAGGCGTCGACCACGTCGCCGACCGCGAGAATCGGAAAGTGCGTCTCCACGAGAAACGGACGAATCTCGGCGATGATGTCGGTCTCCGCGAATGAGGGACACAGTGCGTTGATTCGCACGCCCGTGTCACGATGAGCCTCACCCAGCGAGCGCACCATCGACACCACCGCGGACTTGTTGGCGCCGTAGAAGGGGTCGAAGGGCACCGGGACGATACCGGCCATCGACGCCGTCGCGACGATCTGTCCGTGGCCCACGCTCAACATCTTCGGCAGTGTCGCCTGGAGTCCGAAGACCACGCCGTCGAGATTCACCGACATCGCCCGTCGGTACTTCTCCACATCGAACGCGTCGCCGAATGCCGTACCGGTGGTGACCCCGGCGTTCAGGTGCACGAGGTCCAGCCGTCCGAACTCGTCCCAGGCCCGCGCGACGGCCGAGGCGTTGTCTTCGGGCTCGCGCACATCGGTGTGCACGAACACGCCCCCGAGTTCGGCGGCGAGTGCCGAACCGGCGGCATCGTCCACGTCGCACAGCACGAGTGACACTCCGAGGCTGGACAGCCGGCGCGCGACCGCGGCGCCGATCCCGTTCGCGGCGCCGGTTATCAGCGCAACCTGTTCGTCGAATGCTTGATCGGTCATCGGGTGCTCGCTCCCATAGGGGGTCATCGGCTTCGAATGGATCGGGCGCACCAGGCGGCGACCGGAATCGAGCCGGTGTTCAGGGCGCTGGAGAACATTGCCGTTGCCCCACTCTGCCAGAGAGCCGGGTGTCTCGGGCACGCATGCGGCGCACCTCGAGTTCTACATCGCGCCGGCAGGCTCGGCGACACCCGATCCAGGAACAGTGCCATTCTGCTGGAAGCCCCACACCAGCACGCCGATCACCCAGGCCATGCCGATCGCGCCACCGAGATAGAGGTTCATGGCACCACCCGGTGCGAGGATGCCACTCGATCCGAACACGGTGACGGTCTCGATGGCCTGCTCGACGAAGAAGAGCACGCTGAACCACCCCAGCCAGCCCGGGATGGCCCGGGCCTTTCCGAACCCGAGGGGAACGAACGCCGCGGCCATCGTCATCGTCGATCCGTTGACGATCGGGCCCCAGTACTGCGGGATGTCGAAGAGCGTACGGGCGGTCGACGGGTCGAGCCCCTGGGGGTGAAATGCCAACCCCGCCCAGAACCAGGCCTGGACCTGGCCGGTGACGACCCAGCCGAGGATCCCACCGACGAAGATGTACCGGTTCGGTCTGGGCAACAGGTTCGCCACCATGCCCCCGAACACGGCCACCGTGAGCGCGGCGAAGGTCGCGGTCCACGCTCGGCTGCCACACCTGTCCGTCCAGACCGCGCTACCAACCCTGCGTGCCGGGGCCACCCTTGAACGGTCCGACCAGGTTGGCGGTGATCCATCCGCCGTACAAGCCCCCGGGCTGAGCCTCGACCTGTTCCTCACCCACCAGGCACGCATCCATCGGTCCGGCGTAGAACGCCACGAAGCCGGCGATGGCGGCGAAATTCGGACTCGGATGGTCGTAGCCCCAGGCGGCCGATGGCGCCGACGCGGTCCCCACGGTCACGTCGTAGTAGTGAGCCGTGCCTTTCCACTCGCAGAACGACGCCTGTCGGTTCCGAGTGAGGCACCCGTCCACGATGTCGCCCGGAGGCAGGTAGTAGTTGGGCGGATGGCTCGTCTCGAGCACCCGGAACCCGCGGAGGGTGTCGGCGATGGTGACGCCCGCGAACACCACCCTGATACGGGCGGTGACCGGCTCCAGGCGGGGAGGTCGGGGGTAATCCCACACCGACTCCTCGCCGGGGCCAACGGTTCCGCCCCGGCGGTGGCGGTCACCGGGTCGTGGGTTCGTCACGCCTCCAGCATGCCCGCAGCGGCCGCCGATCGGGTCGGCAGAACTCTCCGCACGCCGGCGCCTTCGAGAGGGAGGGCCCGACGCTCAGCTCGCCACGCGCTCCGTCAGGTGGACCGTTCCCGGACCGCGTTCGGTCGGCCCAAACGCCGCTGACCAGCACAGACGTGCTGGTCAACGCTGGAGGCGGCGACTGGAATCGAACCGGTGTACAGGGCTTTGCAGGCCCTTGCCGTCGCCCGCGAAATCGCTGGTCAGCCGGGCTGAACGTAGCACGGTCGGTGTCGAGAAGGAGCACGAAGGGAGCGAGCGAAACAGAACGACGTGCCGGGCGAGGCGCCCGGCGCGACATCGACCGGGTGCCCCAAAACGGCACCTCGGGGATGCCCGTCCCCAGTCAGTCTCCATACCCGGCGGCGGTGACCTCGGTCGTCATGGAGCTGAGCTTGACCGTCGCCCCGTCACCGAATCGCGTCGTCGGAATCGCAAGACACCCGATCACGTAGTCCGACGAGCCTTCGTAGATGACGCATGCTGCGCTTGCGTCATGCGGGTTCGGATCGACATCCACCGAGCGTCCGGGGCTGACCGTGGCTGGGTCCGACCCGCAGGATGACACCGTCACGCGTTGGGTTGTGTCGTTCCTGATGTGGATCGTGATCGTTGGTGTGTAAAGCAGCAGCCCCAAGCCCACAACCGCGGCGATGACCACCACGGCCATCACGGCCACAACGCCGCCGGTCACACCGCGCCTCACCGGGTCACCACCATGCTGAGAGCAGAAGCAGGACGGGGGCCTGCCGAACCCCACCTGAACGCGGTGCCATCTTCACGCCAGACATCTTCGCATCTGCCGACCACCTGCCCCCGACCGCCCGGACAGGGACGACATAGTGGAGCCCATGCAGCTACAACTTGGTCGAGGCCCTACGGCGGCACTCCTCGGGTCGCCATCGTTCATGGACTTGAGCGATCCGTATGCGGGTGGGTCGTTCTCGGTCGAGCTGCTGGCACCCGGACTGCGCGTGGTCCGACCCGTGTTCGTGTTTACCTTCTCCGACTTGCCCGAGTACTTCCACGAGCTGGCGGAGGACTGGAGGGGATGGAGTGGCGAGAAGGTGTGGGCCTCGCCCGACTACGACCTCGTGATTGCCGCCCGGAGTTCCAACACCGGTCATGACTTACTGACGTTCAGCGTGCAAGACGGCCCAGTACGCACCTGGATCGCCTCAATCGATGTCGAGATGGAGGCCGGTCAGGAAGCGACGGCAACCGCGCGCTCGATCGCAGACCTCTGGGCCACACGCGACACGTAGCCGACACGGGTGCCCCCGAACGCCGGGTATGTGCGACACTCCCGAGGTCCTGTGTCGATCCGCTCGTGGGATATCGATCCCCGACGTTGGTCGGAAAGTGGCCAGCGCGGAGTGGACTACCGGCGGCGATGGGTCTCATTGACCGGCTTCTAGGAGCGCCTCGACTTCGTCGACCCGGCGGACGTCTCCGAAGGAGCGATAGATGGTTCTGAGCGAGGCTGCGTGGCTCGCGTCGTCGACTCCCGCACAGGCATCTCCCACGACGATCGTGCGGTACCCCAACGTGGCCGCGTCTCGCGCGGTCGCTTACACGCAGACGTTCGTGACCGTTCCGCAGATGAGGACGGTTTCGATTCCTTGCTCCTGCAGCAGGGGTCCAACGGTTGACCGTCCCGGGAACAGGGCGCTCGGCGCAGACTTCTCCACGCGGACGTCGCCCGGGTCGATGGTGAGTCCCGGCGCCAGGTTCGCTCCGCCCCCGGCATAGGCCTTGGCGACAGCCGGCCCGAAGAACTCAACGGCCCAGGGACTTGGCGGTTTGACGCTCGGCGTGATCCAGATCACGCGTCCGCCAGAGTGCCGCACTGCCCCGGCCAGCCGCTCCACGGAACCGACGATTCCGGGAGCGTAGGTGGTCGTCTCGACGAAGAAGGTGACCAGGTCGACCACCAGCAGCGCGGTGGTTGCTGGATCCAGCGTCTCGTAGGCGAAGCGGCGCCCCCGACGCTGCTCGTGCCGGGCGACGTCGCCCGCTGGGATCTCCCATTCGTGCGTCGGGTCCACCAGTCCAGGCTCCCACGGCCACGAGTCACGCGCACGCAGCGCCGCTCGCAGACCCAGACGATCCGGCGGGCAGCAGCTCAGTCTGATTGACCCGCGTATCGGACCAATGTCCAGGACGTTCCTTGCTTCTCGATCAGCGCGAAGCCAGCCGACTCGTAGAGGCCACGCGCCGGATTCGCCTCGCTGACGCTGAGACTCATGGCTGAGTACCCCTGAGCGATGCTGGCGTCGATGAGGCCAACGAGGAGTTGTCGACCTATCCCCTCGTGCCGACGCGACGCGATGACGGCGATCGACAGTTCGGGCACATCCTCTGCGACGAAGCCGTAGCCACAGTTCGCCTCGGTGTAGGTGCGATACCAGGCTGCGCCCACCGGTCCGTCCTGTTCGGCGACAAGCCCAAAGTCCCCTTGCCTCGGCCATCCGGTGAGGTACCTCGCGTAGCGCGGGTCGGCCATCACCTCCTCGGCCGTGGGCGTCGGCTTGTCCGGGCGCCAAACAGCGGCCTCGCCGAGCATCGTCGCGAGAAAGGGAAGGTCCTCATCCCCGGCCGGGCGGCAGTGCACATCTTCCACACCGCCCAGTCCAGCAGCTCAGCGCACTCAGCGGCGCCTCGGCAGGGCTTCGCTCCCTCTCGAACCCGGAGGACAGCGTCGGACTCGCCGACGCCAACATCCAGGCCTTCGCCGAGTCGGTGAGACGTCGCCACTCGCGGGAACGCCCGATGATCCGGGGCTCGGGAGCGTATCTGTTCTGATACGCTCATGGCATGTCGGCAAATCTCATTGCCACAGCCCGGGAGCACGCGGGACTGTCCCGCGCCGAGCTCGCGCGCCGCGCCGGGACTTCCCGACCGACGTTGTCGGCCTACGAGCACGGCCGAGTCTCCCCCAGCCTCCAGACACTGGAACGGATCCTCGCGGCCACGGGAAATCACCTGGTCACGAGGCCCGATATCCGGTGGCGGGAAGTGCCGGTCGGGCGCGGCCAGGTGGCCGCGGTTCCCGACGCACTTCCCGAGGTCCGTCCGGAGGACGCCTTCCGCGCCCTGGAGCTCCCCCTGCATCTCTCCTGGTCGCATGGCGACCGCCACGTCGACCTCGCCGACCGCCGCCAGCGCGCCCGGGCCTTCGAAGTGATCCTCCGGGAAGGTGGCCCCGAGGACATCGCCGCCACCGTCGACGGTGCCCTCCTCGTCGACCTTTGGGATGAGCTAGTCCTTCCCCGGCAGCTCCGCGCCGCGTGGCAACCACTGATCGACCAGGTCCGGCCGTCACGTGGCTGAATCCGACGCCCTCACCGAGCTACAACGGGAAGTGCTCCGGTGCTTCTTCGCGCTTCCCGAGTCGGCCGGCTTCCTGCTGACCGGTGGCGCCGCGCTGCTCGCGGCGGGACTGTCGGACCGACCCTCGCAGGACGTCGACCTCTTCGGCACCGAGCTGGCCGTCGGGATCGTTCCCGGCGCCGACGCGTTCGAGGCCGCGTGCGGTGAACGTGGGTGGGCAGTGACGAGAATCCGCGACGCCACGACCTTCCGCCGGATCCACCTCACCACGCCCACCGGTGAGGTGCTCGTCGACTTCGCCGTCGACGCTCCACCTCAGGGACCTCCTCACCGCACCTCACTTGCACCGACCTACCCGCTGCCGGAGCTCGCGGCGCGCAAGGCCCTCGCCTTGTTCGACCGGGCGGCCGCCCGCGACTTCGCGGACCTCCTGGTGCTGTCGCGTCACTTCGAGGTCGACGCCATGCTCGAAGACGCTGCCGCACTCGACGACGGCTTCGACATGACCGTCTTCGTCGACATGCTCGCGACGATCGATCGGTTCACCGACGCGGAGCTCCTGGAGACGACCGCCGACCCGGCCGAGCTCCGCGAGTTCGTCGCACGGCTGACCCGGCGTCTCCGTGCCTGAGTGAGCGGCCTCCTGTACGCCGGGCACCTGCCCCAACCCTCAACGGAATGGGCCGCGAAGCCCGTGCAAAACCCGTCGGTGACTATCTGTGTGGCGCGATCCGAACCTCGCCCGCCTTGGCCGCTCGTGGCCCATCGCGTCGGCCGACCATCGGTCGGACGACGCGGGTCACGGAGGTGCCGGTGGCGGGTCATCTCATGAGTGCACCCCTCCCCCGCGTGCCAAGCCCCGTCACGCCGACCATCCCGGAGCGACCCGATGCCCAACCAGCCGACCCCACCATCGACGGAGCTGCCGCAGCTCCTCGACGTCGCCCAGGTTGCCGAGGCGCTCGGCGTGAACGTCCGCCACGTGCGCCGGCTCGTGTTCGAGCGCCGCATCCCGTACGTGAAGTGGGGGCACCTCGTGCGCTTCGACCCGGCAGACGTCGCCGCCTGGCTGGCTGACAAGCGCCGACCCGCACAACCGGCCTAAGGAGTGAGCTTCGCCCCGGCGAGCCTCACCCCACCTCGTCGAGTCGCTCGACCGAGGGGTGCACCACCGCCCGGGCTTGTCGGGCGGACGCTCGGCGAGGCGCTCGCCGAACGACGCGGCGATCGCCTCGTCCAGCTCCGGGAACAGGTGCCCGTAGCGGTCGAGCGTGACCGAGATCGACGCGTGGCCCATGCGTGACTGGATGGCCTTGGGGTGGGCGCCCTCGGCGATGGCCAGCGACACGCTGGTGTGGCGAAGGTCGTGGAACCGGCACGTCACCCCTGCCCGCTGCTGGGCCGGCCGGAAGTGGTTGTTCCAGAAGCTCGAGGACTGCACCGGGTTCCCGGCGCCGTTCGGGAACACCAGCCCGTCGGGGCCCGGCGCGCTGAAGCGCTCGACGTGGTCGGTCAGCACCTCGGCGGTGAAGGGCGACACGGTGATCGAGCGCACCGACCCGACCGTCTTGGGTCCCTTGCGCAGCCACTCCCCCGAGCCCAGCCGCACCAGCTGCTCGGACACCCGGACCTTCCCGCGGCGAAGGTCGAGCTTGGCCCGGCGCAGGCCCACCAGCTCGCTCCACCGCATCCCCGAGTCGACCGCCAGGTAGACCATCGCACGAAAACGCGGCGAGTGCGCCTCGGCGAGCCCGAGCGCCTGGTCCCAGTCGAGGAACACCATCTCGCGCTTGGGCACCGCCGGCGGGTCGGCCCGGTCGCACGGGTTCGCCACGATGCGCTGCTTGTCGACCGCCACCTGGAGCACCCGCCGCAGCGTCCGGTAGTGGCGGTGGACCGAGCTGGGCGCGAGGCCGGCCTCGAGCTCGTCGTTGAGCCAGTTCTCGATCTCGTCCGGTGGGATGTGCCCGAGCCGGTAGGCGCCGAACCGGGGCAGCACGTACTTGTGCAGGTCGCGCCGGTAGGTCTCCTGCGTGGTCGGCGACAAGCGCCGCGACAGCCGCAGGAACTCCTCGGCCCACGTCGCGAACGCCACGTCGGCGCCCCGCGGGTCGATCCAGTTTCCCCGGGCCTTGTCGGACTCGACCTCGACCAGGAAGCGCACGGCGTCGGCCTTGCGCCGGAACGTGCGCGAGCGCTGCCGCCCGAGCGGGTCGCGGTAGCGGGCGCGGTACCCGCCGGTAGAGGTCCTGGACTTCTCGATGAACGCCATGTCGGCCACCTTTGCGGTGCGCACACAGGGAGCAGAAAAGGAGCAGCTGCGGCGCGAAATCGCGGATACGGGCGGCTGACCAGCGGGTTTCCCGGACAACGTTTGGTCAACAAAAACGCCGCTGACCAGCACAAAAGTGCTGGTCAGCGCTGGAGGCGGCGGGGGGAATCGAACCCCCGTACAGGGCTTTGCAGGCCCTTGCCTAAGCCACTCGGCCACGCCGCCAGGCGGAACGGTCATGGTAGTGCCATGCCCCACGCACGATCGAAGCAGGGCTCGGCGGAACCAGCTGGGGTAGCAGCGCTACCGGGATGCCGACCGAGCGATGTCGTCGCGGTGACGATCGTGGATCGCGGTCAGGAACCGCTCGGCTGCGTCGACCGCGGCCAACGACCGTGGTGAGGCGAACACGTCGAAGGCGTGTTGGGCGCCGGGCAGTTCAGCGAACCCGACCGGTTGGGTGGACGCGGCGGCCAGCATGGCTGCGAACGAGCGGGCCTGCTCGATCGGGACGAGCACGTCGTTCGTACCGTGGAACATGAAGAAGGGCGGGGCGTCCGGATTGACCCAACTCATCGGTGAGGCGTGATCCCACACCTCCGGATCCTCGCGGCGGGGCACTTTCATCACCATGTCGGTCAACATGCCCTCCATCTCGGCCATGCCGGTCCCGTCACGGTTGGTGAAGTCGTAGACCCCGTAGTACGGCACGGCACACGCGACCGAGGTGTCGGCATCTTCGAAGCCTGGTTGGAACTCCGCGACATTCGGTGTGAGCGCGGTGAGCGCACACAGATGACCGCCCGCTGATCCCCCGGAGACGGCCACGAAGTCGGGGTCGCCGCCGTAGTCGGCGATGTGGTCCTTCACCCAGCTCAGGGCCGCCTTGACGTCCACGATGTGATCGGGCCAGGTCGCCCGCGGGCTCAGTCGGTAGTTGATCGCGACGCAGACCCATCCGTGTTCGGCCAGCCGCGCCATCAGCGGAATTCCCTGCTGGTTCTTGTTGCCGATCACCCAGCCACCACCGTGGATCTGCAGGAGCACCGGAGCGCGGTCGCCGGGCCGCAGGTCACCTCGGCACCAGATGTCCAGTTGGTTCCGTCGACCATGCGTTCCATAGGAGAGGTTCCCGTCGTGGACCCAGCGGCGGCGCGGTTGGTCCGCCGGTCCGAGCGCGATCTGGCGGCGCTGGACCCGGCGCTGGTCGCGTGGGGCAAGACGGGGGATCTCCGGGTCGGCGTCGGCACCCAGCGCCCCGGTCAGCGCCTCGTCGAGCACGTCCCGGGCGGCCACACCCTGCTTCCACACCGACGCCAGCCCCCACCACGACGCCGCGCTCACTGCGAGCGCCTCCCAGCCCTGACGGGACCTCAACGCTCCCCGGCTCACGTGCCAACCCGTTGCGAGCGCCTGCCACCCGATGGCATGAAGGGGCATCTCCGAGGTCAACCACGACGGGAAGAAGCACAGCATCCCACTGCGCCCCTTGCGGCTCAGGGGGTGCTTGGCGTTGGCGGTGTTGAGCGCGCCGAAAAGCGCGTCCACGAGAAAGCGGCGTCCTGCCTCACGGTTTCGCAGGGTCGCCGCGCGTCTTTTCGATCCCATGCCGGCCATCCTGTCACCTGCGTCGACCGATCTTCGACCGCGGCCGCGTTCGGTGGGTGATCGTCCACCGGTCACGAGGGGTCCACACGACCCGGGCGCGGGTGGTCAATCCTCGGATTCGGACGACGGCCACCAACGTCTCGTCCAACACCGGTCGACGATCGTGTCGATCGCCAACGCCAGGACCGCGAACCAACCGAGCCAGGCGACCCGGGAGAACCACGACGGCCAGCCGAACCGGAGGTAGGTGTCACGGAAGGCCACGAACACGCAGTAGTACGCAGCGGCGACGAGCACGCAGGCCGGTGCGCCGACGGTGAGGATCGGGCGGGCTCTTCGGAAGCGCAGGCACAACAACGTGGCGACCCCGGTGATCGGAGCGGCCCAGTAGCCGACGATCGCACCGCCCACCACCGCCGCGGCAATGGTCACGCCGGTCGTCACGCCCACTCCCGGCGTCGCGCCCCGATAGGTCAGTGCCCTCCTCAGCACGAACGGCAGCGGCACGCTCGGTCGACTCACGGGCAGGTCGCCTTCCACCACGGGCGCAGGACCGCGGCGGAAGATCGGTGCCAGCGCGAGGGCCAGACACCCGATCACCGCCAACAGCGACAACCCGATCGCGATCCACACCACGTTCTGGGGCGTCCAGGTGAGCTCGACGTGCAGGGTGCGGCTGCCGGAGGGGTCGATCTGCCATCCGTTGGCGTACCCGTCGACAAGGGTCGAGGATCCGAGCGACTTGCCGTTGACGGTGGCGTGCCAACCCAGGCTCTGGGACTGCCCGAGAACCAGCCAGAACTTCTTGTCGGCGCCGGTGACCGTCAGGTCATAGGAGGTCCGACTCTGGTTGTCGACCGTGACTTTCGGCCCGGCCGTCGCCGCCGCGGGAACCAGCGTGCCTGTGGCGGTGTCGGCCGCCCCGCCCGCAGCCGACCGGAGCACCAGCTGGTTGGTGTCGAATCCCGCGCTGGCCCCCGGTGCCGTCACCAGGTAGTGCCGACCGGCTTTCAACTCGACACCGGTCTTGGCCTGTCCGCCGCACGGTGCAACTTTCAGCGGCCGCCCGTCGAGCGCATCGCCGACCGTGCCCTCGAATCGCACCGGCACCGGCTTGTTGTCGACCAGCAGGACCTTGCTGGTGCACGTGTTCGGCACCTTGGCGCCCGCGGCGGGTGTCTTGGCCTGCAACCCGTTGACGCCCCATTCGGCGACCGAGATCGGCAGGTCGATGTCGTTGTCGGAGTACCAGTCATGGGTCAGTCGTGCGCGCTCCCCTGCGATCGTGAAGCGGATCTTGGAACCGGTAAGCGTGCGTCCCAGCGGAACCCGGACGGTGGTCGTCGAACCGATCGGGGTCGTCTTTGCGATCTTGGGAACCTTCACCTTCACCGATTGGCCGTCGACCTTCACCGTCAGTCGGGTGGGAACCGAGTGCCGGGCGTCGGACACCACGGTGAGGTTCAGGTGATCGAAACTGACCGGCTTCGCCGTCTGGTACTGCGCATAGTCCTTGACCGACGTGAGGAAACCGGTGGTCCAGTAGGTTGCGGGGTTGCCGTCGATCGCGGCGGTCGCCCGTTGCGCGGCGGCGCCGGTCAGATGGCGACTCTCGCTCACATCGACACCCCCGTGTGCGGCGTCGGGCATACCCAGTGCCGTGTCGATCACCGAAGGTGTCGCCCGGCTGTCGAGCTTTGCCGTTCCGGAGACCGCAAAGGATCTCGTGTCCGGCAGCGTCCAGGTTCTGGCCAGGAAGGCTTCCGGGTCACTTCTGAGCGAGTTGTACGGACTGATGCGCTCCCGATCCAGCACGATGGCCAGCTGGTTCGCCTGCGACGACGATCCGAGGTTCCTCAGCAGGTCCCGGGGAAGCTCGGCGTACTCGGTGACGCGTGGAGTCTGCGGGCCGAACGAGACGTTCGCGAAACCGACACTGCTCGCGGTCTGGTACACGTACTGGTGTCCGACGTTGTCCCCGGTGATCTCGATGGTCGCCCGGTGGAACGTCTGCTTGGGGAAGGTGAACGTCTGGCCGGGAGTCTTCCTGGAAGGCCGGCCGAGCTGCAGATTCGCGGTGTACCCGTTGTCGAGCGTCAGCTCGACCGAGGTGATCCACCGGTCCGGGCGGCCGGTCTGGGGCTGGAGGAGGGTGATGTGATCACTGGTGACGCCCGCCGGGAAGGTCAGCCGGAGCTTCTCGCCCTTGTCGGGACCGAACGCCGCAGTCGTCCACGCCGTGTTGACGTCGTCGACTCCGCCGGACGCGTCCACGGCGTAGATGGCCCGCGACTCGGGCGTGAACGTGACGGGATTTCCATAGCTCGTGGCCTGGGCGATCACCCCTCCCCGCTGCACGGCGACCGTCCGCGTCGCGTCATCGTCCTGAGAACCGGTGTCGTCGAACGGGTCGATCCGTTGATTGCTCGGGTCGTTGACCAACGGTTTCTGTCCGGCACGCTGGGTCGCCCCGAAGGTGTCCTGGATCGTGCCCCAACGCTGTTCCCGTTTCCGATTCGAATCCGTGAGCACGAGCGCCGCGCCGGGCTGTTCGGCGCGCAGTTTGGAGGGTTCGCTCGCCATCGAGCCGGAGTACCGGACCAGTTCGGTTCCGCTCAGCAGGCCGGCGCCGGCAGCGTCGACCAGTCCGGAACCGTCACCGGCGAGGATCACCGGATGCGCCGCGGACGCGGTCTTGACGATGTCGGGGGACCCGGTGACGGGGACCACGGCCAGTTGGGGCACCGGAGGCATCTTGCCCATGGCGAGGGTCGCCTCGTCGAGCATCGGGAACTCGGGGCTGGCGTGTTGGGGATGGTCACCGCCGAACGTCTTCGGTTCGCCCAGTCCGGGGGTCTCACGGAGGATCTGCCACACCTCGTTGGGTCGGACCGTGCCGTAGCGAACCCAGGCGAGATCCTCGGCCCGGACGAACAGGTCACCGACCGAGAGGAATCGGGCGATCGGCGCGATCGCCGTCGGCTGCAGCACGTCCTGTTGCAGCGGGTTGTCGGCCGCGATCAACAGATTGGCCGAGGGATACGTTCCGTAGGGGACCTGCTCGCGTGCAATGAACGGCCGCGAGGTGAGTCCCGGGAGAATCGGGTCGACGGTCGAGACCAGCTTGCCGTTCCAGCGATAGGACGCGAAGTTCGATCCCGGAATGCCCCAGACCCTCGTCTGGTGGTTTCCGGCGTCGACGTACGCGGCCGCTTGCTTCCAGTAGTCCGGAATGGTCGACGGCCGGGAGATCCCCCTGGTGATGAACCAGCCGGTGAACAATGCCGGTTGGTTGACGATCAACAGCAGCGCCACGATCGCCGTCGCCCCCAGCACGCGTCGGTCCAGACCCTTGATCCAGCGCAGTGGCTGCGGAATCCCTCTGATGCGGGTCGCCTCGTGCAGCGCGGTGACCCCGGAACCGAGGAGCACCGAGAGGCCCAGCACGATCAGCGGCACCGCTCGAGGAAGCGACCGCATCGCGCTGCCGGCCTGTGAGGAGGAGACGAACCACTTGACGAGCCAACCGATCAGCGGCGGATTGTTCCACGGGTAGGCGCCGACCGCGAAGATCATGCCGACGAAGACGATCGCCACGAAATAGGCGCGCTCTCTGAAGCGCGCGATGCCCGCGGCGATCAGCCCCATGGCCGGGATCAGGAAGCTGACGGCCAGCAGCCAGAGCGACCCGGTGTAGAACTTGCCCGAATCGACGATCGGGACCAGCTTGTCGGTGCCGTAGAAGTACCAGTAGCCGAGCCCCCGCAGGACCTCGGTCGGGCTCGAGGCCTCCGCGACGGTCCGTGCGGTCTCGCTGAACTGCAACACGTTGATGCCGTACCGGCTCTGCGCCCACAGCCCGGACATCCACCACGCAGATGCCAGGACGGTGAGCAGGCCGATCCGGGCGAGGACCTTCAGTGCGTCCCGGAACTTGATCTCTCTGCTCATCCACACCGCGAAGGGCAGCCACAGCAACGAGGCGAAGACCGAGAACGCCAGTGAGGACGCGTTGACGCTTCCGGTCAACTGGATGGTCAGCGCATACAGGGCCGGATACCGCCAGTTCCGATGACGCACCGCAAGCATCACGAACGCGAGCAGCCAGGGCAGACCGGTCCAGGGAAGCGCGATCACGGTGAACGCCGACGCGTAGTTCAAGAAGTACGGCGTGAACATGTAGGCGAGGGCGGCGATGAACACCCCCGGTCCACGCCAGCGCAACGCGCGCAGCAGGTAGACGACTCCCGCACCGGCGAAGAACACGACGGTGGAGAGCCAGATCCGCTGTCCGATCCACACCGGTATCCCCAACGCGTGGACGAGCCAGTAGTAGGGCGCAACCGGGAACAGGTAGCCGACGCCCTGGTGGGGTACGGTTCCCGCGAACGTGTTCGGATCCCACAGATAGGGCGAATCGCTCAGCATCCGCGCCGGGTCGAGATAGAGATAGACCTTGTTGTCCGCCGAGACCACCCCTCGACGGACGAGCAGCGGCGGGATGTAGGCGAGCGCGGCCAGCACCAGATAGATGGAATGCGCGCCCGCCCATGTCCCGAGACGACGGGTGCGTCGGACGCGCGTCATCGCCACCGCCCCTTGCGACCCCGGTTCCCCCAGGATGCGGTCTCCCGGGCGAGCGCCGCGAAGATTCCCACGGCCGTCCGGTCCCAGGAGAACCTCGCCGAGTTCTCGATGGCGCCTTCGACCAGTTGCGCCCACCGATCGTCGTCACGACAGAGTTCCACGATCGCCCGGGTGAGTCCCCGCTCGTCGTCGACGAGGTAGCCGCTGCGACCGTCGATCACGGTATCGATGTGGCCGACCACTCTGGTCGCGACCGCAGGCGTCCCGCAGGCGGCGGCCTCGGTCAGGGTGAGCCCCCACCCTTCCCGCACCGACGCGGACGCAACGACCCGGGCGGACCGGTAATGCTCCACCAGGGCTTCATCGCTCACGTGCCTGGTGAGCTTGATCCAGTCGCCGGCGCCGATGCGGTCGATCTGCTGTTCGATCCGTTGACGTTCGTAGCCGTCCCCCACGATCGTCAGGGTCAGATCCGGAACCTGCTTGTGCGCTTCGGCGACGCTCCGGATCAGCAGGTCGAACCGCTTGACCGGCACCAGTCGTCCGACTGCGAGCACGCCGTTCGGTCGTGGAGCCGTCGGATCGGGGCCGGGGACGAACCGACTGCTGATCCCGTTGTGCACCACCTGGACACGGTCCGGTTCCAGCCCGAGCCGGTCGATGATGTCCTCGCGTGAGGATTCGGACGGGGTGACCACCAGGGTGTTGCGGTAGAACGGCGGCGCCCAACGTTGCTCGATCTGATTTCCCAACCGGGCGAGCACCGGGGGCAGCGCCATACGCCACATCTCCGCGTGCACGTGGTGGATCACCACGATCTTCGGGACTTCTGGTCCAGATCGGCGACAGGAACGGCATCCCGTTCCAGATCTCGACGACGGCATCTCTCGGCCCGTGACTCCGCGTGACCTCGGCCAGCGCCGCCCGCGGGAAGACCAGATACCGACCCGCCTTGCGAACCACCTCATAGCCGTCGCGCGTGGTCGAATGCGGGCGACCGACCGCATAGGAGGTCCGCATCAGCACGTCGAGGCCGGCCTCTCCCCAGAGCTTCGCGATCTCGTGCGCGTGGACTTCCGATCCACCGGCTTCCGGATCGTCGTAGTCGCGCCAGGCCAGCAGATGGACCCGACGAATGCCCACCGCTGTCGCCAGGCGGGCGACTTCGGCCACCGCGTCTTCGCGTGTCGCTCGCTCGGGCAGATTCGCGCCGAGATCAGGAAGGGGACTCAATGGCTCAATCACTCGCAGATCAGAGGTGCAAACCGGCGTCGCATCCGAGTTGACGGGTGGGCCGACCGGACGATGCACCGTAGCAGTGCGACGAGGCCCGAAGAGATATGGATCAGGTCTCGACGGGTCGCGGATTGCGCACCGGGGGAAGCCGGAGCAGCGGGCGCTCGGCGATCCACCAGGCGACCACGGACACGGCCGCCAGAAGGACCCACGCGATCAGGACGAGGAGCCCGCCGGGCAGCTTCGATCGGAACCAACGATCGATGGACACGAAGATGAGCAGGTGCCAGATGTAGATCGTGTAGGAGAACCGTCCCATGAGCCGCAAGGGGTAGCTGCCGAAGAGGCGGTTCAACGGGCTCCCCGACCGAATCGTTTCGATGACCAGTACGAAGGAGCAGACCATGATCACCGCGTAGCCGCCGGCATAGGCCTCCTTCGATTCGATGCCGACAAAGATGATGAAGTACATGAAGACGGCAAATACCGGAATCCAGACCTTTTTGCAGAGGGTCTCCGGGAGCACCCGGCGCTTCCAGAGGACGCACACCAGCACGCCGACCATGAAGGCGTCGAGACTGTTCTCGGGCCGCTGATAGACCGCCCCGATCTGGATTGCACCGGTGATGGTGTGCGGGTCAGCTCGGTCGACGTAGTAGTATTGATATTCCCAATAGCGCGTGAATTGCACCAAGATGATGATGAGCACAACAACTGAGCTCATGGCAAAGACATTCTTGGTGAAATAGAGAAGGATCGCGAGAAACAGCGGGATCAGGAAATACATCTGCATATCGACGCCAAGGCTCCACATGTGGACAGAGTCGAAATGCTGGAGATAGCCGAAACTCGGAACGAGATTGTTCGTGTAGGTTACGATGGTCGCCACCGTTGGAGCGATTCCAAATACCTTTGATCCCGGCTCAGTCCTCAGACTGTAACCTTCGGCCCAATTCACAATGAAATAGACGACCGAGAAGAGAACGAGTGGTGCGCCCAGACGGGTCAATCGACGCCACATGAAGCTCTTGAAATCGACCGTTCCGGTTCGTTCCTTGTTTCGGAGGACGATCGCGGCAACGAGAAAGCCGGACAGGGCGAAGAACATCGGCATCGATCCGAAACCGGTGATGTGAAACCAGGAAAATCTGTGGATGTAGTCTTCGCTGTGCGCCACCACCACGATGAGGAGCAGGGCCGCACGAAGTCCTTCCAGAGCCGGTTCGTACCGCAGGACGGCAAGCCCACCGCCGGCGCCGTCGCCAGAGATGTCCGACCGTTCGTAGCCTGCGGAGATACGCGCCCAGGCCCCGCCGGGTGGAGACGTCAGTGGTGGCGGTCACGGGGCGATCATCCCGACGTGTCGGACAACGGACATGGCGCCGCGCTCACCGCGGCCGGTCCTGACGTGGATCCTTTCCCCCGCCGTCGGAGCCATCGGGATCCGCACCCTGGCCCCGGTCGACGTCCTCGAGCTGCTGGCGCAGCAGAGCAAGCTCCTCGGCCAGGATCCTGGTCCGCTCGTCCGCACGAGAGAGCTCTGCGGAGAACTGCACGACGATGAGGAACAGTACGCCGACCGCGATCGCCAGGAACGTCGCGGGTGGATAGTAGATTCCGAGCAGGTTGCTCACACCACGCAGCGTGTCGGGGAACACGACGAGCACGACGATCACCAGACTCGCCGTCAGCCACAAGACGGTGTACTTGCTCTTGAGCTGTGATCGTCTGACCATTCGCACGATGAACGCGAGACCGATCAAGGTGATGATGGACAGCGCGATGTGCGCGCGGGTGCTCATCTGGCCACCGTCGCTGAGCAACGAATTGGCGAAGAGGAGGCTTCACACGACACGCTCCTGCGGCCGACGACGCGCCTTGACGACGAGGAGCAGGATCACCCGCAGATAGTGGTAGATGAGCCTGAACCGAAGCGTGGATGCCTCCCCGGCTCGACGTTCGTGCATCCTGACCGGAACCTCGACAACCCAGAATCCGCCGTTCAAGGCCAGCAACAGTGCCTCGACCGATTCCATGTATTCGGCAGGATAGTTCCGGGCGAAGAACTCGAGCATGGGACGGTTGAACGCCCGGAATCCGGAACTGGTATCGGTGAAGGATCGGCCGGACAACAGTCGGACGACGACGCGCAGGATGCCCATTGCCCCGCCACGTGTGCGGCTCACCTCGTAGCTTTCGGAGCCCGTCGTGAAGCGGCTCCCGACCACCATGTCCGCCCCCCGATCGAGCGGCTCGAGCAGCTTGTCCAGCGCGTCGACGTCGTGTTGACCGTCCCCGTCGAACTGCACGGCGCGTTCGTAACCGTGCTCCACGGCGTAGCGGAAACCGCAGCGGAGCGCGCCGCCGATACCCAGGTTGAACGGCAGGGACACCACGGTCGCCCCTTCCTGGCGGGCGATGTCGGCGGTCCGGTCCTGGGAGCCGTCGTCGACCACGACGACGTCGAATGTCGCCGCCGCGCGCAGGTTCCGAAGAACCTGGGGTAGCGCAAGTTCCTCGTTGTATGCCGGAATGATGGCGAGGGTGTTGATCGGACTCTCCGGCTGTGGGGTCAGCTGTCCTCGCGAACGAGCGGGAGCGCAGGGCGAGTAGGTCGTCGGCTACTGTAGCCAGTCGCCGCCGCAGCGCCGGGAGCACCGTGGTTGCACGCGTCGATTCCGCCAATGTCGAACCCACCGTCTCCCTCAGCAACCGTCGGACGTTCGACCCCTCGCTGGGATCGGCGTGATGCAATCGCCCTCGCGCTGATCGCCGTCATCATCGCCATTCCGGTCCGCGGACTGCTGCGCGACCACGGTGCGGCGATGGAAGAAGGGTTCATGCTCGTCTTCCCCGAACAGGTGCTTCACGGGCAGATCCCCAACCGTGATTTCCTGCACCTGTACGGGCCGGGCAGTCTCTGGGTGCTCGCGGCGGTCTACAAGGTGTTCGGCGTCTCGCTGGCGACCGAACGGTGGTTCGGACTGCTCCAGCACGTGGGGATCATCCTCGGCATGTACTGGGTCTGCCGTCGCTGGGGACGGGCCATCGCCTTCATCGCGGCACTGAGCGCGATTCTGATCAACCTCAACGCGACCGGGTTCTCCGCACTCGCCTGGAACGGCGCGGTGGCCTTCGGCATCTGGGCGGTCTGGGCGCTGTTGCACGCCCGCGAGTCGGGTTCGGACAAGTGGATGTTCATTGCCGGCATCCTCGTGTCGTGTGCCCTGTTGTATCGCCCGGATCTGATCCTCGCCGTCGGATTCGCCAGTGCCGCGGCGCTGTGGATGTACCGCTGGCGACGGCTGTGGCCGTTCCTCGCCGGTATCGGTCTCGCCGTCGTCGGCTATGTCGTCCAGGCCGCGCTCGCTGGTCCCGGCCACGCCATCCAGGGCATGTTCACCGATCCGGTCTTCACCCTCCGCAAAGGGCGCAACCTGCCGATGCCCCCCGTATGGGGGCACCTCGTCGGGTACTTCCAGCGCGCGGCCGTGCTGCGCACCGTGGGGTGGCCGTTCCCCGAATTCGCGATCTCCCAGCAGATCTACCTGTGGTTCTTCATCACCGTGCTGGCCCCGCTCGTCACCATCGGCGTGGCCCTGTGGGCCCGATCACGCGACCCGGATCCCCGGCGTGCCCACGCGCTGCTGGTGCTGGGCCTGTTCGGCCTCGGTCTGATCACCCAGGCGCTGCAACGGGCCGACGAGACCCACCTGTCCTGGGTGAGCGTGATCACGATCGCCAGCCTCCCCGCGGCGATCGCCGAGTTCCTGGTCGTCCGCCCCGCCCGCCGGCCACTGTGGTCCAAGATCCGCATCCCGCTGACCGCGTCGGTTGCGGCGCTGTTCTTCTTCGCCGTGATCGCTCCGCAGACGACAGTCCGGTCCTATGCCGACGGCACCCTGCAGACGTTCGGGCACGACGTCTTCGGGTTCCCCGTGTCGCGCAACGGCAGGAACTTCTACCTGCCCCGCGAGGCGCTCGCCGCGCCGGCGCAGCAGATGATCGACAAGTTCGACTCGCTGCATCCTCGACCCGGTCAGCGGCTCTTCGTCGGGCCGGCCGACCTGCGCTACACCCCGTACACCGACGCGTACTTCTACTACCTGTTTCCCGAGCTGGATCCCGCGACCTACTACATCGAGATGGACCCGTTCGACTCGGGGCCGCACACGGGCCTCGCGGCCGACGTCAACTCGGCGGACTGGATCATCCTCACCAATGTCTGGAGCGGCTGGGTCGAACCCAACCAGTCGATCGATCCGGGCTCGAACAAACCGAACGAGATCATCCAGCGCGACTTCTGCAAGGTGGGCTCGTGGGGGCAACTTCCGGACAACACGGGGAAGATGATCCCCACGTACCAGCTCTACCGACGCTGCAAACCCCACCATCCGCTGTCGTGACCTCCGGCGGCCGCCGGGCGATCCGAGTCGATCGGTCGAACGAGGCTCAACGGCGCCGGAGCACGAGGACGAGATTCCAGGTCACGACCTCGCGGACGCCGGGCACGGCGACCACCCACTGCGCCCACCACGGGTGATAGCGGGGGAACGCCTCGACCAGCTCGGCGTCTGACTGGTGCTCGGCCCAGTGCAGGGCGTCAGCGACCGACACCGCGAACAACGATTCGCCGAACCGGTTCTTTGCTGGCACACCGGTCCGCTCCTCGTAGCGGCGCGCCGCCCGCTCCCCTCCCAAATAGTGCCACGGAGCGGTTTCGTGGCCGCCCCAGGGAGACAACCAGTTCGTGTACGACAGATACACGATTCCCCCGGACCGGGTGACCCGGACCATCTCATCGGCCATCGTCCAGGGGTCGGGGACGTGTTCGAGCACGTTCGAGGAGAACACCACGTCGAAGGACCGGTCGGCGAAGGGCATCGCCAGCGCGCTGGCGATCGCGATTCCGGTCGGGGGCTCCCCCCGCCAGGTCAACTCCCCCAGGTCGTATTCGATGCCGTAGCAGTGGGCGCCCGCAGCGCGCATCGCCCGGGTCATGTAGCCGGCGCCGGTTCCCACGTCGAGCGCCATCGCACCGTTGACCTGGTGGTGCCGGTCGATCTGGTCGACCATGTCCTCGGCGAGCATCGAGTAGAACCCGTCCGGATCGGACTGTTCGGTCCGGAACCCGCCGAGCAGGCGCGTCGAGCGGCTCAGAGTGGCGCGCCGATCCCGACTCATCGATTTCGACTCGACCATCGTGGCGACCCTAGCCGTGGACGGCTCCGAGCAGGGACGCCACGCCGCGAGCGATCGCCGCAGGTACCGGTCAGGCCGCGGCGACCGTGTCGTTGTCCACGCCGATGATGATCTTCCCGTCGAAGTGCGCTGCGGCCTGGGCGCGCCATTCGTCTTCGGTGCCCGGCACGACGGCCGGCACCATGTGGGTCATCACCAACGTGCCCACCCCGGCACGGGTGGCGGTCTTCGCCGCGTCGGCGACCGTCGAGTGGTAGTCGAGGATGTCGGTGAAGCGTTGGAAGGGCACGCCACGCACCAGGTCGTCGCGCACCACGGTCTGGACGTAGACGTCAGCCCCACGGCACAGCTCGTCGAGCTCGTCGCAGGGTACGCCGTCGCCCGCGATCACGATCGCCTCCCCCTCCGACGCGAAGCGGTAGCCCACGGTCGGTTCGACGGGCCGGTGGTCGGTGCGCCCGACCGTGACCGACAGGTCGCCCACATCGAAAGTGTCCTGGGGTTCGACTTCGTGGACCACGAGCTCGGGTGGCGCCTCCAGATCGGCGTGGTGCGCGAGGCGATAGGACACATCCGGTGCCAACATGGCGACCAGACCGTCCACCACGGCCCTGGTGCCGGGTGGACCCCAGATGTGCAACTCCCGGGCGAGCGGAGAGGTGACCCAGGCGGTGGTGACCACGTCGTTGAGCGCACAGATGTGGTCGGAATGCAGGTGGGTGAGGACGACCGCGTCGAGCATCGGTGGGGCCACACCGGCGCCGGCCAACCGCATGACCACGCCGCGGCCGGCATCGACGAGCACCCGGGTGGTGGCGCTGTGCACCAGCGTCGCCGGGCCCGCTCGTTGCGGATCGGGCAAGGGACTCCCGGTGCCCAGCAGGGTGCAGCGCAGTTCTGCCATGACCCCGGAACTTAGGTAGTGACACACCGAGTGTCAATAGTTCTCCGGAGTGCGCCGACGCCGCGGGTGGGCGTTTCGCCGGCCGTGACCGGTCGGGCCGCTCAGGCGAATTCGAGCCCTTCGAAGTCGCCTGAGTCGCGCCAGGCGGCGATGTAGTCGAAGAACCCCACCGGGCCTTCCGGGTAGCCACCGGCCATGATGCCGTCACGCACCTCGACGTCCTGGCCTTCGTTGTTGTAGTAGCCCGGGGTGCAGTCGGGGCCACCGAGGATCCCGTTCGTTTGGGTCACGAGCATGTCGACCCAGGCGGCTTCCGCGGCGTCGGTGACCTCGACGGTGCCGGCGCCGATCTGCTCGGCGTGTTCGATGATGCCCGAGACGGTCACCGCCGCGTCGGTGAGGTTGTGGGTGATGTTCGAGATCAGGTTGGCGCCCTGGCTCATCCCGATGATGAACAGGTTCGGGAACCCGGCCACGTGGTTGCCGTGCAGTGTGCGCATGCCCGCTTCCCAGTGCTCGGACAGTTTGCGCCCGTCGCGTCCCGTCACGTCGAAACCCCAGCGACGTTGGGTGCGCGTTCCCACCTCGAAGCCGGTCGCGAACACGATCAGGTCGAGGTCGTAGTGCTCGTCGCCGACCCACACGCCGGTCGCGTCGATGGCCCGCACGCCCTTGCCGTCGGTGTCGACGAGATGCACGTTGGGTCGGTTGTAGGTCTGCAGGTACTCGTCGTGGAAGCACGGTCGCTTGCACAGCTGCCGGTACCAGGGCTTGAGCGCCTCGGCGGTGGCCGGATCTTGAACGATCGCGTCGACCCGGGCACGGATCTCGGTCATCTTCTCGTCGTCGGAGTCCTCGTAGGCCTGACGGAACAGATCGGCGAGATCGACCTCGCCGCCGCCCTGCTCCCCCACCATCTCGACGACCCGGTCGCGGATGCGCTTGGAGATGTCGGTCCAACCGTCCTGGACCAGGTCCTCGTCGGTGAACCCTCCCGTCTGCAGGATCGTGAAGTTGCGCCGCCACTGCTCCTGCCAGCCGGGCTCGAGGGTCGCGAAGAAGTCGGGATCAATGGCTCTGTTGTTGCGTTCGTCGATCGCGGAAGGTGTGCGCTGAAACACGAACAGCTCTTCCGAATCCCGTCCGAGCGCGGGGATGCACTGCACCGCGGAGGCCCCGGTGCCGATGATGCCGACGCGTTTGTCGGCGAGCTCGGTCATGGGCGCGCCTTCCGGGTCACCCCCGGTGATCGAGTAGTTCCACCTGCTCGCCAGGAACGACTCACCCGCGAAGGTCTCGATGCCGGGAATGCCCGGCAGCTTCGGTCGATCCAAGGGACCCATGCCGAGCGTGACGTAGCGCGCCCGGAGCTCGTCGCCACGGTCGGTGCGCACGATCCACCGCTGGGCGTCCGCGTCCCAGGAGAGGTCGGTGATGGCGGTGGAGAACAACGCACCGTCGTAGAGCCCGAACTGCTTCGCGATCCGTTGCGCGTGGGCCTGGTTCTCGGTGCCGAAGGTGTACTTCTTGGACGGCATGTAGCCAGTCTCTTCGAGGAGCGGCAGGTAGATCATCGCCGCGGTGTCGCACATCGCGCCCGGGTAGCGGTTCCAGTACCAGACCCCACCGACGTCGCCGGCCTTGTCGACGAGCACGATCCGCTCCAGGCCGATGCGTCGCAGTGCCGCGGCGGTTGCGAGGCCGCCGAAACCCGCGCCGACACAGACCGCATCGACCTCTTCGTGGCGGGGTTCGCGCTCGACCGCCTGGGTGTAGGGATCGTCGGCGAGCGCGGCGAAGCGCCCTGTGATCTCCAGGTACTGGTCGTTGCCGTCAGGGCGAAGTCGTTTGTCCCGCTCGGCGCGGTAGCGCTCCCGCAGCGCTTCGTGGTCGATGGTGTCGGTGGCCATGTGCGTACCTTCTCGTCCCCGTCTTGCGCGGTCCCTGGGTCGATCCCCGGGTCGGTCCGGTGCCGTGACGCCACCGGTCCCTTGCAAGGATGCTCACCCAATCCTGACCCGCCGGTCAAGTGGCGTCCGCCACAGGCGCGGCATCGTGGGGGCCGGTAGGATCCGCAACGGTCGGATTCCAGCGGCGACGACACAGAGGACGGAACGACGTGGCAAGACTCGAGGTGGTGGCGATACCGGGCTATTTCGCCACGATGGGGCTCGAGTACGCGCACCACCGCGCCCGGCGGGACCGTGGGATCGAGATGGCCGGCGATTACGAGTGGCACGACACGCTCACCAGCCTCACGATGGGCGTGGGCAGCCTGCTCATGCCCCTGGTGACCCCGAAGCTGCTCGCACCGATCACCCCGGGCAAGGGGCGTTATGCCAAACATCTCATCGGTGGCGTGATCGGCGCGGCGGTCGCGACGACCGTGGCCGACATCGTCGTGCGACGCACGAGCGACGACACCGGGGACGACGTCGAGACGCGCCGGGGACGCGGCCGGGGACGCGGCGACAGCGGAACCGGAGGTCGCACCCGCCCCGGTCGACCGGGCCCGGCGCCGCCGTTGGCACCGGATCGCGAAGCGGGTCGCCACCTACGGTGGTGCGGCGTCGATCGCCGGGGGCACGCTGGCCGCCACCACCGGGTGGGGGCATCTGATCCGTCCGGCCAACCTGTGGAAGCGGCGGATCCTGCCCGATCTGGGTACCGGCGTGCTGGCGTGGGGCGTCGCGATCCTGGGCTGGGATGCGCTCTACTACCTCAACCACCGCGCCTGGCATTCGACGCGGTTCATGTGGGCGAACCACGTGATGCACCATTCATCGGAGCACTACAACCTGTCCACGGCGCTGCGCCAGGCGGTGACCGATCCGTTGCTCATCCTCATCCCCTACACGGGGTTGTCGCTGCTGGGCGTGCGCCCCGAGCTGGTGGCGTCGTCACGGTCGATCAACCTCGTCTACCAGTACTGGGTCCACACCGATGCGATCGGTCGGCTCGGGCCGATGGAGGAGTTCGCGAGCACCCCGTCGCACCACCGGGTGCATCACGGCTCGAACCGGCGCTACATCGACAAGAACCACGGCGGGATCCTGATCGTCTGGGACCGGCTGCTGGGCACCTTCGTGCGCGAGGACCCCGACGAACCGGTCGTCTACGGGCTCACCGAGAACATCCACACGTTCAACCCGATCCGGGTGGCGTGGCGCGAGTACGCCGACATCCTGCGCGACGTCGCCCGCTCGGACAACTGGCGTGACCGGCTGTCGTTCGCGTTCCGCGGGCCCGGTTGGGCCTACGAGCGACACCGCGCCGACGCGGCGGCCGCCCGTACGTGACGAGCAGTCGCCTCGAGGCCTTCAGCGACGGGGTCCTCGCCATCATCATCACGATCATGGTGCTGGAGTTGCGCCCGCCCGAGGGCACGGATCTGGCGGCCCTGCGGCCGCTCGTGCCGGTGTTCGGGTCCTACGTGCTCAGCTTCGTCTACCTCGGCACCTACTGGAACAACCACCATCACCTGCTGCAGGCGACCGAACGGGTGAGCGGCGCGGTGCTGTGGGCGAATCTGCACCTGCTGTTCTGGCTGTCGCTGTTTCCGTTCACCACGGCGTGGATGGGCGAGCATCATTTCGCTCCGGTCCCCGTGGCGATCTACGGCGTGGTGTACTTCTGCGCGGCGGCGGCGTATGCCATCCTGCAGGCGACGATCGTGCGCGCCCAGCCCGACCCTGCGGCGTTGCGCGCGGCGCTCGGATCGGATCTGAAGGGCAAGATCTCTCCGGTGCTCTATGCGGTGGCGATCGCGTTGGCATTCGTGAACAACTGGGTCGCGGTCGCCATCTACGTGCTGGTCGCGATCATGTGGCTGATACCGGACCGTCGCATCGCCCGGCTCGTCGCCGACCGGGCCGCGGTCGACGACGTCTCCGGCTGAGCGCGGACCGGCGAGCCCGCGACCGCGAGCACGGCGGGTGTCGTGCGACGGGTGTGGGTCAGCCTGCCCGGACCAGGTGCAGGTTGGCGATGAAGATCAGCACCCCGGCGGAGATGCCGATGGTGTGCCACACCTCGTGGTAGCCGAACCAGTTGCTCTGCCAACGTGGGCGTTTGGTGGCGAACAACGCGGCCCCGACGGTGTAGAGGATCCCTCCGGCCGCGATGAGTGCCAGGGTGCCCGGCCTCGGCCACAGGGCGGGCAGGGCCATCAGTCCGGCCCAGCCGAGCACGATGTAGAGCGCCCCGCCGAATCGGTCGAATCGGCCGAAGAAGGCCATCTTGGCGACGATTCCCACCGTTGCGCCCAGCCACATGATCGTCAGCGCCGCGACCTTGGCCGAGCCGTGCAGTGTGACCAGGACGATCGGGGTGAACGTTCCTGCGATCAGCAGGTAGATCATGGCGTGGTCGGCTCGTTGCATGATGCTTCGCAGGCGCGGTGAGCGGGCGAGAACGTGGTAGGTGGCGCTGACCGCGTAGAGCCCGACCGATGTGGTTCCGTAGATCCACGCCCCGATGCAGGCCTGGGTGCTGCGCGCGCTCGCGACGAGGACGACCAAGCCGACCACGGCGGCGAACGCGGCGACCAGGTGGAGCCGGCCGCGGAGTCGGGGCCGCGCGGCGAGTTCGGCGTGGAACGCGTCCAGCTGCATTTTGGGCCCCCTTCCGGACGCGACGGTGGCACGTGGGCGGATGTGCACACACGAACCTATCGCCGCTTCGACCGGTCAGCCGCGCCAGGGTCTCGGGGATGCGCGGAAGCGCGGGAAGCGCTGTGGGTCTCAGTGGCGACCGGCGAAGTACTTCTGGTAGTTCTCGGCGACTTCGCGCAGCTCGGGGTCTTCTTCGAACCGGGGCTCGAACTTCTCCCAGGCGGCCTGTCGCTTGGCCGGCAGGTACTCGGTCGGCCAGTAGCCCTCGTGGGGTCGGTACGACTTGAGCACGTTGCGCGCCACGGTTGCCTTGTGCACCTCGTCGACCCCGTCGGCGATGCCCATCGTCGGGCGGCCGGCGTACATCGCCTGTAATGGCGTGAGGTTGGTGGTGCCGAGCGATCCGAGGATGTGCAGGGCGTTGAACGACACGTCGCGCAACACCTTGGCCATGGTGTATTTCACTGCGGCGATGTCGGTTCGGGTCTCCAGCGTCGAGGTGTTGTCGATCTTCCAGGCGGTCTCGAGCACGAACAGGCGCAACATCTGGATCTGGGCGTAGGAGTCGGCGATCTTCTCCTGGACCATCTGGTGTTCGGCGATGATCTTGCCGTGGGACTCGCGGCTGAGTGCCCGCTCGCACATCATGTCGAAGGCGAGCTTGCACTGGGCGATGGTGCGCATGGCGTGGTGGATGCGGCCTCCGCCGAGGCGCCGCTGGGCGAGCACCTTGGCGCCGTCCTCGGGTCCGAGCAGGTGGTCGAGGGGGACGTGGACGTCGTTGTAGATGATGTGGTTGTGCGTGCGGGGCTCGGGCTGGATCTCGACGCCGGGCGTGTCCCGGGGGACCACGAACATGCCGTTGGTGCACATCACGAACAGGATGTCCGCGGCCCGGCCGGCGCTGGTGAACCACTTCTCGCCGTTGATGACCCATTCGTCACCGTCACGGACCGCGTGGGTGGGGAACAGGTTCGGGTCCGAACCGCCCTGAGGTTCGGTCATGGAATAGGCGGAGAACATCTCCTGGTTGAGCAGCGGGGTGAGCCACCGCTCCTTCTGCTCTTCGGTGCCGTAGGCGGCGAGCATCTCCATGTTGCCGGTGTCGGGCGCGGCGGCGCCGAACATCTGGGGCGCCGCCGGGTAGCGTCCGATGACTTCGTTCAACAGGCCGAGCTGGAGCTGGCCGTAGCCCGGTCCGCCGAGGTCCTCGTCGAGGAAGATCGCCCAGAGTCCTTGGGCTTTGACCTGGTCCTGGAGCTCTTTGACGAGGGCTTTGACCTTGGGGTCCGGGAGCCGTACCGCGTAGGGGAAGATCATCGAGAGGGGCTCGACTTCTTCACGGCAGAACTGGTCGACCCAGTCGAGCTTGGACTGGAATTCAGGATCGGTGGAGAAGTCCCAGGACATCGTGTTGCACCCCTTGGTCGCAGTGTGGGGTCGCGGCGCCCGAGCTGATGGTGGGCGCGACCCGCTGCTGTTGAGCTCGTTGACAAGTGAAGCTCAGTATGGCAGAACGCGGCGGCGCTCAGGCCTGGCCGGTCGTTCGAGCGGCACGCCGGCCCCGGTGCGCCTCGCTCGAGATTCGGTGGTGGCGCCGGGTCCGGACCGCCTGTGGGCAGGGCCTGGTGCGAGGTCTCGCAGCCGGGGCGCGGACAGCAGCGAATCGGTTTCGTCGCGCTAGTGTTGTGCGTCGTGCCAGGCGCACCTGGCAGCCACGTCGGAGTGGCGGAATAGGCAGACGCGCCAGCTTGAGGGGCTGGTGCCCGCAAGGGCGTGGGGGTTCAAGTCCCCCCTCCGACACCAAGAAACTGCAGGTCAGAGTACTCGGCGGTACGGCTGGAGCGGCCCGCTTGTCAGCGATTTGTCATCACCGAGTCAGAGGTCGAGAGTGCCGATCGGCGTAGTCGAGTGAAGGATTGAGTTGAGTCCAGCCAGGGTGGAAACCCGTCGGCCGACCTTCGAGTTTGCGGCGTTCGTCGACCTTCTCTGGGGCATCAGCCAGCACCTCGACCGACCCACCCACATTGAGGTAGACCTTCGGCGGTCGCACTTCTTCGGTCCCAGCGGGATGGTGCCGCTCATCTCGCTGATCGACCACTTCACCATCGGGGGCTGGGACTTCGATGTGTTCCTGCCCGAGGATGGTCGCCGCGACGCGTACTTCGATCGGGCCGGCTGGACTGCTGGTATCGAGGGGTCGGCCGCTCCTGACATGCACGCCGAGCAGTCGTTCATGCCGCTCCAGCGCTTCGAACGATATGAGACGCTGAACGAGCAGATCAACGAGATCATCAATGTCCTATCGACGGTCACGGAGTATGAGCCGGGAGTCCTTCGCGCCATCGAGTGGACGGTGAATGAGATTGCTGACAACGTGCTCCTCCGGTTCGGGCGGGGCAACCGGCTGGCTCCAGATTGTTGGTCGATCGAACAAGGGCTTGGTCGAGATAGTTGTCGCGGAGCGTGGCCGGGGGATTTTGAACAGCATCAGGGAAGGCTTTCCTTACGTGTCATCTGATGCCGAGGCCCTCCAGCTCGCAATTGAGCGGGGCGTGACTCGGAACACTTCTGTTGGCCAGGGGAATGGGCTAGCTGGCTCGCTGAGTATCGCCAAGACCGCACACGGTTGGGTGAATCTCATGAGTGGCTCAGGGAATCTTCGCCTGTTCGACAATGGTCACGTCGTTCGAGCCTTGCGACCGCCCAGTACCAAGGCACGATCGTCTGCGTCACGCTTCCCACCGAGACCGAGATCCCTGTCGAAGCACGCTCTGGGGTGATAGCCCAACTTCTTTGTTCGAGTTCCGCAACGTCTCCAACGAAGGCAACCTGGTGTTCACGCTCACCGAAGAGTCCTCGGGATTCGGCAACTGAACCGTCCCGGGTTTCATGCACCCTCGGGTGGTTGGGAACCGACCGGTTGTTCGGTCGGGTTGTTGGCATTGTAGGCGGTCTCGGCTTCGGTGGGTGTGACGCGTCCGAGGCGGTGCATGAGGCGGTGGTTGTTGAACCAGGCGACCCATTCGGCGGTGATCAGCTCGACGTCGCCGAGGTTGCGGAGTGGGCCGCGTCGGAACGGTGAGTCGGCTCGGACGCATTCGGTTTTGTAGAGCCCGATCGTGGTCTCGGCCAGCGCGTTGTCGTACGCGTCGCCCACCGAGCCGATCGACGCGGCGAGCCCTTCCAGGACGAGCGTTTCCGCGAAGTGCACTGCGGTGTATTGGGATCCGGCGTCAGAGTGGTGGATCGTGCCCTTGACCGGGTGGCCTTGGCGGGCACGCAGCGCGACAGCTTGGCGGATCGCGGACTCCACGAACCGGGTGACTTTGGAGGTGGAGGCTTCCCAGCCGACGATCCGTCCCGCATAGGCGTCGATCACGAATGCGACGTAGACGAACACACCGGCGATCAGCTTGACGTAGGTGAAATCGGCGACGAACAACCGGTTCGGGGCGGGGACACGGAACTGGCGATCGACCAGGTCCGGGGCGCGCTCCGCTGAGGGGTCAGCCACGGTGGTGCGCACCTTCTTGGTGCGGCGCACGCCCTGCCAACCGTTCGCGGCCATGAGCCGTTCCACGGTGCAACGGGCCACCTCGATGCCTTCACGGTTCAGGTGCGCCCACATCTTGAGCGACCCATACAAAGCCTCGGGTTTCCGGCGGCCGGACTCATCGGGTTCGTAGTAGCCGGCGAGCACCTCGGTGATCGTCGCGTCCCACAACGCACGCTTCGACGGTGGCCTCGAGGCCCACGCGTAGAACGTTCTCGGGGCGATCTTCGCGTCGTGCTCGGTGAGCACCCGACAGATCGGAGCGACCCCGAAGGAGTCCCGGTGAGCAGCGATGAACTCGCACAACTCGGAAGTTTTCAGCAGCGTGACGTCCGCGGGTCGCTCTCCCGCACGAAGAAAGCATTGATATGTAGGTGATCCACCACCTGTTTGTCCTCATGTCAGAGGCTGGTGGCCCCGACCTGAGGAGCCTGGCTATGTCGTCGTTGTGGATGCCCTGTCTGGTGCGCGGCGAGGACCCCGACAAGGTGCCGATCCAACTCGGGCACGACGTGATCGATGCCTACCTTCGGTTCGTGTGGGCTCGGGCCCGACACAACACCTTGCTGGCGGTCGGCTTCGATCTGAAGGTCTTCTTCACCGTGGTACCCAAGGACCCCTCCGATGTCACTACCGCAGACGTCCTCAGTTTCATCGAAGCTCAGCGTCGACCAGTCCGGGGCGACAACGTGGTTCGACTCGAGGACGGCGAGACCGGGTTGTCGGCGCGAACGATCCGCCGTCGACTTTCGAGCGTGTCGGGCTTGTTCGAGTACCTGGTCGCGGTCGAGGCGGTCGCCAAGAACCCGGTCCCGAAGGGGCTGGGCAGCCGAACCAACGGGCGGCGAGGCGTCCCGCTGATCCGTTCGCCGCGAACCCTGCCGAAGATCCTGGACCCCGCCGAAGTCGATGCGCTTCTGGCTGCGCTGAGAACGTGGCGGGACCGGGCGATGATCCAGGCGATGCTGCTGGGCGGGTTACGGCGCTGCGAGGTACTTGGTCTCGGTCTGGGAGATATCAACGCCGGGGAGCGTCGCGTGTTCATCACCGATGGCAAGGGTGGCCACCAGCGGATCACACCGATCTCGAATCGGTTCTTTGAGACCCTGGCGGTCTACTTGAACGAAGAACGACCCGAGACGAGCACCGACCGCGTGTTCGTGGTGTTGAAGGGTCCTCGTCGAGGTGATCCGCTGGCAGCGACCGGACTCGATCAGGTCATGCGCGGCGCCCGTCACCGGGCATCGCTCAGCCACGCGACCTGTCACGAGTTACGCCACACCTGTTTGACCCGGTTGCGAGAAGCCGGCATGGCACTCGAAGCGGTCCAAGCCCAAGCCGGTCACCGGTCGATCGAGACCACCAGGCTCTATCTGCACCTTGCGAACGACTGGCTCGCCGAGGAGTACCACCGGGCCGTCTTCGCCATCGACACGGGGAGTGACTCGTGACCGCGCCTCCGGCCCGGCGGTTGACCACCGACGACGACGCGCTGATCGACGCCTACGCAGCCCTCGGCGCTACACCAGCGGCATGTCAGAACCGTCGGGTGATCGCCCGTCGGTTCCATCGGAGCTACGACGGGTTCGATGCGTGGGCGCAGGTGCCCGCCGCTGAGCGCCTCGCAGATTCGGTGGTGCTTCGGGGCTACGCCGCGTGGGCGGTCGTCAATCGTGGGGACCCCGTCGACGTGGACTATGTGGTCGGCACGCCAACGAAGTGGGCCGACCACGTCCGTGGACGCGAACCAGTTGCTCACGTTGAGTTCGTGGCCATGGCCGGCGACCTCGGGTTCAACCCACCGGAGATCAAGCGAATGTGGGCCACACTGGCCAAGCTGTCAGTGATCGCCGGCATCCCGGCCGCGACCATCGCGGACTCGTCCTACATCGACACCCGAGACCTCTACCTTGCAGCGGTCGAGCGGCGATGCGGAGCCATCCCGAAAATCTTTGGGACCCCGGCGTTCGGCCTCAACTCGGTGATGTTCCACCTCCACCGGGGCCCGGCACCTAAACGCCGAACCCGTGACGGCAACCGCCGAACTGACTGGGTCGCCCTCAACACCGAGGTCCCCGTTCTGGCCGCAACGATGCGCCGCTACTTGGACCAGCTCGCCTTGTCGCTGCGGCCCGGCAGTGTCGAGACCATCGACACGACGCTGCGCCTGTTCGGACGGTTCATCGCCGATCACCACGGCGAAGTCTCGGGCGCCGCCGACATCACCCGTGCTCACATCGAGTCGTTCAAGCCCTGGTTGGCGGCCCGGCCTGGCCGCAGGGGCCAAGCTCATCTGACACCAACGACGATCGGGATGCGTCTGGGACACATGCGCGGCTTCTTCGCCCGAATCATCGAGTGGGACTATCCCGACGCTCCACGCCGGGTCCCGGTGTTCATCGGCGACTTCCCGATCCGCAACCGCGCGCTACCCCGGTTCCTCGATGACCCCACGGCCAGCAAGTTCTTGATCGCCGCCCGGAATCTGCCCGACGCATTCGATCGTCTTGTCGTTGAGATGCTCGCCCGCACCGGCATGCGACGCGGTGAACTCCTCGGCCTCACTGTCGACGCCGTCGTCCAGATCGGCTCAGCGTTCTGGCTTCGCACACCTGTCGGCAAGCTCCACAACGACCGCTACATCCCGCTGCACCCGAACCTGAAGGATCTCCTCGACGACTGGCTCACCGATCGACCCAACAGCCTGCGAAGTGACCTCATGTTCTGTGACCGGGGTCGACCCGTCCCGTCCACCCGAGTCGACCGGGCCGTCCAGCGAGCCGCCGAAGCGGCCGGGATCGGTCACGTCCACCCTCACCAGCTACGCCACACGATTGCTACCCAGGCCATCAACCGTGGCATGAGTCTCGAAGCAATCGCAGCCCTGCTCGGCCACAAGTCGCTGACCATGACCATGGTCTACGCACGCATCGCCGATCGCACCGTCGCCGACGAGTACTTCGCGGTCACCGAAAAGGTCGAGGCGCTCTACGACCAACCCCGCCAACTACCCGCCGGCGACGAAGGCACCGAGATGCGCAAACTCCGCTCCGAGATGCACCGCCGCATGCTCGGCAACGGCTACTGCGCCCGCCCCGTCGAGCTCGACTGCCACTTCGAATCGATCTGTGAGTCCTGCACGTTCTTCGTCACAACCATCGAGTTCAAACCCACCCTCCAACGCCAACGAGACGACGCCAAGGACAAGGGCCAGATCGGCCGAGAGAAGATCTTCAACGGACTCCTCGACCGCCTCCATGACGAACAAGCCGGCTGACCAGAACTCCCACTTGACGCCGATCACCTACATATGACGTCGCTGCCTTGAGGA
Source organism: uncultured Actinomycetes bacterium (assembly GCA_963764215.1). Lineage (GTDB taxonomy): Bacteria > Actinomycetota > Acidimicrobiia > Acidimicrobiales > Iamiaceae > JAFDWI01. The sequence goes on from CAVXRS010000001.1 coordinate 130,361, forward strand.
TCTCGATCGTTTCCTCCAGCTCCCGGTTCCGCTTCTTCAACTCGCGGATCTCACGATTCTCCTCCGTGGTCACCCCCGGGCGGGTCCCCTGGTCGACCTCCGCCTGGCGGACCCACTTGCGCAGCGTCTCCGCGGTCATCCCCAGCCGGGACGAGACCGTCTTCATCGCCGCCCACTCCGAGTCGTACTCATCACGGTGATCCAGCACCAACCGGACAGCCTTCGCCCGGGTCTCAGCGTCGTACTTCGTTGGCATCGAACAAACCTCTCAAGAACAGAGGCATGCACCAAACCCGGGACGGTTCAGCTCTGCACCCACCGCACAGCAGCCTCGCCAAGTATCACTCGACACGGTATCGACGCTCCCGCCGACAGTCAACGAACAACCCGAAGGTCCCCCTCAAACCGTCGAGAGCCCTGGACGAGCGACCCAACCCGAAAGCGGGCGACGCACGCGGACCGCTCTGCGTGGGTGGGTCAGGGGGTGATGATCGTGGCGTAGGGGATGCCGAGCGTCAGCACCGGCACGTTCGAGTCGGTGGTGGTGCCGTTGCCGAGCTGCCCGGTATAGTTACTGCCCCAGCAGGCGACGGTGTGATCAGCTTTGAGCGCACACGTGTGCTCGTAGTTGGCGGTGATCGCGGTCGCATCGTTCAGGTTCGACACGGGCACCGGCACGTTCGAGTCGGTGGTAGTGCCATTTCCGAGCTGCCCGGCATAGTTGTTGCCCCAGCAGGCGACGGTGTGATCGGCCTTGAGCGCGCACGTGTAGAATATCGCCGGCGGCGATCGCGGTCGCATCGTCCAGGTTCGACACGGGCACCGGGACGTTCGAGGAGGTGTTGGTGCCGTTGCCGAGCTGCCCGTAAGAGTTGTTGCCCCAGCAGGCGACGGTGTGATCGGCCTTGAGCGCACACGTGTGGTCGCCGCCGGCGGCGGTGATCGCGGTCGCATCGTCCAGGCCCGACACGGGCACCGGCACGTTCGAGGAGGTGTTGGTGCCGTCGCCGAGCTGCCCGTAAGCCGTTGTCGCCCCAGCAGGCGACGGTGTGATCGGTCTTGAGTGCACACGTGTGGAAGTGGCCGGCGGTGATCGCGGTCGCATCGTCCAAGTTCGACACTGACACCGGCACGTTCGAGGAGGTGTTGGTGCCGTTGCCGAGCTGCCCCTTCACCGTTGTCGCCCCAGCAGGCGACGGTGTGATCGGTTTCGAGCGCACACGTGTGGTTGCCGCCGGCGGTGATCGCGGTCGCATCATTCAAGTTCGACACTGACACCGGCACGTTCGAATCGGTGGTCGTGCCGTTGCCGAGCTGCCCGTCACCGTTGAAGCCCCAGCAGTCGACAGTGTGATCGGTTTCGAGCGCACACGTGAGGTGGTAGCCGCCGGCGGTGATCGCGGTCGCGTCGTTCAGGTTCGACACGGCCACCGGCACGTTCGAATCGGTGGTCGTGCCGTTGCCGAGCTGCCCGTTCCCGTTGAAGCCCCAGCATTCGACAGTGTGATCGGTTTCGAGTGCGCACGTGTGGCCGTTGCCGGCTGCGATTTCGGTGGTGTCGATGATGGTGAGCGTGCCGATATCGTTGCTCCCGGCAGTGGTGGTGATCTGGGTCGGAGTGGCACCACCAAGAGTGACCAACGGATGGGCACTGTCGACCGGATGGGCACTGTCGGCAACTTTGATGGTGATCGTCCCACCGGCAGGCACCCCCAGATCGAACGTGCCATCTGCCGCAGTAATGGCCAACGTGACGATCTGGGACGACGCGTCATAAGCGACGACCAGCGTGCCCGGCGCCGGGTCGTGATTGCCGTCCACAACAGTGCCGGTCACATCGGCCGCGTCGGTGAGGGTCAGATCCAACCGAGTCGGCGAACCCGCCGTGACCGTGACCGGCGCGGCAGTCGCATAATCGCTCGCACCAGGCCCGTACCATTCATCCCCGACACGCACCCGGTACGTGCCTGCAGCCAGGTCAGCGTCCTTGATCTCGTAGCCACCCAAAGCATTGGTGGTTGCCTGGGCGATCTGGGTCGACGGGCCCGAGAACACCGTCACCGTGACCTGGCCGACCTTCGCCCCACCGGTCGTGGTCACCGTCCCACCCAACGCCACATCAGGGGCCAAGTTACAACCAGTGAGCAAACCGGCGACCAGCACCAGAGCAGCCACCACCCCACCAGCACGCACCGCACGGTGACCCGCGAACCTCGCACGAATCTTCACAATTCCCGCCCCTTCATCAGATCAGCTCTGCGATACGAACCGCACAGCACCGCCGACCGCCGTCGAATATGAATCGGCAAATTAGCGAACTTCCCGCCGGTAGTCAACGAGCAAACGAAGATCCCCCGGAAACCCTCGAGAGCTGCCGACGAGTGACCCAGCCCGAGAGCCGGCGATGCACGCGTATCGCTCCACGCGGGTGAGTCAGGGGGTGACGGTCGTGGCGTAGGGGATGCCGAGCGTCAGCACGGGCACGTTCGAGTTGGTGGTGGTGCCGTCGCCGAGCTGTCCGTAACCGTTGTAGCCCCAGCAGGCGACGGTGTGATCGGACTTGAGCGCAAACGTGTTGTAGCCCGACGCGATCGCGGTCGCATCGTCCAGGTTCGACACGGGCACCGGCACGTCCGAGCTGGTGGTGGTGCCATTACCGAGCTGCCCGGAAAAGTTGGCGCCCCAGCAGGCGACGGTGTGATCGGATTTGAGCGCACACGTGTGCGCTTCGCCGGCGGCGATCGCGGTCGCATCGTCCAGGTTCGACACGGGCACCGGCACGTCCGAGCCGGTGGTGGTGCCGTTGCCGAGCTGCCCGGAAGAGTTGGCGCCCCAGCAGGCGACGGTGTGATCAGCTTTCGAGCGCGCACACGAAAATCTCCGCCGCCAGTGATCGCGCTCGCATCATCCAGGCCCGATACGGGCACCGGCACGTCCGAGCCGGTGGTGGTCCCGTTGCCGAGCTGCCCGGAAGAATTGGCGCCCCAACAGGCGACGGTGTGATCGGACTTGAGCGCACATATGTGGTTCTCGCCGCCAGTGATCGCGGTCGCATCGTTCAAGGTCGACACGGCCACCGGCACGTCCGAGCCGGTGGTGGTGCCATTACCGAGCTCCCCGAATATGTTTTCGCCCCAGCAGGCGACGGTGTGATCAGTTGCGAGTGCGCACGTGTGGTTGCCGGCGGCGGTTATCGCGGTCGCATCATCCAGGCCCGATACGGGCACCGGCACGTACGAGCTGGTAGTGGTGCCATTACCGAGCTGCCCGTTACCGTTGTAGCCCCAGCAGGCGACCGTGTGATCGGCTTTGAGCGCACACGTGTGGTTGTAGCTGGTGCTGATCGCGGTCGCATCGTCCAGGCCCGACTACCGGCACCGGCACGTCCGAGTCGGTCGTGGTCCCGTTGCCGAGCTGCCCGGAAGAGTTGTTGCCCCAACATTCGACAGTGTGATCGGCTTCGAGTGCGCACGTGTGGTAGTCGCCGGCTGCGATTTGGGTGGTGTCGACGATGGTGAGCGTGCCGATATCGTTGCTCCCGGCAATAGTGGTGATCTCGGTCGGGGTGACGCCACCGAGAGACGCCAACGGGTGGGCACTGTCAGCAACTTTGACGGTGATCGTCGCACCGGCAGGCACCCCCAGATCGAACGTGCCATCTGCCGCGGTGACGGCCAAAGTGACGATCTGGGACGACGCGTCATAAGCGGCCACCAGGGTGCCCGGCGCCGGATCGTGGTTGACGTCCACAACCGTGCCGGTCACATCGGCCGCGTCAGAGACGGTCAGATCCAACCGAGTCGGAGAACCCGCCGTGACCGTGACCGGCGCAGCACTCGCATAATCGGTCGCACCAGGCCCATACCATTCATCCCCCACACGCACCCGGTACGTTCCCGCAGCCAGATCAGTGTCCTTGATCTCGTAATCACCCGAACCATCGGTGGTTGCCTGGGCAACCTGAGTCGACGGACCAGAGAACACCGTCACCGTGACCTGGCCGACCTTCGCACCACTGGTCGTGGTCACCGTCCCACCCAACGCCACATCAGGAGCCAAATTACAACCCGAGAGCAAACCGGCGACCAGCACCAGAGCAGCCACCACCCCACCGGCACGCACCGCACGGTGACCTGCGAACCTCGCACGAATCTTCACGATGCCCGCCCTTCATCAGATCAGCTCTGCAATACGAACCGCACCGCACCGCCGACCGCCGTCGAATATGAATCGGCAAATTAGCGAACTTCCCGCCGGTAGTCAACGAGCAAACGAAGATCCCCGAAACCCTCGAGACCTCCTGACGAGTGACCCAACCCGACCGCCGGCGTGGCGTGAACACCGGCGCCCTCGGCCGCCGTCACGGTCGAGGGCGCCGTCGAGGCCCTAGCTTCGATACAAAGGGTCACCGTGGATCTTTCCCGGACTCGTAGTCCAAGTACCCGCGGCGACGAAAGGAAGACGACATGACACGTGACGACGACGGGTCAACCGAGGCCCCCCCGGAGACAGAGATCTTCGAGCAAGGCGACGAGGCGCTGGACGAGGAGGAGCGGCTCAACCCGGCCTTCGCCGAGGCCGTTCAGAACGACCCGTCCCTCGACCCGACCAACGTGGTCGACGAACGAGAGCTGGAAGAGGCGGGCGCCGAGCTCGACGATCCCGAGGTGATGGTCACGATGGCGGGCGGCGCCGACGACCCCGACGGTCTCGGGGGACCGCCGGACGGCGATGCCGACCGGCGCGACGATCCAGGCTGGGACCTCGACGACGCCGAGGGCGACGATGACGAAACGGCGCAGGACTAACCACCCGACGCCCAACAGCGGGACCGAACGCGAACCGGTCAGGCGCGTCGGCCGATCCAACCCGGGGCCCGCTACGGTGGTCCAAGCTGACATGTCGCCCTCTCCCACGCCCTGGCAGTCGAACCACCCGTGCAGGCCAATGGCCCTGAGGCGTGAACGATGAGCGGCAGCGCTGACCCTCATGGGCCGCACGGCCCGGCCCGAGCCGACGGCGGGCTCCTCCACCAGGCTGCCGATCAGATCCAGGAGATGCTCGGCGTCCACCGGCAACTCGACAAGCTTCTGTACCACTCGGCCACCCAGATCGGCGGGGTCGAGTTCGCAAGCATCTTCAATCCGATTCCCGCCGAGCGCCTGACCGCCAAGCCCCGGCCCGACGCCCTCAACCACGACCAGGCGTTCCTGCGCTCGTCGCCGCTGAGCTCGGCCGACACGGAACGGTCGCTCGGCCTGCTCGAAGTCCTCCACGGGCCCCATGCCCAGGCCAACGTCGACGTGTTCGTCGAGTTCTGTGAACGGGAGAAGATCTTCGAGCGCCTGGCCGACGGCCAGTCGTTCATCTTCGTCGGGTCGCACCTCGAGTTCCAGGACGTCGGCTTCAACCTCGGCTACCTCACCCGGGCGGCGCACCTCCACGGCTTCGACCGCCTCGACAGCCGGGTCACCCTGATGATCGGCCGTCTCCTCGGCTACCTCGAGGTGATGGGGCTCAACGTCATCGACGACATCCTCCGCCCGGCCGGCAACGTGTTGAAGACCTTTCCCGGTCAGCGGCGGTGAGGCGGTCAACGAGGGCGACATCACCGATGAGGACCTCAACCGGCGGGTCCGCAACTTCCGCAAGCACCAGAACGCCCGCACCCGCGAAGAGTTCCTGAACCTGATGACCTCGGACCACGGTCACATCGTCATCGAGGCCGGCAGCGGCTCCGCGTGACGCCAAGGACGAGCGGGGCTACCTGGTCATGGAGCCCTTCGGCCAGGGCACGCGGGAGGATCTGTACCTGGCCGCCCAGGCCGGCGCGGCCATCTACCCGATCTTCGGCGACTACGGGGACACCGTGGAGCCTTCGGTCGTGGTGATCGGTCAGGAGATCCGGACCCTGCAGAGCCCCCAGCACGCCCACGCCATCGGCGAGGAGATCGCCAGCCTCGGCAACCGGGCCCGAGGCGCCGCGCAGAATGAACACCCGACCGTCGGCCGGTTCACGACCCCGATCCGCTACGGCACGCACGAACCTGCCAGGGATTGATCCTCGACCACTCGCCAGCCGGTCCCTCGTCCCGCCAGATCACCACCGTCGGTGCTGACTGCAACCGGCGCCGGTGCGCAGCCGATCGCACGGTACGTTGAACGTGGTGAGCGCCACCCGGACGATCCAGCTCGACGACGGGCGAGCGCTGGCATACCGCGAATACGGAGATCCCGGTGGTGCGCCGATCCTGAACTGTCACGGCGGGCTGCTCTGCGGCTCTGGACATCGCACCATTCGACGCGCCCGCTCGTGACCTCGGCGTCCGGCTCGTCTCTCCCGACCGGCCGGGCCTCGGTGCATCCGACTGCGCGCCAGGCCGCACCACGGTGGACTGGGCCGACGACGTGCGCTGCCTGCTCGACGCGCTCGCGATCGAGCAGTGCGCGGTGTTCGGCTGGTCCATGGGTGGCCAGTACGCGCTGGCCTGCGCAGCACGGCTGGCCGAACGGGTCACCCGCACGACGGTGGTTGCCGGCTGCCTGCCCGTCGACACCGCCGAGACCTTCGCACAGCTCAACCCGATGGATCGACGCCTCACCCGCCTTGCACAGCGCCGACCCCGCGTCGCCGACGAAGTCTTCCGCGCCCTCGGGGTGGTCGCCCGACGCGCCCCGAACACGTCGGCACGCGCGGCCCTCCACGGCGCCGTACCCGACGAGCGGGCCACGGTCGCGGAACTCCCCGACCCCGGTCTCGCTGGCGCGGCCGCGCACACGCTCGAGCACGGCAACGGCATGACCGAGGAGTACCGGGCCTGGGCCCGTCCCTGGGGCTTCACCCCCGAGGACGTCCCCGGCACCGTCGATGTCTGGCAGGGCGACCGTGACGAGTTCGTGCCGCCTGCCTGGGGTGCCGCGCTGGCGACCCGACTCCCCGACGGCCGCTTCCACGACGTGGCAGGCGCCGGCCACTTTCTCGGCTACACCCACACCGAGCAGCTCCTTGCCACCCTCACCACCCGGCCGGTGTCCTGACGAATCCGATCGGTACCGGCCCCGCGCGCACCACGGGTGGACCCTGGCCCACCCGTCGCCCGAAATGGGTGCTCCCGCCTCGACCCGGTGGTGGGATCGGGGAGGCGGGAGCGCAAACCAGCGTAGTTTCCCATCCACCGGCCACCCCAGTTCGTGTATCGGAGGGGGCCAGGGGCCACAATGGGCGGATGCGCCGCAACATCTTCACCCCCGAACACGATCTCTTCCGCGACGCATTCCGCGAATTCGTGAAGCGGGAGATCTCTCCGAACATCGAAGCCTGGGAATCCGACGGAATCGTCCCCCGCGAATTGTTCGCGACCGCGGGAAGCGCCGGCTACCTGGGCATGGCCATTCCCGAGGAGTACGGCGGCGGGGGCACCGAGGACTTCCGCTTCAACCTCATCGTCGGCGAAGAGCTCCAGGCGGCAGGCTGCGGTGGCTCTGGTCTGGGCATCACCCTGAACAACGACGTGGTGCTCCCCTATCTGCTCCACCTCACCACGGACGAACAGCGGGCCCGGTGGCTCCCCCAGGTGGCATCCGGCGCCGCCATCACCGCAATCGCCATGACCGAACCAGGCATCGGTTCGGACCTGTCCTCGATGTCCACGTCGGCCATCCGCGACGGCGACCACTACGTCGTGAACGGATCGAAGACCTTCATCACCAACGGGATCAACGCCGACCTGGTGGTCACCGCCGTCAAGACCGACCCTGACGCGGGGCACAAGGGCATGTCGCTGCTGGTGATCGAGCGGGGCATGGACGGCTTCGTGCGGGGACGGAACCTGTCCAAAGTCGGCTTGCATTCCCAGGACACCGCGGAGCTGTTCTTCGAAGACGTCCATGTCCCCGTCACGAATCTGCTGGGGACCGAGGGTCAGGGATTCGTCCACCTCATCGAGAACCTGCCCCAGGAGCGGCTCTCGCTGGCCACCAACACGGTCGCCGGCGCCGAAGCGGCCCTGGGGTGGACGCTCGACTACGTCCGGGAGCGCAAAGCCTTCGGTCAGCCCATCGCGTCGTTCCAGAACACCCGGTTCACGCTCGCCGAGATGCGGACCGAGATCGACGTGGCACAGGCCTACGTGGATCGCTGCGTTCAGGCGCTGAACGCCGGCGAGCTGACGGTCACCGAAGCAGCCGAGGCGAAATGGTGGTGCACCGAGATGCACAAGGGAGTCGTCGACCGTTGTGTGCAGCTCCACGGCGGCTACGGCTACATGACCGAGTTCCCGATCGCCCGGGCCTACGCCGACGTGCGGATCTCCACCATCTACGGCGGCACCACCGAGATCATGAAGGAGATCATCGGACGGGAGCTCACCGCCTGAATCGACCCGGGCCCGCTCGCGGCGCCCGTTCGATCAGGGCATCAACAGCAGACCGAGCAGGATCGTGGTGATCGCGAAGATGATGGCGAAGACCACCGTGATGCGGTCGAGGTTCTTCTCCATGACCGTCGAGCCCGATGCCGCGGCGCCGCCGCCCATGAAGTCGGACAGTCCACCGCCCTCGCCGCTGTGGAGCAGCACGAGAATGCACATGATCAGCGAGACCGCGACGTAGATGATTCCGACGAAGAGGATCATGAACACTGCTCTTTCACGAGTGGACCAGACAATCGTACCAGGACCGGTTCGGCCAGACCACGGTCACGATCCGGCCTGAAGGTGCTGGACGATCGGGGCGAATTGCTCGGCTTCCAGTGACGCGCCACCGACCAGGGCGCCATCGATGTCGGGCCGGGCCATCAGTTCGGCCGCATTGGCTGCCTTGACCGAACCTCCGTACTGGATCCTGACCTGCTCGGCGGCCTCGGCACCGGCGATCGCTCCGATCTGGGCACGCAGAAACGCGCAGACAGACTGCGCATCGTCGGGGCTGGCGACCTTTCCGGTGCCGATCGCCCAGATCGGCTCGTAGGCGATCACCAGCTCGGCGATCGTGTCACGACCGAGCCCGTCGAGCGCACCGCGCAACTGGGTGCCCACCCGGGTCTCGGTCTCGCCCGCTTCGCGTTCCTGCAACGTCTCACCGACACAGATGATCGGCGTCATGCCGGCACCGATCACCGCCTGCGCCTTGCGGTTCACGATTTCGTCGGTTTCGCCGAACAGCGTCCGACGCTCGGAATGGCCCACGATCACATAGCGCACATGCAACTTCGCCAGCATCGGCGCCGAAACCTCACCGGTGAACGCGCCCGACGCTTCGAAATGGCAGTTCTGGGCTCCCAGCGCCATGGCGATGTCATCGCTCTCGAGCACCGTCTGCACCGATCTCAGATCGGTGAAGGGCGGATGGATCGAGACCTCGACGCGCTCCAGATCCTCGGCGGTGACCAGGTACGAGAGCTTCTGCACCTGCTGGATCGCCTCGAAGTGATTCAGATGCATCTTCCAGTTCCCGCTGATGAGCGGGAGACGGGTCGTGTCAGTGGGCATTCGGTGCCTCCCTCAGCGCTGCGAGTCCCGGCAGATCACCGTATTCGAGG
>CAVXRS010000002.1:0-510970 GCA_963764215.1 uncultured Actinomycetes bacterium
GAATTCCAACGACGCGCCACCACCGGTGGAGGCATGGTCGATCCGGTCCCGCAGGTCGAACTGGGCGATGGCGGCGTTCGAATCACCCCCGCCGATCACCGAGAACGCCTTCGTGTCGGCCACGGCCTCGGCCACGGCGCGCGTCCCGGCGACGAAGCGTGGATCCTCGAACGCGCCCATCGGACCGTTCCAGAGCACCGTGCCGGCGTCCGCGATCACGTCGGAGAATCGCCCGGCGGTCTCGGGGCCGATGTCGAACGCCGACCAACCATCGGGCACATCCAGCCCGATGTGGGCGACCTCACCGCCTGCCGACGGGTCGAACAACTTGCCCGGAGGTGACAGGGCAACCAGATCTGTGGGCAGGTGGATCGTCCCCGGACCGTCGAGCAGCTTCCGACAGGCGTCCACGTAGTCGGGTTCGAAAAGTGAGTCGCCGATCGGGTGCCCCTGGGCAGCCAGGAACGTGAAGCACATCCCTCCACCGACCACCAGGGCGTCGGCGAGCCCCATGAGCGACTCGATCACCCCGAGCTTGTCGGAGACCTTCGACCCACCCAGCGCGACGACGAAGGGCCGACGTGGCCCACGCAACAACGACCCGAGGACGTCGACCTCGCGGGCCAGGAGGCGGCCTGCGGCACTCGGCAGCCGCGACGGCGGCCCCACCACCGATGCATGGGCCCGGTGACACACGCCGAAAGCGTCGTTCACGTAGTAGTCCTGGCCCTCGACCAGCCGGTCGACGAAAGCCGGATCGTTCGCCTCCTCGCCAGGGTCGAAGCGCAGGTTCTCCATCACCTCGACGCCGGGACACAGCTCGGCGATCCGCCGCCGCAGCGGCTCGGTGGACAATTCGGGCACCGTCGTGCCCCCCGGCCGACCCAGGTGGGTCGCAACCGTGACTTCGGCGCCCTGATCGGCCAGCCAACGCAGCGTCGGCAACGAGGCGGTGATCCGCAGATCGTCGGTGATGACCCCGTCGTCGAGGGGCACGTTCCAGTCGGTGCGCACGAGCACCCGTTTGCCCGCACATTCGCCCAGATCCTCGAGGCGCGGCACCCCTTCGGAAGGATTCGACGTCATCGTGGACGCGTCAGCCGCCGGCCAGCTTGGCGCCCGTGATGCGCACCAGGTCGACGAGGCGGTTCGAGTAGCCCCATTCGTTGTCGTACCAGCCGAAGATCTTGACCAGGTTGCCCATGGCCATGGTGAGCGGGGCGTCGAACGTGCACGATGCGGGCCGACCGACGATGTCGGACGACACGATCGGGGCCTCCGAATAGTCGAGCACGCCGGCCAGCGGACCGGACGAGGCAGCACCGGCGAACGCGGCGTTGATCTCGTCCACGCTCGGTTCGCCGTCGAGCACGGCGACGAAGTCGGTGATCGAGCCGACCGGAACCGGCACCCGCAGCGAGGTCCCGTCGAGACGGCCCTTCATCGCCTCCATGACCAGGGCGGTGGCACGGGCGGCTCCCGTCCCGGTCGGCACCACGTTGAGCGCGGCCGCCCGGGCACGGCGCAGGTCCGAATGCGGACCGTCCACGAGCTGCTGGTCACCGGTGTAGGCGTGGATCGTGGTCATCAGACCCTGCTGCACGCCGAAGGTGTCGTCCAGCACCTTGACCATCGGGACGAAGCAGTTCGTCGTGCACGATGCGTTCGAGACGACCTTGTGGGCCGCCGGGTCGAACGTGTCCTCGTTGACCCCCACCACGAAGGTGGCGTCGGCCTCCTTGCAGGGCGCGGAGACGATCACGAACGGGGCGCCTCCGTCGAGGTGCGCCGCGGCCTGGTCCCGGCTGGCGAAGCGGCCCGTCGATTCGACGACCATGTCGACGCCCAGATCTCCCCAGGGCAGCTTGCCGGGCTCCCGCTCGGCGAGGATCCTGATCGGATGACCATCCACGACGATCGCGCCGTCCTCCACGCTGATCTTGCCCTCGAACGCCCCCAGGACCGAATCGCGGGCCAACAGGTCGGCCATTTGATCGATCGAACCGAGATCGTTCGCGGCCACCAACTCGATGTCGGCTCCCTGGGCTCGGATCGCCCGGAAGAAGTTGCGGCCGATCCGGCCGAAACCGTTGATGCCAACTCGTAGGGTCATTGCTGCGTCCGTCCTCATGGTCGAAGTGCCGATTGACCGTCTGTCACCCGCTGGAAGACCTCATCGAGAGGCGCCGCCGAAGGGAACTGCCCGGTCGGGATGGGCACGATCATACAAACCCTCGATCTTCCGCACGTCACCGACCGATGTCGCGGTGGGTGACCGGGACGTCGTGGCCGTGCTCCCGCAGGCGTGCGGCGATCTCCTCGGCGATCGCCACCGAGCGGTGCCGCCCACCCGTGCAGCCCATGGCGATGCTCAGGAACGCCCGCCCCTCGGAGGCGTACGCCGGGAGCAGGTCCGCGACCAGGTCGCTGTAGCGCTCGACGAACGATTCGGCCTGTGGCCGGCTCAACACCCATTCGCGCACCGGGTCGTCGAGTCCGGTCAACGGGCGCAACTCGGGCTGCCAGTGGGGATTCGGCAGAAACCGGCAGTCGAACACGAGGTCGACGTCGAGGGGTACGCCGTGCTTGTAGCCGAACGAGCTGACCCGGATCTGGAGCTCGTCGCCGGAGCCGGCTGCGAATTGCGAGGCGATCCGACCGCGGAGCTCGTGCAGGTTCAGATCCGAGGTGTCGATCACCAGGTCGGCGGACGCCCGCACCTCCTCGAGCGCGCGTCGCTCGTCCCGGATCGCGTCGAGCAGCGATCCGGCGGTGATCTGAGGGTGCCGCCGCCGGGTCTCCTCGTAGCGTCGCACCAGCACCTCGTCCGCGGCGTCCACGAAGATCACCCGCACGTCACCGGTTTCTCTCAGGGACCGCACCGCGTCGACCAGGGCGTGGGGGTCCTCACCGCTGCGCGACCCGGATCCCAGCACGAATGCCACCCGCTCGAAGGGCTCGCCCAGCCCCTGGGTCAGCTCGACGATCTTCGCGAACAGGGGCAGCGGCACGTTGTCGATGACGAACCATCCCAGGTCGTCGACCGCGTCGGCGACCGTGGAACGTCCCGCCCCCGAAACGCCGGTGATGACCAGAAACTCAACCATTCCGCGTCACCGTACCTTCCTGGGTGTCCACGTCGATCCAGGAGCGACGCAGGACGAGGGAAGCCACTGCGGCGACCCCGCAGATGCCGGTCTGGACGAGCACCACCGTCCAGACCAGGCCGTCGGTCGGGTCGTTGCTGTAGCGCCACAGCAGGTTTCCGTACGCGACCGCCAGCAGGGCCGAGACCACCACCTGTCGGAGCGGGCGGTGACGGATCACCCCGAACACGTCGAGCACGAACTCCACGACCCCGGGCATCGGCAACAGCCAGTACATCCAGACATCCCAGGACTCGGGCCAGCGGAGCCCGAGACCCGCGGCGAACGCGACGAGTATCGCCACCGGATAGAGCACCGCACATCGGCGACACACGTGGTGGCCGCCGACCCGGATGCACCGGTCATACCGGGACGGCCAGTGATGGGCGAGCCACAACGGCGTGTCCGCGATCGGATTCTCATCCCGCTCGATCCGCTGGGCCTCGAGGGCCTGCGCGATGCGACGGTCCAGCTCGGCTTCGTCGACCACTCCCCAAGTCTGCCCGGCCTCGCCTACATTGCACCTGTCACGACCTGACGATCCGGACACTGGAGCTTGCTGTGGCGTTGCATCCCACGATCATCGAGGTCGACGGCGTCGACGATCTCGGCGAGGTACTCGAGGCGATGCACGCCATCGCCGCAACGGGTGCCGGCTGGCTCAATCTGCAACCCGAGGTTCCCCCGGAGCAGCAACCGCCGCCGGCGTCGGCGCTCACCCAGCTCATCCGACGCAACTCCCCCGACGCCGCGCTGGGAACCTGGACCCCTGCCGATCCGGCGCAACCGGACGCTTTCCAACATGTCGGTGTCCAGCATCACCTGGGCAACCGCCTGCTCCCCCTGTTGGACACCATGGGCCTGACGCGTCCCGACGGTTGGCGACGGGTGCAGGACTCACCTCGACGGGGTCTGGTCATGGCCGCGCCGCACGACGAGTCGGCCGAGGTCATCCTGCGGTGGCTGCTCGATCTGACCGTCGCCGCCACCACGCTGCAGACCGCAGGACGCTGGCGGGTCAGCGTCCATCAGAGCCGGACACGGTGAGCAGGTTCAGACCCGCCGCGTGACGAGCACCAGGAGTCGGGGAATGGTGGCCACCGCGGCGTAATCGGGTGAGCGTGCCAGAAACCCGGCCGGCGGTGCGGGTTCGACCATGCGTTCGATCACCAGACCGGTCTCGACCAGCGTGTTGACATAGCGCGACAGGGGCCGGTGGACGAAGGGGATGTGGACCCCTCTGGTGACCTCGGTGACGAGGTGGCTTTCCACCAGATACGGCCCGACTCGCCAGTACTGCTCGGGGGGATCGAGCATCTGATCGTCGATCCAACCGCTGTCGGGCGTCTGCAGAAGCGGGTGGTTCAACAGCAGCAGGAAGCGTCCCCCCGGCGCGAGCACCCGGGAGACCTCTTCCACCGCGGCCTCGAGCCGGTCGATGTGCTCGAAGACCAGGCAGGCGAGCACCGCATCGAAGCTGGCGTCGGCGAATGGCAGCGCGGCCGCGTCCCCGGCGGCATAGACCACGCCACCGGCACGCCGGGCCGCCTCGGCGAGCTGATTGCGGGTCGGATCGGTTCCCACGACCAGTCCGGCGCCTTCCGCCACCGTCTGGCGCGCCAGCTGACCCTCACCACAACCGAGATCCAGAACCCGCCCGTAACCGCGGAGCTTTTCGGCGACCAGCGGGGCGATCTGTTCGACGTATTCGGGATCCGCCCCGTCGGTGAAGCCCTCCTGCCACCAACCGGCGTGGCGCTCCCAGAAGTCGCTCACGCCGAGGTCCGGTCGCCGGAGCGGGCCGGATCCGGGCCGTGCAGATGGTCGTACAAGGCGTCGGCGACCGCGTCGGGCAACCAGCTCAATGCCATGAGGTCTTCCCGGCTGCCGGCGCGGATGGCCTTGACGCTGCCGAGCTCTCGGAGCAGTCGGTTCCGGCGGGTCGGCCCGAGCCCGGGCACACCATCCAGAGCCGATGCGGTCATGCGCTTGCCGCGTCGCTTGCGGTGGTAGCTGATCGCGAAGCGATGGGCCTCGTCCCGGATCCGCTGGAGGAGGTACAGCGCCTCGGAGGTGCGCTCCAGCCGGATCGGCTCGCGCTGTCCCGGCACGTAGACCTCCTCGAGGCGCTTGGCCAGCGAGGCGACCGGAATCTCACCCGCCAGACCGAGCCGGTCGAGCACGGCGGTCACCGCGGAGAGCTGTCCTTTTCCTCCGTCGATGAGCAGCAGGTTCGGCTCGTAGGCGAACCGTCCCCGCTCGGCGACCGGTCGATCACGATCTGCCAGGAGCTGGTGGAGTCGTCTGGTCAACACCTCGTCCATCGCGGCGAAATCGTCGTTGCCCGGCACGTGGACCTTGAAGTGGCGGTAGAGGTGCTTGGCGGGAAGTCCGTCCTCGAGCACGACCATCGAGCCCACGTAGTCCGTACCCTGCAGGTGGCTCATGTCGTAGCACTCGATCCGGAGCGGCGCCTCGGGCAGCCCCAACGCCTGTTGCAGGTCGTTCAGTGCCCGCGCCCGGGTGTTGTGGTCGCTCGCCCGTTTGAGCCGGTGCCGGTTGAACTCCTCGGCCGCGTTGTGGGTGACGGTCTCGGCGAGTTCGCGCTTCGCCCCGCGGAGCGGCACCTTGATCGTGACCTGGGAGCCGCGCAGCCCTCCGAGCCATTCGGCGTACAGATCGAGATCCTCGGGCAGCTCGGGGACGTAGACCTTCTTGGGCCAGCCCAGGACCGGCTCGTTCGCGTAGAGGCCCTCCAGAGTCCGGGCGACGAGCTGTGCACCGTTCATGTCCTCGACCTTGTCGATGATGAACCCGGCCCGACCCAGGACCCGACCGGCCCGTCACGTGGAAGATCTGCACCGCGGCTTCCAGCTCGTCGTCCGCGATGCCCACCACGTCGAAGTCCTCGTTGGCCTCGCCCACCATCTGCTGCCGCTCGATGACCTTGCGGATGTTCTCCAAGCGGTCACGGATGCGGGCGGCCCGTTCGAACTCGAGTGCCTCCGACGCCTGCGCCATGTCGGCTTCGAGCCGGTCCACGATCTCGGTGTCGTGACCTTCGAGGAAGCGGATGAGCTGGCGGGTCAGTTCGGCGTAGTCCTCCGATTCGATCGCGCCGATGCAAGGCCCCGAACACTTCTCGATGTGGAACAGCAGGCAGGGTCGGCCGAGCTTCTCGTGTCGGGAGAACTTCGCATCCGAACAGGTCCGCAGGGGAAACGTGCCGATCAGCAGGTCGAGCGTGGCTCGGATCGCCCGGGTGTGCACGTAGGGTCCGAAGTACCGCACCCCCTTCTTGTGGGTTCCCCGCATCACCATCGGGCGGGGCCAGTTGTCGGAAACGGTCACTGCGAGGAACGGGTAGCTCTTGTCGTCGAGGAGCCGGACGTTGAACCGCGGTCGGAACCGTTTGATGAGGCTGTACTCGAGCACCAGCGCTTCGACCTCGTTGCGGACCTCGATCCATTCGACCGATTCGGCCGCCGCGACCATCTGCGCGGTGCGTGGTTGCAGCGTGCGCGGATCGGCAAAGTAGTTCGCGAGCCGGCTGCGGAGATTCTTCGCCTTGCCGACGTAGATGACCCGACCCGACGCGTCCTTGAACTGGTAGGAGCCCGGGGTCGTGGGAATAGTTCCGGTCGGCGGGCGCTGCAGCACACCCTCATGCTAGAGAGCCACCCCGAGCCCGACGCCGTCGACCCGCAGCATTCCCTTGGGCCGGAACTGGCGATATGCTCACAGTCAGCGTCGGCCTGGATTCCGGCGTCATATCGGTTCCGAAGGCCGACATCCCCGTGGCGTGGCGACCAGGCTGCCCCCACCGGCCATCCATTCGGAACCTCCCCATTCGAGGAGGCATCCCATGCTGCGACTCCAATCCCCCCTACCCGACGACTACCGGGACGCTCCCGAAGACGAACTCGCGCAGCGGATCGATGCGGCCAAAGCCACCCTGGGCGACAGGCTGTTCATCCTCGGCCACCACTACCAACGTGACGAGGTCATGCGGTGGGCCGACGCCCGTGGTGATTCCTACAAGCTCAGCGTGCTCGCCCAGGAACGACCGGAGGCCGATTACATCGTGTTCTGCGGCGTGCATTTCATGGCCGAATCGGCCGATGTGCTGACCGCCGACCACCAGCAGGTGATCCTTCCGGACCTGAACGCAGGTTGCTCGATGGCCGACATGGCCGACCTCGACGAGGTCGAGGAAGCCTGGGACGCACTCGCCGAGGTCACCGACATCGAACGGATCGTGCCCATCACCTACATGAATTCGTCTGCCGCGCTGAAAGCGTTCGTCGGCCGCCACGGCGGCGCGGTCTGCACCTCCACCAACGCCCGAGCCGTGCTCGAATGGGCCCTCGGCCTCGGGACGACCTCGATCGGCGACTCCCAAGGGGCCACCGGTGGCGGCGACAAGGTGTTGTTCTTTCCCGATCAGCACCTCGGGCGCAACACCGGCTACGACCTCGGCTTCGACGAATCCCACATGGCCGTGTGGAACCCTCGACGGGACCTGGGAGGACTGGACGAAGCCACCTGCAAGGAGGCGACCTTCCTGTTGTGGAGAGGACACTGCTCGGTGCATCAGCGGTTCTCACCGTCTCAGATCGAACTCTTCCGCGCCACCCATCCCGAGGGCCTCGTGGTGGTGCATCCCGAGTGCAATCACGAAACCTGCGCCGCAGCCGATCAGGTCGGATCGACGAGCTTCATCATCGACAAGGTCGAGGCAGCTCCGAGCGGAACGGTCATCGGTGTCGGCACCGAGATCCACCTGGTCAACCGTCTGGCCACAGAGCATCCCGACAAGACGATCGTGTCCCTGGACCCCAACGTCTGTCCCTGTTCGACCATGTTCCGGATCGACGGACCACATCTCGCCTGGATCCTGGAGGAGCTCGTCGCCGGCCGGGTCCACAACCGCATCGTCGTCGACGAGGATGATGCCGAGTGGAGCCGCATCGCGCTGCAGCGCATGCTCGACATCACCGCCGGCTGACGCCGGGCCGACCATCCTGCGCGTTCGTCGATCGAAGGGCCCGCGCACAGGTTCTGATCCGGATCATCGGCCATCGCTGCCGAACACGCTCCTGATGGTCCGTCCCATGATCCTCAGATCGAACCAGATACTCTGGTGGCCCAGGTAGTAGAACTCGTACTGCAACTTCTCGAGTGCGTCGTTCTCATCGCCCGCGTAGCCGTACTTGACCTGGGCCCAGCCGGTCAGCCCGGGATGGACGAGATGGCGGAGGTCGTAGAAGGCGATCTGTTCCCGGAGCATCGCCACGTATCTGGGCTGTTCCGGCCGCGGCCCGACGATGGCGAGGTCGCCGCGCAGGATGTTGATCACCTGCGGGAGCTCATCGACGTGCGTCCGACGCAGGATCCTCCCGAAACCGGTGATGCGGGGATCGTCCTCGGTAGTCCACTCGCTGGCCATCTGTCCGTCGACCGGTCGCATGGTTCGGAACTTCAAAATGGAAACGTCTCGCCGTTCTTGCCGACGCGCGTCTGGAGGAACAACAGCGGTCCACGATTGGCGATCAGGTTCCCGAGGAGCACCAGCGGCGTGACCACCGCCAGAACCGCCGTCCCTGCCAGCGCAAGGGGGACGTCGATCATCCGACGAACCCGCACGTAGGTCGGGCGATGGATTTCGCCGATGTCGAACATCAAACCGGCGCGCTCGAGCTCGGAGAGCGGAAGCTTTCCCAACCACTCCGAATAGAACGACGTAAGGGTGCGAACGCGTATCCCGCGTTCATGCAACGATGCCGCCTGGACCACGATCGCGTCCTGCAGCCGTGCATCGTTGTCGAGCACGATCACGGTCGCGTTCGCATCCAGGACCGCCCGGATCAAGGGTCGATCGGGTCCTGCCGTTGCCTCGGCAGCAGAGAGACACCCAACCAGAGCAGCAGGGTTTTCGACCTCTGCGGTGACCTCCGCGGAAATTCGTTCCGCATCCTCGACTCCTCCGACGAGTAGCACACGATCCCGCATCCGGGCACGGGCGCGGCCACCGTCGGCAATGGTCGCGCAGACGAAGTACCAGGGGACGAGCAGGACGACAGTTCCGAACACGACGAAGCGTGGAAGCAGTTGGTTCCCCAGGGCCAGTTGGAACAACGACATGCCGACCGCCCCACCGACGGCTGCTGACAGCGCGACCAACGCCACCGAACGCCCGGACCGACGGACCTCCGGCAACCCGACGCCGTAGGAGATCACGGACTGCAGCACGATGTAGGCGATGGACCACGAGAACCGATTCGAGGTATGCCAGCTGTAGGGCACCGCGGCGACGTAGCGGGCGTGGATCTTGCTCAGCGCGAGCACGATCACGGCGATGCCCAGATACATGATCCCCCGGATCGCCCGGCGCGACAAGGCTATCGCACCTCGAGTCGCCAGACTTGCGACCTCACGAGACCGTTGCGGGTGCTGGATCCCCCGCCCACGCGGCATCGACAATCTCCCCGCGGCACGAACCCACCAGACACCCGTGCCCATGCAGCCGAGTCTAAGCACCCCCGCGAGCATCCGGGGACGGCGTGAATCGACAACGAGACGGCCCGAGGGAAGAGGTCTCACGGGGTCACGACATCCGAATCGGAAGTGGGGCCAATGAGATCCCGTGCCCAATGAGACCAATGGCGGGCGGAATAGAGGGAGGCGATGTGCTGTTGTCCGGCACGGCCCAGTCCCGACCGGTAGCCGTCATCGGACAGGAGCTCGACGATCCGCATCGCGAAATCCCGATCGTCCGATGCCACCACTCCCGGAAATCCGTCGTCCAACCCGGCTATGGCGGCAGGAGACAACACCTGCGCGAGGCCCGCAGCCGCGCCCTCGAGAACCTTGATCTGCAGACCACTGGCATGGTCCAAGGGCACAACGGCCATCTTCACCCCTGACAGCAACCTTTCGATACTTGCGAAGTCGGGTTCGGTGAACCATCCGAGCCTCTCCGCGAGGGCACGCTGGTCCGGCCGCATCCGGCTCCCGGCGAGCAGGAGCGTCGAGTCCTGCCGCTTCTCGCACACCATCGGCCAGATCCTGGCCAAACGCTCGACTGCTGCCACGTTCGGGGGGTAGGAGAGATTCCCGAAGAAGACACAGTCAGCCCGCAACGGAACCCGCTCGTGAGCGAGTACCTTCTGGGTGATCGGCACCCAGTCGGCCGACAGTGCCTCCGCGTCGGCATGGCCGTCGGCGATCGTGGACAGTCCGAACGACCGGACTCTCCGTTCGAATCGTTCCGACGTGTGCGCCAAGATCCTGAACATCAGCTGCCGTGCGGATTCCTGCACCACTTCGGACCGGTCGCGATAGCTGACACTGAGGCGGTCGACATAGTCCAGAACCACGGTCCATGGTCCATCCAGGAACCGGGGGTGGAAGGCACGGATCGTCTCGACGATGACGAAATCAACGTCCAGACTCTCCAACGCGAGCACAGCCGAACGCGCATTCCAGATCATGGCCTCCGGGACCACACGCCCTCTGAGCACGTTCCAAAGCGGAAGCGACAACCACGCGGGCCCACGCCGCCGGTGGTCGGTGAGCAATCGGATGTCGAAGACCCGGGCCCCTGCCAACTCGAACACCTCGCGGAGACTCGCCACTCTGCGACCCTCTCCCATGCCCTTCGCGCGCGCCAGCGACACGATCGCGACTCGTGGCCGATTGTCCGGTTCATTCCTCATGGGTCAACCACCGCCACCATGGACGATGTCGTAGCCGGCTGATCGGAAACCCCGTCCCCGTCGATGGTACTCACCTCGGAGGAGCATCCGACCCACATACAGGAACCGCCGCCCCGACGAATCGGGGAGATCCCGACGGTGTTCGAGGTAGCTCCTGGCGTCGTCGAAGGCACCGCGGGTCTCGGGCCACAGGCGACCATACTGTCGAAGGCGCCTCTCTGCCGCGTCGATCGTCGCAAGACTCTCCCCGTAGTGAGCAGGCACGGACCGCCGCGCGTGGATCCGCTCCCGGAGGCTCGCCGACTCCAACCCCACCGCGTTCGAAGAATGGACCCGGTAGCTGATCAGCGGTTCATCCACGGGAACCAGTCGACCGGCCGCGGCCACGATGATCGCAACCCACCGGTCGTGCATCGTCGACCCGGGAAGTGGAAGCACCAGGTCCAGTACCGAACGGTCGACCGCCAGGGTCGCACCGGTCACCGGGTTCCAACGCAACACCTCGCCGAGTGGCACGCCGGCGATCGACGGGTCGGGTCGGAACCCGACCCGACCCCAGAGTGTCTCGTCTGCCACGGCGCCCTCGTCGTCGACGATCGACCCGTTGGTGAAGATACCGACCGGCTGGTCTCCGACGGCGCGAAAGCGCTCGGCGATGCGTTCGACCTTCTCGGGCTTCCAGCGGTCGTCCTGGTCGCAGAAGAACACGATGTCGCCGCTGCACTGGCGAAGTGCCCGATCGAAGTTGGCCACGACACCGAGGTGCTCCCCTTGATCGAGGATTCGGATCTCCGTCCCCTTCGGTGCCGAGGAGCCCACCTCACGTATGACCTCGAGCGTGGCATCGGTCGATCCGTCGTCGGCCACGATGATCTCGTCGACGGGCCGGCTCTGGTCGAGAATGCTCCGCAGCTGGTCCTCGACGAACCGCACCCCGTTGAACGTCGCGCACGCGACCGAGAGGCGACGACCGGTCACGTCGCGGAAACGGCCGCCGGTCGCGCCACCAGGACGATCTCCTCGCCGGCGTCGGGATGGCGTCGCAGGTGCCAGGAACAGCGCAGGAGGGCACATTCGGCAAGCACCCGCGTGAGCAACGTGGCGGGACGGGTCATGTCATGCTGTCCCGAGTGCCGGTAGTCATGTGTGGCTCGCCAGTTGACGTTCGCGGCGCGACAGACGGTGGCCGAGTGTTCGATCACGAAACCCTGGGCGAGGAAGACCGACTCAAGTGCTTCACGCCCCATGAGCACCAGATGTCGGGGCGGCTCGAGACTCCGCCAGTCTTCGCCGAATAGCTGCAACTGTTGCGAGCCCGCGTTGGGAGTCACGACCACGACCGTGCCGTCCCGTCCGATCATGTCACGCAGATTCCTGATGAACTCTGACGGATCCTCGACGTGCTCGATGACGTGGACCGCGATGACCGCATCGTACGTCCCATCCGGACACACCGCGTCCTGGATTCCTCCCACCGACAGATCGAGCCCCTGCGCCCGACCCGCCCCGACCGCGACCGGGTCCGGATCGATTCCCGAGGCCTGCCAGCCGAGTTCTTCCAGGCCCGCCACCAGACCGCCGGAACCGCAACCGACGT
Organism: uncultured Actinomycetes bacterium; assembly: GCA_963764215.1. Lineage (GTDB taxonomy): Bacteria > Actinomycetota > Acidimicrobiia > Acidimicrobiales > Iamiaceae > JAFDWI01. Next base: position 12,462 of record CAVXRS010000002.1, read on the forward strand.
CCAGGACCTTCCCGCGTCTCGACGCAGGGAGGTGACCCGCGATGAGATCCGCGTCCTCGACACACCGGGGAAGGCACCCGAGGACGAGAGCCAGCACCACGTCGAGCCAGCCGGTCGACGGATACCCCCATCGCCTCCGGGCGAGCGCGAACATTCCCCGCTCGAACAACGCGCGGAGGGCGCCCTTCGAAGACCCTTCCGCGCCGTCGCCGGCCCGTCCTCGCCCGGATCCGTCGGCATGCGTGTAATAGTGCGCGTACGCCTGTGCGAGCGTCTCCCCGACCGGGCGGGGATCCAACCACAACGATGAGCAGTTTCCACACTCCCGCAAGCGCCACACCCCCGCACTGCCGAACAGTCGATCGACGAGGTTGTCGTACCTCACCGGGCCATGCCCACCGCACACAGGGCACTCCGGCACATCGACGACTTGCAGTCCTGCGGTCGGCATCCGATGCATCGTACTGATCACAGAGCTCCGATAAGTATGGTTGCTTGGCGTGCCGAAGGGTCCTGAGCGGGTGCGAAATGGCACGACCACGGCGAGCGCCGGGGTGTTGTCCGGTCTGTGGGCGCGCCACGCGTTCTTCCGGAACACCGCGACGTTCGTCGTCCTCCGTCTCTTCGGCCAGGGACTCGAGTTCTTCGCTTTCGTCATGTTCGCGAGACAACTCGGAACGGCCAATTTCGGAGTGCTGTCGGTCGCGTACCTGATCTGCCGATACGCCGGATTGGTCGGCGACTGGGGTGCCAACATTCGAGGTACCCGTTCGGTCGCCGTCGCAGCCTCCCAGAGCCAGGTCCATGCGCTGGTGCGGCGACGCGAACGAGTCAGCATCGGTCTGGCGCTCCTCTATTCCGTCGTCGTGGTGGCGATCGGCTTCTCCTATCTCGCTCCTCTGGCGATCATCATCCTGTGCCGTGGCATGTCACGCGACTGGATGTCGCTGGGACGCGAGCGCAATGCCCGATCGGCATTTCCGTCGGTGACCCAGGGACTGATCCTGGGGTCGTGTTCCGTGGCCGTCCACGGCCTCACCGGCGCCTCATGGTCTCTCGCAGCCGCCTACGCCGCCGCCTTGACCGTGTCGATTCTGCTCAACCGTCTGCCCAGGACGACCGCGAAGGCGAAGGTGTCCGTGGATGGCTGGCTGATGCTGACCACCTTGTCGGACCAGGTCTATGCAACCGCGGATGTCCTGCTTCTCGCCTGGCTGGCAGGCAGCAGCGCAAGCGGCATCTACGCCGCCGGCTACCGGATCCCCAACGCCTGGAACACGATGCTCGGCCTGTCCGTAGCCGCAGTCCTGCCCCGGGTGATCCGGCGCCTGCGCGAGTCTCCGGAACGGGCTCTCCAGATTCGGAGGCGGGTCCTGCACATCGGGCTCGGCATGGCCTCGGTCGTCGTCATCGCCATGCCCGTTTCCTGGGTCCTGCTGCCGGTCCTCTTCGGTGATGCCTACACAGCAGGCCGCGACGCGGTCCTCATCCTCCTCCTGGCGACCGCCGTCAGCACCTCGACGGCCTACCTCGCCCCCGTCTACTTCGCCTTCAGCAGCGACCGGACGGTCGGCCTGTTCACTGCGTTCACCGCGACGGTGAACGTCATCGGCAACATCGCTCTCATTCCGGTCCTGGGTATGGCGGGTGCCGCATTCTCAACACTGGCTTCCCAGATCCTGTTGAGTATCTTCCTCCTCACGATGACCTCGAAGCGGAACGGGATCGCTCCCACGGGACCCGTGACCGGATGAAGCTGCCCGGAACATGACGAATCCGGCAGACCCCCGATCACCAGTCCGGCAGACACGGAAGACAGACGCTGCTCGCTTGGAGTCGCCCGGCGAGAGTCACGAACGGCGCGCACCAGGGTTCGCGGTCGTGATCGTCGCGTTCGACGAGCGCGACCATCCTCGCGTCGCTTCTTCCCACGATCCGATCGTACGACCGGATCCGCGAAATCGTCGTCGTCGACCACGGCGACGGCGCTTCGGCCGAGGTCGCGGAACGACTGGGCGCAACGGCGATCCGCGATGCATCGAACCCCGGCTTCGGAGCAGGCCAGAACCACGGGCGCGTCCGCGACATCCGCCCCCTACATCCTCATGCTCAATCCCGACGCGGTACCCGATGAGGCCGGTTTGCACGCCGGCATCGATGTCCTCGATGACGAGCCGGACGTGGCGATGGTCCAGGGCGTGATCAGGAATGCGGGAACCGGAGACCCGGAACGCAGTGCGGGAGTCGAGCTCAGCTGGTTCCATCTGCTCGGTCGGGCAACCGGCGCACGCCACCTGCTCGACACGCCGCTGATCGCGGGCGTCGCACGCCGCATTCCCCACCTCGAGGATCATGTCGATCGTGTTCGTGCCACACCGGCTGATGTCGAGGCCCTTTCCGGAGTTGCGCCATTGTGCCGGCGGTCGGCGATCGACTCCGTCGGCGGATTCGACGAGAACTACTTTCTGTACGCCGAGGATCTGGATCTGAGCGTCCGTCTCCGGAAATCGGGTTGGAGGCTCGTCACGCTTCCCGTCGAATGGGCAACCCACGTCGAGGGGGCATCTTCCGGGTCGTGGTGGTTCCGCGAACGCAACTGGTGGGAGGGCACCATGCGATTCGCAGCGCTCCATTGGAACCGAACCGGATTCTGCTTCGCGATGGGTGCCGCGACACTCCAGTGGATTCGCATGGTGGTCGACCGCCCGAGAGACTGGCGCCGCGCGGCGCGGGCACTTCTGGTGAATCCGCTTCACCTTCGCAGACAGATCGGCACACAACGCCGATGACCCAGACCATGGACCACCCGATGACCGCTCAATGCCAGCGTTCCGCGGCCGAATGGTGGAGCGTGTCCAGTTCCGTCGTCTCGCTGAGTTGGAGATCCGGATCCGGTGATGGAACGTGATGCGACGCCGTCCGAGGACGTTGCCTGCATCCCTGACCTCATGAGTCGTCCTTGGAGGACACTCCCCCGGATTCTGAGGGTGTCGCTGCCCGGCGCCGCACTGGTCGTCGCCTACTACCTGCTGTCGCTGTTCAACAGCCCGAACGGAACCCTCGGGCCAGACACCGGTGGGAAGGTCGCCACGCTGAAGGCCATGGCTGCGAACCCCAGTTTCACCGACGTGAACGTCGGTTACTGGGCGGCACGCTGGGACCCCCAGGGGCTCCTGCATCCCCTCCTGCGGACGGGGCATTTCGGCCATGAATGGGTGCAGGTGACCACCCTGCCGATGTTGTTGGCCGGCGAGCCACTCTGGCGTCTGGGCGGCTACCGGATGGCACTGCTCCTCCCCATTCTCGGCGCTGTCGCATGTGCGTACGCCGCACGCGCTCTCGCCAGGCGATTCGGTGGTCCGACAGCGACGCAGTGGGCGGCCTTCTGGGTCATCGGTCTCGCATCGCCGGTCACGATCTACGCTCTCGACTTCTGGGAGCACACCATCGGCCTCGCGCTGATGACGTGGGGGACCATCGCGCTGCTGGATCTTCTCGAGGCGACAACCTCCAGCGAACGTCGGATCAAGGCCGGGCTCGCCGGCCTGGCGTTCGGGTCAGCGGCCACGATGCGGACCGAAGCTTTGGTCTACCTTGCGATCACGGCCACGGTCGTCGGAGTCGTTGTTCTGATCCGACAACGGCGGATCCTGCCGTGGATCCTTCCCGGCCTGGTTCTCGTCGTCGGCCTGGGCCTCCCGCTGGTGGGGAACACGCTGTTGGACCGGTGGATCACCGGAGACCAGCTCCGGACCGCGCGCACGGCCGGTGCCGCCAACGAAATCGGCGCCAACCTGTCGGTACGCCTCCACGAAGGACTGCAGATCACCTTCGGACTGCTGGGAACGAACGGCAACCAGCAGGTCCTGACCGGTGTCGTGCTGGCCGTGCTCATCGGTCTCGCCGTGCTCTGGGGTGGTGGCCGTTCGGCGCCGACCTCGCGTTCGATTCTCCTGCTCGCCGGCGCAGGATTGCTGTATCTGTTCACGTTCATCAACGGACTCGGTTGGATCAACGGGATCGTGGCCACCGCTCCCCTGGTGGCGGTGGGGGCCGTCACTGCATGGCGGCCACTCGACCCACTCACCACTCGGGTCGCTGCGACCGCTTCGCTCCTGGCACTCCCGGCAATCTGGATGGTCCGATGGACGGGAGGTCAGCCACTCCAGTGGAGCGGGCGGTACGTGCTCTGCACGATGTTGGTGCTGGTGGTGGTCGGCGTGGTGGCGCTCCCGTCGTTGCGGCGACCCCTCCCGGAGATGCTGGTCGCTCTCTCGGTCGCCGTGACGGTCTTCGGGCTGTCCTGGTTCGGGGTCCACACCCACAATGTCGATCGACTGTTCACCACGCTCGACCGTCGACCCGAGCCGGTGCTCGTCGCCGACGGGCTACTCGCCGATTTCCCCCGTGAAGGCGGAGCGTTCTACGGCGACCATCGGTGGCTGGTGGCGTGGCAGCCATCCGACCAGAACAAAGCTGCCAGCGTTGTCGACGATGCCGGCTTCACGAGTTTCGGGCTCGTTCACCTTGCCGCGGCACCCGTTCCACCGCGGATCGGATCGTTCACCAGAGCGGGGACCACCGATCTCGGCGACTATCAGGGAGTTCCGATCGACGTGACGTCCTATCGGAACCGCCAGGCCCGAGCATCGGGAACCTCGGTCACTGCACCCTCACGACGCTGAGAGCAGCGGCGCGAGGAATTGCCCGGTGTAGCTCCCGGCGGTCTTCGCCACGATCTCCGGAGGGCCCTCGGCGACGATCGTGCCGCCGCCGTCTCCGCCTTCCGGACCGAGGTCGATCAACCAGTCGGCAGTCTTGATCACGTCGAGATTGTGTTCGATCACGAGCACGCTGTTGCCCTGATCGACCAACCGGGAGAGCACGGTCAGCAGTCGGCGGACATCGTCGAAGTGCAATCCGGTGGTGGGTTCGTCCAACACGTACATCGTCCGTCCCGTCGAGCGCTTCGCGAGCTCCGATGCGAGCTTGATCCGTTGGGCCTCGCCACCGGACAGGGTGGTCGCGGGTTGACCGAGGCGGACGTAGCCCAGACCGACGTCCACGAGCGTCGACAGGTGACGGGCGATGGCCGGTTGGTTGGCGAAGAACTCGAGCCCTTCCGCACAGGACATGTCGAGCACGTCGGCGATGTTCTGTCCCTTGAACGTGATGTCCAGGGTGTCGCGGTTGTAACGCGCCCCCTTGCACACCTCGCACGGGACGTAGACGTCGGGCAGGAAGTGCATCTCGATCTTGATCGTCCCGTCACCGCGACAGGCTTCACAACGGCCCCCCTTGACGTTGAACGAGAACCTTCCGGGCAGATAGCCGCGGATCTTCGCTTCGGGCGTCTGCGCGAACAACTTGCGAATGCGGTCGAACACCCCGGTGTAGGTCGCCGGGTTCGACCGAGGTGTTCGACCGATCGGTGACTGGTCGATGTCGATGACCTTGTCGAGTGCCTCGGCACCTTCGACCCGGGTGTGGTGCCCCGGAGCGACTCGTGACCGGTAGATGCGCTGGTTCAACACCCGCAGCAGGATGTCGTTGACCAGGGTGGACTTGCCCGAACCCGACACGCCGGTCACTCCGACGAAGCAGCGGAGCGGGATCTCGACATCGATGTCGTCGAGATTGTGTTCGCGGGCGCCCCGGATGACGATCCAGTCGTCTCCGGGTCGGCGCCGCAGCTCGGGCACCGGAATCGACTTCTTGCCCGACAGATACTGCCCGGTGACCGACGCACGTGACCGCAGCAGCCCTTTGACCGGGCCGGCATAGACCACGTCCCCGCCGTGCTCGCCGGCACCGGGGCCGATGTCCACGACGTGGTCGGCGACCCGGATGGTGTCTTCGTCGTGTTCGACGACCAACACGGTGTTGCCGATGTCGCGGAGCCGTTGGAGCGTCTCGATCAGCCGATGGTTGTCGCGTTGATGCAGCCCGATGGAGGGCTCATCGAGCACGTAGAGGACACCGACCAGCCCGGAACCGATCTGTGAGGCAAGTCGAATCCGTTGCGCCTCTCCCCCGGCCAGGGTGGCAGCCGAGCGGGACAGCGACAGGTAGTCGAGCCCGACATCCAACAGGAACCCCAGTCGTCCCCGCACCTCCTTGAGCACCCGTTCCGCGATCAGCCGGTCACGCTCGCTCAGCTCCCAACCTGCCACCACGTCCGCCGCGACGCCGATCGGCAGACCGGCCAGATCCGCGATCGAATGGTCGCCGATGGTGACCGCGAGCGGGAGTGGCCCGAGTCGTGCCCCCGCGCAGGTCGGGCACGGAACCTGGCGCAGGTAGCTCTCGAGCTGGTCACGCTGCGCGTCGGATTCCGCATCGGCGTGGCGACGCTGCACCCAGGGGATCACGCCTTCGTAGGAGGTCGTGTAACGCCGGGTCCGCCCGTAGCGGTTCTTGTAGACGACGTTCACCTTCTCGGGATGCCCGTGGAGGAGCAACTTGCGGTCCTTGGCACGGAGCTTCGCCCACGGCGCGTCGATGTCGATCCCGTGCTGGTCGCACACCGCGCCGAGCAGGTTCGCGAAGTAGCGCATGTGCCCGCCGGACCACGGCGCAAGGACCCCTTCGGCGACGCTCAGGTCGGGATCGGCGATCACCAACTCGGGGTCGACCTCGTAGCGGGTTCCCAGACCGTCGCAGTCCTCGCAGGCGCCGTAGGGCGAGTTGAACGAGAAGTTCCGTGGGGCGAGTTCGTCATAGGAACGCCCGCAGGTGCCGCAGGCGAGATGCTGGCTGAAGGTCAGGGTTCTGGTTTCGCCGCTGGATCCGTCGTCGTTCTTCTCGACGATCTCCACTTCGGCGATGCCGTCGGCGAGACGCAGCGCCGTCTCCAGCGAATCGGTCAGGCGTGACTCGATTCCCGCTCGGCGGATCAGACGGTCGATGACGACTTCGATCGTGTGGGTCTCGTAGCGTGCCAGGTCGACGTCGTCGCCGAATTCGAAGTCCTCGCCGTCGATCCGACCGCGGGTGAAGCCCTGGGCGGCCAGGTCGGCGAGCAGCGTCTCGTAGTTTCCCTTCCGCCCCCGCACCACCGGTGCCAGGATCTGGAACCGGGTCCCGTCGTCCAGCTCGAGAACCCGATCGACGATCTGCTGGGGGGTCTGGCGGGTGATGACGGTGCCATCGTGGGGACAGTGGGGCACCCCGATGCGCGGATAGAGGAGCCGCAGGTAGTCGTAGACCTCGGTGATGGTCCCGACCGTGGACCGCGGGTTGCGCGACGCAGACTTCTGATCGATGGAGATCGACGGCGAGAGTCCTTCGATGAAGTCGACGTCCGGCTTGTCCATCTGACCGAGGAACTGCCGGGCGTAGGACGACAGGGACTCGACGTAGCGGCGCTGACCCTCGGCATAGATCGTGTCGAAGGCGAGCGACGACTTCCCCGAACCCGACAGGCCCGTGAACACGATCAGCGTGTCTCGGGGAAGTTCGATCGAGAGGTTGCGGAGGTTGTGTTCCCGGGCACCCCGGATCACGATCTGATCGACCATTGTGAGCGATTCTAACCAGGCGCACCCGATCGGAATCGAACTGATGTACGGATCAACCGTTCACGACCCGGAGTTCCCGTCGGAGCTCCGCGATCTCGTCGCGCAGTCGGGCCGCGTACTCGAAACGCAGATCTGCCGCCGCGTCGGACATCTCCTCCTCCAGCGTCTGGATGAGCCGTGCCAGTTCTTCGTCGGGGAGCTCGGTGAGCTCGGCGAGACGGCGCTCGTCGCCTGGCCGGCGCCCTCGCTTCCCAGCAGTCGGGGTGGGGGCGACACCACGGTCCTGGCCGGGGCGCAGAAAGTCGAGAATGTCGGTGATCGCCTTGCGCACCGTCGTCGGATCGATGCCGTGCTCGACGTTGTAGTCGATCTGCAGCTTTCGTCGTCGGTTCGTCTCCGAGATCGCCCGCTGCATCGAGTCCGTGACCGAATCGGCGTACATGATGACCTGGCCGTCGACGTTGCGAGCGGCGCGACCGATGGTCTGGACCAACGAGGTCTCGCTGCGCAGGAACCCCTCCTTGTCCGCATCCAGGATCGCGACCAACGAGACCTCGGGCAGGTCCAACCCTTCGCGAAGCAGGTTGATCCCGACCAGCACGTCGAACTCTCCCAGGCGAAGCTCGCGCAGGATCTCGATCCGCTGCACCGTGTCGATGTCCGAGTGCAGGTAGCGCACACGCACACCCTGCTCGAGCAGGTACTCGGTCAGGTCCTCCGCCATCTTCTTGGTGAGTGTGGTCACCAGGACCCGGCCCGCCCGCCTGTGCGCGCGCGTCGATCTCGGCACGAAGGTCGTCGATCTGGCCTTCGGTCGGCTTGACGATCACCTCCGGGTCGACCAGCCCGGTGGGACGCACGATCTGCTCGACGACCTGTGAGGACACCTCGAGCTCGTAGTCGCCCGGGGTTGCGGACAGGAACACCACCTGGGGCACCCGCTCGATGAACTCGGAGAACTGCAACGGTCGGTTGTCGGCCGCGGAGGGAAGCCGGAACCCGTGCTCGATGAGGGTTTCCTTCCGTGCCCGATCGCCCTTGTACTGGCCGTGGATCTGGGGGACCGAGACGTGGGATTCATCCAGCACCACGAGATAGTCGTCGCCGAAGAAGTCGAGCAGCGTGTACGGGGGCTCACCGGGACCCCGGCCGTCGATCGGCGCGGAATAGTTCTCGATACCGCTGCAGAAGCCGAGCTCACCGATCATCTCGAGGTCATAGGTCGTCCGCATGCGCAGCCGCTGGGCTTCGAGGAGCTTCCCTTCGGACTCGAACCAGGCCAGGCGTTGCTGGAGCTCGGATTCGATCCGTACCATGCCGGCCCGGAGGCGATCGTCGCTGGCGACGTAGTGCGTCGCCGGGAACACCGAGAGCTCATCCAGTTCGCCGATCTTCTCGCCCGTCACGGTGTCGACCACGGCGATCGCCTCGACCTCGTCGCCGAAGAGCTGCACCCGAACCGCGGTCTCGTCGTAGGCCGGATGGATCTCGATCGTGTCACCGCGCACCCGGAACTTGCCGCGCACCAGGTTCACGTCGTTGCGGTCGTACTGCATGTCGACCAGCCGACGCAGGATGGCCCGTTGGTCGTACTCGTCGCCGACTCGCAGATACAGCAGCTTGTCCCGGTACTCATCGGGTGAGCCGAGCCCGTAGATGCACGACACCGAGGCGACGACGATCGTGTCGGGCCGGGTCAGCAGCGCTGATGTCGCCGCGTGGCGGAGCCGGTCGACCTCGTCGTTGACCGATGAATCCTTCTCGATGTACGTGTCCGACGATGGTACGTACGCCTCGGGTTGGTAGTAGTCGTAGTAGCTGACGAAGTACTCCACCCGGTTGTTGGGGAAGAAGCTGCGCAGCTCGTTGGCGAGCTGCGCAGCAAGCGACTTGTTCGGCGCGATCACCAGCGTCGGCTTCTGGACACGCTCGATCGTCCAGGCGATCGTTGCCGACTTGCCCGAGCCCGTGATCCCGAGCAGGGTCTGGAAGCGGTCACCTCGTTGGATGCCGCGGCTCAGTGCCTCGATCGCCTCCGGCTGGTCACCTGCCGGTTCGAAATCCGACACCACCCGGAACTTGCACTGGCCACGTGCCAATGCTACTCGTCCCGACGCAGCTCACCTGTCTGACATCTGGTCGCGCTCGATCAGGGACAGCCGGTGAACGTGGCGTTGACATCCCCGGCCTTTGCCACAGCAACTTCCGTCCTTCGAGTAGCTGGAACTCGCGGCATGCCCGAGGAAGGACATCGCTGCCACACAAACGACCGCGATCAGTGCGAGCAACAACGCGTATTCCACCAATGATGCTCCCGGTCGTCGTCGTGACGATGCCGCACCCGCCGCCACAGATCTACCAATTGCTGCCCCATCGCTTCATCCTTTCAGCCGGATTGGGATCTACGTAGCCCGGAAACGGCAGAAGGGGGTCGACCCGCCCGGATCGACCCCCTCGCCCATTTCGAGTTTGTCGCTCGACAGATCGGCTCAGCTGGCGTGCTGATGGCGGTGCCCACGCTCGAGAACTTCGAGGAGGCGGCGTGGCCGAGGAAGGTGATGGCGAGGATGCACACGACAGCGATCAGGGCCACGAGCAGGGCGTACTCCACGAGGGAGGCACCACGCTCGGTGTCGCCGAAGCGAGCACGCAGGTAAGCGGCAATGTGTTCGTAACTGGTCAGCATAGAGATGACTCCCTTGATGGTGGGTGTTTGGTAACCCAGTCTTCCGGTCACCACTACCTTCGGGACGTTGCCGCTCGATCTGTATAGGCAATTCGCCCTATTTCGACGATCACTGGCACGTTGCGGTCAGGATTGGACCATATCTCCATACTTTTCAGCCCAATCGGATGATCCCCATCCTGACTGCACGGAGGACGGCCTGGGTTCGGTCCCGCGCGTCCAACTTCTGGTAGATCGAAGCGAGATGGTTCTTGACCGTCTTCTGGGAGATGAAGAGCCGCTCGGCGACTTCGACCGTCGAACAACCGTCCGCGATCAGTTGCAGGACCTCTTCCTCTCGTTTGGTCACGATGTGGTCCTCGTCGGATGGCGACTCCAGCCGATGCACCTCGTCAAGCATCGACGCCGCGACATCCGCCGAGACCGTGGCATCATCTCCGGCCGCGACCCGGACCGCTTCGCAGATCTCCTCGGTGGAGCAGTCCTTGACCAGGTAGCCGACGGCACCGGCACGCAGCGCCGCCGCCACCACTTCACGGTCGGCATGCATCGTCAACATCACGACCCGTGAGTCCGGCAGGATTTCGTGGATCCGTCGTGTCGCTTCCACGCCGTCGACGTCGGGCATCGTCACGTCCATCAGAATCACGTCCGGGCGCGTCTCGGTCGCGACCCTCACCGCCTCCTCGCCGTCTGCCGCCTCGCCGACCACGTCGAAACCCTCATCGGCCATCGATCGACGCAGGCCTTCCCGCAGCATCCGGTGGTCGTCTGCGAGCATGATGCGGATCGTCACGGCAGTCACCTACCTTCCCACGTCAACGCGTGTCCAGACGACATTGCACCACCGTACCGCGCCCGGGCCGGCTGGCTATCCGCATCGTCGCGCCGACGCTGGAAGCTCGCTCGCGCATGCCGAGAATTCCGTACGAATCCATCCGACCGGCCTTACCCTCGGGAAATCCCACCCCGTCGTCGGCAACCTCGAGCAGTGCGGAACTCCCGTCGGTACGCCACGTTACCTTCACTCGTTCGGCGCGGGCGTGTCGTTCCACGTTGATGACCGCTTCCTGCGCGATTCTCCACAGTTCCCGTTCCGGCAGGAGTGGCATGCGGTCGTTCGTGTCGACGATCATCTTCGTCTGCAACCCGGAACGCTCGCGGACCCGATCCAGAAACTCCTCCATCGTGCTGGTGAAGTCCTGCTCCTCGGAGACGTCGGTCCGGAGGTCGTAGAGCGTGTCGCGGACCTCTCCGATCACCCCCCGGACGTCGGTTCTCAACTGGGACAGCGACGGACCGAGGTCCTTGCCCTGATCATGGCTCCGGACGAGCCGGTCGAGCTCGAACGCGATGTAGGCGAGCGACTGGCCGATCCGATCGTGCAGATCCCGCGCGATTCTGGTGCGCTCCTCGTCGGCACCCACGGTCCGGAGACGGTCGAAGACCCGGGCGTTGTCGATCGCCAACGCTGCAGGCTCGAGGAATCCCTTGAGCAGCTCACTGTCCCGGGCCTGGTAGAAATCGTCTTCCTCGCTCTCCAGGGCCACCATTCCCACGAACTCGCCACGGGCGACCAGGGCGCCGTAGAGCCCCGACGACATCTTCGGAGCCAGGCCTCCCCCCCGCTTCGACAGGTCCTGTACGGGGCGGACCGCCCGATCGGCGTGCACCCGCGCGAGGACGCTGGGCAGTTCCGCCGCGGGGAGCCGGCGATTCGAGTCGGTGACGGTCCCACCGGGCGACTCGCCAGGATCCGTCCGTGTCGTCCAACAACAGCAATGCCGCAGCATCGTAGGTGAACAGCCCACGCAACCTGACCATTGTCGAATCGAGCACCTCCTCGAGGTCGAGCGACGCGGGAAGGATCTGGGCAACTGTGTGCAGCGAGGTGAGCAGGCGGTTCGCATCCGCCAGGTTCGCCACGCGGTCCATGGCCAACGAGTGACTCGTGCGGGCCTCGCCGAGAATTCTTCGCGCATAGCCGGACATGATGCCCACCAGCGCGAGGAAGATCGTCCACTGCGCGTTGGTCGTCCAGACATCGGCGGAAGCCCGAATAGCGGACGAGCTCCACCGAGTCCACCGCCACCGCCGTGGCAAGTGCGATGCGCACCGCGGGCCAGATGCCTCTGGCGAATCCGGCCACGATGATCGCCGTGAGCAGCGGGAAGACGAAGGGCGACGACCAGGCGCCGGTGAAGGCCGCCGCCAACGCGTGCAGCGCCACCTCGAAGATCACCTGGAAGACGCTGGCGGGGTTCTCGTTCCCCTCGAGTGGTTGGATCAGCCGGAAGACGTTGTAGAGCACCACGACGGCCGCCCAGACATACGTTGCCGGGCCGTGCGCCACGACCGAGGCGGAGACCAGCCCCAGAGCTACGACCGTGGTCGTGATGCGAACCCCGAACACGATCTGTCGGAAGCGCTGCGCCTGTGCTTCCGGACCTCCCACCAGGAGGTTCGTCTGCAACTCGGCCTCCGTCGGGCCGTGCTCCACGTCCAGGGCCGTCGACCGTCCCCGGCCGCGGGCGCGCAGGTCGCCGACCAGACCATGCCCATGTTTCGCGATCAGTGCCATGAGACGTCACCCGGAGCATCGACGTTGGAGGGGACACAGTAGCCTCTCAACCAATGCGTCTGATTGGACTCACGGGAGGAATCGGCAGTGGGAAATCCACGGTTTCGTCGATGTTGACCGCGCGTGCCTGCCCGGTGGTCGACGCCGACGCGATCACCCGCGAGCTGCAGGCCGCTGGACAGCCGGTCCACAACGAGATCGTCGATCGATTCGGGACCGGCATCCTCCACGAAAGCGGAGAACTCGACCGCGCCGCCCTTGCGGAGATCGTCTTCACCGATCCCAGAGAGCTGGCAGAACTCAACGCGATCGTCCACCCTGCCGTCGGCGTCGAGATCGACCGTCGGATCCGGGTTCTCGCCAGGGAGGCCCCGTTCGTGGTCCTCGACGTTCCCCTGCTCGTGGAATCCGGTCGCGACGATCTCGACCTCGTCGTCGTCGTCGACCTCGACCCGGAACATCGCGGTCGAACGCCTCGTCGCCCACCGGGAATTCACCGAGCAGGATGCCCGGGCGCGGATCGCCAACCAGATCGCACGCGCAGACCGACTTCGGCACGCTGACATCGTCATCGACAACAACGGGTCGATCGACCACCTGGAGAACCAGGTGGTCGATCTTGCCGAACGCCTCAGGACCGGTGAGGTCTGACCCGTTCATAGACCACCCAGTCGACGCCAGTCGATTTGGACGTGTAGCGGCGTTCGAGTTGCCAGTTCTTCGACAGCGAGAGCACGGAGGTGAGCGGCGAGTCGGCAGACCACACCACCGTATCGATCTTCCACCGATCCAGAACCCTGTTCCAGTCGGATTGGGCGTGGAGCAGCGACAGCTCGTCTTCGATCACCGACTTGGGGTACATGTCGACCCGATCATCGACGAAGACCGGAACCTTTCCGAGATAGCGGAGCTCCATGTAGTTCCCGACGACGTCCTCGGCCGCGACCCGGTGCGGCGATCGCAACCGTCCCCGGGCCTGTAGGTCGTCGAACGGTTTGACCGGATACGTCGCGAAGTCGAACGACGGCGCGGTCGCCTGAGCCCCCACGACCACGGCAGCGATCACGAGAACCGTCCCGAGCACCAGGGTGTGTCCACGCTGTCCGGCTACGGCTGGACAGACTTCCGAGGTCGGAGAGCTCGACGGCGAGCAAAGGTGCGAGCAGGAGGGTTGCCAACGCGATGTTCCGCATGGCGTCGAAGCCGAGCGCGCTGAACGCCAGCGCCGGAAGCAGCAGCCGATATCGATCGCCTCTGGGCAGTCGCGGCGCCAACGCGGCGGCGCCGATCACACCGACGAGAAAGGCCCGCTGCCACTGCGACTGGAAGCCGGGAGCCTGCCATTCGGTCATGTGACGCAGCACATCCTGCTTGGACAACAGCTCCACCGGAAACCACAGGAGCTTCAGCCCGAGTGGGTTCAGCGCTCCGACGACCGTCCCGATGGCGATCCAGAGCAGCGTACGTGATGCGTGTCGGATGGAACCGCCGTCCAGCCGCGTTCCGAAACCGTAGATCACGACAAGGACGAAGGCGAGAGGGAATGAACCGTGCGTGTTCACCCAGACCCACATGACCGGGACCAACCAACGGGGATCCCGTTCCTCTCGCAACACGAGGAGTACCAACGCGAACCCGACCAGACCGAACAGCAACGGACGTGGACCCCAGTTCACCGTTCCGACCGCAAGGGCGGGCAGGATGGCGGCAATTCTCGTCACCACGGACTTCGCCGGGCGAGTCAGCCGCCAGACCACCAACGCGAGAACGACCGAGAGCAGCATGATCATCAGACGGATGCCCAGCCCGTGGCCGATCTTCTCACTCGAGGCGTACAGCAACGAGGCGAACCAACTCTGCACCACCCATGGGTGGCCGGGGGCGGTGAACGAATAGGGATCGACGGTCGGGACGTGACCGTCCAGAATCAGGTGGCCCGTGGCGAGATGGGTGAAGAAACTGTTGTCGTGCAGGTTCGCCATGCCGAAATACGCGGCTGCGAGCACCACCAACGACCCGACGACCGCGCCTCGGCTCGCTCCGGAACGTAGCCACCTGGGCTTTCGCCACCTCCGCCCATCGGACGCGACGCTCACCGTTCCGGTCAGACCAGACATGATCCGACCGCTAGGAGGAGAATGCCTTCCTGATGCTCAGAATCGCCGGGCCGATGACCACGACGAACAGCGACGGGAAGATGCAGAAAACCATGGGAATGAGCATCTTCACCGGGGCCTTCTGCGCGCGTTCCTGCGCGAGCTGGCGACGCTTGATCCGCATTTCGTCGGCTTGACTCCGCAGCACCTGACCGATCGACACCCCGAACGTGTCCGCTTGGATGATTGCCAGGGCGAACGACCTGACTTCCGGCACGTCGATTCGCTCCTCCATTGCTCGGAGTGCATCCGCACGCGGTACGCCGGCTCGGGTCTCCCCGAGCATCCGGGCGAATTCCAAACTCAGCTCACCCGGGACCGACGCGACCGTTCGGTCCAGCGCCTGCTCGAAGCCCAGACCCGCTTCGACGCTGATGACGAGCAGGTCCAGAATGTCCGGCAGGGAACGCTGAATCGCCTTCTGGCGATCGTCGATGGCGCTGTTGAGCCGCGAGGTCGGGCAGCATGAGTGCCACGGCGGTGAGCAACAGGAAGATGATGAGATTCATCTTCAGCGACATGTGCAACACGTTCATGACCGGAAAGAGAACGAAAGCAACCGGGATGAGGAGCAGCGAAACGATCTGCAGAGCGAGGAACCGATCCACAGCTGCGGGGTCGTAACGCCCGGCAGCCTGATGCTTCTTACGGGTTCGTGACACGAAGTCGGTCGGGAACAGCTTCCGACCCGCATTGATGAAGCCACCCATCACCGGCGCGAGCGCACGCTCATAGGCGGGACGGAGCAGTTCACGTTCACGCTCGGTCTCCACGGTGCCCGGCTGACCGTATTCCTCGAGCTGTCGCATCGAGTTGCGAATGGCCTGCCGTTCATCGTAGGTGTTGAATCCAACGAAGGCGACTACGCCGACGGCCGCACCGATCAGCACCAGGGCCAGGGTCATGGCCGCATTGCTTGCAATGGCGTCGGCTGCGAACACCAGGTTCACCTGATCACCTCACACATCGATCTGAATCACCTTCCACATCCACAGGAACCCCACCGCCATGCCGATCACCGCCAGGATGACCATGACGATACCCATGGTTTCGTGGAAGAGTGGGGACATGTAACTCGGGTTGAGCACGTACATCACGACACCGAGACCAGGGGGCAGGCACATCAACACGATGGCGCTGATCCGCCCTTCCGCGGTGAGTGCCCGCACCTCTCGACGGAGACGTTCCCGCTGCGTCATGGTGTCCGCGACGGTCAGCAGGAGCTCGGCGAGGTTTCCCCCACTTCCCGTTGGATCCGGACCGCCATGACCGCCCAGGCGAAATCGGCGCTGCCGGTGCGGATCGCAGTGTCGTCCAATGCGTCCTCGAGGTCCCGACCGAGCCGGGCTTCGCTCACCACCCGCTTCAATTCCTTCCCCATCGGATCGACGACCTCCAGGGAAACGGCGTCGACCGCCTGCATCAGTGAGAACCCGGCACGCAGTGCCCCCGCCAGCAGTGTCAGGGTGTCGGGAAGCTGCTCTTCGAACTTCCGCTGCCGTCGCTTCGCCATGAAGTTCAGGATTGCGGGCCCGGCGAGAATCCCGAGGATGAGCAGGACTGCAGCGATGAGGACTCCGCCGAGGATGAAGCCGATGACGGTCAACACCACCAGACTGAGTGCCCAGATCAGCAGGGCCTCGGCTGCCTTCAGCGGCACCTCCGCCATTTCCAGCTTGGACTCGACGGTTTCCAGGAAGCCCTGGCGTTCGGCGAATTCCTCGGTCATCGCGAGGGCGCGCTGCAGCAGCGCGCTCTGAGAGAGTCCAGTTGCTTCGTCCTCGTCCGCGGACCCGGCCACGAACCCTTCGGTGTACGGATTCAGTGCCGCATCCAGGGCACTCGTGCGGGTCGAGAGCATGTAGAAGGCCACGTAGGCGGCCCCGCCGATGGCGAGTCCGAACAACAGGAGGGCAAGTGCAAGCCCTGCCGTCGTGCGGAAGAAGGCAGGACTGGAAGGCGGCGCGGCGACCGTCGGCGAGAGATCAGTGGCCCCTTGTGCGACACCACCGATGGTGAAGCCCACCTGGGTGGACACGCCCGCGACCGTCATCTCCAAGGTGTTCGCACCTCGCGACTTGGGGATGGCCTTGAACGTCGTCTTGAATTCGTTGCCGAGCGCTTCGGTCACCTGGTCGAATGCCGCGCCCAGATCCTTGGCCTGCGGTGCGATGAAGAATCGGCCACCACCGGCTCTGACGAGCTGGGACAGCCCGCTCTTGTCCAGACCGCCGGGTTCGTCGATTCCCAGTGCGAACACGGTGGCACCTTGGCCCTGCCCCGCGGCCACGTCGCCCTGGACCTGCTTTGCCGTGGCCTTTGAACTGTCGTCATGACCGTCGGTGACCAGGACCAGGTCATGTTCATAACCGGGGAGCTTGTCGAGTTCTGCCATGCCCGACGACACGCCATCCCAGAGCGCAGTGTGTGCTCTCGGATCGGGCTTGATCCCGTCGAGCGCCCGGTCGAGCGCGTGCTTGTCGGCGGTCATCGACTGTGCGATGACCGCCTGGCTGCCGAAGGTGACGATGGCGAACCGCTCCCCCGACGAGGCATCGGCGATCATCTGTTTGACCTTCTCCACGGCGTTCGCCAGCGCCCCGCTCTTGACCATCGAGCCGGACTGATCGAGCACGATGGCGGTACCGCGTTTGAGCTGATCGCCATTGACCGACTCGGGGTTCGTCGTCGGCACCTGATTGCCGTTCTGGCGCACCGTCATCGACTGCAACTGGGAGATGTTGCCGTTCCAGGTGAAACGGACCGAGACGTTCGCCGGGTCGGTGGCATCGACCTCCGAGATCTGCAGCTTGTTTGCACCTTTCTGCGGCGTGGCATCGATGACCGGCCCTGCGGCGGCCGCGCCGGTGGCGAAGACGATGCCGAGGAGGCCGACGATGGTGGCGAGTAGTCCGATGCGTTGGCGACGCTTCACCGGGCACCCACCGACCGCCGCTGGAACTGCTCGGGTTGGAACACCTCGGCTCCCAGTCGGATGCCGAGGTCGGAGAGCTTCTCCGCGAACTTGGGCCGGACTCCGGTCGCCTTGAGATGACCGAGGAATCGTCCCTTGTCGTCGACGCCCATGCCGAAGTCGAACAGGAAGACATCCTGGAGGATGATCACATCCCCTTCCATCCCCTGCACCTCGGTGATGTGGGTGATTCGCCGGGTCCCGTCACGCAGCCGTGAGAGCTGGACGATGCAGTCGAGGGCCGAAGCCACCTGTTCGCGGATCGCCCTGACCGGAAGGTCGTACCCTGCCATCAGGACGAGGGTCTCGAGACGGGAGAGGGTGTCACGCGGGGAGTTCGCGTGGATCGTGGTGAGCGAGCCGTCGTGTCCGGTGTTCATGGCCTGCAACATGTCGAGCGCTTCACCGCCCCGGCACTCTCCGACGACGATGCGGTCCGGGCGCATACGCAGGGCGTTGCGCACCAGATCCCGGATCGTGATCTGTCCCTTTCCTTCGATGTTGGGCGGCCTCGCCTCCATCGCCAGGACGTGGTCCTGGTGCATCTGCAGTTCCTTGGCGTCCTCCACCGTGACGATCCGTTGGTCGTTCGGGATGAAGGACGAGAGCACGTTGAGCGTGGTCGTCTTTCCGGTTCCGGTTCCTCCGGACACGATGATGTTCAACTGGCCGACGACGAGCGCCTGGAGGAATCGGGCGGACGCCGCGTTCAGCGTGCCGAACTTGATCAGATCGTCGATCTGGTACGGATCGGTGGAAAACTTGCGGATCGTGAGGAACGGACCACCGATCGCAAGCGGATGGATGACGGCGTTCACGCGCGAGCCGTCCGGAAGGCGGGCATCGCACAATGGCGTCGCCTCGTCGATCCGCCGACCCACCTGACCGACGATCTTGTCGATGATCCGTCGGAGATGCTGTTCGTCGATGAAGGTGGCGTCGGTCTTTTCCAGCTTGCCGAACCGTTCGATGTACACCGACCCCGGACCGTTCACCATCACCTCGGTGATCTCTTCGTCCTTCAGCAGACGGTCGATCGGTCCGTAGCCGAGAATGTCGTCCGAGACGTCCTGGATGAGCTGGGCCTTGTCGGCAGCCGACAGGGGCGTGCGTTCCTGGGCGAGCGCCTGGTGGAGCTGTTCGTGCACCCGGCGGCGGAGGTCGTCCTCGGACAGCCGCTTGTCGTACAGGATCGGGCCGAGCTCATCGATCAGTTGATGGTGGATCTTCTGACGCAGCTCGTCGACGACCGGATCCCGTCGGGTGCCGACTGCTCCAGCCGGCCCCTGCTGCGCTTCGTGAAGGCGCTTGTAGAGAGACATCGGGGATCTATCGGCCCCCGGTCCATACCCTTGAGGATCCCCCACCGACAATCGGGGTCAGGATCAGAACTCGCGAACAAGACGGACTCCGAGACACGTCGATCCGATGGCAGTCGGTCAGCGCGTTCGTGCGGCCGCGGTTTCTTCGTCCGCGACGATGAACATGTCGGCAAGCTGCTCCAGTGACTTCGCCACCCCCGATTTGTGGGCGTCAAGCACCACCGGAACGCCCTTGTTCACCGACTGAGGCACCGCGACGTCGCTGGGGATCTGGGAGTCGGCGCGTACCTGTAGGGTCCGTTCGACCTCGCTGACATCCAGCTTCACCTTGGCGTTCGCACGGTTGAGGACGAGATGCAACTTGGACATCGGGGTGTTCAGCATGCGAAGGGTCTGCAACCCGATCTTCACGTTCTTGATGTTGGGAACGTCCATGCCGGCGACAAGCAGCACATCATCGCTCTGCTCGATGAGGCTCAGGACGATGTCGTTGAAATACGCGGGTGTGTCGATGATCACGTAGGCGGCCATGGTCCTCAACAGGTCCACGATCCTGGTCATGTATTCGGCGGTGATCTGGTCGGCGAACGCGGGCTCGAGCGGCGCGGGAAGCACCAGCAGGCCACTCCGGTCGTGTTCGGCGAGCATGGACCTGAGCATCGAGGCATCGAGCTGGTCGATCGCCCCGACCACATCGACGATGGTGCGCTGGGGAGCGAGCTTGAGCATCACGGCGCAGTCGCCGAATTGGAGATCGGCGTCGACCAGAACCACCGGCCGGTCGGTCTTGCGAGCCAGCGACACCCCGAGGTTGCAGGCCACGACCGATTTTCCGGCTCCACCCTTGGTCGAGAAGACGGTGATCACGTGGGCGAGTTCGTCGGACACCTGCGGGACCGCCGCGGCAGTCGCCTGGTTGACGGCGGCGGTCTGGGATATTCCGGCGGCCACCCGGCGGACCGCCTCGGACAACTGGGCACTCTCGACCGGGGCCGAGAGGACGTCCCGGACGCCGATGCGCATGGCGCGCTGGAACAGTTCCGTCGTCAGTTCCTCGGCGACCAGGATCGCGCCCACGTCGGGGCGGATCCGGAGCAGCTTCTCGAGCATCCCCAGACCCTGTTCGTCCGAACAGGCCGGTCCGAACACGACGATTGCCGAGGTGGGCGGTAGCCGGGACTCGAGTTCGGCGACCGAACCGAAGGTGACCGCATGCTCTCCGAGCTGCATGGCGAGCCGATTCCGAATCGAATCATCGGCGTCGACGACCGCAACGGGAAGCGAGATGGTGGGCACATCCGACACTTGGGTTTCAGACTCCGAACCTGTTGATCGAGGGTGGGCAAAGGCAGGGTAGCCCACGGCTCAGGTCGGGCCATCCGGACCGTATGGCGTGAGCTGCTTGGGGTCTTCGGCCGGCAGCGGCGCATTCGGCTTGATGCGCTCGGACTTCTTGGGGTGGTAGTCCTTGGCGGTCAGGGCCAGGTAGAAGTGGCCAGGGGTCACCGAGGCGATCATCTGGGCGTACTTCATCGGCACGATGAAGGTGATCAGACCGGAATTGGAGGTCTGGGTCGTCTGCGAGGTGTCGCCGGTCGCATCCTGGCCCGGAGTGGGAATCGTGTTCGTACCCACGGCCAGGACCTCGACCTTCTGCAGGAGCACGACCGCCTGCTCACAGAACAGGTAGTCACTGCGGGATGCTCCGGCGGGGATCGGGGTGTCGCCACACATCTGGGTGTTGGCTGCGCCACCGCCGGTGTCCCCGCCCTGACCGAGCGGCTGGGACGAGAGGTTGGTGACCATGATGTTCACGAAGTCCCCGGGGACGATCAGCCCCGCGACGCCCTGCACGTTGTCGACATTGACGGTGACGGCGACCTGATCGGTGTCGTGAATCGGCTTGAGCTGGGTGGACAGGCTCACCACCTGAGTCGAAGGACTCGCGAACATTCCGTCCACCACGATGGAGTTCACTGGAAGGTTGCTGGTAGCCACCTTGTTGTTGATCGTCGTCAGGTCCTTGATCGCCGTGGACGGGTAGTACTTCCGCGGAATCTGGTCCTTGACGATCAGTCCACCGGTCTGCTGACCGTAGGTGCCCTTGGGCACCGTCTTGTGGACGACCCACACGTTCACCATCTCGGCGTTCTTGTTCGCACGATCCTGTTGACCGTTGGCCCACATGTAGAGGATCACCACGGCGATCACTGCGATGACGGCTGCACCGATGAGGACGAGAGGCTTTCGAGAGTTCAACGCTGCTCACTCTTCTGTACGGCCCCGTCCCGGACTGACGACGGAACAGGGGCTGCGGACAAGTCGCCATTCCTTTCGGCCGGATCGACACGGCCTTGAACGTCTGACCGAGAAAACTCGCGATGTCGACCGCGCTTCGACGGGAGGCTACGCCTTGTCGTCGTCGGCCGGTTCGGTCGTTTCGGCCTGCCCCGAGGTGTCGGCCGGTTGCTCTTGAACCGGGTCCGGTTCGGCCGGGGTCTCTGCGGCCTCGGCGTAGTAGTCCGCCCAGGCCTCCTCGGTGGCGGCATCGTCGGCGCCCCCGATGAAGTTGCCCTCGGTGTCGTAGGCGTGTTCGCCGAAGTGCTCCTGGTACTCCGAGGCGACGACTCCACCCTCGGCTGCCTGCTTGATCGACAGGCTGATGCGCCGACGTTGCAGGTCGAGGTCGATGATCTTGACCCAGAGCTCCTCGCCCGGTGTCACGACCTGCTCGGGCAGCTCGACATGGTGGGCCGACATCTCGGAGATGTGCACCAGTCCCTCGATGCCGTCGCCCACCTGGACGAACGCGCCGAAGGGGACGAGCTTGGTGACCCGACCGTAGACGAGCTCACCGACACGGTGCCCGGAGGCGAATTCCTGCCACGGGTCCTGTTGGGTGGCCTTGAGCGAAAGGCTGATGCGCTCACGGGAATGATCCACGTCGAGAACCTGCACCTCGACCTCGTCGCCGACCGCGACGACCGAACCCGGGATGATCGACGTGCTTCCACGAGAGCTCGGACACGTGGATGAGTCCGTCCATGCCGCCCAGGTCGACGAAAGCGCCGAAGTTCACGACCGAGGACACCACCCCACGCCGGTTCTCACCGGGCTTGAGATTCTCGAGGAACTGTTCGCGTTGTTCGCGCTGGGTCTCCTCCAACCACGAACGACGGGAGAGGACCACGTTGTTGCGGTTCTTGTCGAGCTCGATGATCTTGGCCTCGAGGGTCCGACCCACGTACGGCTGGAGATCACGCACGCGTCGCAACTCGACCAGCGATGCCGGCAGGAATCCGCGCAGTCCGATGTCCACGATGAGCCCGCCCTTGACGACCTCGATGACCGGGCCGGAGACGACGCCGCCTTCTTCCTTCTTGCGCTCGATGTCGCCCCAGGCGCGTTCGTACTGGGCCCGCTTCTTCGAGAGGATCAGGCGTCCTTCCTTGTCCTCCTTCTGGAGCACCAGCGCTTCGATGCCCTCGCCGAGGGAGACGACCTCGTGCGGGTCGACGTCGTTGCGGATCGACAACTCCCGGGTCGGGATCACCCCTTCGGACTTGTATCCGATGTCGACCATGACCTCGTCACGGTCGATCCGCACGACCCGACCTTCGACCAACTGCCCGTCTTCGACGCCGACCATCGTGGCTCCCACGGCGTCGTCGAAGGAGATGTCCAGATCATTGGCCACGATCTGGCGGGGGACGTACTCCCCGGTGTCGGAGGGAACGGGTGAGGTAGCGGTGTCGGACAAGGGAAACTCTTCGATCAGGTTACGGACAGGACGACTACGGCCAATACCGGCCGTAAGGCATCAGAATTTACCAGACGAGCGGCCAGATCACCGTTTCGTGGCGAGGACCAGGAACTCGGGAAGGTCGACCTGGGGGGCGCGACGGGCGTAGCGCCCGGGTTCGACCGACCAGATGTGATCGACTCCGAGGCCGACCCGGTCGGCCAACAGGCGGAACTCACGCGGCGTGAAGCACGAAGTCCAGAGGTCGTGGTCGATCACCCGACCGTCGCCGTCGCGGAGCTCGGTCCGCTCGTGGTTGACGCCGTTGGCCGCATCGAAGGCGTCGGACTCGTCGAGATAGCGCAGCTGGAAATACGCGGAGAACGCACTCAGCGCGAGCCGGCCACCGGTGCGCAACGCCTCCGCGATGCGCTCCAACACCTTCGTGTCTCCGTCGACGGCCGACCAGTCGATCGCCGACGTGGTCGTCCCCTGAAGGCCGAACGCGCCCTGGCACAACGAGATCACCGCGTCGAATGCGCCGGTGAAGGTGAGTCGGCGCGCGTCCTGTCGCAGGAACGTGGCCGGAAGATCGGCCTCTTCGGCAGCCCGACGTGCCAGTTCGACGAACTTCTCGGAGATGTCGACGCCGACGACTTCGAAACCCCGTGATGCGAGTTCCAGCGCGTGGCGACCCGGGCCACAGCCGACATCCAGGATCCGGCTGCCCGGTTCCAACTCGAGCGCCTCGACGAGAAAGTCGACTTCCTGGTTGGTTCCTTTGGTGAACGCGTACCGCAGGTACGTCGGCCCGAGATGGTCGGCCGCGCCTTCGAACCAGTGGGACTCGGATGCGGCGCCCGCTTCGCCGTCAGTCCTTGGCATCGGCCCAGTTCTCCCCGAAGGCGAGATGCACCTCGAGGGGTACCGAGAGATCCGCGGCACCGACCATGACCTCCTCGGTCAAGGTCGCCATCGCGTCCGACTCGTCGAAGGGAACCTCCAACAGCACTTCGTCGTGGACCTGCAGGATCAGGGTCGAGGAGAACTCTCCCGCACGGATCGCGGCATCGAGCCGCACCAGCGCGATCTTGAACAGATCTGCCGCCAATCCCTGGATGCCGGCGTTCATCGCCTGTCGCTCCCCCGCCGCGCGCAAGCGGGCGTTGGACGAGGCGAGCTCGGGGATCGGACGTCGGCGACCGAACAGGGTCTCGGTGTAGCCGAGCTCGCGTGCGCGCTCCACGGTCGCATCCATGTAGGCGCGGACCGACGGGAACGCAGCGAAGTACGCCTCGAGGATGCCCGACGCCTCACCCACCTCGATCCCGAGGCGCTGTGCGAGTCCGTAGGCCTCCATCCCGTACACCAGCCCGTAGGAGACCATCTTCGCCCGTGATCGCTGTTCGTGGGTCACCTCGTCGGGCTCCACCCCGAACACCTGGGCGGCCGTCGCGGTGTGGATGTCCTCACCTCGGGCGAACGCCTCGACCAGGCCGGGATCGCCGCTCAGGTGGGCGATACAACGCAACTCGACCTGGTTGTAGTCGGCGACCAGCAGTGCCGTCCCCGGTCGGGGAACGAACACCCGCCGGAACGCGCGTCCCTCGAGGCTGCGCACCGGAATGTTGTGCAGGTTCGGGCGATCGGAGCTCAACCTTCCGGTTCGTGCGACGGTCTGGTTGAACGTCGCGTGGATGCGACCGTCCTCGCGCACCTCACTCAACAGGCCCTCGCCATAGGTGGACCGCAACTTCTCCACTTCTCGGTAGGCGAGGAGATGGTCCACGATCGGATGGTCGCCACGCAGCCGCTCCAGGGTGGCCGCATCGGTCGAGTACCCGGTCTTGGTCTTCTTCTGGGGGGTGAGGCCCAGCTGGTCGAAGAGCACACTCCGGAGCTGCTTGGTCGAATTGACGTTGAACTCGCTCCCGGCATCCTCGTGGATCTGGCTGGTCAGCTCCCTGGCGCGTCTGGTGAGGTCCGCCAGGAGCTCTTCCAGCGCGCCACGGTCGACCCCGACCCCGACGTGCTCCATCCGGGCGAGCACCCCGACCAGCGGCAGCTCGATGTCGGTCAACAGCTCGGTCATCCCTTCGTCCTCGAGCACGGCACCGAGCGGTTCGATCAGCTCGCCGATGAGCAGTGCCGCTCGCCCGGCCCGTCCAAACTCGTCCTCGGCGGGCGACGAGCCTTCCAGTTCGAGGGTGCCCTGAGGCTCGGGCGGCGGGCCCGAGGGCGCGACGTGCAGCACTTCGTCGGCGACCTCTTCGACCGAGTACGACGCCCGTGCCGGATTGATCAGATAGGCCGCCAACATCGAATCGAAGACCAGGGTCGAGAGTTCGATGCCGAAGGCCAGGAGGCACCGCACCAGTTCCTTGACACCATGACCGGCGACACCGCCGGCGTCGAAGAGCTCCTGCACGGCGTCGCGGACCGTTGGATCTTCGAGCAGCGCGGCGGGGAGCACCACCACCCGGGATGCGTCACGCTGCGTGCCGAGGACGAGGCCCTGCAGCTGCCGTCCCGACGGCTCCCAGGCCCCGACGAGCAGCAGGGGACCATCACCCGACCGGAGCGCACCGAGCGTCTGCACTGCATGATCGCCCGTGGAGCAGACCTCCGCCTCCGGGTCGACCACGACGGGACCCGCGTCGGCGCCGGCGGGATCGTCACCGGCGAGTTCGATCACTTCGCCCAGCCGACTCAGAAGTCCACGGAATTCGAGAAAGTCGAAACAACGACGCACCGGTCCGGCATCGACGGTCGACGCGAACGCCAGATCGTCCAGCGACACCTCCAGCGGCGCGTCCCGAACCAGGCGCATCAACTCGACGTTCCGGCGCGCCAGATCGGCGTGCTCCTCCAGGTTCTGACGCAACTTCGGGGTCTGGTCGGCCGTGTGGGCCAACACGCCGGCCACGTCGCCGTAGGCGTTGATCAGCTTCGCGGCGGTCTTCTCCCCCACCCCGGGCACGCCGGGCAGGTTGTCGGACGGGTCACCCCGCAGCGCCGCGAAATCGACGTAGGACGACGGATCGACGCCGGTTCGATCCCTGATTCCGGTCTCGTCGTAGAGCGCGTAGTCCGACACTCCGCGCTTGTTGTAGAGGACCCGCACATGCGGATCCTCGACCAACTGGTAAGCGTCCCGATCTCCGGTGACGATCAGCACGTCGTCGCCTTCGTCGCGGGCGCGGGTGGCCAGGGTCGCGATGAGGTCGTCGGCTTCGTACCCGGCAAGCGACACCCGTGCGATGTGCAACGCGTCGAGGACCTCGGCAACCAGGCCCAACTGCGCGATCGAGTGCGTCCGGTGCCCGCTCCCGTTGCGCCTTGTACGACTCGAGCGCCTGGTGACGGAAGGTCGGCTCGGCACGATCGAAAGCGACGGCCAGGCGGTCAGGTCGGTGGTCTCTGAGCAGGTTGATCAACATCGACGTGAACCCGAAGACCGCGTTCGTCACCTGCCCCCACGCGGTCGCCATGTCGTCGGGCAGCGCGAAGAACGCCCGATACGTGAGCGAGTTGCCGTCGATCAGCACGGTCGTCACCGCCCACCGCCGAACGTCGCGCGCGTGTCCATCACGACCCGAGATCCAACCACAGTGCCCGCAACCGGCGTCGTCGTTCCGGGTCGTAGTCGACCCACTTCTGCTCGGGCAGGCGATCGAGTCCGACCTCGCCGAAGCCACAGCGGACGAAGAGCCCGGCGGCACGCTCGGAGACCGTGCAGGCGAACACGGCACGGCTGCCGAGCCCCCGGGCCTGAGCGACGAGTCCGTCCACGAGTTCGGCTCCGACGCCCTCGCCGGAGAAGCGGTTGATCGCGTAGAGACAGGCGACCTCGGCCAACCGCTCGCCCGCGTAGCGCTCGCGTTCCAGCGTTCCGAAACCGGCCAGGTGCCCACTGGGGCTCACGCGGGCGCCGAGGCCCCCGAGTGCCAGGCGTATCGTCTCGGCCCTGCTGCGCGGGCGGAGGTAGCCCTCGGCGACACCACGTTGCACGAGCCCTTCGACGACCGGAAAGTCATCGGCCACCAACGGCGACACGCTCAGGTAGGCGTCGGCGGTGAACAGCGTGCCGGCGCCGTCGAAGGTGAACAACTCGGTGTCCAGATCCTCGAACCGACACAGGTTCACCCCATCGACGCCTCCGGCCAGGGCGCGACGAATCGCCCCGGCGACGATCGGACGCGGCGATCCATCGTCACCGAGATCCTCTTCCGAAGCGAAGCTCGGTCCCCACCCTCCTTCGGGGTCGGTGATCACCAGTTTGGACACGCCCAGGCGGACCGCGACGTCCGCCGCGGCCGGGGCCACGTCGGCGTCGATGCCCACCACGACGACCTGATGATCCTCCACGGCGATCCACAGTTCGGCGAGCTCGCTCACCGGACGTGGGGACGTCACGCACCGGTGCGCCGACGTCGGCCGCGCAGTCCGCGGCCTGGCCGTGCGGAACACAGACCACCAGCCGGCAGGCGGCCTCGAGGAGCGGACCGAGGGCAGGCAGGATCGAGCCGACCGCAAACTCGTCGCCACCACCGCCACCGCACGGCCGCGATCACGAGGGTGCGGTGCCGGAACTCCGAACGGAAGAATGCGCGTTCCGCATCCGGGGTCTCGGCGCGGACGCGGTCGATCACGGCGTCAACTCGTCGGCGAGGACCCCTTCGGCGACGACCCGCATGGTCTGGCGGCGCTCCATCGCGGACCGCTGGATGAAGCCGAAGGCCGCCTGCTCGGTCATCTTGTGGCGGTCCATCAGATGACCTTTGGCCCGGTCCACGAGCTTGCGGGTCGCGAGCTGGTCCTCGAGGTTGTTGGCCCGGTCGTGCAGCGCACGCATCTCGTCGAATCGGGCCAGCGCGACCTCGATCGCGGGAATCAGATCATTGCGCTGGTACGGCTTGACCAGATACGCCATGGCGCCGGCGTCCCTGGCACGTTCGATCAGGTCCCGTTGGCTGAACGCCGTCAGGATCAGCACCGCCGCACGTCGTTCGCCGGCGATCTCCCGCGCCGCCGACAAGCCGTCGAGGCCTGGCATCTTGATGTCCAGAATGGCGACGTCGGGCGACAGTTCCCTGACCAGGTTGACGGCTTCGTCCCCCCGGCCGGTCTCCCCCACGACATCGTATCCCGCTTCCTCCAGGGTCTCCCGCAGGTCGAGTCGGATGATGGCTTCGTCTTCGGCGATGACCACTCGGGTCGGCAACGTCGACACCTTTCGTCTGTTCAGGCCCGATTTTCCGCCGCCGCGAACTCGTCGAGCAGTTCATCCTGGCGATGCTCGAGCTCGGCGATCCTCTTCAGGACGACCTGCTGGTCCTTCTCGAGAGTCTGGGCGTGCCGCATCGTCTCCCGATGATCGCGCACATCGCGTGGCGCTTCCGACACGAGTGCCCGGAGCCGGGCGTCCTCGGCCTCCGAACGCACCTGCTCGAGCTGCTCGGCACCCACGGCTGCCTGCGATCGAAGCTCCGCCAGGAGCGCGCCGATGTCCGGTCAGGCGTCGCTCGATCCGGTTCCGTGGCACGCGGGCAGTCTACGAGCCGTCCTCGGCCCACCGCAGTACCGGACAAGGTCCCGGTTATGCCCTCGACTCTCGGGACGTACCGACGACCTGCGATGCTGGCACGGTGTTGCGCCGGTACGCCATGGTCGCGTCGTCCCTGCTGGTCGCGGTGCTCGTGCCATCCTGTTCTTCGAGGTCCCGTTCGGCATGTGGTCCGGTGACCCGCGACGCCCTCGACCCGGCGTCGTTGACCCACGTCCTCCCGGGCGCTCCGACGCCGTCGTACCTCACCGACCCTCCGACCTCGGGAGCCCATCAGCCGACACCGCCGGTGACCGGTGTCCAGCATGAGCCGATCGTCCCCCAGGTCCAGGTCGGCATCCTCGAAGCGGGCCACGTGATCATCCAGTACCACAAGCTCGGCACCGCCGACGTCCACGCGATCGAAGCGCTCGCGTCCGACCACGTGATCGTGGCCCCGGCCGGGACGCTTCCGGGAGCTGCGCGGGTCGTGGCCACCGCCTGGGTGACACACCAGTCGTGCCACTCGCTCGACACCGCCGCGCTGAAACACTTCATCGCCACCAGACAAGGCAAAGGTCCCGGCCACCCCTGACCTGACCCGCCGCGCTCAGCTCGGAACTCGATTCGTCTGGCCGAACCGATCGATCAGCGCCGGTATCTCGGCTGCGGGCACCGCGGCGAGTAGCGAAACCCCTGCACCCGGGCACATCCCATTTGTCGCAACAGCTCCTCCTGATCCGTGGTCTCCACCCCTTCCGCAACCACATCCAACCCCAACGACGCCGCCAAGGCCAGCACCATCGCGACGATGGTGGCGTCATCGGCGCTGCCGGTCATGCCCGCCACGAACGACTGGTCGACTTTGATTCCCCGGAACGGGAAACGACGCAGATAGGTCAGTGACGCATAGCCGGTGCCGAAGTCGTCCAGCACCAGTCCGATGCCGACGTCCAACAACGCGGCGAGGTTTCCGAAGGTCGCACTCGTCTCGGAGAGCAGCACCGACTCGGTGATCTCCATGGCGATCCGTTCGGCCGGCACGACCGAGGTGGTCACCCGGTCGAGCAGCCGGTCGATGCCGCCGGGCGCGTCGATCTGTCGGGCCGAGAGGTTCACGTGGAGATCGAGATCGTCCCAGTCCTGCGCCACATCCAAGGCCATCTCGAGCACCGCATCCCCCAACTCGGTGATCAGGCCGCTGGACTCTGCGATCGACACGAACGTCCCCGGTGACACCGCACCCAACGCATCGTCATGCCAGCGCGCCAACGCCTCGAACCCGGTCAGGCGGAGCGTGGTCAACTCCAGCATCGGTTGGAAATGGACCTCGATTCGACGGTCGACGATCGCCGCGGCGAGCTCCCGTGCGAGATGATCCCGCTCCTGTGCCTGGCGACGGAACCGTTCACGGTACATCTCCACGCGATCCCGCCCTCCGGACTTGGCCTGGTACATCGCCATGTCGGCGTCTCTGAGCAGGCCGTCCGCATGGTCGGTTCCCGAGCGGGTCACGGCGACCCCGATGCTGACGGTGACCCCCGGTTCGACCGGGGCGCGCATCTCCCGTACCGCCCGCCGGATCCGTTCGGCAACCGCCAAAGCCTCGTCCTCGTCGGCCAGGTCTTCGAGCAGCACCGCGAACTCGTCACCGCCCAGCCTGGCCACCAGCGCCGCCGGAAGCCCCTGGGCGGCGATGCACCGGCCCACCTCGACCAGCAGCAGGTCTCCGGTGGCGTGCCCGAGCCGGTCGTTCATCTCCTTGAATCGATCGACATCGCAGTACAACACGGCCGCCAATCGTTCGACGGAAGTCGGCCGCTCCAACGCGGCCGAGACCCGGTCGAGGAAGGTGATCCGGTTGGCGAGTCCGGTCAGCGCGTCGTGGGTGGCACGGTGGGACATCTCCTCGAGATCGGCGACCCGCTCGATCGCAATCGTGGCCAGAGAAGCCGCCACATCGCCGGAGTCTGTTCCGTTCGACGCCAGATCGACCGGGTCCGCGCTGGTGTCGTAGACCGCGAGCACCCCGGTGACCCGACCCCGGCTGACCGAACGCAGCGGCGTCACACCCAGAGCGTTGGCCCCCCAACGATCCGCCATCGTGCCGAGGCTTCCGCAGTTCGGGCCCCGGCGCCACCAACCCGACACCCCGTCGCGGGCGGCAACCGCCTCGGGAGTGTCTGGTGGACACGACTCGGGTGCGGCGGCGGAAAAACCCGAATCCGGCGAGCCGATCGGTCGGAGGCGGCCCTCGTCGTCGGCGAGCCAGATCACGCAGTGCTGGCCCGGATGCCCGGTTTCGCGAAGGCGGCATACCTGGGTCAGGACCTCGTGAAGCGGTGTGCCCCGCGCGACCAACTCGAAGACCCGGTGCTGGGTTTCCCGTCGGGCCGCGTCGACGCTCCGATCGACCAACGCCAACATGGTGTCAGCGAGGCCGATGATCGGCTCGTAGACGTCCGGCGCGTCGCGCAGAGGAGTGTCGTCGAACACCAACCCGAACAGGCCGGTGGGCCGGCGCGGCGGTCCCGTACGGACCCACACGAGACCACGGTCGCCGGTACGATTGAGGCTGGTAAGGTCCGTGGCGGCCTCGGGACCCAGATCGTCCATGTCGGAGACCACGAGCACCGGATGGCGGGCGAGCTGCCGTGAGGCCCAGGGAAAGGCCCGGCTCCCGGCGAGCGAGGTCCCCGAATTCGTCGTGCGGACGTGCGAGGCCCGCCACTGGCAGACCACCTCGACATGATCGGCGTCGCGAAACCGGCGCAGGAATGCCCGATTCGCCCCGAAGAAGACCCCGATGCGCTGCATGGTGGATTCCAATGCGAGGTGCAGCGGCTCGCCTTCGGTGTCGATCAGCGAATGCAGACAGTCGTTGATCATCGATTCCAGCTCGGCCCGTTCCTTCGCCGCACGGCGTTCGTCGTGCTGCGGCGTGAGGTCCCGGACGGCCCACAGAACCTCGTCGGGCCCACAGGGAGTGCACGTCGCCGCAAGATGCAGGCGCCGACCCGTGGCCCCCGTGGTGAACTCCATCTGCACGCTCCGGCCGGTTTCCAGACACTCCCTGATCGCATCCTGCAGTTGGCGACGAGCCCGTGAACCGACCGCGTCGGTGAGGTACATGTTCGGCGACGCTTCGAAGTCGTCCAGAAGCCGATCCGGGACTTCGGTGAGGAAATCCCGCGTCCCCAGCTTGAGTCCGAGGATGCGGCCCGTGCGGTCGGTGCGGGCCACCGACTGGTCGAGCATGGTCGAGGAGCGCCCGAACCGCGGCCGTGTCAGGCAGGTCCAGGTTGGAAAGGATCCGTGCCATCGGATTGTCTGGCGTCGGACTCACAGGTCGGCCCCCTCGGCTCTCCTCACGTGGTGGTGCCCGGAGCGGGACTTGAACCCGCAAGCCCTTTCGGGCAATGGTGTTTGAGACCATCGCGTTTGCCAATTTCGCCATCCGGGCATGGCAGGTGCCGACCAGGGAGCCTACCCATACATGACGCGACGCCGAACCCGCCGCGCGGCCACGGCCCTCGCAGCCGGCCTGAGCATCAAGCTCCTCCGCGACGCGATGGTCCGCCGGAACCGTGCCCGCGCCCCCGAGGTGCTGGCCGACACCTTCGACGCGACCAGCCTCACGTCTGTTCCGACAACGCCGCCAGAAGCTTGAGCGGGGTGTCCTTCGGCGAGATCTTCGGCCACACGTGACCGGCTCTCCCCTTGGGGTCGACCAGGACCGCCGAACGGATCACCCCCATGAACTTGCGTCCGTACATGGAGCGTTCACCCCACGCTCCGTAGGCCTCGAGAACCTTGTGGTCGGGGTCGGAGAGCAACGTGAAGCCCAAGCCGTACTTGTCGTCGAACTTCGCGAGCTTCTCGGGCGGATCGGGGCTGATGCCGACGATCACCGTGTCGCCGATGTCCCCGGCGATGTCGCGGAGCCCACAGGCCTGAGTCGTGCAACCCGGGGTGTCGGCCTTGGGATAGAAGTAGACGAGGACCGACCGCCCCTTGAACGACGAGAGCCGGACCTTGTCGCCATGCTGATTCGTGAGGTTGAAGGCCGGAGCCCGGTCACCGACGTCGAGTGTCCTGCGTTCCTGGACCATGAAGTGAGACGGTAGCTTGCCGGCCATGGACCGCGCCCACCAGGTAGACGCCGCCGTTCGACCCGCGCCGGAGCGAGGTCGTCTCGCCGGACGCCGATGTGCGGTGAGCGGAAGCGGCTATCTGGTCGCGCCGCGGTCCGGTGAGGGCCGGGCGGTGTTGGTGCTCGGATCGTGGTGGGGTCTCGGAAATCCGATCCGCGCCATCTGTGACGACCTGGCCGACGCGGGATTCGTGGCCCTCGCGCCCGACCTGGTCGGCGATTCCCGGACCACCGACGACCCGGAGGTGGCCCGGGCCTGGCTCGACCAGCGGGACATGAACGTGGTCGCCGATCTGGTGCTGTCGTCGGCGACCCTCCTGCGAGACTCGACGGTCACTCCTGACGCGCCGATCGGTGTTCTGGGGCTGCAGATGGGGGCGTCCTGGGCACTCTGGTTGGCGTCGCGGGCACCCGGCCTGGTCGGCGCGGTCAGCTTCTTCTACGGATCACAGGACGTCGAGGGATTGGATCTGGATTGTGCCGTGCAGGGCCATTTCGCCGAGCACGACGACCTCGTCGACGACGACGAGAAGGTCCTCCTGAGTGCGGCGCTGCACCTGGAGTGTCCGGTCGTGGAGTGCTTCGACTACCCGGGGACCTCCGCGGGATTCTTCGAGCCCGGCGCGGACTTCGCCACCGAAGCTGCCGCTCTGGCCCGCCGTCGCACCATCACGTGGTTCGAGGAAAACCTCTCCGGATAGGATGCTCGAAATCATGCGACGACCGAACGAGTTGGCCATCGGGATCCTCCTGGTGGGAACCATCCTGGTGGCCGGCTGCTCCGGAGCGTCGTCGACGCCGGCAGCATCGACGGAAACCGCGCCCGCGTCGACGACCACGACCACGACCACGACGGTCGCGCCGACCACGACGACTCCCCCGGGTCCGACCCAGGGTGCCGCCACGAGCGACGACGCAGCCGGCCGGTTGGTGGCCGCGTGGAACGCCCACGACCGGACCGCTGCCGCGAAGATCGCCACCCCGCTCGCCGTGAAGGGGATCTTCGCCACCCCCGACCCGGCCATGTGGATGCGGGGGTGCACCACCGACCCGTCACTCCCTCAGGGCGGCTGTGTCTACAGAACCCGATCAGGGCTCGTGCAGATCAACACGGAACATCGCAAGATCGGGTGGATCGTGACCAGCGCGTCGTTCGATGCGTTCGCCGACGGCAACGGTACGAGCGGCAACGCGCCGGCCAGCCCTGCCGGGCAGTGAGGCGACGATCCGGTCGCTAGGGTCCGTGCTCTTCGTCGGGCTGGTCCAGAGCGGCACGGAAACCTGCGACGAGGGCGCCCGCGTCGTCGGCCGAGCCGCCTTCCAGGAGTCGCCGCATGATCGCGGAGGCGACGATCACCCCATCGGCGGCCGCCGCGATGGTTGCAGCCTGGTGCGGTGTCGAGATGCCGAAACCCATGAGTGCCGGAAGGTCGGTCGCCGCTTTGATCCGGCCGGCGAGTTGCGCCGATTCGGCCGGGACGTCCCGGCGTTCCCCGGTGACCCCCATCAGGTTCACGCCGTAGACGAACCCTGAAGCATGGCCACAGACCCGGGCCATCCGGTCGTCGGGCGTCACCGGACCGACAAGGCCGACCGTCGCCAGGCCATGTGACCCGGCCGCATCCCACCAGGGACCGAGTTCCTCGATCGGGACGTCCGGCAGGATGACACCGCTCACCCCGGCTGCGGCCAGCTCGTCGGCGAAGCGTTCGACGCCGACACGGTGAACCAGGTTGTAGTACGTCATCACGACCAGCGGCACAGGCCATTCGACGGCCGCCAATTCCGCCAGGATCCCCAGTGGTGTCGCCCCACGCGCAAGGGCCTGCGCGGATGCCGCCTGGATGGTGGGACCGTCCATCACCGGGTCCGAGAAGGGGAGACCGATCTCGATGAGGTCGGCCCCTGACTCGACATAGGCCGAGACCACGTCCAGCCAGTCGGCCCGAAGCTGTCCGGTCACATACGGACCGAGGAGCTTGCGCCCGTTGGCACGGGCCGCGCGCAACGACGCCTCCATGGCACGGCCCGGCTCTTCAGGCATCGAGGGCTCCGAGGATCCGCGCCACCTGGGCCACGTCCTTGTCCCCCCGGCCCGACAAGTTCACCACCACGGTCTTGCCCGCGAGTGCCGATCGTTCGCGACTCACCCACGCGAGTGCGTGCGCCGATTCGAGGGCCGGGATGATGCCTTCGGTCCGCGACAACAACTGGAACGCATCGAGGACCTCGTCGTCGGTGACCGATGCATAGTGCGCCCGACCGGTGGCAGCCAGTTGCGCGTGTTCCGGCCCGATCCCCGGATAGTCCAGACCGGCCGAGATCGATTCGGCTTCGAGCACCTGGCCGTGCTCGTCCTGGAGCAGATACGAGTACATGCCATGGACGATGCCGGGAACGCCGCGCCCGACGGCGGCACCGCCGGCCGGCTCGACACCCACCAGCTCGGCGTCGGTACCGACGAAGCCGGCGAAGATTCCCGCCGCATTCGAGCCCCCGCCGACACAGGCGACCACCACGTCGGGATCGCCACCTGTCTGCGCACGACACTGGTCGCGTGCCTCGTCGCCGATGACGCGTTGGAGCTCTCTCACGATCCACGGATAGGGATGCGGTCCCATCACCGAACCGAGCAGATAGTGCGTGGTCGCCACCGTCGCGACCCAGTCGCGGAGCGCCTCGTTCACCGCGTCCTTGAGCGTGCGACTCCCGGTGGTCGCCGGCCGCACCTCGCTCCCCAGCAGTTCCATCCGGAAGACGTTCAGCTCCTGGCGTTCCATGTCGACCTCGCCCATGTACACCACGCATTCCAGGCCGAAGAGCGCCGCCACGGTCGCGGTGGCGACCCCGTGCTGCCCGGCTCCGGTCTCGGCGACGAGGCGGTGCTTGCCCATGCGCCTGGCGAGCAGCGCCTGACCCAGGACGTTGTTGATCTTGTGGCTGCCGGTGTGGTTCAGGTCCTCACGCTTGAGCAGCACCCGACATCCCAGCTCGGCAGACAACCGTCGACACTCGGTGAGCAGCGACGGCCGGCCGGCGTAGTCGCGCAACCACCCGTCCAGCTCGGCCCGGAAGGACGGGTCGGCCCAGGCGTCCCGGAAGGCGGCTTCGAGCTCGGTGCACGCCGGGACCAGGGTCTCGGGTACGAACCGCCCTCCGAACTCTCCGAATCGGCCGGCCTCGGAGGGTTCGCCCATCTGCCATCCCGACCGGGTCATTCGCTCATCCAGTCGTAGGGAAGCTCGTCAGAGCCTTCATAACCTTCGGGCTCGGCGGCACGTGCGTTCGAGATGAAGGCGCGGACCTTGCGCGGGTCCTTCCGTCCCGGCTCGCCACCGTCGACCTCGAGGCCGGTCGCGGCGTCGACTCCCCACGGTTGCACCCGCTCGATGGCCGCCGCCACGTTGTCCGGGTCCAGACCACCGGCGAGGATGACCCGCTTGCCCTTGGGCGCGCCTTCCGCCAGGGACCAGTCGAAGACCTCGCCGCTGCCCGGTCGGGGGGAGTCGATCATGATCGCATCCGCCCCGAACTCCTCCCAATGGTCCAGATCCGGGGATCCGGCCGGAAACGCCTTGATGAGCACCGAGACCCGCTGGGCCACCCACTGGGACTCCTCGGGACCCTCGTGACCGTGCAACTGGGCGCCTCGCAGCCCCGCCGTATCCACCATCTGCACCACCCGGTCGGGGCTCTCGTCCCGGAATACTCCGACCGTGAGCACTTCGGGTGGCAGGCGCACCGCGATGTCCCGGGCCCGGGCGACCGCGATCCGGCGTGGGGACGCCGGGGCAAAGTTGAAACCGACGGCATCCGCGCCCATCGCCACGGCGACCAGCGCGTCCTCCTCGGTGGTGATCCCGCAGACCTTGACGAACACGCTGTGGATGCTACGGGTTCGCTCTGTGGCAACCGGTCAACGTTCCACCTCTCGCAGTTCGCGCACGGCCGCTGCCGCGTCACGGGAGGTCACGAGTGACTCACCGACGAGCACGGCGTCGTAGCCCGCTTCGGCCAGTCGTCGGGCCGCCGCGGGTCCGTCGATTCCCGATTCCGCCACCTTCACGACGTCGGCGGGAATCGATCCGGCCACCCGCACGGCTCGATCGGTGTCGACCGCGAAGGTCGTCAGGTCGCGCTGATTCACGCCGATCAGGGTTGCTCCCACCGCCAGCGCCTGGTCGACCTCGGCGGAGTCGTGGCATTCGACCAGTGCATCCAGACCCAGTTCGATCGCCAACGCATGGAGGTCGGCCAACTCGGATGCGTCGAGCGCGGCGACGATCAGCAACACCGCATCTGCGCCCATGAGGCGGGCGTCGCAGACATCGGCCATGGACACGGTGAAGTCCTTGCGCAGGACCGGCAGTTCGACGGCACGTCGCGCGGCTTCGAGATCTGCCCGGCTTCCGCCGAAGAACTGCTCATCGGTGAGGACCGACAGACACGATGCTCCTCCGGCCGCATACGCCGCGGCGACCGTCGCAGGATCGAGACCGGGATACAGGTCGCCTTTCGATGGCGACCGCCGCTTGATCTCGGCGATGACGGCGAGCCCACCGCGAGGCTCGGAGCGCGGCGGAAAACCTCGGGTCGGGCTCTCGGCACGGGCTCGTGTCTCCAGTGCCGCGACTTCCCGCTCGTCGGCCCTGGCACCGGCCCGGTGCGCCTCGAGGATCCGGTCGAGATAGGTCAAAGGGCGAGACCCTTGGCGGCCAGCGGTTCGACCTGGGTGAGCATCGGGGCCTCGGCGAGTTTGCCGTCCAACCCGACCAGCGCCGCGGCCATGCCCGATCCGGCGGCGTGGGCACCGAGTGCGGCCTCGTCGGTGTAGAGCTCGAAGAACCAGAACGCGTCGCTCCGGTTCGGGTCGCGGGTCATCACGTACACCTCGGTACCGGCTTCCTCCTCCGTGCTGGCCACGAGGTCCCTGAGGATCGCCTCGACTTCGTCGGCCTGGTCAGGGAGTGCCACCAGGTTTGCAAACATCGCTGTTTTCGTCATGGACGACGATGGTACCTTGCCCCCACCAGCGAACAAGGGGTGCGACCGATGCAAATCCACGGATTCTGCGACGAGGGCTTCGGCGCGGTGCGCGACGCCTTCCGCGCGAACTTCGATCGGGGCGAGGAACTCGGCGCAGCCGCTGCGGTCACCCACCGGGGCAGACCGGTCGTCGACCTGTGGGCCGGTGATGCCGACCAGCACGGTCGGCCATGGGCCACCGACACCATCGTGAACGTGTACTCGACCACCAAGACGATGACGTTCATCTGTGTCCTGATGCTCGTGGACCAGGGACTCGTCGACCTCGCGGCACCGGTGGCCGAGTACTGGCCCGAGTTCGCGACACACGGCAAGGCCGACATCCGGGTCGCTCAGGTGATGAGCCACACCGCCGGGCTCAGTGGCTTCGACCCGCCGGTCACCCCGTACGATCTCTACGACTGGGATGCGATCTGTCGCCACCTCGCCGCCCAGACACCATGGTGGACCCCCGGCGACGGGTCGGGCTACCACCTGGTGACCCAGGGCTACCTGCTGGGCGAGGTCGTGCGTCGAGTGTCGGGACGGTCGTTGGGAACGTACTTCGCCGAGGAGGTCGCCGGCCCCCTGGAGGCGGACTTCCACATCGGCCTGCCCGCATCCGAGGACGACCGGGTCGCCGACCTCGTTCCCCCCGACCTCGCCGCATTGGCGGCTCAGGCCGACAGCGCCCGTGATTCGATCGCGGCACGCTCGGTGCTCAGTTGCCCGCTGGATGGCACCGAACCCGGCACCCGGGCCTGGCGCGCCGCGGAGATTCCCGCAGCAGGCGGCATCGGGAACGCCCGCTCGGTGGCCCGGATCCACAGCGCGCTCGCCTGTGGCGGCGCCGTGGATGGCATCCGGCTGCTGCAACCGGACACCGTGGAGCGGATCCTCGAGGAACAGTCGAACACCACCGATCGGGTCCTCGGCATGACCATGCGTTTCGGCCTCGGTTTCGGGCTGATGAGCGACACGATCCCCCTCAGCCCGAATCCACGGTCGTTCTTCTGGGGCGGATGGGGCGGTTCGATCGCGGTGATCGATCTCGACACCGAAACGTCGGTCGCCTACGTGATGAACCGGATGGGCAATGGCATGGCAGGCGACATCCGCGGTGGGATCGTCGCCGTCGCGGCCACCAACGCGGCAAACACGCTCGCCTGAAGGGCGCCCGGTCGACCTTCCTTCCGGCTCGACCATCCACCGCTGCAGCGTTGGCGGACAGTATTTTCTGCTCCGATCGACCCGTTCCGAAGGTCGGCCGAATCCGACAGGAAGTCCATGGCAACCACGTCCACCGCCCAGCCCCCCAAGTCACCGCCCGGGTCGCGGGCGACCACCCGACGGGCACTCGGCCTGTTGCTCGCCGCGGTCTGCATCGGGTCCACCGCGCAGTGCTCGAAGTCCCAGGCCGCGCCGAAGGTCCGTGCGCGACGGACCGCGACCACGGCGCAGGACACCACGACGTCGTCGACGGCGGCCCGACGACCGGTGGCGCCGCTCACCGGGTTGGCGACGACGGACGCCGTCACCAAACGCTGCGCGGTGAGCGTCAAGATCGGCAACACTGCCGATGCGCGTCCTCAGTACGGCGTCGATTCAGCGGATGTCGTCTACGAGATCGTGGTGGATGGCGGCATCACCCGGCTGATGGCCGTGTTCCAGTCGCGCACGCCGGACAAGGTCGGCGGTCTCCGATCGGTGCGCCCCTCCGACCACACGCTCGTCCAACCCCTGCACGGCGTCTTCGCGTTTTCCGGTGGCAACCAGATCGAACTCGATTCGATCCAGGGGGCGCCGGTTCGTCAGCTCGATGAGGACCGGGCCGGGCCGATGATGTTCCGCGACCCGAACGGGCACGCACCGAACAACCTGTATGCCAGGGTCGATCAGATGTCCGGCGCCTGCCACACCGGCGCTCCTCGGCCACTCTTCGCGTTTCGGACCAAGGGAACCGCGGCCACCGGATCGCCGGTGCATTCGCTGACGGTTCACTACCGATCGCCCTATGAGGTGTCCTGGACCTGGAGCGCCAAGTCCCGCACGTGGCTTCGCACTCGATTCGGCGCTCCCGACATCCTCGCCGACGGCAGCCGGGTGCGGGCGGCCAACGTCGTCGTGCTGTCGATCCCCTACTCGCCCAACCCCGATGTGCCCGACGGCCGTGGCGTCATCGACGGTTCGGGCCCGGCCGAAGTGTTCAGCGCCGGCCGGGTGACCCGTGGCACCTGGAGCAGAACCGATCAGAACCAGCCGCCGAAGTTGCTCGACGGCAAGGGGCACGAGATCGCCCTCACCCCCGGTCAGACGTGGGTCGAGTTGCCCGACCGGAGCTACTCGATCACCACGAATCCCTGACCGGAATCGCCGACACTCGCGCGTCGGCCGCCACACGCGGGCTAGAGCTCGGTCCAGCCCGTCGGAAGGTAGCCGGCGCGAATCCCCAATCGATCCAGGTTCGGCTTCGAAGGACGGGTTCGGCCCGCCGGGGCCTTGGTGAACACGTCGAGCAGGTTGGTGACCATGCGGATGACGGGACGATCCGAGGCGCTCCCCGGTGGGGCGAGGTGGCGTTCGAACCAGATGCTGCCCGAGGAGAACACGCCCGCTCCGGAGCCGGTCGTGTAGTAGGTCATGTCGGCGAACGTGTGGTGCCCCCGGCACACCACCGGGGAGTGCGCCAGGACCTGGATCGTCGACGGGGTCGGAACCTCGGGGGTCACCCGGTCGTATTCGTTTCCGACCAGCCGCGGCCACCGGTCGCCGTTACGCACGCCGGTGCCGTGGAACATCCACGCCTCTGCATCGGCGATGACCATGTCCGCCGACACCGGATTCGACTCGTAGAACACGCCGGTGAACGAACTCTCCGGGTCCCGGTAGGGGGCTTCCCGCCAACTGGTCGTCACGCGCTTGTCGTCCACGCCGGTGAGCGGGTCGAGGGCCGGGTCCCGGTAGTTGACCTGGATCCGGTTCGGACCGAGCGCGGAGGGTTCCAGCCGGATCCGGCGGAACATGCAGTTCGCGCCGAGGATCATGAAGTTCACACCGTGGTGATCGCGGGCCGCGGTCACTCCCTGGCGCATCTCCCAGGACCAGTACTCGTCGTGTGCCGGTGAGATCCACACCTTGGGTCGGGCACAGTCGGCGGGTCGTGCATGGGTGTCGAGGCTCGTCGAGTAGGTGACCTCGTAGCCCAGTGACTCGACCAACATCGCGATCTCGTGGACGCCGCCGAGGAAGTTTCCGCTACCGCTCAACCCGTAGGGCCGGTCGAAGCTCACCTTCGTCGAACGGCCCTTGTCCCCTTGGTACAGACTGGCGCCTCCCCACAGGTTGTAGGCCTGCCAGGTGGTCACGTCGTGTTGGATGTGGACTTCCGGGTCGGGATGGGCATCGTCGCGCACGACGAGGGGAACCTGGGAGACCCCGCCGTCGGTGCTGGTCAGGGTGAGCAGGTACGAACCGGGGACCCAGGCGCCGTCGATGGGGATCCAGACCGAGGGGGACCAGGGAGCGTCGCGCATGTTGGTCGTCGGATCGGTACGCGGTGGCGCCTGGGCCTTCCCGGGCAGCGCGCCGCTCTTCCAGACGAGCCGGCCTCCGGCCCCGCCGTAGTAGCCCATCCGGTAGGCCGCCACGCGGTAGGACGGCGCCGCGGTCGAGATGTGGAGTGCCACGGTCTCGCCCGGGGCGACACTGGTGCGGTTGGCGAACCCGCGGATCCGGTCCCAGCGGGTCGGATCCTGGGGTATCGCCCAGTCGGCGGTGCCGGGTTTCGCGTTCTCCTCGACGATGGACACCCGCCGATCGCCCCGGCGGCGCTCGGTCCTCGGCGGTGACGTCGTCGTCGTCAAGGAAGTCGTCGACGACGGCGACGTCGTCCCCGGCGCCGGGGTGGATCGGCCCGTCCCGGATACGCGCTCGTCCGAGCGGTTCCCCGCCCAACCGATCGCGCCGACCGCGCTCGCGGCCAGCCCACCCAGCACGGCACGGCGCGACCATGGCGGGCGATCGTCGGGTTCGCTCGGTTCCTGTTCGGACGTCATGGCTTCACCGGACTGAAAAGTATCCGCTCCCACAGGGGATCCCACCTGAGTCGGCCAGGTCGCGGTCGACCTGGCCGAGCCCCGGTCAGCGGTTCCTGCGGGCCGCGGTCATCCGTCGGGCCGCCGGCACCGCAGCCAGCAGTGCCCGGGCCTTGTTGTGACACTCCAGATCCTCGTCCGCAGCCACACTGTCGGCGACGATTCCTGCACCCGCCTGCACCCATGCACGGCCATCCGGAGCGACGACCATGGTGCGGATCGCGATCGCGACGTCGAGGGTGCCGGCGAAATCGACGTAGCCGACCACGCCCGCGTAGGGACCACGCCGATGTACCTCCAGGTCGTCGATGATCTCCATCGCCCGCACCTTGGGAGCACCCGACACCGTTCCGGCGGGCATCGTGGCCCGCAGGACCTCGACCGGCCCCGCGTCGGCCCGCAGTGTGCCGGAGACCTGGGAGGTGAGATGCATCACATGGCTGTACCGTTCGAGCGTCATCAGCTCGTCGACCGCACAGGTGCCGAACTCGACGACCCGGCCGACGTCGTTGCGTGCGAGGTCCACCAACATCACGTGTTCCGCGACTTCCTTGGGATGCTCCTGCAACTCGGCCGCCAGCCGTCGGTCGTCCGCGTCGGTCTTGCCCCGAAACCGTGTGCCGGCGATCGGACGGGACGTGACCACACCGTCCCGCAGGGTCACCAACGGTTCGGGCGAGGAACCCACGAGGCTCAGCTCCGGGTCCCGGAAGAAGTACATGTACGGACTCGGATTGATCTGGCGCAGCACCCGGTAGGTGTCGAACGGCTCGGCATCCAGATCGAACCCGAACCGCTGGGAGAGCACCACCTGGAAGATGTCACCGGCGGCGATGTGTTCCCGGGCCGCGTCCACAGCCGCCCGGTACGCAGCCGAACCCATGTCGGAGGTGGCCCCGATCGGTTCCTCTTCTGCAATCGGCGGTTCCATCAGCGGTTCGTCCAGAGGGCGGGCGCCGTCGACGGCGAGCGAGTCGAGGCGCACACATGCGTCGTCGTAGACGAGGTCGATCTCGGCGTCGGTCGCCCCTTCGGGAACGAAGGAGTTGGCCACCAACGTCACCCGCTGTTGGAAATGGTCGAAGGCGGCCAACTCACCGATCACCCCGAGGACGGCGTCGGGGAATCCCCGATCATCCGGAGGAGGCGACGGGAGATGCTCGACCTCACGTACCACGTCGTAACCCAGATAGCCGACCAATCCACCATGCAGCGGCGGCAGCCCGTCGATGGCAGGTGCCCGGAAGCCTCCGAGGATCTCCTCGATGGCCGCCAGGACGCCCCGCTCGCGGGGCACGCGGACTTCCAGCGGACCTTCGATGGTCACCGCGGAACCCTGTGCGCGCAGCGTTGCCAGCGGCCGACGGCCCACGAAAGACCAACGACCCCAGCGTTCACCGTGTTCGACCGACTCGAACAGGAACCCCGGTTCGTCGCCACACAGGCGGACGAACGCGGCGACCGGCGTGATCAGATCCGCGAGCAGCTCCCGCCAGACCGGGACGATCCGATGTCGCCGGGCGAGCGCACGGAACTCGTCTCGGGTGGGCTGGGCCATCTCTGCCGTTCAGGCGCGTGCGCCGAAGTGCCGGTAGAAGCACGCATGGTGCCCCGTATGGCAGGCACCTTGGCCGTCCTGGTCGACGATGAACAACAGCGCGTCGCCGTCGCAGTCATAGGACGCCGCGCGGATCCACTGCCGCTCGCCCGAGGTGTCGCCTTTGCGCCATTCCTCCTGCCTCGACCGGCTCCAGAACACGGTCCGACCCTCGGCGAGACTGCGCCGCAGCGTCGCCTCGTTCATCCAGGCCAACATCAACACCTCACCGGTGTCGTGCTCCTGCACGATCGCCGGTACGAGCCCGTCGGCGTCGAATCGCACCTGGGCGAGTTCGTCTTCGTAGAGGTCGATGGGGGTGGCGCGGGCGTCGCTCATCGTCGACGAAGACTACGGCTTCACCGCAGCAGGGGACGAACGGTTATCCCCCGTTGTGCCATCAGTTCCTTGGCCTCGACGATCGTGTGCTCCGCGAAGTGGAAGATCGACGCCGCGAGCACCCCGTCCGCGTGGCCTTCGGTGACGCCGTCGGCGAGATCGCCCAGACTTCCCACTCCCCCCGAGGCGATCAGGGGCACCGGCAACGCGTCGGCGAGCGCCCGCGTGAGCTCGAGGTCGAAGCCGCCCCGCGTGCCGTCGCGGTCCATCGAGGTGACCAGAAGTTCTCCGGCCCCCAGCTCGGTCGCGCGTGCAGCCCACTGCTGGACGTCCAAACCCGTGGGCGTGCGGCCGCCGTGCAGGTACACCTCCCAACCACTTGCGTCGGCGCGGGCCTTGGCGTCGATCGCGACGACCACACACTGGCGGCCGAACACGTCGGCGACCTCGGTGATCACCTCGGGCCGTTGGACCGCGGCGGTGTTCAGGCTCACCTTGTCCGCCCCCGCGCGCAGCATCCGGCGGGCGTCGTCGACGCTGCGGATTCCCCCGCCGACCGTGAAGGGAATGAACACCTCTTCTGCGGTGCGGGCCACGACATCGACCATGGTGTCCCGGTCGTCCGAAGAGGCGGTGATGTCGAGGAACACCAACTCGTCGGCACCCTCGGTGTCGTAACGCTGGGCGAGCTCCACCGGGTCGCCCGCGTCGCGTAGGCCGACGAAGTTGACGCCTTTGACGACCCGCCCGCGATCGACGTCGAGACAGGGAATCACCCGGGCGGCTTGCATCGCCAGGGACGTTACCGGGGTCCGCCTGAGAGGACACAGGCCGTTCTCATCGGTCACACTGGAGCCATGTCCGACACGGCCCCTCCGAACGAACTCCCACCGACCGACGACCCCGCGGAGGTCGAGCGGCGCCTGTCCGCGATGTCGGTGGTCGACGCGATGGTCACCCAACGTTCGATCCGCCGGATCCACGCGGATCCGGTCGCACCGCACATCGTGAGGCGGTTGGTCGAGCTCGGCATGGAAGGCCCGACCGGGTCGAATGCCCAGAACTGGGAATTCGTCGTGGTCACCGATTCCGAGACGAAGGCGACCCTCGCCCGACAGTACCGAACGGCCTGGAAGATCTACGGCGGGCTCGGCCAGAAGATGAAGACCGATGACGCCACCCAGCGGATCCTG
The DNA here is from genome assembly GCA_963764215.1 of uncultured Actinomycetes bacterium. Lineage (GTDB taxonomy): Bacteria > Actinomycetota > Acidimicrobiia > Acidimicrobiales > Iamiaceae > JAFDWI01. The sequence continues at coordinate 57,389 of CAVXRS010000002.1, forward strand.
CGGTCGGTGCAGTGGCAGGTCGACCGTTTCGAGGACATCCCCGTCCTGATCGTGCCGTGTCTGCACACCCAGTCGCGCCCGCCGATCGTGCCGGTGCCGGCGATCGCCGATTCGAGCCACTACGGCTCGATCTACCCCAGCGTCCAGAACATCCTGCTCGGGGCCAGAGCAATCGGTCTGGGTGCATCGCTGGTCACCCTTCCGCTGTGGTCCCAGACCGTGGCCCGCCGGGCGCTGGGTCTGCCGTTCACGGTGGAGCCGACCTGTGTGATCGCCCTGGGTTGGCCGATCGGGCGCTACGGACCCAAGCACCGTCGCAGCGTCGACGAGGTCCTGCATCTCGAATGCTGGCAGCGCCGATGAGCGGCCGCCCGACGCCGGGGCAGGTCGTGCTCGTCCGGCATGGCGAAACCGAATGGAGCCGGACCGGCCGCCACACCGGGACCACCGATGTGCCCCTCACCCCCCAGGGCGAGCGGGAAGCCCGCGCCCTGGCCGGGCTCCTGGACCGTTGGACCTTTGCGCAGATCCGCACCTCACCGCTGATCAGGGCTCGGACGACCGCGCAACTGGCCGGACTGGACCGGCCGACTCCGATCATCGACGAAGACCTGCGCGAGTGGGACTACGGCGACTACGAGGGCTGCACCTCAGAGGAGATCCACCAGTCCGATCCGGGTTGGACGATCTTCGCCGACGATGCGCCCGGCGGGGAAAGCGCGGACGACGTCGTCGCCCGGGTCGATCGGGTGCTCGCGGCGGTTCGGGACGACGTCGATGCGGGGCGGAACGTGGCCCTCGCCGCACATGGCCACCTCCTCCGGGTACTCGGTGCCCGCTGGCTCGGCCGGCCCGCGCGTTTCGGCGCGCATCTCGCCCTGGATTCCGGTTCGCTCTGCGTGCTGGACACCAAACACGACCTGCCGGTGCTGCGCATCTGGAACCACAAGGCGCAGCTCTGACCCACACCGACCTCGATGCCGGTCAGGTCGAGCTCGACTCGTCCTCCAACTCGGCGAGTCCGTCGGCGACGGTGAACGCACCCTCGTACAGGGCCCGACCCACGATCGCCCCGGAGAGCCGCCGGAATCCGACCTCGAGGTCGGCGAGCACACGGAGATCCCGGAGGCGACCCACTCCGCCCGAGGCGATGACCGCCACGTCGGTGGATTCCAGTGCGCCACTGAGACCTTCGAGATCAGGACCTTCCATGGTGCCGTCGCGACCGATCTCGGTGACGACGAAGGCGGCCACCCCCGAGTCGGCGAACCGGCCGGGCGACCTCGACCAGGTCGTGGCCCGAATCGTGCTCCCAGCCGCGGGTGGCCACCCGGTAGTGGGCCGAGCCGGACTCTCCCACGACCCGCCGGGCATCGAGACCGACGGCGACACCGTCGGGGTGGGCTGCGACCAATTCGTCGACGAGCGTCGGATGCTCGAGTGCGGCGGTGCCCACGACGACCCGATCGACGCCCACGTCGAACAGCGCCTCGGCCTTGGCCCGGTCACGGACGCCACCCCCCGACTGCACCCGCGCCTCGACGGCGTCGGCGATCGCGGCGATGTGACCCAGGTTGTGGGCCTCGCCACGGCGTGCCGCATCGAGATCCACCACGTGGATCCAGGTCGCCCCCTCACCGGCGAAGCGCCGCGCCTGTGCCGCAGGGTCGTCGCCGTAAGTGGTCTCCCGGTCGAAATCGCCCTGGGTCAGCCGCACACAACGGCCGTCCCGCAGGTCGATCGCCGGATACAGATCGAAGCTCACCCGACCGGTTCCCGGGCACACATCTCGGCGAAGTTGGCGAGGATCCTCAGACCGATCGGTCCCGACTTCTCCGGGTGGAACTGGGTGGCGACCAGGGCTCCGGTTCCCACCGCGGCACAAACGGTGCCGCCGTACTCGCAGTGGGCGATGGTGCCGTCCGCGACCGGTGCGGCGAAGCCGTGGACGAAATAGCACCACGACTCGGGTTCAAGCCCGGCGAACAGCGGGTGATCGGGCTCGTCGAGATCGAGGCGGTTCCACTGCATCTGCGGGGACTTCACGCCCGGATCGAGCGCCCGCACGGTGCCGGGCAACACGCCCAGGCCCGCCACCTCCGGGTTCTCCTCGGATCGCTCGTACAGCAACTGCATCCCCACGCAGATCCCCAGGAACGGCACCCCGGCGCCGTCGCGGGCAGCGCTCGCCGCCGCGGTGACCGCCGCGGTCAGACCGGCATCGTCCAGCGCCCGCACGCACCCGGCGAATGCTCCGACCCCGGGGACGACCACGCCGTCGGCCGCGTCGATGTCGGCGGGATCCGTGGTCAGGCGGGCATCGGCACCGAAATGCTGGAAGGCCTTCTCGGCACTCCGCAGATTGCCGACGCCGTAGTCGACCACGGCGATCCGGACCGGTCCGGTCACAGCACGCCCTTGGTGGACGGGACGTCGGATCCTTCGACGCGCACGGCATCACGCAAGCATCTGGCGACCCCCTTGAACGTCGCTTCGACGACGTGGTGGGTGTTCGTTCCCGTCCGCTTGTGCACGTGCAGCGTGATCGCCGCAGCCGTGGCGAACGACGACCAGAAGTGTTCGGCCATCTCCGGGTTGAACGGTGGGTCGCCGAGGGGCAGGACTTCACCGAAGGGCACGTCGTAGAGCACGAAAGGGCGTCCGGACAGGTCGAGCGCCACTTCGATCAGCGCCTCGTCGAGCGGATAGGACCCGCTGGCGAAACGTCGCACGCCGGACTTGTCGCCGAGCGCCTCGGCGAACGCCTCGCCCAGGAGGATGCCGGTGTCCTCGACCGTGTGGTGTCCGTCGACCTCGAGATCACCCCGGGCCCGGACCTCGAGGTCGAAACCTCCGTGGCGACCGACCTGGTCGAGCATGTGGTCGAAGAACGGCAACCCGGTGTGCACGTCGACGATGCCCCGGGGAGCGTCCAGGTCCAGGCTGATGGCGATGTCGGTCTCCTTGGTGGTTCGGGACCGTTCGGCACGGCGCGTTGCGGGCATGTCAGAGGATCTCCTTCAGGGCGGCCAGGAACCGGTCGTCTTCCTCGGAGGTGCCGACGGTGACCCGCAGACAGCCTTCCAGGCGAGGCCATGATGCACAGTTGCGCACCAGGACCGAGGCATCGACCAGGCGTCGCCACACCTCGTCGGCTGCCACGCCACGTGGGCGGAACAGCACGAAGTTGGCATCGGAGGGCACCACGTCCACCTCGAGCTCGGCGAGTGCCCCGACGAGTCGGCCCCGTTCTTCGCGCAACGCCGCTACCCGTGCTTCCATTTCGGCTCCGAACCGCAACGCCACGCGCCCGGCGAGCTGCTTGACCACGTCCAGGTGGTAGGGAAGCGCGACCTTGAGCAACTGGTCGACGAGCCACGACGGCCCGATCAGATACCCCAGTCGGGCCCCCGCCATGGCCCAGGTCTTGGAGAACGTGCGGGTGACCACCAAGGTCCGGTCCTCGGCGACCAGGTCGAGCGCCGAACGGTCGGCGAACTGTCCGTACGCCTCGTCCACGACGGTCAGCCGACGGGCATCCCCGGCCATCGCCTCGATCACCTCGCGCGGCTCGTTCCGCCCCGTGGGATTGTTGGGAGAGCAGAGGAAGACCACGTCGGGCTGCTCGGTGTCCACCAACGCCCGCACGACGGCGAGATCGAGCAGGAAGTCCTCGCTCCGAGTACCGGTCACGACGTGGGTCCCGGTGATGCGGGCGAGGTGGCGGTGCAGCGCGTAGGTCGGTTCGAACACCGCGGCAGCGCGGCCCGGTCCGCCGTAGGTGAGCAGCAGCGTCTGGAGCACCTCGTTCGAACCATTGGCGGCAAAGACCTGCTCGGGACCGACCCCGTGGCGCGCACCGATGGCGGTCCGCAGTTCCCGCGCCTCGCGGTCCGGGTACCGATTCCAGTCGACGCTGGCCAGCGCCGCGGTGAAGGCGGGAAGAAATCCCGCCGGAGGTGGATAGGGCGATTCGTTGGTGTTCAACCGCACCTCCACGTCGACCTGGGGCGAGTGGTAGCCGTCCATCAGGGCCAGGTCGTCGCGCGGCGCGATCGGTGCAGTTGACGCCGAGGAGTTCATGAGCCCATCCGCATGCGCGCAGACTCGGCGTGACAGGAAAGACCCTCGGCCTCTGCAAGGGTCGTCACCAGCGGCGCGAGGGTCCGCATCGCTTCGGGAGTCGCCGTCACCACGTGCATCTCCTTGAGGAAGTCCCGCACCCCCAGCGCCTGCCCGTACCGGGCGGTGCGGTGGGTGGGCAGCACGTGACTGGGTCCCGCGACGTAGTCACCCAGCGAAGCCGGGGTGGCCGGGCCGCAGAAGATCGCGCCCACGTTGCGGACCTGCGCGGCAAGCAGTCCAGGGTCTTGCACGATCAGCTCGAGGTGCTCGGGCGCGACGACATCGACCACGGCGATCGCCTGGGCCGGTCCGTCGCAGACCACGACGTAGCCGTTGCCGGCGAGCGTCGCTTCGATGTCCTCCCGGCGCACGGACGTGGCGGCCTGACGGGCCACTGCCGCGGTGACCGCGTCGGCCACGGATTCGTCCCAGGTCACACACCAGGCGAGACCGAGCGGTCCGTGTTCGGCCTGGACCAGCAGGTCGATCGCCACCAGATCGACCGGTGCGGAGCCGTCCGCAACGACCACCACCTCCGAGGGGCCGGCGAACGCGCTGGGAACGCCGACCCGCTCGGCCACGGCGCGTTTCGCCAGGGCGACGTAGATGTTGCCCGGTCCCACGATCACCTCGACGGGGCGGATCGTCTCGGTGCCGTGAGCCACCGCCGCGATCGCCTCGCGCGCCTCCCACCGAGACGATCTCGTCGACCCCGGCGATTGCACACGCGGCCAGCGTGACGTCGGGCACGGCACCATCAGGGCCAGGGGGCACGCACACCACCACCCGTTCCACGCCGGCGACCCGCGCCGGAATGGCCGTGTGCAGCACGGTGCTGGGATAGGTGGCCCGTCCGCCCGGCACGTAACACGCCGCCGAGCCGACCGGTCGGAACACCGTCTCGACGGTCACTCCTGTTTCATCGGTGGAGCGGAACGGTGCCGCGGTGTGGGCGAGCTGGTGCTCGTGGAACGCCCGGATCCGCTCGGCACCCCGTTCGAGTGCGTCGACCAGTTCATCGGGTATCCGTCCCAGGGCAGTGGCCATCGCATCGTTCGGGACGATCGGGGTGCTGAGACGAACCCCGTCGAACCGTTGGGTGCAGTCCAGAACCGCTGCGTCGCCACCTTCTCGCACCTCGGCGACGATGGCGGCGACGGCCTCCGACGGCTCGTCGCCGCCGGTGGTGGGCGCGGGCAGCACGTCGGCAAGATCACCGTCGAGCCCACGGAGGTCGAGTCGCTGCAACACGCCGGGAACGCTAGTGCGCTTTCCGGACCACTCCCCGACCCGATTTCCGCCGAGTTCACCGGACGTGGGCACCTGGACGTGCCGTCCCGATCGGATGTCGCCGCCTCGTCAGGTCGTGACCGTGCCATCCTGGCAGGGATGGTCTCTTCCACCACTCGAACATCACTTGCGGGCGACCGCGGACGAAAGACCGGGCCGCGCCTGCCGGGATCGGATGCCAGTGCCCCGCGCTGAACGGCCGGATCCGGTCGCCATGCCGCAGATCGGTCGCGCTCATGCCCAGGACGTCCTGGACCTCACCTTGCGCACGGGGGCACTTCTGCTCGCGTCGCAAGCCGGGACCGCGGACGTCGAAGCGACGATGTCGGCGATCGCCGGCGCCTATGGGCTCCCGCGGACACACCTCGACGTCACGGGGACCACGATCCTCGTCTCGATCCCGCGAGGTGTGGAAGGTGGACCGCTGACGGCGATGTGGCGGGTGCAGAACCGGGTGGCGGACTACACCACCTTGAGCCGCAGCCTCCGTCTCGCTCAACGCATCGCGGACGAGCGCCCCGATCCCGGTTGGGTCCATGCGCAGCTCGACACCCTCGAGAACGAGCCCCACCCCTATCCCCGCTGGGTCCAGACGGTTTCCCTGGGGGTCATGGCCGGCGCGCTGGCCGTGCTGCTGGGGGCGCGCGCGCCCGTCGCGCTCGTCGCGACCGCGGTGACCATGCTCGTCGACGAGACCGATCGGCTCCTGGCCCACTACGCGATCCCCGTCCTGTTCCAACGAGTCGCCGGAGGGGCCATCGCGACCGGCGTCGCGCTCGCGCTCACTGCTTCGGGCATCCTCCCCGAACAGGCGATGCCGTCGCTCATCGTCGCTTCGAACATCGTGGCCCAACTCTCCGGCATGGCACTGGTGGCGTCCGTGCAGGACGCGATCACCGGTTTCCACCTGACCGCCACCGGACGGTTCATGGAGATCGCCCTCTCCTCGATCGGACTCTTCATCGGTATCGGTGGCGCCCTGCGGGTCGGGGCGGCATTCGGCGTCGACAGCACGGTGTCCACGAACCTGGGCACCACCTGGCTCAACGCCCCGGTCCAGATCATTGCCGGCGCGGGCGCGTCGGCAGCCGCGGCGGTGGCAGGCTACGCACCGAAGCGGGCGATCACTGCGGCGGCAATCTCCGGTGCGTTCGGAACGGCGACCTACGTCACATTGCTGCACCTCTACGACGGCCGGATCTCCTCGGCGTTCCTCGCCGCCGCGGCAATCGGACTGATCGGATCGATCGTCGCTCACCGGGCCGGCATCCCACTGCTGATCGTCCTGATGTCCGGCATCATGCCACTGGTGCCCGGCTTCACGTTGTATGCCTCGTTCGTGAACATCGTCGGCGGCGACACGGCACTCGGCATCCAGTTGCTCGTCTCGGCGATCGGCACCGCCCTCGCACTGGCCGCCGGTGTGGTGGCCGGGCCGCTGCTCGCCCCGGCGGCCCGCAGTGAGCTTCGCCGGCTCCGCCGCATCACTACCGAACTGGGCCAACGCGAGGGTCAACCCTGGCCGCGCACGCCGGCACTCGCAGCGATCAAGGTGCGGCGCCGCCACTTCGAGCCCCGGCCACGGGGCAGAATGGGTAGACGCCCCGGGCGAACCCGAGGCGCCCACAATTCCGAACGGAGACGACGGGACCCATGAGCGATTCATCCGACCGGCCACTCGACGATGCCCTGACTCCGGCCTACACGGGCCGGATGTCGACCGAGGCCGTCCCACGCCTCCGCCTCCCAGCTTCGGAGATGGAACCCGACGCCGCCTACCGCTTCATTCACGACGAGCTGATGTTGGACGGCAACGCGCGACTCAACCTCGCCACGTTCGTGACCACATGGATGGATCCGCAGGCGGACCGGCTCATGGCCGAAGCCTTCGACAAGAACATGATCGACAAGGACGAATACCCGTCGACCGCCTCGATCGAAGCCCGAACGGTCGCGATGGTGGCTGATCTGTTCCACGCCCCCGGACTCTCGGAGACCGACCCGGCCTCCGCGACTGGTGTGTCCACGATCGGATCGTCCGAGGCCGTGATGCTCGCGGGCCTGGCTCTCAAGTGGCGGTGGCGCCAAGCACGGACCGACGCCGGCGAAGACGCGACCAGGCCGAACCTGGTGCTGGGCAGCAACGTCCAGGTGGTATGGGAGAAGTTCTGCCGCTACTTCGATGTCGAAGCCCGGTATCTGCCCATGGCACCCGGCCGGTACGTGATCACTCCCGAACAGGTGCGGGATGCCGTGGACGAGCACACCATCGGGGTGTGCGCGATTCTGGGCACGACGTTCACCGGCGAATTCGAGCCGATCGGGGACATCTCGGCGACGCTCGACGATCTCGCCACGAACGGTGGCCCGGATGTGCCACTGCACATCGACGCGGCCTCCGGCGGTTTCGTGGCACCGTTCCTGCATCCCGATCTGGAATGGGACTTCCGCAACCCGCGGGTGGTTTCGATCAACGCGTCCGGGCACAAGTACGGGCTCACCTACCCGGGCATCGGCTTCGCCGTCTGGCGCAGTGCCGAGTACCTGCCCGAGGACCTCGTGTTCCGCGTGAACTACCTCGGCGGGGACATGCCGACCTTCACGTTGAACTTCTCCCGACCGGGCAACCAGGTGGTGGGCCAGTACTACAACTTCATCCGACTGGGACGGGACGGCTACCGCCGGATCATGGAGACCCTGCGGGACACCGCGGTGTGGATCGGTGACCAGGTCAGTCAGATTCCCGGCCTGCGTGTGGTGAGCGACGGGCGGGCGATTCCGGTGCTGGCCTTCGAGAAGACGTCCGACGACGGCTACACGGTTTTCGACATCTCCCACGAGCTCCGGGCGATGGGTTGGCAGGTTCCCGCCTACACGATGCCCGCAGACGCCGAGGACGTCGCGGTGCTGCGGGTGGTGGTGCGCGAAGGGCTCAGCCGTGATCTGGCCGCCAACATGGTGACGGATCTCCGCGACATCTGCGATCGGCTCGGCCCGGGCGGTTCCGCCGGCCGCTCCGAGCGTCATTTCGCGCATTGAACTCGCCGGTCGGACCACCGGCCGGTTGGCCCGACGTCGATCGTCTGTGAGACTGCCGTCGTGACTTCTGCGTCGCCCCGCCTCTCCGCGCTTGCCACCGACCTGGACGACTTGACGCGCCGCATCGCCGACCTCGCCCACGAACTGGACCACGAACCCACCGACCGCGCAGCGGTGGACTTGTACGAGACCGAGCGGGCACTGCGCAGCGCGTCCCGGCGGCTGGCCGCGGCCCAGCGGGAGCTCGTCCGCAGCAAACGCTGACCTCGCGCCGCTCGCTGTCGCGACCCGCCGATTTCCCGGCAAAACCAAAGACGGCGCCCCTCGAGGGGGCGCCGTCGGGGCGACACCGGGCGGCGGATCCCGTGTCGCCGGGAACCAGGTGGCGGGAACCTGGTTGCCAGCCATGTTATCGGTCGGTCCAGACCCGAACACAACTTCTCGGCACAAAAAATCTTCGCCGTCCGTGCACGCGCCGGTCAGCGAGCGGTCAAAGCGCCGCAGACGGGCAGAAGTCAGCCAGGACGCACTCGCCGCAGTGCGGTCGACGGGCCATGCACACGGCCCGGCCATGCAGGATCAGGCGCATGCTGAAGTCGCCCCGCTCTCCCGACGGCACCATCGGGTTGAGCTCGGACTCGACCTTGACCGGATCGGTTTGCTCGGTCAGTCCGAGTCGCCGTGCCAAGCGTCCCACATGGGTGTCCACGGGAAGTCCGGGCAGGTCCATCGCGACCGAGCGGACGACGTTCGCGGTCTTGCGCCCCACCCCGGGGATGGAGACCAGATCGGCCATCCGCCCGGGGACCTCACTGTCGAAGCGGTCGACCAGGGCGTTCGCCATGCCGAGCAGGCTGCGGGTCTTGTTCCTGTAGAACCCGGTGGAGCGGACCAACTCCTCGACCTCCTCGGGATCGGCCACCGCCAGTTCCGAGGGGCTCGGGTACCGCGCGAACAGGGCGGGGGTGACCATGTTCACCCGGGCATCAGTGCACTGTGCCGACAGGATCGTGGCCACCAGGAGCTCGTAGGCGTTGCGGTGATCGAGCGCACAACGAGCGTCGGGATATTCGTCTTTCAGTCGCCGATTGGTCACACGGGCGCGCCCTTTCGGGCTCCGGGGTCTGGCCATGCCCGGGAAGCTATCCGTTCCGGATCGGTCACTCGACCACCGGGCCTCACCCCGGCGCCGCGCCTGCGCCGGGTAGGGTGCGCGCATGCCCGCACCTCGCCGCCGGGTGGTCTCCTCCCCCACCGCCGACGACGACCGTCGGGCTGCCGCCGATGGGCTGACCAGCGTGCGCGACGTCCTGCAGCTGCGACGGCCCCTGCCCACCGAACTCGATGGCGCGGTTCCCACCCGGGCCTTCCGGGCCGGTGCAACTGACGAGGACGCCTGGATCAGCGTGAACAATCGGGCCTTCGCGGACCATCCGGACCAGTCGGAGATGACCTCGGCACGCCTGCACACCGACCTGTCCGCCGACTGGTTCGATGCCGACGGCTTCCGTCTGCACGAAGTCGAGGCCCGCCTGGCGGCGTTCTGTTGGACCAAACGCCATCCCGCCACCGATGGCGACCCACCGATGGGGGAGATCTACGTGATCGGTGTCGACCCGGACTTCCAGGGCCGCGGGCTGGGTCGCGGACTGGTGCTCGCCGGACTCGACTGGCTCAGCCAGGTCGGCGAGACCGTGGCCATGCTGTACGTCGACGCCGACAACGCTCCCGCGCGGCGCCTGTACGACGCGCTGGGTTTCGAGTTCCACCACACCGATCGCATCTACGACCCGCCGTCAGCCGACGAAGTGGCCGACCAGGGTGGTGACACCGGCGGCGACCGCGGCGATGATCAGTTGGCGGAACGCGGAGAACAACCGTGACCGGCCGGTGAACCCGGCCAGGGCCCAACCCACGACGAGTGCACCCACGGCACCCAGTACCACCGAGGCGAGCACCGCCGCCGAACCCGAGGTGATGAACCAGGGAATGAGCGGCAGCACGGCGCCGAGCGCGAACGCGATGAACGACGAGATCGCGGCGAGCGGCGGGGACCCCAGCGACGTCGGATCGATGCCGAGCTCCTCGCGGGCGTGGGTCTCCAGGGCCATCTCCGGGGTCGCCATCGCACTGCGGGCCATCGCCTGGGCGACGTCGACTTCGATGCCGCGGGCCACATAGATCCCGGTCAATTCCTCGATCTCCCGATCCGGGTTGCGCCGCAACTCGCGGCGTTCCATGTCGAGCTCTCGTTGGAACAACTCGGACTGGGCCCGCACCGACACGTATTCGCCCGCCGCCATCGACACGGCCCCGGCGACGAGGCCGGCCATTCCGGCGAGGCGGACGTTGGCCACCGTCGCGCTGGCCCCGGCAAACCCCAGGATCAGCGACACGTTCGACACGAGTCCATCCGACACCCCGAAAACCGCGGCACGCATCCACCCACCGGACACGTCTCGATGATGTTGTTCTCCTGATGCCGCGCTACCGGTCATGGCGTGCAAACTATCGGGGTGCCACCGACCCTCTACGAAGTCGACCGGGATTCGCTCGCCACGCTGTTGGCCGGTGAGCCGGAATTTCGGGTCGACCAAGTCTGGTCCGGACTGTACGACCAGCTCGTCGAGCCGGCTGAGATCACCAACCTTCCCCGTGCGCTCCGGGACCGACTCGCACAGGAACTCCCCGGTGCACTCGCCCCCGCCGCGACCTCGACGAGCGACGCCGGGCTCACCGTGAAATGGCTGTACGCGCTCGCCGATGGCGCCACCATCGAGACGGTGCTGATGCACTACGACCGCCGCTCGACGGTGTGTGTGTCGTCTCAAGCGGGTTGCGCCATGGGCTGCACCTTCTGCGCGACAGGGCAGGCCGGCTTCTCCCGCCACCTGAGCACCGGTGAGATCGTCGAACAGGTCGTCGTGGCCGCCCGCACCGCACGGGACTCGGGTCGACGACTGTCGAACGTCGTGTTCATGGGAATGGGCGAGCCTTTGGCGAACTTCTCCCGGGTCTGGGCGGCCATCGAGCGAATCCACGGAGCGCTCGGCCTGTCGGCCCGTCATCTGACCGTGTCCACCGTGGGGGTGGTACCGGGCATCCGTCGACTCGCCGCCGCCGACCTGCCGGTGAGCCTGGCGGTGTCCCTGCATGCCGCCAACGATCAGCTCCGCTCCGAGCTCGTCCCCTTGAATCAGCGGTATCCGCTCTCCCGGCTCGCCGACGCATGCACGGAGTACCTGAGGCTCAAGCACCGACGATTGTCGCTGGAGTGGGCGCTCATCGACGGGGTGAACGACCGGGAGGTCGATGTGGCCGAACTGGCCGACTTCGCCCGTCCGCTCCGGGCGCACGTGAACCTGATCCCCCTGAACCCCACCGACGGCTACGCGACCCGGGGCAGCCCACCCGAGCGGGTGGCCGAGTTCAGCGACGCGCTGGACGCTACAGGGATCAACGTCACGGTGCGTGCGACCCGGGGTACCGAGATCGACGCCGCCTGCGGCCAGCTCGCAGCGGTGACGCGCCTCGGCGTTCCGACCCGACGTGACCGGAACCGCACCTGAGCACCGGCGAACTGAGAATCGACCACGGGGCGCGCCAGGGGGCACAATGCCCCCATGACGACGATCATCGACGGTATCGACGAACTCAAGGCCAAAGTCGGCGAACATCTCGGCTACAGCGACTGGCTGGAGATCACCCAGGAGCGGGTGAACCAGTTCGCGGACGCCACCGGCGACCACCAGTGGATTCACGTGGATGTCGAGCGGGCAAAGGCCGAGAGTCCTTTCGGAGGGCCCATCGCCCACGGCTATCTGACCCTGTCGCTCGCACCGGCGCTGGTCCCCCAGGTCGTCCAGGTGCGTGGATTTTCGATGGGCGTCAACTACGGCGCCGGCAAGGTCCGCTTCCCTTCACCGGTGCCGGTCGGCGCGAAGCTTCGGGTGGGCGCTGAGCTCAGCGACGTGTCGGACGTGAACGGCGGGGTGCAGGTGCAGATGCTGCTCACCTTCGAGGTCGAGGGCGCGTCCAAGCCGTCGTGCGTCGCCGAGGTGATCTACCGGTATCTCGTCTGATTCCGCCGGGCCACCGGCAGAGGACGAGATGACCACGACCGCCAACATCGCCGACCGCTTCGAAGCGGTGGTCGACCTCTACCCGGACCGGCTCGCCGTCGACGACGGCCACCGATCGGTCACCTATGCCGAGCTGGAAGCGCGCGCCAATGGTTGTGCCCACTGGCTCACCGCATCGGGCGTCGAACCGGGCGACACGATCGGACTGGCCCTGCACAACCGCCTGGACCACATCGTGCTGCTGCTCGCCGCGTTCAAGATCCGTGCCGTGCCCGTCAACGTGAACTGGGCCTATACCGCAACCGAGTTCGCCGCGGTGCTGAACGACGCTGCCCCGCGCCTGGTGGTGCACGAGCCATCCCTTGATGACGCACTCGCTGAGGCGGGCGACTTCCCGCGCACGCCGCTGGATGCCGGACTGGCCACACGATTCGCCGAGGCGAGCCAAGAACGTGACTTCCCGCCCCGCCGCGGCACCGACTCCTATCTCATCTACACCGGCGGTACCACGGGCCTCCCCAAGGGCGTGCTGTGGCACCACGAGGATCTGATCGCCGCCGTGCTCGATGCGGCCGACGACGAAGTGCCGACCGCCCGGGTGCTGCCGGTGTGCCCGCTCACCCACGGCACCGCCCAGTGGACGGTCCTGTCCGCGCTCTTGCACGGGTCGGCGGTCATCCTCGATCGACCGTGCGGCCTCGATGCCGTGGCAGTGTGGAGCCGGGTGGAACAGGCCGCGGTGAGCCGGGTCGTGATCGTCGGAGACGCGTGCGCCCGACCGCTGCTGGATGCGCTCGACGCCGAACCGGAACGATGGGACCTGTCATCGCTGGTGGCGATCACCTCCGGCGGCGCCCGCTGGTCGGACGCCACGCGTGATGGTCTGCTCGCCCACCTCCCCCATGCGGTGATGGTGAACTCGTTCGGCGCTTCGGAGACCGGTGGGCAGGGCACCCAGGTGACGTTCGCCGGCCAGGAGCCCGCAGACTCGATCGGTCTGCTGTCGTTCGTCTCCGACGGCACGACCACCGTGTTGGATGCCGAAGGTCGGCCGGTCGCCGCCGGGTCCGGGGTCGTCGGTCGCCTCGCACGACGAGGCCCGGTTCCCCAGGGATACCGGCACGACCCGGCACGCTCTGCGGAGGTGTTCCCGGTGATCGACCGGGTCCGCCACGCGATTCCCGGCGACCTCGCCCTCGTCGAGGACGACGGCCGGATCGTGGTGCTGGGACGGGACCGCAACGTGATCAACTCCGGTGGCGAGAAGGTGTTCGCCGAAGAGGTCGAACAGCGTCTCGCGTCCCACCCCGCCGTCGCCGACGCCGTCGTGGTGGGTCTCACCGACGACCGCTGGGGCGAGGTCATCCACGCCATGGTCAGGTTGTGCCCCCTTGCCGAGGTGACGAGCGCCGAGTTGATCGACCACTGCGCCGCCACGCTCGCCCGGTTCAAGCTGCCTCGACGGATCACCATCACCGACGACATCCGCTACACCTCCACCGGCAAGCTCGACCGCTCCTGGGCGGCCGATACCATGAGCCGCAACCGGCAGGAACAACGACAGAGAAAGGCCCCGGCACCCCGATGACCGAGTTCAACCTGGCCGACGTTTTCGACACCGTCGCGCGGACCATCCCCGACACCGAGTGCATCGTGTGGCGTGAGCGACGTCTCACCTATGCCCAAGTCGCCGAACGTTCCAACCGTTTTGCGAATTTCCTCGTCGACAACGGTCTGGGCTGCCATGCAGAGCGCGACGTGTTGGCGGGCCATGAGTCCGGTCAGGATCAGCTCGCGTTGTATCTCACCAACGGGAACGAGTACGTCGAGGCGATGATCGGCTCGTACAAGGCCCGCGTCGCGCCCTTGAACGTGAACTACCGCTATGTCGCTGCCGAACTGCGCTACCTGCTCGAAGACGCGCATGCCACTGCCGTGGTGTACGGGGCCAGTTTTGCGCCGATCCTCGCCGAGGTGCGGAACGACCTGCCTGACCTGAAGCTGTTCATCCAGGTCGACGACGATGGTGGCGCCACACCATTGCTGGAGGGGGCGGTCGCCTACGAGGACGTCCTCGCCGGCGCTGCGCCGGAACGCCCTGACGAGTCGGTTTCCCCGGATGATCTCTACATCCTCTACACCGGTGGTACAACCGGTATGCCCAAGGGGGTGCTGTGGCGTCAGGCCGACATCTACGTGGCGGCCATGGGTGGACGACCCATCGGCGGGAGCGAGGAGCTGGCCGGGTATGACGCGCTGGCCGCTTCGGCGTCGAACGCCGCCGGGGGCGGTGAAGATGATCTGCGTCCCGCCGTTCATGCACGGGGCGTCGCAGTGGGGGATGTTCAACACCTTCACCAGTGGCGGCACGGTGGTGATCCAGAACGAGGTGCGGCGCATGGACCCGGCCGACGTGTTGGCCACCGCGGCTCGTGAGAAGGTGGTGACGATCCTCAGCGTCGGTGACGCGATCGGCCGACCGCTCATCGAGGAGATGGAGCGGGGCGTGCACGATCTGTCCTCGCTGATGGTGCTGGTGAACGGCGGGGCGATCCTGAATTCGTCGCTCAAGGACCGGGCCACCGCGGCGCTGCCCACGCTCATGGTCTACGACGCGGTCGGGGCATCGGAGACGGGCGCCCAGATGACGCATCTTTCCAGCGCGGCGGAGGCGGCGAGCTCGGGGACGTTCCAACCGGGGCCGGACACCGTGGTCGTGGATGCCGACTTCACCCGCGTGCTCGAACCGGGCGAGGACGCCACGGGCTGGCTGGCCCAACGTGGCCGCGTCCCGCTCGGGTATCTGGGCGATGCCGACAAGACCGCGCGCACTTTCCCGGTGATCGACGGGGTGCGCTTCGCCATTCCCGGCGACCGGGCGCGGATCGGCGCCGACGGGATCATCGAGTTGTTGGGACGCGATTCGGTGACGATCAACTCCGGAGGAGAGAAGATCTTCGCCGAGGAGGTCGAACAGTCGATCGCGCACCACCCCGCCGTGTACGACGTGGTCGTGGTCGGCCGGCCGAGCGAGCGCTGGGGATCGGAAGTGGTGGCCCTGGTGCACGTGCGCGAAGGCATGTCGGTGAGCGCCGAGGAGGTGCTCGCCGAGTCGGCCAACCACATCGCCCGGTACAAGCTGCCCAAGGACGTCATCTTCCTGCCCGAGTTGCAGCGCTCGCCGGTGGGCAAGGCCGACTACCGCTGGGCCCGCGAGATCGCCGAAGGCTCGACGACATCGTCCTGAGCGTTCCTCGCGGTCCGGGACGCCCAGGACGCCCTTCTGGGTGCGGGTTCCGGTCACGAAGTGACCGGAACCCGCACCCAAAACCCCGGGGGAGGGAAGCGATAGGGTCAAAGCCGTGCAAGGGGAACTGATCGACGCGGATGGCACCCGGCTGCACATCGTGTCCGAAGGAGCCGGCCCCCTGGTGGTGCTGCTGCACGGCTGGCCCGAGTTCTGGTGGTCGTGGCGCAACCAACTCCCCGCGCTCGCGACTGCCGGCTTCCGGGCCGTGGCCGTCGATCTGCCCGGCTACGGCGACTCCGACAAACCCGACCGCCGCTACGGCGAACCTTGGGTCAACGCCACTCTCGCCGCGCTGATCGACGTGCTGCGCCGCGACGACGAACGCTGCGTGATCGTCGGCCACGACTGGGGCGGCCTGCTGGTGTGGCCCTTCGCCCGCCGCTACCCCGAGCTTCTCGCCGGGGTCGCCGCGCTCAACACCCCCGATCTCCCCAGAGGCACGATGCCGCCGCTGGAGGTGATGGCCAAGGTCTTCGCCGGGGATCCCAACTACATCATGCAGTTCCAGCCCTACGGTCCAGCGGATTGGCTCCTGGCCCGGGACGTGCGGTCGTGGCTCGAAACGGTGTTTCTCGGCCCGACCACCCGCCACCCGGAGGTGTTCACCGCTGAGGTGATCGACCGGTACGTCGAAGTCTTCAGTCGACCTGGCGCGATCACCCCACCACTGGACTACTACCGCAACATGGACGCCAACTGGCACGCTGCGGCCGAACTTCCCGTGACGATCGAGGTTCCCGGGTTGATGATCTGCGCCGAGCACGACCCGGTGCTCACCCCGGCGATGAGCGAGGGCATGGAAGCCCGGGTTCCCGACCTGGAAAGGGTGATCATCGACGACTGCGGCCACTGGACCCAACAGGAACGTCCCGACGCCACCAACGCGGCCTTGAACAGCTTCTCCAACCGGGTGTTCGGTCGTTGATCGCCGAGTGAGGTGGCTACGCCGGGTCGCGCACCCGGCCCTCGGTCAGGAATCCGACAACGTCGAGCGCAACGCTGCGTAGCCCGGCAGGGCCCGTACCGAGGCCAGGTCGTCCTCGCCTTCGATCAGCTTGGGTGCGGTGAACCCGGCTTCCACTGCCCGGGTCAACCAGGCGAGCCCGGCCTCCGCGTCGCCGTCCTTGGCCCACGAACACGCGACCTCATAGCTGGACTGGGCGACGCTGCGCCGACCGTCGGCCACCAGGCGCTCCCCGACCAGGGCCGCATCCCGGTAGGCGCCGGTGAAATGGAGATGGTTCTGCAACTGGGCCACGGCGTCGACCTCGGCATCGGCCGGCTCCAGCAGCGCCTCGGCGAGCGGCACCGCGATGTGCGCACGGGCGATCACCCGGGCAACCACCAGATTCGGCGGGGTGATCGCCACCGAGAACGCCTGCACGAACAGCCGCACGGCCTCGTCGTTGCGACCTTGGGCTGCGGCGATCGACGCGGCCAGGTGCGGACTCACCCCACCTCGCCCGGTCGCTTCGAGCAGCAGGCTCTCGGCCTCACCGGCGTCGTCGACCCGCAGGGCGTCCCAGGCGGCGGCCTCCAGTCGGTTCGGATCGACCGACCGCGGCCGATTCGGTGGTGGCGGCGGCGGGACCAGGCTGAGATCGGGACCTCTGCGACGCCTGCGACCCGACCCCTTGCGTCGCGCTTTCGGCGGCCGGGGCTCGGGTGGGTCAGCGGAACGGTACGAACCGGCCCCGCCCATCGCGAGCCCTCGACCACGCCCGATGAAGCCCTCCTGCATGGCCTCGGCCAGGTTCATCAGCGCGAGCATCGCGATGAACACCGCCGCGAACGTGTAGCCCGCGAAGAACAGCCAGATCGTGACGATCCCACCGGAGATCAGCGACGTGAACCGCGCCGTGCGAATATTCCAGACCGTCTGCACCACCTGGCCGCCGTCCAGGGGCAGCAGCGGCAGCAGGTTGGCCACCGACCACCACAGATTGATGTACCAGATTTCGTAGACGACGATGTTCCACTTGGAAAATGCCGGGAACAGCACGTTGCCCTCGTAGAGCAATCGCGCAGGGATCGCCAGCACGACGACCGCGGCGATCACCCCGGAAAGGCTGACCACCACCGACCGCCATCTCGGCAGTGCCCGCTGGCCTTCGGTGAGCCCCCAGAATGCGGTGATCGTGATGCGGGGGTGTTGCGCATTGAGCCGGTAGGCGATGGCATGGCCGAGTTCGTGCACGAGAATCGAAACGAACACGATCCCCACCCAGATCACCAGGAACACCAGCCGGTTGCCCGGCCAGGACTGGATCAGGCTTCCGCCGAGCAACGCGGCGATCAGGAAGAACGGCCATTCCACATGGACCGGAATCGATCCGATCCGCAGGTGGGGGCGCGCCGACATTCCCTCAGCATAGGGAGCGGACCGTTCGGGATTCCTAGCATCGAGGGTGTGAAGTCCGAACTTCCCGAAGGGGCGACCAAGGAACGAGTCGTCCGCACGATGTTCGACACGATCGCGCCCCGCTACGATCTGATGAACCGGTTGATGACGTTCCGTCTCGACGTGGGCTGGCGCCGACGAACGGTACAGCGACTCGCCCTACCGGCCGGAGCGCGGGTCGTGGACGTCGCCTGTGGCACCGGCGACTTCTGTCGGGATCTCGTCAAAGCGGGGCACCGGCCGATCGGCGTCGACTTCTCCCATGGCATGTTGTCCGCCGCACGCACGTCGGCTCCTCTCATCAACGGCGATGCTGCGGCCCTGCCCGTGGCCACCGGCGCGGCCGACGGGCTCACATGCGGGTTCGGCCTGCGCAACTTCGTGGCCCTGCCCCCGGTCTTCGCCGAAGCCGCCCGGGTGGTGCGCTCCGGTGGGCGGATCGCGCTGCTGGAGGTGGCCACTCCGCCGAACCCCGTCATGCGGTTCGGCCATGCGATCTACTTCGGCCAGGTGGTGCCCCGTCTCGGCGCACTGCTCTCCGACGCGGAGGCCTACGCCTACCTGCCCGAATCGGTGCAGTATCTGCCCGAAACCGCGACCCTGCTCGACATGGTCGCCGCGGCCGGGTTCGCCCGGGTGAACCGGGTCACGCTGAACGGCGGCATCGCCCAGCTCATCACCGCCACACGCACATGACCCCGGTCCTCAGCCGCAAGCTCGACGGGCCGGTCGATCTGGGCGCGGTGGCCGGCGACGACGGTTGGTCGTTCGCCCGCGACGGTGTCGGCGTCGCAGGACGCGGACTGTGGCGCCGGGTCACCCCGGAAGAAGCCGTCGAGGTGCTGCGCGACCTCGGCGACCGGGTCGTCGCGATCGGGGCGCGCCCATTCGCCCCGGACAAACCGTGGGACCTGGCGATTCCCTCGTATCAGGTGCGCGTGGAAGCGGATGGCACGGTGTGGGAGACCAGGATCGGTGACGACCCGGTACCGCCCGCGCGGGTCGATGAGCACGTCGGAACATGCCCGAGTTCGGTGCGACTGGAGGACGTGGACGATCCCCGGACCTGGTGTGCGATGGTGGCACGCGCGACCGAGATGATCCGGGCCGGAGCGATCGACAAGGTCGTGCTCGCCCGCGAGGTGCTGGCGATCGGTGATCGCCCGTTTTCTCCTGCCGTGCTGGGACGGCGGCTCGCCGCACAATTCGCCGGGTGCTTCGTGTTCGGAGTGGACGGGCTGGTCGGCGCCAGTCCCGAACTTCTCGTCGAGCGGGACCACACGACCGTCCGATCTCAACCCATGGCCGGCACCACCCGACGCTCGGCGGACCCGGCAACCGACCAGGCGCTGCAGCAGGCACTGCTCGATTCGCCCACCTACCGCCAGGAACATCAGCTCACCATCGACATGGTGCACGACACGCTGCTGAGCTTCACCAGCTATCTGGACTACCAACCCGAACCGTCGATCGTCACGTTGGCGAACGTGGCGCACCTTGCGTCACGGGTCGAGGGTGAGCTCTCCTCACCGTCGGCCTCGGTGCTGGAGTTGCAGGAGGCGCTGCATCCCACACCGGCGGTGTCGGGTCGACCCCGGGACCGGGCGATCGCCGTGATCGACGAACTGGAAGCCCGCGACCGGGGTCGCTACGCCGGGACGGTCGGCTGGGTCGACGGTCAGGGAAACGGCACCTGGGCGGTGACGATCCGTTGCGCCCAGATCGACCCTGCCGATCCGCGTCGGGCCCGATTGCACGCCGGTTGCGGGCTGGTGGCCGACTCCGAACCGGACAACGAGCTCGCGGAGTCCGAGGCCAAACTCCGAGCGATCCGATCGGTGCTGGAAGACTGACCCGCACCATGTCGTTCTGTCGGGTCCTCGTCGATGAATGGATGCGTGCCGGGGTGACCCACGCGGTCGTCGCCCCCGGTTCGCGCTCCACCCCACTCGCCGTCGCCGTTTCCGAACGACTGGACACCACGGTGATCCTCGACGAACGTTCGGCCTCGTTCACCGCGCTCGGCATCGGTCTGGCAACCGGGCGACCGGCAGTGCTCGTCTGCACGAGTGGAACCGCGGCGACGCACTTCCACGGAGCCGTTGTCGAAGCGTCCCAGGCGAACGTGCCGCTGATCGTCTGCACCGCAGATCGACCCGTCGAGTTCCAGAACGTCGGTGCCCCGCAGACCATCGACCAGGATCGGCTGTACGGCACGGCCGTGCGCTGGTTCGCAGCCCCCGGCGTCCCCGACGAGACCCGGCCCCAGACCTGGCGCTCGCTGGCGTCGCGCGCCGTGGCCGTGGCAACGGGCGATCGGCCCGGACCGGTCCATCTGAACCTGGCCTTCCGGGAACCGCTCCTGGAAGACGACGACGGGTTCGAGACGACCGGGCGCCGCGATGGCGCGCCCTGGCACCGCACCCTCGAGGCGCCCGCCGTGCGCCAGGCCTCCCCGGCGCTCACCGAGTTGTGTGCCCAGGCCTCCCGCCCACTGGTCGTCACCGGCCACCTTGCACCTCCCGGGTTGGGCCTCGTCGACGTGCCGGTGCTGTCCGACCATCGCGGACCGCTCACGGGGAACGTCGCCCACTGGGACCTGCTCCTCCGCGACGACGACTTTCGCCACGCCCAACGGCCCGACCTGGTCATCCGCGCGGGCATGCCGCCGGCATCCAAGATCCTTGCCAACTGGTTGGCCGAGCTGGACGTTCCCCGGATCGCGCTCGTCCCAGCCGGACGTTGGATCGATCCCGACCACCGCGCGGACTGGGTCATCGATGGGCCCGTCGAACTGGCACTGGAAGGAGAAGAGGGCTGGCTCGCCTCCTGGGAGAACGCCGCCGCGCGGGCCGGTGGCGCACTCACCACGGCCTTCACCACCCAGGCCGAGGTGAGCGAGCCTGCGGTGGCGGCCCGGGTGGCGGCGACCCGTCCCGCCGGGTCGACCCTGGTCGTGTCCTCGTCGATGCCGGTGCGTGATCTGGAGTCCTTCGCCGCGCCGCGCCCGGATCTCCGGGTGCTCGCCAACCGCGGCGCAAACGGTATCGACGGCGTGGTTTCCACCGCAGTCGGCGTCGCGCTCACCTCGACCCCCATCACGCTGCTGGTCGGGGATCTGGCGCTGCTGCACGACGTGGGGGCGTTGCGGGGGCTCGCCCGACGGGATGTCGACCTGACGGTCGTGGTCGTCGACAACGACGGTGGCGGCATCTTCTCGCTGCTCCCCCAGCGTGCAGCGCTGCACCCGGCCCGTTTCGAAACGCTCTTCGGCACGCCGCACGGCACCGATCTGCCGGCGCTCTTCGCCGCGCACGACCTCGAAGCCGCCACGGTGACCACGGCGGATGAGCTCGACCGGGCACTCGCCGATGCGGCGCAACACACCGGTGTCCGCGTGGTGATCGCCCGCACCGACCGTGACACGAACGTCGAGATCCACGACGCGCTGGTTGCCGCGGTCGCCGACGCACTCGGCCGATGACCACGCCACTGGCGTTGTTGCACGGCTTCACCCAGACCACGGCGTCGTTTCGACCGCTCGTCGACGAACTCGCCGCCCAGGGAATTGCCGCCGAAGCGCTCGATCTTCCCGGTCACGGCGCCGGCGAAGGTCCTGATCGGCTCGTTCGGGGTGATCTGTGGACCGGTGCGGACGACCTCGTCCGCCGCACCTCCCCGGTGGGGCACCGGGTGTGGTTGGGCTACTCGATGGGCGCCCGCCTGGCGCTGCACGTCGCCCTGGCATACCCCGAAGCGGTCAGCGGGCTGATCCTGGTTTCGGGCACGGCCGGCATCGACGGCGCGGGCGAGCGGGCACGACGCCGTGAGCGAGACGCGGGGCTGGCGAACCGGATCGAGTCGATCGGCGTCGAGGCGTTCCTCGACGAATGGCTGGCGATGCCCATGTTCGCCACGCTGCCGACCGACCCGGATCGCATCGCCCGCCGTGCCACGAACACCGCGGCGGGCCTGGCCTCGTCGTTGCGCCGCTGGGGCACCGGCACGATGGACCCGCCGCTCTGGGATCGACTGGCCGAACTTGCCGCTCCGACCCTGATCGTCGTGGGTGCACGCGACGCAAAGTTCACCGCTCTCGGGCGACGCATGGGCGAAGCGATCGGGTCAAGTGCCCGGTTCGTGTCGATCGACGACGCCGGACATGCCGCCCACATCGAACATCCCGGCACCACTGCCGCACAGATCACGCGTTGGCTCGGTCAAACGCAACCGTCGCGGACCTGACCCTGCCGAATCGCCGTGCGCGCATCCAGCGAGGGTCGAGTACCCGGCTTCCTCTGTTAGATTTCGACGCCGTACGGGCGGGGGCATCGACCTCCGAAGCGGCTAGAGGAGGATCACCTCATGGACACAGGATTGCATCGTCGGATCGCAGGAGCGGTCCTTTCGGCGACACTGCTCATCGGCGCGGTCGGCTGTGGGAGTTCATCGAAGGGCGCCAGTTCCGGGGGGTCCAAGACCACGGCCGACAAGTCTGCAAGCCAGGTCACCTCCAACGGCGGCAATCAGGACACCAATTCGACCGTCGCCGTCGACACCCGCAAAGCGGCCATCGCCGAGGGGATCAAATCGGCCCTGGACGCCACGGATGTGAGCTGGGACGGTTCGACGATCATCGTGACCTTGGACGGGTCCTCGAATGATCAGACCCTGATCACGACCAATTGCGCCGTCATCATCCAACTCCTCAAAGCTGGTCAATCGGCGAAACTGAAGCTGAATGACGGCACCGTCGCCTGCTCGACTCCCTGAGCAGGCCGGCGCATCAGGCCACCTGCATCTGCCCGCCGGGCAGGACGCCGACGTGACAGTCAGCCCAGGGCCAGGCCCAACGCGAACAGCGATCCGGTGATGAGCTGGGTCCGCCCGGTTGCCCCGAGTACCGCGATGAGTTCGGCGCCCCGGGCGCCCCGGGCCACCGCGCGGATCGCGGGCACGGCTGGGACGATCCCGAGGGCTCCGAGGGCACCCCAGGGCCGGCCGAACGCGAAGGAGACGACCAAGACGCAGATGAGCGCCGTGGCGAGCATCCCCAGGAACATCACTCGGGTTGCCTGATCCCCCAGCCGGACCGCGAGTGTGGTCTTGCCGTGCATCCTGTCACCGGGTATGTCGCGCAGGTTGTTGATGACCAGAAGCGCGGTGGCCAGCAGGCCCACCGGTACCGAGGCACCGAAGGCCAGCCCGCTCAGCTGTCCGGTGTTCACGTAGTACGTGCCCACCGTGGCGACGACGCCGAAGAACACGAACACGAAGAGCTCGCCGTACCCCGCATAGCCGTACGGTCGGGGGCCACCGGTGTAGAACCAGGCCGCCGCGATCGCGGCCGCACCCACCACGACGAGTTCCCAGCCCACCGCGACCGCCAGGGCGAGCCCCGCCAACCCGGCCACGCCGAAACACGCGAACGCGGCCATCTTCACCGCTCGTGGTTCGGCCAGGCGCTGGCCGACCAGGCGGACCGGGCCGACCCGCCGTTCGTCATCGTCGGTGCCGCGGATGCCGTCGGAGTAGTCGTTCGCGTAGTTGACACCGACCTGCAAGGCAACGGAGACCACCAGAGCGCACAGGGTCCGCCAGACGATCACCTGATCGCCCACGGCCGCCGCGGTCCCCACGGCGACCGGCACGACGGCGGCAGGCAGCGTACGCGGACGGGCACCGCCAACCCAGTCGGACATCGTGGTCATCCGTGCAGACCATAGATGCCGACCGAGCCCGGGACGCGCCCGGACACGGACGCGGCGCAGATCTCCCCGGGACGCGTCGGCGGCCCTACCATCGGGCGACGATGCCCCGGTTGGTCGCGCTCGACGAAGAACCCGGACCGGCGTTCGTTGCGGCACTGCAGCGCATCTGGCAACGCGGCGACGCGGCCTGGCCCGTCGACCCGCGTCTGCCCGAACGGGCCCGGGCCGAACTGGCCTCCCACCTCGACGTGGGTGGTGACGTCGAAGAGGGCGACGCCCTGGTGTTGGCCACGAGCGGTTCGACGGGCACCCCGAAAGGAGTCGTCCTCACCCACGAGGCGCTGGCCGCCCACGCCGCGGCCGTGCACCGGCGACTCGAGGTGGATCGCCGCGCGGATCGCTGGGTGGCCTGTCTTCCCCTCGCCCACGTCGGTGGGCTCGGCGTGGTGGTCCGGGCACTGGTCGACGACGTGCCCCTTGTCGTCCTGCCCCGGTTCGACGAGCACCGGGCCCGGGGCACGCTGATCTCACTCGTGCCCACGGTCCTCGACCGTCTCGCGCCCGCGCAGGCGGCGGCCTATCCGCTGGGTGGTCCTGGGCGGCTCTGCCGACCTGTCACCCCGTCCGGACAACGTCGTGCACACCTGGGGAATGACCGAATCCGGCGGCGGAGTCGTGTACGGACAACGCCCGCTGCCCGGCGTCGAGGTGATCGAGCGCGACGGCGAGCTGTGGCTGCGATCGGCGACCCTGCTGCGCTGCTATCGGGACGGCAGTGACCCGAAGGACGCCAACGGCTGGTATCGCACCGGTGATTGCGGGTCGGTGGCCCGAGACGGGACCGTGTCGGTGTTCGGACGGCGCGATCACCTGATCATCACCGGTGGGGAGAACGTCCGTCCCGAAGTGGTGGAAGCCGCGCTGGCCGAGGTCGCCGGTGTGGCCGACGTGGCGGTGGCCGGCCGCGCCGACCCAGAGTGGGGCCAGCGGGTGGTCGCCTGGATCGTGCCGGACGATCGGCGTGAGCCGCCGTCTCTCGAGGACCTCCGCGCCGACGTGTCCGAACGGCTGCCGGGCTACGCCAGACCACGGGAGATGGTGCTCACCGACGCGATCCCGCGCACCGCGTTGGGCAAGATCCGCCGGAGCGAGCTGTGAGCCGTCGACTGGTGCTCGCCTCGGGTTCGCCGGCCCGGCTGCGGCTGCTCCGCGACGCCGGCATCGACCCCGACGTGATCGTCTCGGGGGTGGACGAGACCATCGACGACCGGATCGCTCCCGCAGGAGCCACCGTCAGCCTGGCGCGTCGCAAGGCGACCGCGGTGGCCGACCAACTCCGGGGCGAGGACGATCCCCCCCTCGTGCTGGGGTGTGACTCGATGCTGGCCTTCGACGGCCGCTCCCACGGCAAACCCGGCGCCCCCGACGTCGCCCGCGCCGCGTGGCATGAGCGTCGCGGCAGATCCGGCGACCTGTGGACCGGGCACGTGTTGATCGACACCGCCACCGGAGAGGACGCGGAGTCCGCCGTGGCCACCCGGGTGCGTTTCGCCCAGGTCACCGATGCCGAGATCGACGCCTACGTCGCATCGGGCGAACCCCTCGCAGTCGCCGGAGCGTTCACGCTCGACGGCCGTGGGGCGGCATTCATCGACGGCATCGAAGGTGACCACTCGAACGTGGTCGGGTTGTCGCTTCCGGCTTTCCGCCGGATGCTGGGAACGCTGGACATCGAGATCATGGAGTTGTGGCGTTGAGCCTGCACCTCGGACCCCACCCGGTCGACCCACCCGTCGTGCTCGCCCCGATGGCCGCGGTCACCGACCTGGCCTTCCGCACCATGTGTCGCGAGCAGTCGGGCGGGCGGGGCGTCTTCGTGAACGAGATGCTCATGGTCCGGGCACTGGTCGAGCACGACGATCGCACGATGCGCATGGCACGTTTCGGCGACGACGAGCACCCCCGCAGCCTGCAGCTCTATGGCACCGCCCCTCGGGTGACGGCCGCCGCGACCCGGGTGGCGGTGGACGAGTTGGGCGCGGAGCACATCGACCTGAACTTCGGCTGTCCCGCAGCCAAGGTGACCCGCCGCGGGGGCGGCGCGGCATTGCCGGTGCGGCGCACGTTGCTCGCCGAGGTGGTCACGGCGGCCGTGCGCGCGGCCGGAGATGTGCCGGTGACCGTGAAGTTCCGCAAGGGCACCGACGATGGGCACCTCACCTATCTCGACACCGGCCGCATCGCCGAGGCGTCGGGTGCCGCGGCGATCGCGCTGCACGCCCGCACCGCCGAGCAGCACTACGCCGGCCACGCCGACTGGGACGCCATCACCCAGCTCAAGGAATCGGTCACGACGATTCCGGTGCTGGGCAACGGGGACATCTGGGAAGCGGGCGACGCGCTCGCGATGATGGCAGCCACCGGTTGCGACGGGGTCGTCATCGGCCGGGGTTGCCTGGGCCGACCGTGGCTGTTCCGCGACCTTGCGGCGGCTTTTGGTGGGCGGCCGGCGCCACCCCCGCCGACGTTCCGCGAACAGGCCGAACTCATCGGTCGCCACGCCCGGATGGTCGTGGAGATCCAAGGGCGCGACGATCTTCGCCACTTTCGCCGCCACGCCGCCTGGTACGTGAAGGGCTACGCCCTGGGAGGCGCGGCCCGCAAACAGCTCACCGCCGTGTCGAACCTCTCCGAGCTGAACGCCACCCTCGATCGGCTCGTCGCCGAACACGGTGATGCCACGATGCCACCCGAGGCGTCGCGCACCCCGCGAGGACACACCTCCGGTCCGCACCCGGTGCGTCTGCCCGAAGGCTGGTACGACCTGGTCGACGACCCGACCCCTCCGGTCGGCGCCGACATCGAGATCTCCGGAGGTTGAGCACGTTCGGTGATCAGGCCGGACCGGTCGACGCCTACCCGGCAGCTCGCTCCCAATCCTCGGAGGCGATGGCGAGCAGCTCGTCCCAACCACTGCGGAGACAATCCACGAGCCGGTCGGGATCGGCCACCGCAGCGCGGTCACTGTTGACCGCGACGTGGCAGGTGTCGACGTAGCTCAACAGCGTCACGTTCACCGCCGCACCGCTCAACGGGGCGAATGCGTGCATGCCCGTGACCTTCGCGCCGGCGCTGAACAACTCGATCGGCGCACCCGGCACGTTGGAGGTGACGAAATCGATGCCCTTGAGCATCGAGCCGAACAACCCGGTTGCCACGCCGTGTGGCAGGCGATTGAGCACCCCGGCCACTGGGTCGACCAGGCTCAGCGACGGTTCGACCCGCTGGCGGGCGACCAATTCGTGCATGATCCGCAGGCGATCCAACGGATCATCGATCACCAGTGGTACCTCGAATCGGGCGGGCACGAAGCGGTTCCCACCGAGTTCGGACTCGTCCCCGCGGAGGTTGATCGGCATCGTCATCCGCAGCGACCCGGTGGCAGCACCGTGCACCTCGTGGTAGCGAAGCAACCCCAGGGTCGTCGCCGCGACGAACGCGTCGTTCAAATGGCCTCCGGCCTGCCTCGCCGTCGCCTTCGCGGCTGCCAAGGGCACATCGAACGTGTCGAAGTGCATCTTCAGTGAACGACCCGTCATGATCGGCGAACGGGGTCGCGTGACCGGCGCGAGCAGACGACCTGTCGACGCGACGAGCTCACCGAACCTGCGCAGCGCGCCGACCGGATCGGCCACGGAGGACGACACGGCCGAGCCGATCGCATCGGCGACCATCCGAGCGGATGCCCGATCGCGTTCGATCTCGTACTCGATGCCGTCCACCATGCGCTCCAGCGGATTCATCACATCCGGGACCGGTTCGGGGGGGAACTCGTCGTCGGAAGGCTGGGGATCACGGGCGACGTCGAACAGCAACATGGCCATCGCCACCGCGCCCACCCCGTCGGTGATGGCATGGTGGATCTTCACGATCATCGCCGCGCCGCCGTCGTCCATGCCCTCGATGACGTGGACCTCCCACTGCGGGCGGGCACGGTCGAAACTCTGCATGGCGACGGGTTGGGCGTAGTCGAGCACGTCCCGCATCGTGTGCCCCACTCCCCCGCCGACCCAGCGAAGGTGGAAGTCCAGATCGAAGTTCGGGTCGACCTCCCAGCGTGGCGGTACCAGCGAGAACGGATTGCCGCGCGCCCGGTGGCGCAGACGTGGCAGTCGGCGGGTCCCTCGTTCGATCGTCCGCCGCAGTCGTTCACGGTCCGGTGCCCGATCGAGGCGGATGACCGCGGTGATCGTGGAGCGCAGGAGCGGATCGCGCTCGATCGTCCACATCAGCGCGTCCGCATTGCTCATCCGGTGATCAGCTGACTGGGACATCGATCCTTCTTCCGGTCCGACTCCCGGCCAGTCTGCCACTCGGCGCAGACCGGGGCGTCACGATGGCACGGTCTGCGACATTTCTTCGATCACCTCCGCTCGCTCCGCCGCCGCCCGCGCCTCCAGGGCACGCCTGCCGCCGCGGAGGCCGAAGAGCCGCTTCGCCCACAGCAGCCAGACCAGCACGGCCAGGTTGACGATCAAGGCGCTGACACGGAACAGCGTGACCCGCTGGATCAGCTCGTACACCTCGAAGGGCAGCAAGCCGACCGTCGCCACGACGGTGAGATACTCCGCCCAGGTCCGCTCTTTCCACAGCCCCACCGCCTCGACCCCTTCCAACACGGCGTAGGCGATCGCGGTCACGAGGAGGATCTGCACATCGCTCCGACGGAGGGTGATCAGATCGTTCAAGCTGCGGGAGAGGAACGAATGGTCCACATGACGGCCGGTCCCGGTTGCGGCGAAGCTGAACTTGTTGGCCAGGTTCGCACCGAACCGGTGGACATGGCCGAGGTTGACCTCCAGCAGGGCGAGGCCGATCGCCAGGAGCGTGAAGCCGATGCTGTGCACGGCGCGCTCGATGGCGATGATCCTGAGCACGATCGCGTCCTCCAGGGCGCGACCCCGCCGGGGGAACTCGAGATCCTCGATCGCGGGAAGGGTCTCGGGCAGGTCGGCATCTTCGGGACTTTCGGTGTCCAGCCAGACGTCACAACGCAGGCACCGTGCAAAGCGTCGATTGCCGGGTCGGTCGAACCCGATACCGGCGTCGACGGGTCGCACGGTGCGTACTGCCGCCGCCGGGGTGACATGCCCCCGCAACGAGCACAGCCAGGTCTCATTGCTCCAACGTCGGGGAACGATCCGCACCTGGGCGATTCTCGCACAGGAGTCCGCAGCCGAACGCCGTCATGGTCGCACGGTTCGCGATCCCGACCGCGGACCGCGCTGTCCTGCCACTACCCTCGGCACGATGACCAATCGTCTCGCCGACGCGTCCTCGCCGTACCTCCGCCAGCACGCGACGAATCCGGTCGAGTGGTGGCAATGGGGCGAAGAGGCCTTCGCGCAGGCCCGGGCGCGGGACTGCCCGGTGCTGATCTCGATCGGGTACGCGGCCTGCCACTGGTGTCACGTGATGGCCCATGAGTCCTTCGAGAACGCCGAGATCGCCAAGATCATGAACGAATCGTTCGTGAACATCAAGGTCGACCGCGAAGAGCGTCCCGACATCGACGCCCTCTACATGGAAGCGACCCAGGCGATGACCGGGTCGGGCGGCTGGCCGATGACGGTGGTCGCAACCCCCGACGGCGAGCCCTTCTTCTGCGGCACCTACTTCCCGGCCCGGCGGCGCAACGGGCAGGCCGGATTCGGCGAGCTCTGCGCCGCATTGGCCGCGGCCTGGGAGGACTCCCGCGACAAGGTGATGACCCAGGCCAATGCCGTGGTCGACCATCTGCGCACCACCACGTTTGGCGGGGGTGAGCTCCCCACGGCCGCCGACGTCGACAGCGCCGTGGCAAACCTCGTCGCGCTGTACGAGCCCCGCTGGGGTGGGTTCGGTGGGGCGCCGAAGTTTCCCCAACCCATGTCGATCGACGTGCTGCTGGGTGCGTTCGCCCGCCACGCGGACGACGCCGCGCTCAAAGTGGCGGTGGACACCCTCGACGCGATGGCGGCCGGCGGCATCTACGACCAGCTCGGTGGCGGGTTCGCCCGGTACGCGACCGATGCGAAATGGCTCGTCCCGCACTTCGAGAAGATGTTGAGCGACCAGGCACTCCTCATCGGGGCCTACACCCATGCGTGGCAGCTCGTGGGGTTGGATCGGCACCGTCAGGTCGTCACCGAGACCGTCGACTACCTGCTGCGGGATCTGCGCCTGGACGGTGGCGGGTTCGCGTCGTCCGAGGATGCCGACGCGGACGGCGTCGAAGGGTCGTTCCAGGTGTGGACCCCGGACGAGATCCGCGCGGTCCTGCGCGACGACCCCGAAGCGGCCGAAGCGGCGATCGCCTGGTGGTCGGTGACCGAGGAGGGCAACTTCGAGGGGACGTCGATCCTGCACCGCATCGATCATCGCAGCGAGCTGGTCCGTCCCGAGGCCGTCGAGCGGGCGCGCCGGGAGCTGTTCAGGGCCCGGGAGGAGCGGGTGCGCCCCGGGTTGGACGACAAGGTGCTGGCCGAATGGAACGCCCTGACGATCGGAGCCCTCGCCGATGCTTCCGTGGCGTTCGACGAGCCGTCCTGGTTGGACGCGGCCACGACCGCGGCCGGCTTCCTCGTCGACAACCTCCGCGACGGGACCGGATGGCACCGGTCATGGCATCCCGAGGGCGGCCCGGGACCCCACGCGTTCGCGGTCGACCTGGCCACGTTGTGCGATGCGTTCACCCGCCTCTATGAAGCGACGGCAGCGGTCGAATGGCTGGATCATGCCCGCCAGACGGCCGAAACGCTGTTGGCCGACTACGCCGACTCCGACGAGGGCGGGTTCTTCACCACCGCGCATCACGGCGAAACGCTCATCGCCCGTCAGAAGGACGTGCAGGACACTCCTACCCCCTCGGCCAACAGTGCAGCCGCGGTCGCGCTCGGAAGACTCGGTGCGCTCGTGACCGACGAACGGTACTCGGACGCCGCGCGCGGCGTGCTGGCGTTGACCGGCCGTTTCGCCGGTCAACACCCCGGCGCGTTCGCACATCTGCTGGCCGCCGTCAACCTACTTCGACCCGGGCATCACCGAGGTGACGTTCTCCGGCACCGGTCCGGTCACCGACGCGCTGGTCGCGGCCTACCGTTCGACGTGGCGACCCGACGCCGTTGCCCGCTATGAACCCGATGGCGAACCCAGTGCCCTGGTGTGCCGCAATCAGGTGTGCGATCTGCCCACCACCGAGCCCGGGACGCTCACCACGAACCTCGGTGAATGACGTGGCCGCGCCGGGGTCGTGCGGCCGATCGACCCGGCGGTTCGGCGCCCGGCGCACGGTGCCCGATCGCGATCGTGCCGACGGCGCGGATGCCCGCCGGCACCCCGAAGGCGTCGAGCACGGCCCGCTCATGGTCGAACAGTCCGAAGAAGCAGGCGCTCATGCGGGCGTTCTCCACGGCCAGCAGCAAGGTCTGGATCGCCATGCCCGCGTCGACGAACCAGTACGGCACCGCCCACGCATCGAGCGACCGGTCCAGGCCACTTCGTGCCTTGTCGGGCTCGCCGTAGCGGCGCAGATACGTGGAGGGGTCGGCCAGCGCCACCACCAGCACCGGTGCGCGCAGCAATCCCTGGTGTGTGAAGCTCGCCCGCCGCGGGCCCAGAGTGATGGACCAGTAGCGCTCAATGGCCTCCGGCGTGTCGAGGACGAGCCAGTCGAGTCCCTGCGCATTCCCAGCCGAAGGTGCACGTCTGGCGAGGTCGAGGACCCCGTCCAACCATTCCGGGGCGACTCCGGTGGCCGCGAAGACCCTCCGCATCCGCCGGGCGCGGACGACCTCGACGAAGTCGCCGCGCCGACGGTGCCGCCGAATCAGCCGCCGAACTTCTCCAGATCGTCGGCAAGTGCCCACCCGAACGCGATCAGCACGCTGCCCTCGGCCGGATCGACCCTGGTGAACAGTTCGATCACGTCGGGGTCGATCGCCTCGGGCTTGAGCGCCTCGTGGGACAGCAGCACCGGCGGGTTGTCGTCGGTGGTGGCGATGAAAGCTCGCTGCTCATAGGACCCGCTCGGCAGGCCGAACCGCTTGACCAGGCGCTTGCCCCACGCGCGCTCCTCGCCATTGGCCTCGTACCCCGGCCGCGGCACGATGTCGACCAGGGACTTGAATGCCTCGAACGCATCTGCCGACCCCATCCGGGTGCCGACCAGCACGTCTTCGTCGGGGAATGCCATGACCGCACGACGCAACTGTTCGGTCATGATCGCCCGGAGCGCCGTCGAGCGCTTCGCATTCCGTGCCACCGCGGCCAACCCGAAGATCACCGCGGGAGTGCCACCGATTCGCTCGAGCGTCGAGAAGGCGAAGCCCCGCAACTTGGCCTTCTCACGCACCTGGGTGATGAGGACCCACTGCTCGGCCTGTTTGGAAAGTACCCCGACCTCGTAACGGTGGGACGTCTCTGCACAGAGGTCGGCCATCTCGGCCAACTCCGAATCGCTCAGCGCTGTACAGTCCTTGCTTTCGGTCTCGGTCGCCATCGTGTGAACTTGAAATCCCCTTGTGCGCTCGTTCCGACCCCTCTAGTCCAGTCGTTTTGCGAACTTCGTGCAACTTGACGTGCCGATCAGAGGATCAGGTGCCGGATCAGGCTGCACGCGAACGTCCGATTCGAACGGATCAGGCCAGGACGGCATCGGCACCCAGCAGCACCCGCACCTCGGACACCAGCGGTGGGGAATGTTCGACGCAGTAGCGGACCGGCAGCCGTACGACATCGTGCTCACCGAGGTGGACGAACACCCGTGACTCACCGGGGAACTCGCTGAAGAGCGTCTTGAGGTGGTCGAGCCGGTTGTCGTCGAGCTGGTCGGGGCGGATCCGGATGCGCAGCGGCGCCGCACCGTCGACGATCCCGTCGAAGGGTTGCACGTCGAGCGCGATCAGTTTGGGCGTGTCCTCGCGATCATCGAGTCGGCCCCGCAGGATCACGACCGCATCGTCGGTCAGGAGGTGGCCGATCGCGCTCATCGTCTTGGGGAAGACCATCACCTCGATCGAGGTCGTCAGATCCTCGAGGGTGAACACCGCCATCAGGTCACCCTTCTTGGTGTACTTCCGCTGCAGCGAGGTGATCACTCCTCCGATGGTCCGCGTCGTCCCATCGGACAGGTCGGCCAATTCGCCGATGGTCGCCTCGGTGCGCCTGGAGAGGGCCTCCTCGGCGCCCATGAGCGGGTGGTCCGACACGTACAACCCGAGCATCTCCTTTTCGAACGCGAGCTTGACCTTCTTCTCGAAGTGCAGATCGGGAATCTCGTCGCGCTCGTCGAACGCGGTCGCGCCGTCTGCTCCGGACGGCTCGAACAGGCTCATGACGCCCTGGTCACGCTCCCGCCGTCGGGCGATCGCCTTCTCGACGATCTGCTCGAACACCGCGACCAGGCCTTGACGGGGGTGGCCGAGTGAATCGAACGCACCCGCTTTGACCAGCGACTCGACCGCCTTCTTGTTCAGGGCCGCCGGATCGACCCGGTCCGCGAAGTCGTAGAAGTCGACGAATGGCCCGTTCGCTTCCCGCTCGTCGATGATCCGCTCGACCACCCCTCTTCCCACGTTCCTGATCGCGGACAGCCCGAAGGGGATCACCACCTCGCCGTCCCCGGCGTGCACCGGCACGAAGTCGGATGCGGAACGGTTCACGTCCGGGACGAGGACCCGCAGCCCCATCGACCGACACTCCGCCAGGTAGACCGCGGCCTTGTCGAGGTTGTTCGTCACACTGGTGAGCAGTGCCGAGAAGTACTCCGCGGGATAGTTGGCCTTGAGGTACGCGGTCTGGTAGCTGATCAGGCCGTAGCCGTAGGAGTGGGACTTGTTGAACGCGTAGTCGGCGAACGGTTCGATGATGTCGAACCATTCCTTGCCCAGTGCCCGGCCGTAGCCGGTCGCTTCGCATCCGGCTTCGAACTTGTCCCGCTCCTGCGCGATCAGCTCGCGGATCTTCTTGCCACAGGCTTTGCGGAGGTTGTCGGCTTCGGCGAGCGTGTACCCGGCGAATTTCTGGGCGATCCGCATCACCGATTCCTGGTAGATCATCAACCCATAGGTGCTCTCGAGGACCTCCTCGGCGTCCGGATGCAGATACTCGATCGGTTTGCGGCCGTTCTTGCGGTCGGCGTAGTCGTAGTGCATGTTGGCGCTCATCGGACCGGGCCGGTAGAGCGCGATCAACGCGGCGACGTCCTCGAAGCTCGTCGGGGCCAACGCGCGCACCAGCGCCCGCATCGGACCGCCCTCGAGTTGGAACACCCCGATGGTCTCTCCGGACTGGAGCAGCTCGTAGGTCGCCGCGTCGTCGAGCGGGATGTGGTCGATGTCGAGTCGTTCGCCCCGGAACCGCTCGATGACGTCGAGCGCGTCGGCGATCACGTCCAGGTTGCGCAGCCCGAGGAAGTCCATCTTCAACAGGCCCAGGTCCTCGACGCCGTGCATCTCGTACTGGGTGATCACCGGTGCGTCCTCGGGATCCTGACCCGATTCGGGTTTGCGCTGGATGGGCAGCATGTCGGTGAGCGGATCCTTGGTGATCACCACTGCCGACGCGTGGATCGAATCCTGCCGCCGCAGGCCCTCCAGGCCCTTGGCCACCTCGATCACCGCTCGTGCCGAAGGATCCTCGTCGTACATCTGGCGCAGCTCCGCGGCCATCTTGTAGCCGTCGGTGTACTTGGGATGCTGCTCCAGGCAGGCATACAGCGGTGTGTCCCGACCCATGACGAGCGGTGGCATCGCCTTGGCGATCCGGTCACCCACGGCGTAGGGCTCCCCGAGTACCCGGGCCGCGTCGCGGACCGCGGCGCGTGCCTTGATCTGTGAGAACGTGATGATCTGGGCGACATGGTCGCGGCCGTAACGCTCTGCGGCGTAGTTGATCATCTGATCCCTGCAGCGCGAGTCGAAGTCCATGTCGATGTCGGGCATCGAGATGCGGGACGGGTTCAGGAAGCGCTCGAAGAGCAGGTCGTAGCGGATCGGATCCAGCTCGGTGATCGCGAGGCAGTAGGCGACCGCACATCCGGCGGCCGACCCACGGCCCGGGCCGACTCTGATGCCGGCGGATTTGGCGTACCGGATCAGATCCCAGGTGATCAGGAAGTACGACGAGAAACCCATGTCGCCGATGACCTTGAGCTCGAACGCGAGGCGCTCGACGATGGTGTCCGATAGACGCTCGCCCCAGCGCTGCCTCGCTCCCTGGAAGGTCAGGTGCTCGAGGTAGGCGGCGTCATCCTCGAACCCCTCGGACAGGGGAAACTCGGGTAGCAGCGGCTTGCCGAACTCGATGGTGGTGTCGCAGCGCTCGGCGATCCACAGCGAGTTGTCGCACGCCTCGGGCAGCTCCGCAAAGAGGTTCCGCATCTCCACGGCGGACTTGAGATAGTGCTCGTCGCCTTGGAAATGGAACCGATTCGGATCGCTCATCAGCGACCCGGTCTGCACGCACAGCAGCGCATCGTGCGCCGTCGCGTCGGCCCGGTGGGTGTAGTGGCTGTCGTTGGTGGCCAACAGCGGGGCCTGGATCCTCTTGGCGATTTCGAGGAGCTGTGGGTTCGTGCGCTGCTGGTCGGGGATGCCGTGGTCCTGCAGTTCCACGAACAGGTTCTCGCGACCGAAGATGTCCTGGAGTCTCCCCGCCGTGGTCAGGGCCTGGTCGAAGTCGTCGCGGACGAGCGCCTGGAGGACCTGACCGCCGAGGCACCCGGTGGTGGCGATGATCCCCTCGTGGTGGGCCTGCAGCAGTTCCCAGTCCACCCGGGGCTTGTAGTAGTAGCCCTCCAGGTACGCCCGGCTGGACAACTGGATCAGGTTCTTGTAGCCGACGTTGTTCTCGGCCAGCAGGGTCAGGTGGTAGTAGAGCTTGCGATTGCCCTCGACGTCGCCGCCCGAGTCGTCGACCCGACCCCGGCGCGACGGACGTTCGTCACGCGATTCGTACGCCTGGTAGGCCTCGGTCCCCAGGATGGGTTTGATCCCCTGGTCGCGGCACGCCTGGTAGAAGTCGAGGATCCCGTACATGTTGCCGTGATCGGTGATCCCGATCGCGGGCTGCCCGTCCGCAGCGGCCGCGGCGACCACCTCGGCCACTCGCGCCGCGCCGTCGAGCATCGAGTATTCGGTGTGCAGATGCAGGTGGGTGAACGAGTCGCCCAAGAAGACTCCCGGATGTCGCGCGGCCTCGCTGATCCTACCTTCTCGCGCGTCCGACGGGGACCGTCGCCGCCTGGATCTCTCCGGGTGCGTCAGGTGTGGAAGACGGCCTTCCCCGCGCTGATCACCACCCGGTCGTCCGCGCCGTGGGTGGTGAACACGGCTTCCCCGTCACCAGTGCGCCAGACCCGTGTCGTGAGCGCCTCGCCCGGGAACACCGGGGAGGAGAAGCGTCCCTCCATCGAGGCGAGTCCCGTGGGATCGCCGTCACAGAGCAGCCGCACCAGTGCCCGGCCGGTGAACCCGTAGGTGCACAGCCCGTGCAGGATCGGGCGGTCGAAGCCTGCAGCCGCAGCAAACGACGGGTCCGAGTGCAGCGGGTTGTGATCTCCCGACAGTCGGTACAACAGCGCCTGATCCTCCCGGGTCTGCAAGGTCAGGGACGCGTCGGCCGCGCGGTCGGGAGGCTCGTTCTGCGCCCCCGAGGGACCGCGCTCGCCACCGAACCCGCCCTCTCCGCGGAGGAAGATCGAGGTGAGCTGCGTGAACAGCAGCTCGTCGGAACCCTCCAATCGGGTGGTCGAGGTCAGCTCGATCACCGCCCCGGATCCCTTGTCCCAGATCGCGCTGACCTCCCCGACGGTGGTCGCCGTGCCCGAGGTGGGAATCGGTGCGTGCACTTCGACCGCCTGGCCTCCGTGCACCAGCATCACCGGGTTGAACGATCCGATGTGGGCCATGGCCATGCCGCCCCCACCTCCCAGGATCACGGCCATCGTGGGCAACGGCACCAGGTCGACACCCTGGGTGTTCTCGGTGGTCAGCGCCAGATCGTCGGTGCCCGCACCGACCCCGAGCGCGTAGAGCATCACGTCGCGCTCGTCCCAGGTGTGGCTGACCGGGTCGCCCTTGGATCCGACTGCGTCCGGGTTGATCGCCATGGTGCTCAGTCCTCCTTGCGGTCGTGGCCGAACATGTCGGCGTTCGGACGGGCCTTGGAGACCAGGTCCAACACCAACGGGCCGAGCTCCTCGGGATCATGACGAGCCTCCGCGGTCGGACCCTTGTGCCAACCTTCGGCCACCGCGAGCTCCCGGCCGGTCACGTCGAACACACGCCCGGTCACCGACGCGCTCTCGGGCGATGCCAGCCAGCACACGATCGGGGCGATCCACTTGGGTGAGAGCTGCTCCTTCATCGCGTCGTCTACCTTGCCCATGCCCAGGTTCTCGGTCATGCGGGTCAGCGCGGCCGGAGCGATCGCATTGACCGTCACGCCGTAGCGGGCGAGTTCCATGGAGGCGATCACCGTGAACGCCGCGATCCCGGCCTTCGCCGCCCCGTAGTTCGTCTGGCCGATGTTGCCGTAGATGCCCGACGGTGACGAGGTGTTGATGATGCGCGCGTCGACCTGCTCACCGGCTTTGGATCGGTCGCGCCAGTAGGCCGCCGCGAAATGGCTCGGGCCGAACGTGCCCTTCAGATGCACTTTGATCACCGCATCCCATTCGGCCTCGGACATGTTCGTCAGCATCCGATCGCGCAGGATGCCGGCGTTGTTGACCACGACATGCAGGTCGCCGAAGGTGTCGATCGCCTGGGCGACGAGATTCTCCGCTCCCTCGAAGTTCGAGATGTCATCGGTGTTGGCCACGGCTTCGCCGCCGGCGGCCTTGATCTCGTCGACGACCTCCATGGCCGGACCGGCTTCGTGTCCCTCGCCTTCCATCGAGCCGCCGAGATCGTTCACCACGATCTTGGCACCCTGAGCGGCGAGCAGCAACGCGTGTTCCCGGCCGATGCCACGGCCGGCACCGGTCACGATGCAGACTCTTCCTTCACACAGTTCGCTCATGTTCGTTCCCCTTGTTCGGTGGCCATGGTGGCGGACAGCCCGATCGAGCGTAGTCCGGTTGGCTTCCGGCCGATCCACCGAAGAGGACCGCTGCGATCGACACCGGCACGAGTGGCACGACATGGGAGGATGGGAGTGCCATGACCCCGTCCGACCGGCGCCCTCAGTCCCGCCTCCGGCTCCGCCGACCGACCTGGCGCGGTTGGTTCACGATCGGGCTGATCGCGATCGTCGTCGTGATCGTGGCCCTCTGGGCCATCGATTACGGCACGCTGGGGAACCGGGTCGCCCGAAACGTGACCGTCGAGAACGTTCACCTCGGGCGACGCTCAGGCCCCGAACTGCACCAGGCGCTGGCGCGGGCCGACCAGCAGTACGGGACGGGGACGGTCGAGTTCATCATCGACGGGAAGGCCCATCCGATGTCCGCCGGGGACATCGGCCTCCACCTGGATGTCCCGGCCACGCTCGCCGGTGCCCGCAAGGTGGCCCGTGACGAGCCCGCTCCGCTGCGTCCGGTGATGTGGTTGATCTCCTGGTTCCATCCGCGCCGGGCGCCGGTGCGTGTGACCCTGGACAAATCGAAGCTGGCATCGGCGTTGGCGACGCTCCCCGGCCAGACGCCGGTCGTGGAGCCCAAGGTGGTCGGGTCGGTCGACGCGATCGGTACCACGACAGGTCGCAGCGGTTTCACCTACGACCCCGACGAAGTCGCCCGGCGGATCACCGCAACCGCCCGCACCGGGACGCTGCCCTTGCGTGTTCCCCTCGTCGCCCGCACCATGGAACCGACCGTCTCCGGCGTCGAGATCACCAGATTGGCCGACGAGGCAAGGTCACTCACCGCACACGGCATCGGGGTGAAAGTGCTGGACAGGTCGATGACTGCGACCCCGTCGCTGTTGCGCACCTGGATCACCTCGGTCGTCCCCGTCGGCGCGCACCATGCAGAGCTCGCGATGCGGCCCAAGGCGGTGCGCGATGCGGTGCGTGCCCAGGTTGGAACGACGTTGGTGAAGGCAACGCCGGCGACCTTCACCGTCGAGGGCAGCCAGGTGCTCCTGGTGCCCCAGGTCGATGGTCGGAACTGCTGTTCGCTCACCTCGGGGCAGCGAATCCTCGACGGCCTCGAGCATCACCGACCCCAGGTACGCCTGACGACCATCAGGCATGCGCCGGATTTCACCACCGCGGCCGCCCGCAAACTCGGGATCACGACCCTGCTCGGGGCCGACCTTCCTGCCCAACCCCAACAGGTGTGGCACGCCCAGCCCGTGCCACCGCCAGGGAGCCCGACCTCCAAGCCATCATCGACCACCACGACGACACCGCAACCACTGCCCAAGGGTGGCGGTGCGGGCCAGTTCATCGTTCCGGTGCCCGGCCTCGCCGGTCAGAACGCGAACGTCGACCGGGCGATCGAGGCGTTGCGGGGCCGCATCATCGAACCCGGCAAGACGTTGTCACTGAATCGGATCCTGGGTGCGCCGAGTCCGGACAACGGATACGTGCCCGCCGCGGTCGCCACTGCGGACGGTCCCACCTGGATCTCCGGTGGCGGCACCGACCTGGTCGCAGCAGCCCTGTTCGAGGGGGCCTACGCGTCCGGACTCGACATCCCCACCTCGACCCGGCATCGGGTGCTCCCCAAGGGGGTGACGCCCGGTATCGAGGCCACGCTGGGTTGGACGCAGCCCGACCTTGTCGTCGGCAATCCTTCCGACCACGCGGTGCTGATCTGGGTCGACCGGGTGGCGAACGGCGTTCGAGTGCAGCTCTTCGGTACCCCCTTCGTCCAGAGCGTTGACACGGGTCGCAAACAGACGCCCTCTGGTCCCAAGAACGCCTGTCTCGCCGTCGAAGTCACCCGGACCAGGTCTTTCACCGATGGTCGAACCCGTACGGACACGTTCCGTGCGGACTACACGCCGCCGCCGGGGGCCCGCGATGATCCCCACCGGGTGACCTGCCCCACCTGACACGTGTGGTGGCCCATCCCGCCACGGACTTCACCGTCGACGAATTGCCCGATGCTGGGCCGCGGCCGGTCTTCCCAGTAGCGTTTCGCGGTGTCTGAAACGGTCGGAACGCCCGGCGCTTCCCGGGCTGCAGCGCACCTCGAGCCGGGGACCCGTCCGGTCGTGGTCGTCGGAGCCGGCCCGGCCGGCACCGCGGCGGCTTTGACGCTGCAACGAGCGGGACTGCTCACGGTTCTCGTCGACAAGGCGACGTTCCCCCGGGACAAGTGCTGTGGCGACGGGCTGACCACCGGGGCACTGCGTCACCTCGAGGCACTGGGTCTCGACCCGAGGAAGATTCCGTCATGGCAACGCGTCGACGACATCATGGTGCGGGGACCGCGAGGGCGTAGCGTGCGGTTCCCGTTGCCCCGCGGTCAGGGGACGTTCGCGGCGGTCGCCCGACGGACCGAACTCGACGCCGCGCTCGTGGATCTGACCCGGGCCGCCGACATCGACGTGCACACCGGTCACGCACTTTCCGATGCGACCACCCGGGACGATGCGATCGTCCTCACCATCGAGGGCATCGGCGAGATCCAGGCCGCCTACGTCATCGGGGCGGACGGGATGTGGTCTCCGCTGCGCCGGGCCCTCGGGCTCCGGCTCGAGGGCTACCGGGGCGACTGGCATGCGTTCCGTCAGTACTTCACCGACGTGTCCGACCGGGCCGGCCGCGAGCTCATGGTCTTCTTCGATGCCGACCTGCTTCCCGGCTATGCGTGGTCGTTCCCGCTGGCGGATGGCCGAGCGAACGTCGGCTTCGGGATCCTGCGTGGCTCCCGACTGGACGGCGCCTCGATGAACCGTCGCTGGGATGATCTACTGCAACGCCTGCACCTCACCGCGTTTCTCGGCCCGGACGCCCGACCCGACGGGCCGCGCCGGGCCTGGCCCATTCCGACCCGGCTCCCCGGACCCGAACTCGCGCACGGCCGGGCCCTGTTCGTCGGCGACGCCGCCGCTCTTGGTGACCCGATGACCGGTGAGGGAATCGGCCAGGCCCTCGCCTCGGGAATCGCAGCCGCACGAGCGATCATCGGCCATCGGACCTCACCGGCCGATGTGCGCGGCGACTACGAAACCTGGGTGCGGCACAATCTCGCCCCGGACACGCGCATGGCCGAATGGTTGTCCCATGCCCTGCGGCACCGAAAGGGGGCACGGGCCGCCATCGCCACCGCCGGTCTGACCCCGTGGACGAGGCGGAATTTCGCCCGCTGGCTCTTCGAGGACGAGCCCCGCGGGGTGCTGTTCACGCCGAGCCGGCTCCACCGGAAGTTCCTCCGACGCGACGGCGCCTTCGCCGGGCTCGAGCGCGCTTGACCGGTGGGTCAAGCGGTGGGTCGCTCGGTTACGCTCGCACCATGCAGACCCGGCTGACCGAAATGCTCGAAATCGACCACCCCGTCATGCTTGCCGGCATGGGCGGGGT
Organism: uncultured Actinomycetes bacterium; assembly: GCA_963764215.1. GTDB lineage: Bacteria > Actinomycetota > Acidimicrobiia > Acidimicrobiales > Iamiaceae > JAFDWI01. Next base: position 98,864 of record CAVXRS010000002.1, read on the forward strand.
TTCCTACGCGGAACTCGCCGCCGCCGTGTCCGAAGCCGGGGGATTCGGCACGCTGGGCGCGTCCACGATGAACGACGACGAATTCGACACCCAGCTCAGCCGGGTCCGCGCATTGACGGACAAACCCTTCGGTGTGGATCTGCTCACCGCACTGCCCGAGGGGATCGAAGCCAAGATCCAACGCATCGCCAAGTCCGGGGCGACGGTGTACGTGGCCGGGCTGGGCGTCCCGCGCGACGTCGTGGACCTGTGCCACGCCAACAACCTGCTGGTGGTGAACATGTGCGGGAAGGTGCGCCATGCCATCGCCGCCGTGGAAGCGGGTTGTGATCTGGTCGTCGCCCAGGGCACCGAAGCCGGAGGCCACACCGGCCGGGTGGCCACGATGGCACTCGTGCCCCAGATCGTCGACGCCGTGGGTGCGCAGGTCCCCGTGGTCGCGGCCGGCGGCATCGTCGACGGCCGGGGCCTGGCAGCGGCACTGAGTCTCGGGGCGGACGGAATCTGGGTGGGTACCCGGTTCATCGCGACGCCCGAGGCCCGGACCGTTGACGGCTACAAGGACAAGTTGCTCGGTCTCACCGACGACGGAACCGTGGTCAGCCGCGCGTACACGGGCAAGACCTGTCGGGTCATACAGAGCGACTGGACCCGACACTTCGAGGACCACCCCGACGAACTCGAACCCTTCCCCGCCCAGATCGTCAAGTCGTACCGGCAGGGCGCGAGCCATCTCGGCGGAGACGCGACCACACCGGGGGTCGACACGGACCGCGAGTTCTATCCGGCTGGACAGGGAGGCGGGGGCATCACCGACCTGCTCCCCGCCGGCGAGATCGTGCAGCGCTTCGTAGACGAAGCCGAAGCCGTGCTCTCTAGGCTGGCCCCATGACCCTCGATGCGCAGCTCAAGGAAATGTCCACGGCGAAGAACTTCGCCGCACTCACGACACTTGCGTCCGATGGACAGCCCTCCACCCACATGATGTGGGTGGACGCCGACGACGACCACCTCATCGTCAACACCGAGACGCACCGACAGAAGTTCAAGAACATGCGTGGCGACCCCCGCGTGTGTGTGACCGTCATCGACGCCGAGAGTCCCTACCGGTACATCGAGGCGCGCGGTCGGGTCGTCGACACCGTGGGTGGCGCCGAAGCCCGCCGTCACATCGATGCCACCGCGCAGCGCTACACCGGTGCCGACTACGCCGCCGAAGTCAAGAGCGAGCGGGTCATCGTGAAGATCGCGGTGGACCGGATCCACCGGAACAACCTCTGAGCCATCAGCTCCGACGGCGCGGCAGCAGGGCCTTGAGCTTGTTGGTGATGCCCCGGCGGTAGCGCAGGCGCAGGAACCGGGTCATCTGGCCACCCAGCGACCTGGGCAGCGGATACCACCATGCCTCGCGCTTCATGCCGAACCGGTCGACCAGGATCGACTTCGAATCGCTGAACTCGCGCAGACCCTCGGCGCCGTGCACCCGGCCGATGCCCGACTGCTTCACGCCACCGAACGGGAGGCCGGGCACCGCATAGGACACGACCACGTCGTTGACACAGACATTGCCGGCCTCGATCCGCGCGGCAAGCCGCTTGCCCCGTTCCAGGTCGGTGGTCCACACCGACGAGTTCAATCCGTAGACCGAATCGTTCGCGAGGCGCACGGCCTCGTCGTCACCGTCCACCGGCATGATCGGCAGGACCGGTCCGAACGTCTCCTCGGTCATGATGTCCATGGTGTGGTCCACGTTGACCAGCACCGTCGGCTCGAACCACAGGCCCTCCCGGCCGGCGACGCGATGTCCGCCGGTGAGCACTCTGGCCCCTTTGGCGACGGCATCCGCGACGTGGCGTTCGACGATCTCGACCTGACGATCAAAGGTCATCGATCCGATGTCATCGGACGGGCCGGTGCCTTGACGGACCTTCCGGGTGGCTTCCACGGCCCGCTCGACGAAGTCGTCGTAGCGGGACCGGTCGACGTAGACCCGTTCGACGGCCATACACGTCTGGCCCGCGTTGGCGAACGATCCCCAGAGTGCCCCACCGACGGCCCGGTCGAGATCCGCGTCGTCGCAGACGACCATCGGATCCTTGCCGCCGAGCTCGAGCACGACCGGGGTGAGGGTCTCCGCGGCAGCGGCCATGACCCGCCTACCGGTACGCCCTGAACCCGTGAAGCAGATCTTGTCGACGCCGGAGCGCACCAGCGCGTCGCCCGTGGAACCTCCACCGGTCACGGCACTGACGATGCCGGAGAAGTCGCCTACGTCGGCGAAGAGCTTGGCGACCTCGAGACCCACCAGCGGTGTGATCTCTGAGGGTTTGAAGACCACGGTGTTGCCGGCGAAGAGCGCCGAGAGCACCGGGGTCATCGTCAGGGTGAAGGGGTAGTTCCAGGGGCTGATCACCCCGACGACGCCGAGTGGCGAGAACGTCCGGTAGGCCTTCTTGTGCAGCATCGTGCCGGGTCGGACCTTCTCGTCGGCCAACACCCTGGCACCGTGCTTTGCATAGTGGTCGATCAACTCCGCGGTGGCGACGAGCTCGGTCAACACGGCTTCGGTGGGCAGCTTGCCGGTCTCCGAACAGATCACCTCGACGATGTCCTCGGCGCGGTCCAGCATCAGGTCCCGCACCCCGAGCAGGTGTTCGGTGCGCTCGGCGAAGCTCAACGCCGACCAGGCCCGCTGATTCTCACGGGCGACCAGGACTGCGGCCGCGACGTCTTCGGCCGTGTGTTCCGGGACGCGTGCGAGCACCCGCCCGGTACGCGGATCGCGGGTTTCGATGAACTGGTGGGTATCGGTGGTCATGTACTCATCTCCTTGACCATTGCGATCAGATCGGCGGCCGACTGGTCGCCGGTGGGAATCGGCGAGACCTGCAGGTGGGTCACGCCGGCTTCGGCGTACGCCGCGATGCGTTCGGCCACGAACGATTTGGGCCCACACAAACTGAGCGAGTCGAGGAGCTCGTTCGGGACCTTGGCCGCGGCTTCGGACTTGTGGCCGGCAAGGTACAGATCCTGGATCTCGGCGGCCTCCTGCTCGAAGCCGTACCGCTGCACGACCGAGTTGTAGAAGTTTTTCCCCTTGGCGCCCATCCCGCCCACATACAGCGCCACCATGGGCCGGGCGAGGTCACGGAGGTTGCGCACGTCCTCGCCGTCGCCGATCGCCAGGATGCCCCCGGCCGAGATCTGCAACGGAGAAAGATCCGCCGACCGGTTTGCGGCGCCGGCGGCGAGCGCCTCGCCCCAGACCTCCTTGGATCGTTCCGGCAGGTAGAACATCGGGAGCCAGCCGTCCGCGACCGTGGCGGTCATCTCGACGTTCTTGGGCCCCAGCGACGCGACCCAGGTGGGGATGGTCGAGCGCACCGGGTGGGCGATGATCTTGAGCGGCTTGCCGAGCCCGGTCCCCTGCCCGGCCGGCAGGGGCATCGTGTAGTACTTCCCGTCGTGTTCGAGGCGCTCCTCGCGGGCCCAGATCTTGCGACAGACCTCGATGATCTCCCGGGTCCGTCCCAGCGGAGCGTCATAGGGAACGCCGTGCCAACCTTCGATGACCTGGGGACCGGAGGCACCCAGGCCCAGCACGAAGCGGCCGCCGGACAGGGCGTCGATGCCGGCGGCGGTCTGGGCGATCAGCGACGGAGTACGCGTGTAGATCGGCAGGATGCCCGCGCCGATCTCCACGGTCGAGGTCTTTGCGGCGAGGTACCCCATGAGGGACGGGCCGTCGAAGCCGTACGCCTCGGCGACCCAGACCAGGTCGAGACCGGCCTTTTCCAGCTCGACGACCCGGGCGACCGATTCGGCGAAACCACCCGAGTAGTCGAGGGGCATGGAAATTTTCATCAGGTCTCCGCAGGGTGGTGGGCTTCTCCCCGCATGCTACCGATGCAGCCGGAGCCCTACCGACGGAACCGCCGCCGCCCGAACTCGAAAGCAACGCTGCGCAGGCGCCAGCCGGAGCAGCCCCCCACCCGACACCCGGATGGCGAAGCCCGAGTGAGCAGGCGACGCAGTCGCCGCCCGAACTCGAAAGCAACGCTGCGCAGGCGCCAGCCGGTGCAGCCCCCCACCCGACACCCGGATGGCGAAGCCCGAGTGAGCAGGCGACGCAGTCGCCGCCCGAACTCGAAAGCCAACACGTCTCAATCGAAGAGCAGTTGGTCCAATCCGAACGTGAGGCCACGCCGCCCGGTCATCGCCCGGATCGCCGCGGCCACGCCAGGCATGAAGGACGTGCGATCGTATGAGTCCTGGCGAATCGTCAGCGACTGGCCGGTCGTCCCGAAAAGCACTTCCTGATGGGCCACCAGGCCGCGTCAGGCGCACCGCGTGGATGGGAATCCCGCCTGGCCCTCGACCTCCTCGGGCTCCGGGAAGTACCTCGTGCTCGGTCGGGTCGGCGGACCATCGCGACGACGACGCCGAGATCCGTTCGGCCGTGGCGAGCGCGGTGCCCGACGGCGCATCGCGTTTGGCATCGTGGTGCAGCTCGATGATCTCGACCGAATCGAAGTAGGGCGCCGCCTCGGCGGCCAGGCGCATCAGCAGCACCGCGCTGATCGCGAAGTTCGGCGCGATCACGCAACCCGATTCGGTGAACGACGACTCGATCGCCTTCAGGTCCCCTTCGGAGAATCCGGTGGTGCCGACGACGGCGTGCACGGCGTTGTGTGCGCACCATCCGACGTTCACGCGGCCCGCTTCCGCAACCGTGAAGTCGACCGCGACGTCGATGTGCTCCGGGTTCAGATCGTCCAGGTTGCCCACGACCGTCAGTTCGCCTGCGGCTCCGCCGAGGCCGGCCACGTCACCGACCCGCTCCCCGGACGCATGCGGATCGAATGCCGCGACCAGTTCGAGGCCCGGCTCGGCCGTGACCGTACGGCACACCTCGGTGCCCATGCGCCCCGCCGCGCCGAACACGGCGACGCGGATCGGTGGCTCGTCGGATGCAGGAGTCGCTGAGGTCACAGCCTCTGATCCTACGGCCGCCGCCACGGCGATCCGGGACCCGGGCCCCCGGTCAGGCCGGTGGCGGGGGAACCTCGCCGGCGGGCGCCGGTGCGGGCCCGTCAGCCGACCCCGGCGGTGGGGGCACGTCGCCGGGAGGAGGCGGACCCCCGACCGCTCCGGGAGGGGGCACCGCCGGTGGGGCCTCCGCTTCGGGCGCCTCCGGTGCCGTCGGCTCCTCGATGGGTCCGTGCTCGGCTTCGTGCGCGACCAGCTCGGCGCGTAGCCGTTCGAGTTCGGTGTCGGCGAGGTCGCCGCCTCGACCGTTCTCCTTCGCCCAGGCCCAGGCGCCGAGCTCCGCGAGCAGCGCCTTGGCCTTGCGTCCCGCCTGGGCGTCGTCCAACTTGGCCTGACCCTGGTTGATCCCCTCGGACGCCTTCTTGCCCAGCGCCGAAGCCTGTTCCTTCGCCTTGTCCAGAAAGCCCACGATCACTCCTTTCGGCTGAGTGGCCCCAGCAAATCGCCAGCAGGTATCGCTCCCCAACCTACCCGAGCAGGCCGAGTCCGAGGAGCGTGACGCACGATCTGTCCGGACGCGGCACCGCCGGGCCGACCTCTTCGAGGACGAACCCGGCGGACAGTCCGAATCAGCGGATCCGACGGCTCAGCGGCGGCGGCGCCCGCCACCTCGTCGTGCCCCGCCCCGGCTCGTTTCCGCCGACGGGCCAAGGTCGCCGAAGGATTCGGAGGCCTCTGCGTCGAAGGCGTCCGAGAAGGACACGACTTCGACGTCACTCTCGGCGTCCCGGCGTCCCGGACGATCCTCCGAGCCCGACCGGCGCTTGCCGTTTGAGCTTCCCGCATCGCCACCGTCGTCCGACGTCGGCACCAGCGAAATCTTGCCGTTCGGGTCGATGTCGTCGACCCGGACCTCGATCTCGTCGCCGAGGGTCAGCACGTCCTCGACCTTGTCGATCCGCCGCTTGCCTCCGATCTTGGAGATGTGCAGCAGTCCGTCGCGCCCGGGAAGGATGTTCACGAATGCGCCGAACTTGGTGATGTTCACGACCTTCCCGGTGTAGGTGGCCCCCACGTCGGCCGTGGGCGGATCGAGGATCAGACGGACCTGGCGCTCGGCCTCGGCCACCGCGCCCTTGTCCACCGCGCCGATCGTCACCGTTCCGACCATGCCGTCGTCGTCGACGGACACGTCCGCGCCGGTCTCCGCGGTGATCGTGTTGATGACCTTGCCCTTCGGTCCGATCACCTCGCCGATCTTGTCGATCGGGATCTCGAAACTGATCAGCTTGGGGGCGGCCTCGCCGACGTCGTCGCGGGGTTCGGCTATCGCACCGGCCATCACCTCGAGGATCTTCATCCTGGCGTCCTTGGCCTGAGACAGCGCGGCGGCCAACACGTCGGCGGGAAGGCCGTCGATCTTGGTGTCGAGCTGCAGCGCGGTGACGAACTCGGCCGTACCGGCGACCTTGAAGTCCATGTCACCGAACGCATCCTCGGATCCGAGGATGTCGGTCAGGGTGAGGTACTCATCGCCCTCGTGGATCAGGCCCATGGCGATTCCGGCGACCGGCGCCTTGATCGGCACGCCACCATCCATCAGCGACATGCTCGACGAACAGACCGAAGCCATCGAGGTCGACCCGTTCGAGGACAGCACTTCGGACACCAGACGCAGGGCGTAGGGCCAGTCCTCCTTGGAGGGCACCACCGGCAGCAGGGCGCGCTCGGCAAGTGCACCGTGGCCGACCTCACGTCGCTTGGTTCCGCCCATGCGACCGGTTTCACCGTTCGCGTACGGAGGCATGTTGTAGTTGTGCATGTAGCGCTTGCGGGTCTCGGGACTGATCGTGTCGAGCAACTGGTCCATCTTGGGCATGCCCAGGGTGAGCACGTTGAGCACCTGGGTCTCGCCCCGCTGGAACAAGCCCGAGCCGTGCGCCGTCGGGAGCACGCCCACCTCGGCGGACAGCGGACGAAGGTCGGACAGTCCTCGACCGTCCATGCGCACCCGTTCGTCGACGACTCGTCGGCGGATGACCGACTTGGTCAGCGCCTTGATCGCGTTCTTCACTTCGCGTTGCGCGCCCGCGAACGGCTTGCCCTCGGCCGTGAGCGCTTCGAGCACCTCGGCCTTGACGGCATCGTTCGCGGCGTTGCGCTCGGCCTTGTCGGCGATCGTGTTGGCCTCGGCCAGCTTGCCTTCGGCCAGCTCCGCGACCGCCGCGGCGATCTCCTCGTTGGTGTCGGTCTGGGGTTCCCACGCCAGTGGGGCCCGGGTTCCAACGGCGTCGACCAGCTCACGCTGCAATTCGATGGACTCGCCGATCCAGGTCTTTGCCGCTAACAGCCCCCCGGCGATGACCTCCTCGGTCACCTTCGGAGCACCGGCTTCGTAGATGTCCCAGGCCTTCTCGGTGCCACCGGCCTCGACCATCATGATGGCGATGTCATCGTCCACAGCCCGACCGGCGACGATCAGCTGGAAGGTGCAGTCGGCCTCGTCCTCGTACGTGGGGTGGGGGATCCACTCGCCATCGGCGGTGTACGCAACCCGCACGGCGCCGATCGGGCCCTCGAAAGGGAGTCCCGAGATCATCAGGGCCGCCGAGGCGCCGTTGATTGCGGCGACGTCGTACGGGTTCTCCTGATCGGCGCCGAGCACGGTCACCACGACCTGGGTTTCGTTCCGATAGCCGTCCGCGAAGCTGGGGCGGAGCGGACGGTCGATCAGCCGGCACGTCAGCACGGCATTGTCGCTGGGGCGTCCCTCCTTCCGGAAGAACGAGCCGGGAATCTTGCCGGCCGCATAGGCCTTCTCCTCGACGTCGACGGTGAGGGGAAAGAAGTCGATGCCCTCGCGGATGCTGGACGCACCGTTCGCGGTCACCAACGAGCGGGTGTCGCCGATGGAGACGACGACCGCCCCCTGGGACTGCGGCGCGAGTTTGCCGGTGGAAAATGTGAGGGACTTGTCGGTGCCCGAAATCGGGCGGGATACGGAAATGGCTTCTGCCATGGTTCTCCTTGGATGTTTCATCGAGGATCTTCGATGTCCTCGCTGTTCGAAAGTGGCGGAGCCAGTTCCCAGTCGGCAACCTCCCGATCTCGTGTACCGGGCAATCGGCGACTGACAACCGACCTCGTTGCCACTCCTGTTCTGGTCCGTCCGGGTGAACGTTCGCCCGGACAGAAGATCGGGACGGCCCTTGGGTCGGGCCGTCCCGGTGAGATTGCTAACGACGAAGGCCGTGTTTGGCGATGATCGCCCGGTAGCGCTCGACGTCGTTGTCTCGCACGTAGTCGAGCAGTCGACGTCTGCGACCCACCAACATGAGCAGGCCCCGCCGTGAATGGTGATCCTTGGCGTGGACCTTGAGGTGCTCGGTCAGATGGGTGATGCGGGCGGTCAAGAGTGCGACCTGGACCTCCGGAGAGCCGGTGTCACCCTCATGGGTCTGGTGCTCGGCGATGATTCCGGCCTTGGCCTTGTCGATGATCTCGGACATGCATTCCTTGGGGTTCTCGACTTCCCGACGTGGGAAGTCGTTGGGTTCTTCGGCCCAGCTCCACGAGCCGCCATGCGTACCGCGGAGCGCTGGGTGGGAGGTCGTCCAACGGCCCTTGGGTCCGGGCGAGCGGGACGTCATCTCACGAAGCAATCAGACTACCCGGTCGCGTCCTCGCCTGTGCAATGCCTGCGCCTGCACCGGGAGATCTGCCGCCGACGGTTCCGGATGCCTCGTCGAGACGCGTCAGCCCACGGGGATCGCGGTGAGTCGGAGTCCCGGCCCCGATTCCAAGGTCTTTTGGAGCGCCCATTTCCGTAACTGGCTCCCCGTCATGCCAGGCACGGAAATGACTGATTGGCCGTCCATCACCCCGAAGACCTGCAGAAAGCGGACAAAGTCGTGATCATCCAGCAGCGCAACGGCTCCATCGCGCGACACCTTCTTCCGGAGTGCGTCGTTGATCCGTCGTCTCTCCGCCTCAGGCATCTTCACCGCCGGGTTCACCTCGACCTTCGACGCCGAGGCGGCCCAGTGACGCATGCGACGATCGAGGGCCGCGAACCGCCCTGCGGAGCGATTCCGCGGGTAGTCGACTTCAGCGATGACCGTGCCTTGCCTTGGTACGCCCGCAGTGGACGTGAGGTACAGGTGGAGCCGTGCATCTCCGAGGGCCGCCGCGTTCCGATTGATTCCGTACAGTTGCACGTCATAGCGTCCGCCGAGCCGGAACGGCACCCCTGCGTCCTGAAGTCCGAGCAGCACCGAGGGCTGAAACGATCTCTCGGCAAAAAACGTCGTCACCTGCACCGGGCCCCGGCCCGCCATCGACCGGCGAGTTGCTGCACGCAACTGCCGTGCCATTTCGGCCTGCGGGCCGTGCAAAACGGCGCATCGATGGCCGCAGTGGTCGGCCGGGCGGGCGGCAAAAACCGCGAGTACCAGCACGACCACGCTTCCGGCTGCCCCGAACTTGACACGGGATTCCCAGACCCGAGCGCGCCACGGGGGGGGCGAGGAGCGAAGCGCCGTCATGGCCAGCGTGAACCAGAGGAAGGCCGACAAGGGCCAGAGACCGGCGAGATAGAGCGATCTGAAGCCGAGGTTACTGGGGCTCGACAGGCCGGTGGCAACCAAGCCCCACCAACCAACCGCCGCCACGGCAAGAGCGCGGATCATGGTCCTGTCTCGGTGTTTGCGTGCCCGGGCCCACAGCCCCACCACGATGCCGATCAGCACGAGTCCGAACATCACTCGCGACCACAACGGCGACCCTCCTCCCCGACTGTCGAAGGGAACGTGAGCGAAGCTCGAGGGAAGCCACAATCGCGGTTCGGCAGTCACCGAAACGACCACACCGAGCGCGCCGGCCAACGTCTTGTGGATCCCATCGGAGGATTGGACGCTCTGGTCTCGAAAGGCAGCACCGAAGAGCTTTCCGAGGTTTCCTCCGGGATGAGCGAATTGGTCGTACAACGGCGGAATCCACACTGCGACGGTGAAAAGAAGACCGATGGACAACCAGCGGAGTTGGCTGCGCCTGACGCCAGACCAGGCCGCCGGATCCGAGCGACGCGTTCGAGCCAACTGCGCCGACCAGAAGATCATGGCGACGAGCCCGAGGGCCGGGGCGAGCAACGTGAAGATGAGTTGATCGAGAACCAGATAGTTGCCTACGGCCGCCAGCACCAGAAGCGCCGGGCCGTCACCATCAGCGACCGACCACGCGGCCACCAGACAACACAAGAACGGCAACGTCCCCATCTGCAATGGCGTCGGGTCGACAAACAGGCTACTTCCCAGCGTCCAGAGCAGCGATGCGACGAAAGCCGCGGCAAGGATCGCCCCTCCTTCTCCGACACGCCGACGAACCAGCCACAACGATGTCCAGATTGCAGAGCCGTTGAGCGCGGCCATGCCGACCAGCACGCCCCATGTGGTTCCCAGGACATGCACCGGAACGGTCAGCAGATACAGCTCGAGTGCTCCTGGGAAGCTGTAGGGCGCATCGAGAGTGATAGATGGGGCTGCGGCAAACCCGATGAGAGGCGGGTGTGCCGAGAAAACGTCCCGTACCCGGACCACCGTGGTCGCCGCATCGTAAGTGGGCTCCCAATGGCCCAGACCCAGTCGCACCGCGGTGAACACGACCGGGGCGACAGCGCAAAGGACGCTGACGCGATACATCCACCGCAATCGAGGATCGTCCGTCGGACTCCTCGGCGAATCACCCTCCCCAGGCACCACAGCCCCCTTACGACGATTGCTGGTTCACGGAGCCGCCTTCACTGCCGCGGGCGAACAAGGCGAAATCCTACCCGAAAGCCCGTCGTCGGTTGACGACAGCGCCCGGTTCAGGTCGAGGGCGAGATCGCAGCGTGCAACACGGCGATGGCTCCTCTGGCGTGCTGGGAGTCGACATGTCCGTCCATCTGGACCAGCGACATCAACAGAGCGATCACGACCGCCTCGAGTCCGGCGGCGAACAGGTCACAGTCGATGTCGCCCCGCACGCTCCCCCGCCGCTGACCTGCACGAAGTGCCGCGGCGACCCCTCGTTGCAGGCGGATCTCCGCAGGCAGCACCGCGAGTCGTTCGGTGGCTCGGGCCTCCGCCCCCTCCAGCACCCGGCGTGCGAGCGGATGATCGTCCAGTGCGGCGAGGAGTCGGACGAAGATGCTTTCGAAGTCACCGTCGAACCGGCCGGACGCGACTTCAGGCAGGGCCTGGGTGATGAGCCCGGCGACATCATCGTCGACTGCAGCGGCGAACAGGTCGTCCTTGGTGGCGAAATAGCTGTAGACCGCGCTCGGTGAGACTCCGATCTCCCGGGCGATGGCGGGCACCGAGGCGCTCCGGGCGCCCAGGAGGGCGAACTGCCGGACCGCACAGTCCAGAATCGCGGATCGGGTCCGCTCACCCTTGCTCTCGACGGACGAGTCCCGCTCGGCGACCTCGGGTGATTCGGTGGCGAGGCGTGGCATGCAACCACTGTAGTGCAAACCGTCGAATTGATTCAATCAAACAGTTCCGCATATGCTGCGGCCATGAGCACAAGCACACTGGACGCCCAGGGAACACACCGCACCCGCATCGAAAGGCTCAACACCGCGTCGGCACGACGGGTGATCGACCCCGATGTCGAGGTCACGGGCCGGGTCGGCGACGGCCAGGTGCTCTCCCGCTCGATGTTGTCGGTCGCCGGCCTCGACCTGGATCTCACCGACGAGCAGTGGGCGACCCTCAGCCGCGAGGAGATGGCGGCCATCCTCGACGCCGGTGTCCGATTCGAGTCGATGCTCATGGCGAACTTCGGACGCAGCCTCGCCTACCGGCAAGACCTGTGTGACCCTCGGGTCGCCTACATGTTGCACGAGGTCGGCGAGGAGACCCGCCATTCCCGTCTGTTCATCCGGGTGATCGACCAGCTCCGCCCCACGGCGAAGAATCCTTTCACGGTCGGTGGTTCGTCATCGCCGACCGCATCATGTCGGGTTGGGCGCTGCGCCACGATGCGGCGTTCATGGTGATGGTGCTCTTCGGCGAGGAAGGGCCGGACCTGTTGCAGAAGATGGCACTGGAAGATCCCGGGACGGACCCGTTCATCAAGGACGTGAACCGCTACCACCGCGCCGAGGAGGCCCGCCACCTGTCATTCGGTCGGACCGTGCTGAGCGAACTGTTCGCCGAAGCGGGCTGGTTCGAGAAATTCGTGATCCGCCATCTGGCGCCGTTGGCCGGCGCGGGGATGGTCGACTCGTTGGTGCATCCGGGGGTCTACGCGACCGTCGGCCTGCCCACGTGGAAGACCTGGAACGCCGTCCGCAGGACTCCCCAACGAGCCGAGTTCCGTCGGCAGGTCCTGCAACCGGTGTGCGATGCGCTCGTCAAGGCCGGCGTGTTCCGCCGGGGTCACCCGACCCGGGCCTGGCGCCGGGCGATTGCCGCCTGACGCTTCAGTCCGATCCGAGCGCGGACCGGGTCGCAGCCACGTCCTGGCGCATCTGCGCGACGAGCGCGTCTTCCGATGCGAATCGCTTCTCGCCGCGCAGTCGCTTGACGAACCGCACCTTCACGTGTTCGCCGTACAGATCGCCGGCGAAGTCCAGCAGGTAGGACTCGAGCAGGGACGCGTGGGACTGCTGATAGAACGTGGGCCGGCGACCCAGCGACATGGCCGCCACATGCACGCTGCCGTCGGCCCGCTCGAAGTACCCGGCGTAGATCCCGTCGGCCGGCAGCAGGATCTCTCCGGGTACTGAGACGTTCGCCGTGGGAAACCCGAGCGTCCTGCCTCGCTCGTCACCGTGGGCGACCACACCGCGCACTTCGTGGGCCCGCCCGAGCCACTCGTTCGCAGCAGCCAGGTCGCCTGTGGTCAGCGACCGTCGAATCCCCGTGGAGGACACCCGGGGTCGATCGGTACACGCCACGGGTTCTCCATCGGCATCGACCAGGTCCATGCCGATCACGCCGAAGCCGAGTGTGCCGCCCAACTCGCGGAGCAGCGCCACGTCGCCCGTGCGACCGGCACCGAAATGGAAGTCCGACCCCACCACGACCAGCCGGGCATCGAGGGCGTCCACCAGCACCTCGTTCACGAACGTTGCCGCCGGTTCGGCCGCCCGGTCGGCGTCGAAGCGCAGCACGACCGCGCGTTCGACACCGGTCTCGGCCAACAGTTCCAGCTTCTGATCGAGGTCACAGAGCAGCTTCGGCGCCGATTCGGGTCGCACGACCATCGCCGGGTGCCGGTCGAAGGTGACCACGGTGGTGGACAGGCCTGCGTCCGCCGCGAACTTGCGCACCTGGTTGATCACCGCACGATGTCCCAGATGGACGCCGTCGTAGGCACCGATCGTCACCGCGCACCCGCCCTCGGAGGTGGGATACGCGCCGGGCAGGTGGACGATCTCCATCGCCCGCGACGCTACCGGCTCACCCGGTCCGGTCAGGAGTCGTTCCACCGGGTTCCGGTCGTGCCACGACCACGGCCGGCTTCACGCTGCCCGAGCCGTGGTCTTCGTAGACCGCCAGCAGGTCACCGTGTCCATCGACGACGGCCCAGGGACCGGGGGCTGCGTCATCCAGACCGAGTTCGTCCCGGTCCAGGCGGGCTCCGTGCACGATGCGCCGGGCCAGGTCCGGGGGCACACGCCGATGGTCGAGATCCCGGACGGCCTCGCCGATGTCGAGGAGATGCTCGGGCCGCAGGTCGGCGATCGGGACGGCGGCGTCCACCTCGAAGGAGCCGACTGCCGTCCGCCGCAACGACGAAAGGTGGGCGCCGCCTCCGAGCGCAGTCCCCAATTCGGCGACGAGAGCCCGTACATAGGTACCCGACGAGCAGTCGACCCGCAGGGAGAAGCGCGGCCCACCATGAACCCCGACCGCGTCGTCGACCCGGTCGACCTCGAAGGAATGCACCGTCACCGGCCGCGGGTCCCGGACCACTTCGATTCCGGCCCTGGCGAGTTCATGGAGCCGGCGACCTCTGACCTTCACTGCGGAGACCATCGGAGGCACCTGGAGGATCGGGCCGGTGAACTGCTCGGCCACGATCCGCCGGATCTGGGCCAGATCGACGTTGCGCATGTCGTGGGTGGCCACGACGTCACCGGAGGAATCCAGGGTCGTGGTCTCGACCCCGAGCACGAAGGTGCCCTCGTAGCGTTTGCCGGCCGCGGTCACGAAACGCAGCAACCTCGTCGCACGCCCGACGCCGAGCACGAGCAGACCGGTGACGTCGGGATCCAGCGTTCCGGCGTGGCCGACCCGACGGGTCCCCAGCAGGCCCCGTGCCTTGGCGACCACGTCGTGGGAAGTCCACCCCGAGGGCTTGTCCACCAGGGCCAGCCCGTCAGGCCCCTCGTTGCCCCGCCGTCGACTCACGGGGTCGACGCCCCACCGTCGATCGGTTTCCCGCTCGTCACCTCACGCAGGACGCGGTCGATGTGCGCGCCTTCACGCACGGCCGGATCGGGGACGAAACGCAACTCGGGCGTGCGCTTCAGTCGGGCCTGGGAGCCGATCGCGTGTTGGATCTTGCGGCGGACGTCCTCGAACGCGGCGAGGACCAGATCATCGGTCTCCGGTCCGCCTGGTCCGTCGAAGTAGACCGTGGCCAGGCGCAGGTCGGGAGCGCAGTCAACGCCCGTGACGGTGACGAGGGTCAGCTCGTCGGCGTCGATGCGTTCGAGTTCGTCCCCGACGATCTCCCGTAAGAGCTCGTTCACCCGAGCCATGCGGGGGTACTGGCGTCTCGTGGTTCGTTCGTGGCGCTTCACCTCGACCTCCTCAGCTCGGGCCGTCACTTGTCGACGACCATCCATGGTGGCAGCAGACGTGCGGGTTCCCACCGACCACTTTTCGGTGCCGCCGACTGATCGAGGCGACCGGCCGCACCGGAACCGGGTCAGGTTGCGGGGATGAGCCGCTCGTCGTACGTCTCGATGAGGTCACCGGGTTTGAGATCCTGGAAGTCCGAGAGACCGACACCGCATTCATAGCCGGCCCGAACTTCCTTGGCATCCTCGGCGAAACGCTTGAGGGAGGAGATCTCACCTTTCCAGATGATCGTCCCGTCACGCAGGAAACGGACCTTCGAACCACGCGTGATGACCCCGGACTGGACCAGACACCCGGCGACCGCACCGACACGCGGAATGCGGAACACCTCTCTGACCTCGGCTTCGCCGGTGACGACCTCTTCGGTCTCGGGTGCGAGCATGCCCAGCATTGCGCCTTCGACGTCCTCGAGCAGCTTGTAGATGATCTCGTAGGTCCGGATCTCCACATCCTCGGCTTCGGCGAGCTCGCGGACCCGACGATCCGGACGCACGTTGAATCCGATGACGATCGCGCCGGTGGTGGACGCGAGCTGGATGTCCCCCTCGGTGATCCCGCCGACGCCCTGGTGCACGAAGGCCAACTTGACGTCGTCACGTTCGAGCTTGCGCAGGCTCTCGGTCACCGCACCGAGCGATCCGGTCACGTCGGCTTTCACGATCAGCGCCAACGTCGCGGCTTCGCCGGCCTGGATCTGCGCGAACAGATCTTCGAGCTTGGCGCCCGACCCGCTGGCGGCCACCGCCGTTCCCGCGATCGAGGCAACCCGGTGCCAGTGTCCCCGCTGCTCGGCCACGTTCTTCGCGGTCTTTTCGTCCGGGGCCACGATGAACTCGTCGCCGGCTTGGGCGACTTCGGAAAGTCCGAGAACCACGACCGGAGTCGACGGCGGAGCCTCGTCGACCGCGCTGTCCCTGGTCGTCGATCAGGGCCCGGACACGGCCGACCGCGGCACCTGCCACGGCGGGTTCTCCCACCCGAAGGGTACCGCGCTGCACGAGCACGGTCGCCACGGGTCCCCGCCCGGTGTCCAGGTTGGACTCGAGCACCACCCCTCGGGCACGACCCTCGGCATCGGCGTGCAGTTCGGCCACGTCGGCGACCACGAAGAGGCTCTCGAGCAGTTCGTCGATGCCGATCCCCTCGAGCGCGGAGATCTCGTTCACGATCGTGTCGCCACCCCAGGCTTCGGGAACCAGATCGTGTTCGGCGAGTTGGGTGAGCACCCGGTTCGGGTCGGCGTTCTCACGGTCGATCTTGTTGACCGCGACCACCATCGGCACCTCGGCGGCCCGGGCATGGCTGATCGCCTCGACGGTCTGCGGCATCACGCCGTCGTCGGCAGCGACGACCAACACCACGATGTCGGTCGCCTCGGCGCCCCGGGCACGCATCGCAGTGAACGCCTCGTGACCCGGCGTGTCGATGAACGTGAGCTTCCGTCCGTCGACCTCGACCTGGTAGGCGCCGATGTGCTGGGTGATGCCACCGGCTTCGTCAGCCACCACGTTCGCTTCACGGATCCGATCCAGGAGCTTGGTCTTGCCGTGGTCGACATGGCCCATGACGGTGATCACCGGCGGTCGGATCGGCGCATCCGAATCGTCCTCGTCGTCGAACTCGTCGGCACCGAGCTTCTTGCGGAGCTCGACCTCCTGTTCCTCGCCCGGGTCGACGAGCCGGATCTCGGCGTTCAGCTCGGCCGCGAAGAGCTCGATCATGTCGTCGCTCAGCGACTGGGTGGCCGTGACCATCTCACCCTGCTCCATGAGGAACCTGACCACGTCGGCTGCCGTGCGATTGAGCTTCGATGCGATGTCCTGAGCCGACGAGGCCCGCTCGATGACGATCTCGCCTTCGGGAACGGGCGCGTCCTGAGGCGTGTAGTTGGGCGCGTCCATCGGCTGCAGTTCTTCACGGTTCCGGCGACGTCGGCTCCGACGGCGTTGGGGTGGCCGACGGCCGGGGGGACCCCCGGGACGACCGCCGCCTCCGGGTCGACCGCCGGCACCGGGACGACTGGGACCACCACCGGGTGCCGGGCGCGGCGGCGCGGCGCCCGGGGCGCGCGGACCGCTGCTCGGACGGCTTCCGGGACGTGCCGGACCTCCGGCCTGCACCGGTGCCGGACCACGACCCCCGAGTCCGGGTGGCGGGGGAATGGGCTTCCCGGTCTCCGAACGGGGGACCTGCCCCGGGGGTGGAGGGATCGGCTTTCCGCTCATCGAACGCGGCGCCGTGTTCGGGTTCGGAGGTGCGGCCGGCGGACCGGCCGTCGCCGCGCCCGGGGGGGTGGGAGCGTCACCACCGTGATCGGTAGGACGAGTCGGGGCCGGTCGCCGGGCCTCGGTGGGCGCCGGCGCGTCCTCGACCGTGGCGGGTCGTGGCGCCGGACGAGGTGGGCGATCCTTGCCGGACGAGGTGACGACGCGCTTTGGTGCCGCGGGTTTCGTTTCGACCTCCGGTGCCGGCTCTTCGGCCGCGTGCTCCGCCTGTGGAGCCTCGGTGGGAGTAGCGGCTTTGGGCATTTCGGCCGCGGCCTCGGGCGACTCGGGGCTCGACGCGCCCGTCGGTTCGCCTGGAGCGACCTCGGCGGCCGCCTGCGGCTCCGGTTCCGCCGTCTTGGCGCCCGGATCCTCCTTCTCTGCGACGTCCTTCTTGGCCGGCGCCTTCTTCTTGGCCGGAGCCTTCTTCTTGGCGGGCTCGGGTTGGGCCTCCCGGATCAGACCATCCCGTTCGGCTTTCCGACGGACCCGATCGGCCTGCGCCTCCTCCATCGACGACGAGTGGCTCTTCGCGCCGATACCGAGCGCGTCACAGAGCGCGAGCGTCTCCTTGTTGGTGAGTCCCAACTCTCGTGCGAGCTCATGGATGCGGATCTTGGATGCCAAGTGGTTCGAGCGTCCTTCACAATCGGAGGTTTCGGTCTGGGATGTCCGGCACGAGCGCGTGCACAGGCCCGGCGGACCAGTTTCGCACGTGATGCCCCTCGGACACGAACGACGGGGTCAGGGCACTGGTGCGAGCAACGACTGATCACCGTTGTGCGTACCCGAGCGTCGAACCCGGTCGACGGCCCGCCCAGGACCGGGATTCAGCCCGACGCGTCGTCGGTGTTCACAGCTTTCTCGTTCCCGTCGGGACGATCCCCATCGACCTCGGGGTCCTGATCGGGGATCGCCCCCTGGTCAGGCTCCGACCCGGGATCGTCGGCCGCAGGCGGCGCGTCGTCACCCGACGCCGCGGCATCCTCGGCCGGGTCGGCCACGGAGGTGTCCGGGTCTTGCGCGGTCGCCTCACCACCTTCGTCGACATCTTCGCTGGACTCGGCGTGCTCCCATTCGGCGGCCGACACCGCCGGGCCGCCCTCGGCGGGCTGCCAGACCTGTTCGCCGGTTTCGGGGTCGACGACCCACTCACCTTCGGCCCATTCCTCCCCCGCGTAGGCCTCTTCTTCGGCCAGCTGGGTCTCGCTCTTGATCTCGACCCGCCACCCGGTCAACCGGGCGGCGAGGCGGGCGTTCTGGCCCTCCTTGCCGATCGCGAGGGAGAGCTGGTAATCGGGAACGATCACTTCGGCGACGCCGGTTTCGGTGTCGATCCGGACCTCTTTCACCTTGGCCGGCGACAGCGCCTTGGCAACGAAATCCTCCTGGATGTCCGAGAAGGGCACGATGTCGATCTTCTCGCCGTGGAGCTCGTTGACGACCATGCGCACCCGCGCGCCGCGCGCACCGACACAGGCTCCGACCGGATCGATGTTCCGGTCGTTCGACCAGACCGCGAGCTTGGTGCGGTGTCCGGGTTCGCGGGCACACGCCTTGATCTCGACGATCCCGTCGTGGATCTCCGGGACCTCCATCTTGAACAGTTCCTTGATGAGTCCGGGATGGGTCCTGCTCACGACGATCTGGGGGCCCTTGATCGTCTTGCGCACCTCGATGATGTAGGCCTTGAGCCGGCTGTTGGCCTCGGGACGCTCGTGGGGCACCTGTTCGGCCTGAGGCAGCAGGGCCTCGACCCGCCCCAGGTTCAACAGGGTGTAGCGCGAATCGTTCTGGTCGATGATCCCGTTGACGATCTCACCTTCCCGTACGCGCGTATTCGGCGTACTTCGTCTCACGGTCGACCTCGCGCAGTCGCTGCATCATCACCTGGCGCGCGGTGGTTGCGGCGATACGTCCGAAGTTGTCGGGGGTGACGTCGATCTCGGGGCCGAACGGTTCCCCCTCGTCATCGAGTTCCTGTGCCGTGACGCGGATGTCGAAGGTGTCCGGGTCGATGGTGACCCAGGCGAACTGATACGCCTCGGGCGTCTTCTGGTACGCCGTTTCGAGCGCATCGGCCAGCGCGCCCAACAATTGGTCCGACGACATTCCCCGTTCGGTCGCCAGCGCTTGCAGCGCTTCCATCATCTCGGGATTTCCGGTGGTCATGGGGTTGCCTTCCTAGTGCTTGCCAGCCCGGGATGCCGGGGCTTTCACGTGCTGAGATCGAGGCTCGGGCCAGACGAAGACGGTGTGCAGTGCGGTCACCCGATCGTGCGGGACACGGACCTGACCATCGGAGGCCGAGATCGTCACGTCCTGGTCGTCCACGTCGTCGAGTACACCTTCGACGCGACGGATCTCCCCGTCGTCGTCGCGGAACTTGCACTTCACGGTTTCACCGACTGCGCCGTAGCGGTGCGAGCGGGTCCGCAGCTTGCGCTCGAGGCCCGGGGAGGAGACTTCCAGGGTGTAGTGACCGTTCATCGGGTCCTCCTCGTCGAGGATCCGGGACAGTCTGCGGGTGCACCGGGCGATCTCGTCGAGGCCCACGCCGTCGGGACGGTCGACGACCACCCGGAGCCGACCGGAGGCCGCTTCCACGTCGTACAGCGTCAGATCCAGCTCGTCGAGGATGGGGGCGGCCCACGTCGTGACACGTTCTTCGAGATGCTGCGACATCGGCTCACCTCCTCGGGCTTGGACGATACGAAACGAAAGGCGTGGGCAATGCCCACGCCTTGCTCGCGAAACGCTTGGTGCAAACTGGCCCCGACAGTATAGCCGATGCGGCGCTCGAACGTCCCGCCGAATCGAGTTCCGGGACTCCGGGACCGGGCCTGATGCCCAGCGGGGAGCCGCTTCAGCGAGGACCGACCTGGGGTGTCATCCCCCGCTCTTTCACCAGCCACCAGAGCATCTCCCGGTAGACGCCCATGATCTTGGGCCCGTAGTTCCCATTCGTCGCCCAGGTGTGGGTGAGCTGGCCCCAGGTCTGGCAGCAGCCGGAGGGTCCGTGAAGCCGATGGTCGACCAAGGGGTGCGCCAGTTTCACGTCTCGCTTCGCGTACTGCGCCAGGAGCTGGATCTGGGCCCGCACACCGAGTTGTGGAGTGGCGAACGCGAATCCGCTCGCGCACGTGTCACAGTGTCCGATCCCGGCGAAGTTGTTCAGCGCGATGGTGTCGGGGTTCGAGAAGGATCCGGTCTCCAGGATCGACTGGGCGAAGGCCATGTCGCCCCGGATCCCCTGATCCTTCCCTTCCTGGATGTAGTCGTGGGCGAGGTCGGTGATCGACGCCCGTGCATGCGAGGGATGACCCTTTCGGACGAACCAGTCGGCGAGCTCTTTGGCGGAGAACACGCTCGCCCCTTCGATCGGCAGTGACCAGGTTCGTCCGGGTCCGTCCACCGCCGGCGCGCTGGCGCCTCTCGACCCCGAGGTGGACTGCATGGTGGTGACCAGACGCGCTTCGGCCTCGGCTTTGGCCTGTTGCTTCCCGATCGCCGCCTCGGCCTTGTGCGCACGCTCCCGGGCACGGTCGGTCGCGGCTTTCCTGGTCGCCAATGCACGGCGTCGGGCGTCGACGACCTTCTCCAGATCCTTCCGGTGTGCGATCTCGTCCAGGCGCTGTTGCAGATGCACCCCGATGGTCGCGTCCGACAGCACCGTACGCGTCCGGTCCATGGCATCGTCGCTGTTGACCAGGAACTGCAGCTTCGGCGGCCCCGGACTCATGTACCGGGCGATCGCATCCTCACGCAGCTGGGCATCGATCCGCTTCAGGACTGCCGTCGCGTGGGCCACGTCGCCCTCGGCCTTTCGTACCCGCTTCGCCGCAGCATCCTCGGCGTGCAGATAGTGCGAGATGTCGACGGCGTGTTGCCGGGCGACGTCGGCCTTGTGCGCGACCAGCTTCTGCTGGTTCTGGGTCAGGAGCTGCTCGAGCAGGACGCGCACCTCGGGCGAGGGGTCCGGCATCTTCGGCTCGGGTGGGGCGTTCGGATCGGTGTGGGGAGCTCCGAAACCGCCGGGACCGGCGGTCACGGTTGGTTTGGACAACGTGGTCGTGGTGGTCCCACCGCGGCACGGTCGTGGTCGATGCGGTGTCCGGGCTCGTCGTCGTCGAAGCAACTGGCGTCGTCGGCCCTGGTCCGGCGGCGGGGGGCGGATCGGCGGCGGCGGACGGCGCCCAGCCGGTCACCACCAGCGGGAGCATCGCAACGACGACGCAGATCGTCCGGCGGGAGCGACGTTGCGAGCGGCGAGCCCGGCGGAGCGCATCGTCCATGGACACCACTCAGTACGACCGTGCCACGGTTGCGACCAGATCGGCGTCGGACCCCGAGGCGGGCAGCGATCCGTCGGGTTGCTGGAGACATCGCACCGTCACTGCGTGGTCTGCCAACTCCCGTTCGCCCTGGGGGCCGAGCACGTCCCAGGGGATGCGCGCGAACCCGGTGGCCGCGGCCTCCACGGCCTCCGCGACCGAGTTGACGTCACCGGTCTGGTCCTCGAGTCGTCGGGTCGCCTCGGCGAGCAGGTCCGCTTGGATCGTCTCCATCAGGGTCCCAACCGTTTGCACGACCGTCGCCATGGCCGCCGTGGCCTTCTCGCGCTGGTCACGTCGGACGATCGCGACCGTGCCCTCGGCCAGATCCCGCGGCCCGATCTCGATACGGACCGGGATGCCCTTGAGCTCCCATTCGGTCGCCCGCCGACCGAAGGAGATCCCGGTGCGGGCGTCGCTGACCGCCCGCACACCGGTGGCACACAGCTCGTCGACCAGCTTCTCGGCTGCTTCGGCGACCCCGTCGCCCTCGCGCGCCACGAGCACGACGACCTGGGTGGGCGCCAACCGGGGCGGCAAACGCAGACCCCGGTCGTCGCCGTGGGCCATGATCAGGCCGCCGATCATCCTCGTCGAAACCCCCCACGAGGTGGTCCAGGCCAGCTGTTCGGCACCGGATTCGTCCAGGTAGGTGATCCCGAACACCCGGGCGAAGTTCTGGCCCAACTCGTGGCTGGTACCCATCTGCAGCGCCTTGCCGTCCCGCATCATCGCTTCACAGGTGAGCGTGTCGATCGCTCCGGGGAACCGCTCGGCGTCGGTCTTGGCGCCCACGAGGACCGGCAGCGCCAGCACTTCGGTCATGAAGTCGCGATAGACGTCGAGGTGGATGCGCCGGGCGAAACGCGCCGCATCGTCGCGGGTGGCGTGCGCGGTGTGGCCTTCCTGCCAGAGAAACTCGCTCGAGCGCAGGAAAAGCCGGGGACGCATCTCCCACCGCACCACGTTCGCCCACTGGTTCAACTGCAGGGGGAGATCCCGGTAGGACTGGATCCACTTGGCCAGGTATTCACCGATGACGGTTTCGCTCGTGGGCCGAACCACGACCGGTTCGGCGAGCTCCTTGCCTCCGGCGTGGGTGACGATGGCCAACTCGGGACTGAACCCCTCGACATGTTCGGCCTCCCGCGTGAGATACGACTCGGGGATGAACAGCGGGAAGTACGCGTTCTTCGTTCCGGTCGACTTGATGCGGGCATCGACCTCGGCCTGCATCCGCTCCCAGATGGCGTAGCCGTCGGGTCGGATCACCATCGTGCCCCGCACCGGCCCGTTCTCCGCGAGTTCGGCCTTGGCGACGACGTCCTGGTACCAACGGGGGAAGTCGTCGGCCTGCGGGGTGAGGACAGGGGCTTTGGCCATAACCCCCCGATGCTAGGTCGGCACTGGGGTCAGAGCGGGGATCTCTGGGCCCACTGGCATGGGAGTCGGTCTCAGACGGTCTCGCGGCGCGGTTCGGAATGGCGTCGCAGGACCTCCTGTTCCACCGCTCGTCGCACCGCGTTGGAATCGTGCTCGGCCACGTGTTGCTGCGCGGCGTTGAGAACCGCCCGTTCGACGTTGTAGGCGACCAGTTCGGCCACCGCACTGACCAGCAACCGCAGTGAGGCCACCGTGCGTCGGGCCTCCTCCTCGGGGTGGAGTCCCTGCTCACGGATGCGCGCGCAGACGTGGCGGTCCCAGGCGGCGACCGCTTCGTCGGCCAGATGATCGGCAGTGACGAGTTGCGGTTCGGCGATGGCGAGGAAGTCTTCGAGCGGGAGGCCGACACCGAGCAACGAAAGGAGGCGGCGAACCGCCCGCACGTCGGCTTCGGTGTAGCGCTCGGTGCGGCCGATGCGGTGTGGACGCAACACGTGCGAGGCCTCGAGCGACCGGATCATCTCGACCGGCAGGCCGCTCTCCTCCGCCACGTCGCGCAGCCGCAGTGGCGGCGCCGCTGCGTCGTCGAGCACCCGGATGTCCTGCTCGTCGCGGACTGCTTCGGCGATCATCCGCAACGAGTACCCCCGTGACTTGAGGTCACGGATCAGCTCGAGCCGGTGCAGATGCGCCGGTGAGTACCAGGCGACCCGCCCCTCGTGACGAGGAGCCGGCAGGAGACCCTTGGACTGATAGGACCGCAACAGCTGCACGCTGATCCCGGCACGATCGGCCAGTTCCTCGGCCCGAAGGTCAGGTGTGTTCGGCCCGGTGGACATCGCGGCTGGTGGCTTCCTTCGCGGGGGCATGGGTGCTCCTGACAGGCGTGGTTCCTACCGCGGTGGGACCGTCGACGACGCTCCCGGGGCCCGCACCATCCATCATCGCATAATTCTCTGAATTCATGTAACCATTCATCGAAGCCCGAGTCGAACCCCACGTCGCCGAGGTCAACGAGGAGTCTTCCCCCATGCCAGCTGCCATCATCTTCCCCGGTCAGGGGGCCGCGTCATCCGGCATGGGACGGCCCTGGGTCGACCATCCCGCGTGGCACGTCGTGCGCGCAGCCGAGGAGGCGACCGAACGGCCACTCGCCCACCTCCTCCTCGAAGCGTCCGACGACGAGTTGGCCCACACCGACGCGGGACAGCTCTCCGTGCTGGTGCTGTCCCTGATGGCCTTCGAGGCGATCCGCGAAGCCGTTCCCGGGGACGAGCCGGTCGCCTTCGCCGGCCATTCACTGGGCCAGATCACCGCCCTGATCGCGTCCGGGGCCATCGCCTGGGACGCCGGGCTCCGGCTCGCCGCCGCCCGTGCGGATGCCTGCGAAACCTCCGCACGCCGTAGTCCAGGTCGGATGGCGGCGCTCATCGGGGCGAACCTCGACCAGGCGCACACGGCCGTCCAGGAAGTCGATGCGGCCTGGGTCGCCAACGACAACGCGCCGGGCCAGATCGTGCTCGCCGGTCGGCCCGACTCGCTCGCCCGCGCGTTGGAGCCGCGCGCGAACTCGGGGTGCGCCGTTCGCGGCCGCTCTCGGTCGGTCACGCGTTCCACACGCCGCTGCTCGCCGATGCGGCAACCACATGGTCGCCGTCGTTGCAGTCCACGACGTTCCTGACGCCCACCCGCCCCGTCGTCACCAACACCACCGGAGCGGTCCTGCCGGATGCGTCGAGCCTGTCGGACGAGTTGCTGCGCCACCTCGTCACCCCGGTGCAGTGGCGGAGCTCGCAGCACACCCTGGTTGCGCTCGGCGCGACGGCATTCATCGAGGTCGGTCCCGGCCCGGTGCTGGCGGGCCTCGCCAAGCGGACCGTGCCCGACGTGACCGTCACCCACATCGGCACCCCGTCCGATGTCGACGGGTTCGTGGCCGGCTTCGCCGATGCCCCGATCGGGGGGTCTGCCCGATGAGCACCGGCACCGAGGTCTCCGCGCATCCGCAACCTGGACGGACCACCGACCCCCGGACCGGACACATCGACGCCGGCGGGTTCGGGTCGACCCCGGACTGGTGCGTCGCCGAGGAGCTGTCCGGCATCGACCGGATCGTCGTCGCCCCGACGCACGGCCCCTTCGTGTGGGCCCCGACCGCCCCCGAAGTCGGTCGCCCGATCCGCGCCGGCGAATGCATCGGCTCCGTCAGGGACGTGCCGGTGCGATGCCCCTTCGAAGGTGTCGTCGTCGGCTGTCTGGTCGCGGAGACCGAACGGGTCCGCCAGGCACAACCGCTTCTGTGGCTGCAGGTCGCGCCATGAGCGAGTCCACGATTTCGTCGGACCCCCGACATCGTGGGAGATCCGGCGCGGCACAGGCCGGCACCAGAGTGCTCGGGTGGGGCAGCGCACTGCCGGCGAACCGGGTGCACAACGCCGCGTTCGAGGTGACGCTCGACACGACCGACGACTGGATCGCCTCCCGCACCGGGATCCGCACGCGGCACATCGCGACCGATGGCGAGTCGACCCTGCCGCTCGCGACCGCCGCCGCCCGGAGCGCCCTGGAGATGGCCGCGCGTTCCCGCGGAGTCGGTGCAGCTGATCGTCGTGGCGACCTGCACGTCAGAATCCCCGATGCCTTCCACTGCGTCTTCGGTCGCTGCGGCCCTCGGCAGCCATGCCGGCGCGTTCGACCTCGACGCCGCCTGTGCCGGGTTCGTCCATGCGCTCGCGGTGACCTCGAGTGCACTCGCCGGTGGGCTGGCGACACGCGCCCTGGTGATCGGCGCGGACACGATGAGCCGGGTCGTCGACCCGGAGGACCGGTCGACCGCCGTGCTCTTCGGCGATGGGGCTGCCGCACTGCTCCTCGAAGCCGACGAGTCGGCCTCAGGGCACCTCTCCCCCGACGGTCACCCCGTCGTTCCCGGGCTCGTCGCGGCCGACCTGGTCACCCGAGGGGCCGGCGCGGCGCTGCTCCGCATCGACGGTGGCGGTTCCGGCCGACCGTTGACTGCCGCCTCGCTCGCCCGGGGTGAGCAGTTCCTGAAGATGGACGGTCCGGCCCTTTTCCATCAGGTGGTTCGCGAAGCCGCTGCGTCCGCGCAGCGCGTGGTCGAGGGCGCGACGGTCGCCCCGGACGACATCGCCTGGTTCGTGCCGCACCAGGCCAACGCCCGGATCACCGAAGCGGTGGCCGCGCGCATCGGGATCGACCCGGTTCGCGTCGCCTCCAACATCGCGTCCACGGGCAACACCTCCGCGGCGTCGGTGCCGCTCCTGCTCGCCGAGCTCGCGTCGTCCCACCGCATCTGCGACGGTGACCTGCTGCTCGTCTCGGGGTTCGGTGCCGGCATGTCGGTGGCGTCCGCACTCTGGCATTGGAAGAGCGCATGACCCGGGTGACGGCACGGGCGACGGGTCCGGTCGCACTGGTGACCGGCGGATCGGGCGGGATCGGCAGCGCGGTCTGCCGCCGGCTTGCCCGGTCCGGCCACCGTGTGGCCATCGGACACCACGCGGGCGCCGACGCGGCCCAGGCGCTCGGCGACGAGATCGAATCCTCGGGGGGAACAGCTCGACCGGTTCGGATCGACGTCACCGATCCGACGTCGATCGAGCGCGCGTTCTCCGAGATCCAGGCCGACCTCGGCCCGGTGGAGGTGCTGGTGTTCGCTGCCGGGGTGACCCGTGACCGGCTGTTGGTCCAGCTCGACGAACCCGACTGGCACCACACCCTCGATCACGATCTCACCGGTGTCTACCGCGTCACTCGGCGGGCGCTGCGGCCGATGATCCGCGCCCGGCAGGGGCGCATCGTCATGATCTCCTCCATCGTCGCCGCGACGGGCTCGGCCGGCCAGGCCAACTACGCCGCGGCCAAGTCCGGCCTCGTCGGCTTCTCCAGATCGGTCGCCCGCGAGGTCGCCACCCGTGGCATCACCGCCAACGTGGTCGAGCCCGGTCCGATCACCACGCCCATGACCGACGTGCTCGCCGAAGAACGACGCACCGCGCTGCGGGGGCTCGTCCCGATGCAGCGCTTCGGCACCCCGAACGAGGTCGCCGCGACCGTCGACTTCCTCTGTTCCGCCGACGCCGGGTTCATCACCGGAGCTGTCGTCCCCGTCGACGGCGGTCTCGGTCTCGGCCGTTGACGTTCCCACACCTGATCCCAACCCCCAACCAATGAGAGTCCCATGAACCGTGAAGATGTCCTCACCGCCCTCGTCGATGCCACCCAGGTCGTGCTCGGCGCCGACCCGGACACGGTCACCGAGTCCACGAAGTTCGCCGACGACCTGGACGCGGACAGCCTCGATCTCGTCGAGCTCGTGATGCAGGTCGAAGACGCCCTCGGCGTCGAGATCGGCGACCAGGAGCTCGGCGACGTGCGTACCGTGGGCGACGCCGTCGAGCTGATCTGCCAGGTGGCGGCGGTGCGCGCATGAGCAACCCGTCCTCCGGGCGCCCCGAGGTCGTGGTGACCGGGATCGGCCTGGTCACCCCTGCCGGACGGACCACCGACCAGGTCTGGCAGCGTCTGCTCTCCGGTCGCTCCACGGCCGCACCCATCACCCGCTTCGACGCGTCGTCCCACCGGGTCGGCCTCGCGTGCGAGGTGTCCGACCTGGACGTCGATCCCTTCGTCACCCCGAAAGAGGCACGACGGATCGACCGTGTCGGCATCTTCGGGATCATCGCTTCGGCTACTGCCCTCGCCGATGCGCTGCCCGCCGGGGCGGGGGCGTCGGTCGATGCCGCCGGACTGGGATGTGAGGTCACCGAACTCCTCGACGTCGACCCCGATCCGGATGGGAGTGGTCGCCGGATCAGGTATCGGGGGCATCCGCACGCCTGGAGGACCAGGTCGCCGAAGTCTCCCGTCGCGGCCCGTCACGCGCCGGCCCGCTCCTGGTGCCCATGATGATGGCGAACGCCACCGCCGCACTCGCATCGATCCGGTACGGCATCACCGGTCCCAACCTCGCCGTGGCCACCGCCTGTGCCACCGGTGCGCATGCGATCGGTGAGGCGACCGAGATGATCCGCGCCCATCGGGCGGACGTGGTGCTCGCCGGCGGTACCGAGTCGTGCATCAGCCCGGTCGCCATGGCCGCCTTCGCACGCATGGGAGCGCTGAGCTCGAACCCGGACCCCGAACACGCGTCGCGTCCGTTCGACACGCGACCGGGACGGATTCGTCATGGGCGAAGGCGCCGGTTTCGTCGTCCTGGAGTCCGCCGACCATGCCGCCGCTCGGAACGCCCCGATCCGCGGCACGGTGCTCGGCTATGCCGCGAACGGAGACGCCCACCACATCACCGCGCCCCGACCCGAGGGCACCGGTGCGCTGGCCTGCATCCGGTCGGCACTGGCCGACGCCGGGATCGAACCGGACGCGATCCGCCACGTCAACGCCCATGGCACCTCGACGCCGCACAATGACGCGGCCGAGGCAGCGACCCTGGCCGCGGTCTTCGGCGAAGCGGGTGTTCCGGTGACCTCCACCAAGGGGGTGACCGGCCACATGATCGGCGCAGCGGGGGCCTGCGAGACGGTGTTCGCGCTGCTCGCCGCCAATTCCGGAACAGTGCCACCGACCGCAGGACACGAAAAGACCGACCTGCCGATCGACGTGGTTGCCGGCACCCCCCGCCAGGTCGCGCCCGGTCCGGCACTCACGACGTCGTTCGCGTTCGGGGGCCACAACGCCGCTCTCGTCGTCGGCCCGGGGTCATGACGATCACCGACACCGAAGTCCGGCTCGCGGCCGGGCGTGGCGGACGTGCCGGCGCCCGACTCGCCCCACTCGTGCCCGACGGCCCGACCGTCGCGCACATCCGCCTCGGTGCGGCCCGGCCCGACGCGGTGGACCACCGTCGCATCGCCCCCGCCGATGGTGCGGTCGCAGCCGGCGGGGTCCGGGCGGCGACCGACGCGGGGATTCCCGTCGTCGTGGAGGTCCAGGCCTTCGGGCTCGACGTGCACGGTGGAATCGCCGGGTCCGATGCCTGGGGAGGGTTCGCGCTGGCGCTGACGCGCGCCTCGGGCAGGGTGCCCCTGGTGGCCATCGTCGACGGTCCCTGCCTGGGCGGGTGCAGCCTCGTCCTCGGCCTGTTGGACGTGGTGATCGTGACCGACCACGCCCGGGCGCACGTCTCGTCGATCGGCGCCATCGCCCGGTTCTCCGGTTCCGACGTCACCGGCGACGACCTCGCCGGGGCACGAGCGTTGCGCCAGTGCGCGGGTGTCGCCCACCTGCATGCCCGCGATCTTCACGCCGCTCGGGATCTGGCCGCCGACGTGCTCGACCTGCTGCCGCCGAACGACCACGAACTCCCCGTACGCCGTCGATCGGGCGACCCGGCCGACCGGTTGTGTCACCGGGCGGTGGGCGCGGTGCCCAAGGACGCCCGACGTGCCTACGACGTGCGCGACGTCATCGGCGACGTCGTCGACGACCGCGACTTCCTCGAGGTCCACGAGTCTTTCGCACCGACCATCGTGGTCGGGCTCGCCCGTCTGGACGGTCGCGCCGTGGGCATCGTGGCCAACCAACCGGCTGTTCTCGCCGGCGCGATCGACGTCGAGTCCTCCCAGAAGGCCGGCGGCTTCGTGCGGTTCTGCGACGCCTTCAACCTGCCGCTGGTGACCTTCGTCGACACGCCCGGGTTCCTCCCTGGCCGCGACCAGGAATGGCGCGGCATGATCCGCCACGGCGCGCAACTCGTGTTCGCCTACGCCGAGGCGACCGTGCCCCGATTCTGTGTCATCCTGCGCAAGGCGTACGGCGGGGCCTACATCGTCATGGACGCCAAGTCGATGGGGAACGACCTCTGCCTGGCGTGGCCGAGTGCGGAGATCGCGGTGATGGGCGCCGCCGGAGCCATCGAGATCCTCCACCGCCGCACCCTCGCCGCCGTTCCGGCCGACGAGCGCGACGAGCGACGCGAGCGCCTCCTCGCCGACTACGAAGCGACCTTCCTGACGCCGCGCCTGGCTCTCGAGCACGGGCTCGTCGACGAGGTCGTCGACCCGGCCCGCACCAGGGCGGTGCTGGCCGGCGCGCTGGCCGCGTGGGCCGCCAAACGCGAAACGTTGCGGCGCCGGCGCCACGCCAACTCGCCGCTGTGACCGCCCCCACCGAACACCGACCCGGGAAAGGCCCGATGCTTCTCGAAGACGCGAAACTGCTGGTCACCGGCGTACTCACCCGTGACTCGATTGCCACTTCGGTCGCTCGGGTGGCCCAGGAACAAGGCGCCGAGGTGATCCTGACCTCGTTCGGCCGGGCGCGGGCGTTGACCGAGCGCATCGCCCGCCAACTTCCGGAACCGGCCGAGGTCCTGGAACTCGACGTCACCCGCCACGAGGACTTCGTCGCGCTCGCGGACGTGCTCGGCCGTCGTTGGGGCCGGGTCGACGGTGTCCTGCATGCCGTGGGTTTCGCGCCGGAGTCGTGTCTGGGTGGCGGGCTGCTGGACGCCCCGTGGGAGGACGTGGCCACCGCGCTGCGGGTGTCGGCGTTCTCACTCGGGGAACTTGCCGCGTCGCTCGCGCCCATCATGCCGGTGGGGAGCGCCATCGTCGGCCTGGACTTCGACGGTTCACAGGCATTCCCCTGCTACGACTGGATGGGCGTCGCCAAGGCGGCGCTCGAGGCCACGGCCCGGTACCTCGCCCGCGATCTGGGGCCGAACGGCATCCGTGTCAACCTCGTGAGCGCCGGCCCGCTCCGCACGCTCGCCGCCCGCTCGATTCCCGGCTTCGACCGGTTCGAGGACGCCTGGGGGGAGCGGGCGCCACTGGGTTGGGACGTGCACGACCCGGAACCGACCGCAAGGGCCTGTGTGGCGTTGCTCTCCCGGTGGTTCCCCGCAACGACCGGCGAGATCCTCCACGTGGACGGTGGCTTCCACGCGGTGGCCGTCGGTGGCGGAGGACCGGTGCCGTCGTGAGCGACTCTCGCACCGGGGTTCGTCTCCCCTCCGTCACTCCCGGACAGCGACGCACTCGTGGCGTCACTGCCCCACCGGCCGCCGTTCCGGTTCGTCGACCGGGTCAGCAGCCTGGTCCCCGGTGAGCGGATCACCGCCCATCGTGCACGTCGCCGGCGGGGACCCGCTGCTCGCCGGGCATTTCCCCGGTCGGCCGATCTTTCCCGGGGTGTTGCTCGTCGAGGCCCTCGCCCAGGCCGGTGCCATCGCCGTGTTGGCCGACGAGCGGTACCGGGGATCGTTGCCGTTGTTGGGGGGCGTGGACCGCGCCCGGTTCCGTCGTCAGGTCGTCCCGGGCGACGACTGCGATCTCGTCGTCGAGATGGTCACGCGGTCGACCCGTGCCGGGCGTGCCCGGGGAACCGCCCGTGTGCGAGGCCGCCCGGTCGCCGACGTCGACCTGCTCTTCGTGATCACACCCCCCTGATGCACCGGCCCCGGCGTCGTTCCGTCGACCACCGGCGTGGTTGCGACGCCGGTCGACTCAGCCCTGGAGGCCCAGCACGCGGGCGGCGTTGTGGCGCAGGAACTTCGGCCACACGTCGTCGTGGAAAGGCACGTCGCGCATCTCGGTCATGATCCGCTCGAGCGAGAGCCCCATCGGGAAGTAGCCCGCATAGAGGATCTTGTCGGCGCCACGGGTGTTGGCGTAGTCGACGATCGCCTTCGGGTAGTAGCGCGGCGCGAACGCCGACGTCGAGTAGTACAGGTTCGGCCACTTGAGCATGAGCTTCACCGCCAGTTCGGTCCAGGGTTCACAGCCGTGGCGGGTGACGAACACCAGCTCGGGAAAGTCGAAGCAGACCTCGTCGATCAATTCGACACGCTGCGGGGCGAAGCGCAATCTCGGCCCGGGTACCCCGGCGCAGCAGAACACGGGAAGACCCAGTTCGACGCACTTGGCATAGATCGGATACATCAGCTTGTCGTTGATCGCCACCTGGGGGAAGGTGCCCGCCGGGAACACCGACACCGCGGCGATGCCGTGTTCGTCGTGCAGTCGGGCGATGTCGCGCACCGCATCCATGCCTCGGTTCGGGTCGGCGTTCGTGCCCGGGATGAACCGGTCCGGGTAGCGCCGCAACGCTTCCGCGCCCTGGTTGTCCTCACCCGGTCGCACCCCGATCAGACCCTGGGCGACGCCCCAGCGGTCCATCTCGGCCACGGTCAGCGCGATCGGGTCGTCGACGTCCCGCAACTTCTTGTCGGGCACGTCCTTGAACATGTACTCGGCCGGGAACTCGAAGTCGTCCTTGGATTCACGGTCCTTGGTCTGCGTGGTGATGAACTCGTAGGTGGACGCCATGTCCTGGTGGGGAAAGCCGATCATCGTGTCGATGACGGCGACGTCGCTGGGCATGGGCATGGATCGTGGTTCCTGTGGAGAGTCGAGAGGCGTGGATCACACCGCCACCGGCGGGGGCGGCCTGCGGGCGATCCTAGGATGACGCTCTGGAACACGTTCCATTCCGCCATCGGTCCCTCAGCGCGTGCTCACCGTGAAGAAGTCGCGGGAATCGGGACTCAGGTAGCGATCACTGGGCGCGCTGGATCTCGGGGTAGAGCTTGGATCCGGTGACCTGGGAAGGATTGGCCGCGTCCGGGTGCGCATAGAACAGGAACGTCACCCATTCCGGGTTCAGGTCCAGCGGCATCGCCCGCACCGCACCGGCGCGTTGCAGGCACTCGGCGAGGGACTTGGCGGTGAGCGCGGGCCCGGCGACATAGATGAGCGCGCCGTCCACGGTCACCCCGATCCCCGAACGCGCCACGACCACCTTGCTGCCCAGCGTCTGGCCCCACATCGACGTGTCGTTGTGGTTGATCCGCGGGTCGATCCGTCCGCCGTCCACCATCAACTGCAGATTCTGCAGTACCGCTTCGACTGACGATGACAGGTGAACTTCGTCGTTCCAGGAACCGATCTCGACGCGTCCGTCGGTATGGATGACGATCGATGCGGCGCCGTCCACGAGCGGCACGGCGGCATGACCGTCGAAGTACACCCCACCGTGGGCGTCCTTGAAGCGGAACCCGCCGTTGAACGCCGCGGCGATCTTCGGCAGTGCGGCGCCCGAGATCGCGTAGGGGGGTGGCAGGTTTCCCGGTTCCTGGCTGCCGGGCATGAAATGCACGCGTGCCAGCTTCGTGTCGATCCAGACTGCGCTCGCCAACTGCGAGCTGTACACGGTGTCGGCCCGGAACTGGGCGACCCGCATCATGGGAAGCCCGTGGACCAGCGGACCGGTCGGTTGCCACTGGCCTTCGTGGGGAGCGGCCGGTTGGACCACCAGGGGGACCGGCGGCGGTGCCGCCAGATGTGCCGGGCAGCGTGGTCGTCGGCGGGGAGGTCACCGTCGATGCCGACGTCGGGGTGGTCGAGGTGGTCACCTGATCGGAGGCTTTCGGCAGCGTGTGGAGGCGGTGCACGGTGCCGCCCTTCGGGGGCTGCTTGTGGCGGAAGTAGGCGTTCTCGAACCGTTGGACGAGAAACCCGGCGTGGTTGTTGCGCAGCCAGTCCGCCCACTTCGCCTTGAACGCCTCGTTGCCCGGGGTCTCTGGCCGCGCCGATGAGCGAGCACGAGACACACACGACGACGACGGCCAACGCGACGGCTCCGACCCGTCCCACGACACGACTCCAGCGCCGCCGTCGGCCGTCCGGTCGACGGCGGCGTTCGTCGTTCGGAGCACGTCGTCGTGGCGAATCGGGGGGGAGCTGTGCGGGGACTTCGACTGGCGCGAAGTCCTCATCGTCGAGCCAGTCGACGTGCTGGTCTGTCGGAGGTGTCACCGGGACGTCGTCGGGCCTTCGACGGTCTCGCCCGGCGCGCCGGACGCGAACGGCACAGCCCCGGAGCCTCTGCGGTCACCGATCACGATGCGCCAACGGACATGAGCTGGGACGAGTCATCGATTCAGACGAGCTTGACCAGTGCCTTGCGCAGATTGCGGACCGCCTGGGCGATGCGTTGTTCGTTCTCGATGAGCGCGAACCGCACGAACCCTTCACCGCCAGGGCCGAAGCCGGAACCGGGAGACGTGGCCACGTTCGCCTCTCTGACCAGGTACGAGGCGAACTCCACCGAGCCCATCTCGAGGTACGGTTCGGGGATCGGAGCCCAGACGAACATCGTGCCCTGGGGCGGCGCGAGCTCCCAGCCGATCCGGTTCAGCCCGCCACACAGCGCATCGCGGCGGGACTGGTAGATGGGCTGCACCTCACGGGGATGATCCGAGTCTTCGTTCAGGGTGACCGTGGCGGCGATCTGGATCGGTTGGAACGTGCCGTAGTCCAGGTAGCTCTTCAGCTTGGTGAATGCGCCGCACGACCTCGGGATTGCCGACCAGGAACGCCATCCGCCAACCGGCCATCGAGAACGCCTTGGTCATCGAGTACAACTCGACCGCGCACTCCTTGGCGCCTTCGGCCTGCATGATGCTGGGAGGTTCGTAGCCGTCGAATCCAAGCTCTGCGTAGGCGTTGTCGTGGACGAGTATCACGTTCTTCTCACGGGCGAAGTCGACCATGCGCTGCATGAAGGCCAGGTCCACGCACTTCGTCGTGGGGTTGTGCGGGAACGACAGCACGATCACCCGCGGTTTGGGCCACGAGTAGAGGTAGGCCTCCTGGACGTTGTCGAAGAAGTCCTCGTCGGCGCCCATGGGGATCTCACGGACGTCGGCACCGGCGAACAGCGGCCCCCAGATGTGGATCGGATACGACGGTGAGGGCACCGAGCGCGGCGTCGCCCTGGGAGAGCAGCACCCACATCAGGTGGGAGAAACCCTCCTTGGCGCCGATGGTGGAGATCACCTCGGTGTCGGGTTCCAGGTCGACGTCGAAACGGCGCTTGTAGAGCGCCGCGACCGCCTCGCGGAGCTTCGGGATGCCTTTGGAGGACGAATAGCGGTGATTGCGGGAGTTCTGCGCGGCTTCACACAGCTTGTCGACCGCGATCTGAGGAGAGGGGAGATCCGGATTGCCGAAACCCAGGTCGACCACGTCCTCACCGGCGTGCCGTGCGTCGATCTTCAACTGGTTGATGATCGCGAACACATAGGGCGGCAAGTTGGTGATGCGACGGAACTCCATGGCGCCCACGCTATCGGCGCCACCCGCGGCGCCGAGTGTCACTTCGGAGGTGGGCGGGTCAGCCGGTCCGTTCGGCGGCCAGGAGTGCGGCACCGATGCCACCGGCCCACTCCCCCAGCGATGCCCGCTCGATGGGCACCTCGGGCCGCAGTCCGCCACCGAAGAGCAGGTCGGGGAACGCGGCGCGGATCGGGTCCATCACGATCGCCCCGGCCTCGACGAGCCCACCGCCGATGATCACCACCTCGGAGTCGAGCACGGCCACCAGGTTGGCGATCCCCAGCGCGACCCACCAGCCGAAGTCGTCCATGATCTTCGAGCGCGCCTTCGGCTCCTTCGCCGGCCGCCTGGGTGACGTGCTCCCCACGCACGTCCTCGGCGTCGCCACCGGCCAACTCGACCACCCGCGGGGCGAGGCCGGCGTGGGCCGCGTCGCGCGCGAGCCGGGCCAGCCCGCTGCCCGAGCCGTACCGCTCCCAACAGCCCCGGTGGCCGCAGGGACAGGGAGGCCCGGTCGGATCCACGACCATGTGGCCGGGTTCACCGCCGAAACCGTTCGCGCCGCGCAGGACCTCGCCCTTCACGGTGATCCCGGCGCCGATGCCGGTACCCAACGTGAGGAAGAGCGTGTGGTTCTGGCCCCCCGATGCGCCCCGTTCGTGTTCGCCCCACGCGGCGCAGGTCGCGTCGTTGTCGACCGCGGTGGGCAGACCGGTGGCGTCGCCGAGCCGTGCGGCGAAATTGAACCGCTCGATGCCGGGCAGGTTCGGCCCGGTGTGCATCACGCCGTCCCGGTCGACCAGTCCGGGCGCGCCCAACCCGAGCGCGCTCAGGTCGGCGCCGAGCTCACGCTTCGTCTGTTCGCGCAGATCGGCGACCAACTCGACGAGCGCGTCGGCGAGGGCTTCGACCCCGGCGTGGGGGGTGGGCACGCGTTTGGAGCACAGAATCCCGAAACGCTCGTCGTCGGCGTCCGGGGAGGCTGCGGCGTCGAGGACGACTCCGAGCAGCTTGGTGCCCCCGAGATCGAGCCCGCACACAAGTCGTCGTTCGTGCCCCGAGTCCATGGGCGGGACGCTACCGGACCCGCCCGGATCTCATCGCCCCACGGGCCCGGAACAACCGCAGCCGACCCGACCAGCCCGAATTGTGCGTAGTGGATTGGCCGGTGACATGGTCGCAGTAGCCCTGCGACGAGTCCCCGACGCGACGTCTCTCGAGGGTTTCCTCGGTCATAGACCGGGGTCGCCCAACCCGCGGTCACCCGGCCCTGCCGAGGGGGCTGGTAGTGGGTTGGTGTTGGGTGCTGCCGCCACCGACTTCGTCGGGGATGGCTTCAAGATCGCCGCGGCGACCCGAGACCGCGCCGGTGAGGGTCAGGGTAGGAGGACGAACGCGGGAGTGTGGCGGGGACGCACCACGTGGAAGTGTCGATGATCCAGGGTGGCAATCTCGGTTGCCTTGTGCCGTTCAGCCAACGGCCCCGTGTCGACAATCAACCCGAACCAGGTTCAGTCGCGTCCAAAACCCTCAGCATAGAAGACCCAGGTGACTCTCATACTGGAAGGATCCCCGGTTCGGGCTCGGGCGCGACGAAGCGCCAGCCGCCCGAGCTGGTTCGCGGGAATTCTCAAAGTCCGTAGGACTCGAGGAGGCGTAACCACACTTCGCTGATCGTGGGGAACGCAGGTGTGGCATGCCAAAGCCGGTCGAGCGGGACTCTGCCGACCACGGCCACGGTCGCCGCATGCAGCAGGTCGGCGACGTCCTGGCCCACGAAGGTGGCCCCCACGATCACCCGTTCGCTCTCGTCCACCACGATCCGGCCTGGCCCCGGTACCCGTCGGCGTGGAATGCCGCGCCGGCGACTCCACTCATGTCGACGTCGACCGCACGCACATTCAGGCCGCGCTCGGTGGCTGCGTCCAACGTCAGACCAACCGCCGCGACCTCGGGATCGGTGAAGATCACCTGGGTGGCCGCGTCGTGATCGGCCGTCGCCCGCAGTGCGGGGGCGTCGTCGCCTCGCCCTCGGGTGCGGGCGACGATCACATCGCCACACACCCGGGCCTGATACTTGCCCATGTGGGTGAGCAGATTGCGGCCATTGGCGTCACCGACGGCGTAGAGCCATCCACCGTCCACCCCGGGCACCACCAACGAATCGTCCACCTCCAGATAGCCCCCGGGTTCCAGCCCGATCGATTCCAGTCCCAGATCATCGGTTGCCGGACGTCGGCCGAGCGCCGCGAGCACCTCGTCACCGACGATGGTCGAACCGTCGCCGAGGGTGACCGTCACCGCACCCCGACCTGGACTGCCGTCTGTCGAAGCCGCTCGGTCGACCCTGGCCACCTGAGTCTCGAGGCGTACGTCCACGCCGGCTTCCGCCAGGCCTTCGGTGACGAGGCCCGACACGAAGCCCTCGGTGCGGCGGAGCATGCGGTGGTCACGCGCGACGAGCGTGACCTGCGATCCGAGTCCGGCGAAGAACTGGCTCATCTCGCAGGCGACGACACCGCCGCCCAGCACTACCAGACGCTCGGGAATCCAACTCGACGTGGTCGCCTCACGGTTCGTCCACGGTTCGACCTCGGACAACCCGGGGATCGGCGGCACGGCCGGATTCGTGCCGGTCGCGAGCACCACCGCGTGGTCGGCGCGGAGGGTCCGTTCGCCGTCGCTTCCCTCGACCACGACCGTGTGTTCACCGGCGAGCCGCCCATGCCCGCGGTACAGCTCCACACCGATATCGGCCAGCCACTTCGCCTGGGACCGGTCCGACCCGCTGGTCATGTCGTCTCGACGGGCGAGCACCTCGGGCGGATCGATCGTCGCAGGCGTCAGACCACGCAATCTCCGGGTGGCCGTCGCCGCATGGATCGGTCGCAGCACGACCTTGGTGGGCACGCACGCGTAGTAGCTGCACTCACCACCCACCAGGCGAGACTCGACGATCGCCACCGACAGCCCGTCCCGGCGCGCCCGGTCGGCGACGTTCTCGCCCACCGGACCGGATCCGATCACGATCACGTCGAAAGTGTCAGAAACCATGACCCAGTATGGGCACCCGATGGTGCCCCCGCACCGATCCGGCCAACTCCGGCTCGGCTCTGCTCAGTCCTCGGAGATCCGAATGTGCTGGAAGCCGTCCCCGTCTTCTGCGTCGTCCTCGTTGTCGCCCGAACCGGACGTACCGTGTCTGGTCGTCGGCGACGCAGCCCGCACGACTTCGGCGGCGATCCCCCGCAGTGATTCCACGGCGGTGCCGATCGCATGGGGATCAGCCACCAATTCCTCGGCCGCATCCAATGCGTTGCGTGCCGCTCCGATCAGCTCCAGTGCGGCGTTCTGGAACAGCTCCACGCCCTCGGCGGTCCGGTGCGAGCGGTCTGAGTCCGTGCTGCGGTGCATCGTCGGACGTGTCGAACGTCGCGGTGCCCGAGTCGAGGTCGTCCCAACCGTCGCCCCACAGATCGTCATGTTGGCGGTGATCGGACGACCCTGACTTGCGCTCCGAGCTGGTCGCCTCGGTCGCGGCGGCGGTTCGAGCAGCAGCACTGTCCTCGGGCGCCTGCTTCGCAGTCGATTTCCGAGCGGCGCCCTTCGCGCGTCGAGGCCTTCTTCGCCGGCGCCGCCTTGCCGGCCGTTGAACTCCGAGCAGCCCGCTTTGTTGCCGGCTTCTTCGCCGCGGACTTCTTCGCCGGGCCGGACTTCTTCGCTGCGGCCCGTTTCGCCGTGGGCTTCTTCGCAGTACCGGACTTCTTCGTCGGGCTCATCGGCTTCCCTTCCTTCTGGTCGCAGCGCCGGTTCTTCGTCGATCCTTTCCGGGGCCACCGAAGTGCACGGCGAGAACCCCGTCCGTCAGCTTCGCCCCGGTCACCTTCCTGCGTCGCAGCGCATCCGGAAGGGTCACGACCCTACGATACGGCCCGACCCGGATCGACAACTCCTCACCCGATCGGGCGAGGTCGAGTTCGTCGGACTCAGCGAAGGGAAGCACCAGGTCGAGTTCGGCGCTGCCGTCGTCGTGGGTCGACACCGAAAGCGGCTCCCCTTCGTGCAGGCGGGCTGCAGCGTCCAGCTCACCGTAGATCTCCGCGCCCAGCGCCCGCAGCGAAGCAACGCCGACCACCTCGTGATCGGCCAACCCGGCACGCAGGATCGGGAGCGGGTCGAATCCGGCAGCGATCTCCTCGAGATGCTCGGCCTGCAGGGCTTTCCACCGCGTCGAACCACGGATCGGTGACCGCGTCGGGGATGAGCCGATTCGCCACGACCGCATCGACCCGATAGCCGAACAGCGACAGGTAGGTGTAGGTCCGCCGGGCTTCGGCGATGACCATCTTCTCCGGGTTCACCACCAGCCGGATGCTCGTCGTCGCCGGGTCGCTGAGCACCTCGCGCACCCCGTCGAGTCGGGCGTAGAAACG
This sequence comes from uncultured Actinomycetes bacterium, assembly GCA_963764215.1. Taxonomy (GTDB): domain Bacteria; phylum Actinomycetota; class Acidimicrobiia; order Acidimicrobiales; family Iamiaceae; genus JAFDWI01. The sequence continues at coordinate 138,222 of CAVXRS010000002.1, forward strand.
TTGACCGGCCCCGAAGACCGCGTCGTCGGCCACCGGAAGGTCCGACACCCGCGACAGCACCGGACCGACCAGCCGGTTGAGCCGCCGCCCGACGGGAAACACCCGGTCCATGTACCACGAGAGGATGTCGGGCAACGAGAGCAGCCGGATCGTCTCCGCGGTCGGCGCACAGTCGACGACGACCACGTCCCAGTCCCCCGAGGCGACATAGGCGTTGATGTCGCTGAGCGCGAAGAACTCGTCGAGGCCCGGGCAGCACCGAGAGTTCCTCGGCACGGATGCCCTCCAGCCCGGCCCAGTCGAAGACCTCCATCAGGTACGCCTGGATGTCGGCCCAGGAGTCCTCCATGCGGTCCTGGGCATCGAGCTGTTGGCCCCAGAGATGCTCGTGACCGTCGACCGGAACGGCAAGGGGCCCGAGTTCGACGTCGAAGGCGTCGGCCAACGAATGCGCCGGATCGGTCGAGAGGACGATCGTGTCGCAGCCCCGCATCGGCGCAGCGCAGTGCGGTCGCCGCAGCCACGCTGGTCTTTCCGACTCCGCCCTTTCCGGTGAACAGCAGCACCCGCGTCGCGGGTGCGGCTCACGCGTCGGCCGCCGCGTGGAGCTGTTCGACCCGGGCCTTGAGATCCTGCAGCGCCGTGTGGATGATCTTGATCTCGGCCCGGTGCTTGACGATGTTGGGCAACGGGACGACCAGCTCGACCTCGAGGTCGTAGCGCACCTCGGTCCGTCCCGGGTCGTCCGTGGAGCGGGACGAAGGTGTAGGCACCGTCGAGTTTCGTGGTCAGCTCCCCCTCGTCGAGCACCCAGGCGATCCGGACCGGCACAGCCGGAGAAGTCGTAGCGCAAGGAGTAGGTGGTGCTCCGACCCAACGCGGCCACCCGGAAGGTGACCCGCAGCGGACGTCCGTCACCGTCGCGGTCGATCACCGTGGCCTCTTTGATGTCCGGCGCCCATTCGGGGTAGCGCTCGATGTCAGCGGCGACCGCGACGCACGCGGCCACCGGCGCCGCGATCATCGAGGGTTTCATGCTGTAGTGAGTGATCTGCCATCGCTGAGTTCCTGAGGGGTCTTCCGCTCGTCCAGGACGCCCAACTCTAGTCCGTCGCGGGCACCGGCCGGCCGGTGTGATCGTCACCGACGGTGGCACTCGGGCGTTCCGACGCGCCGTCGACGAACGGAGCGACCACGCCGGTCGCGCTCAGATCGGCGTTTGCGGCGACGGCGACGGAACAACTGGTCGAAGTCGTCGGGGTCCTCGTTGCGGTCGGCCGGCTCGGGGGCATCGGCGTCTGCGACTCGGGGGCCCGACGCTTCGGGCGCCGGTCATCTGCGCCGGTGGCGGAATCGTCGCTCGCGGATGTCCGGGCGTGGTCCGATCCGGGTGCCGAGGCCGATTTCCGTTCGCCGACCACGATCGGCGCGAAGTCCCCTTTCCGCGCGGCGTGGAGCGCCATCGTCCCGAGTCCGTACATCGGGGCGAGAATGCCGAACGCGACCGCGGTGAAGGGACGGATCGACGCCGCCGCGACCGCGACCACGACCTGGAGTCCCAACAGCACGCGGAACGCCCGTGCCGTTCGGACCGGAGCCGCCCCGGAGAGCCAGATCACGCCCGCCATGGTGACCTGCTCGTCGCGGCTGCGACCGGCGGCGAGCACGAACGCCACCATGAACATCGCCGACCCCACGACGAACATGCTCGCCGACCAGGCAAGACCGTGACCGCAGCAGGGACGCCCGTGGGTTGGATCACCGCGACGAGCTGCACCACCCCGAAGACGGCGGTCACCGCGATCCCGGCCCGCAGGTCGAGCGGTCGCGGGTCACTCGACACGGGTGCGTCCGAAGAGCTCATCGTCGCCGCGGCGCCACCGATTCGAGTGACGCCTCCAGTTTGCGGGCCAGCAGGTCGTAGTCGAACTCCTCGACCGCCCGGCGGCGTGCCAGGCCGCCCATCCGCACACGCATTCCGTCGTCGAGCAGGAGACGCCGCATCGACGAGGTCACCTCTCCGACCGAGCGCGGGTCGCTCACCACCAATCCGGTCTCGCCGTGGGCGACGGCGTCGGCCGAGCCGCCGCTCCGACCGGCGATCTGGGGGACACCGCACGCCGCCGCCTCGAGGAAGACGATGCCGAATCCTTCCTGCTCGAGCCCGAACCACCGGTTCCGGCAGCACATCGCATAGAGATCGCTCATGCCGTAGAAGTCCGCCAGCTCGTCGTCTCCACCCGGCCGACCAACCGGGCCGGTGCGCCCGAATCGGCGATCAGGCGACGCAGTCTCGCTTCGTCCCGACCGGTCCCGCCGATCAGCACCTCGAGGTCGCCGAACTCGGCAGCCAGTCGCGCACTCGCTTCGATGAGCACGTCCATCCCCTTGCGGGGAACCAGACGACTCAGGCTCACCACCAGCCGGGCGTCCTCGCCGACACCGTAACGCGCCCGGATCTCGGCTCTCCGGCGGGTCGAGCTCACCGTGAACCGGTCGTTGTCCACTCCGGGAGGGATCACGCAGGTGGGAAGCGGACCCTCGGCGATCCGCTCGGCTTCCGCGGCCGGGAACGTGCCTCCGGCGATCACCAGTGCCGCCCCACGCAGGACCTTCGCCATGGATCGGCGCACCAGGGGAGCCGCACCCGGGACCGTCACCTCCGCCCCGTGGACGACCACGGCATAGGGCACGTCGAGCGCGGGTCCGATGCGCCCGAGCGGGAGGACCGGGTCGAGGATCACCACCTCGGCGCCGAAACGCCCCGCCAGCTCGTCGACCCGACGGATCAGACCGGGATGGGGAACCAGAATCGGCTCGGCCGATCGGTCGATTCGGAACGGTTGCGCGGCATCGAATTCGGCCGCTCCGAGATGTGGCGTGGTGTACACGAGGACGTCGTCCGGATCGAACCGCCGCCAGAGCTCGTACAGGTACGACTGGATTCCGCCGTGCTTGGGTGGAAAGTCGTTGGTGACGAGCAACTGCCGCACGATGCCGCGCCCCGGAATCCAGTCGGGTCGACTCAACCCAGCGCGTCACGCATGGCGAGGATCTCGGTGAGGATCTCCAGGCAACGTTCACACGGGGGAAGCGATTTCGGATCGCGGCTGGGAACGAACACCTGGCCGCAGAGCGCCTCGACCGGCGTGCCCTCGACGTAGGCGCTCGTGACGATCGCGTCGGCGTCGGCGCCGTTCTCCCGGCTGATGACGTGGGCCACCTTGGGCGGCTCCTGCTCGGTGGAGGGATCGGCCACCTGCGGTTTCGACAGCGTGTCGCTCATGGGCGGAAACCTTCCTGATCAGTCCACCACGGACCCGGTCGGGGTCTCGGCATCGTCCACGAACGTCTCCACCTCGGCCGACGGCCCGCACCACCGGCACACCACCGATTCGAGCTGCTCGTCGAGCACCTCGGCGTCCTCGACCTGGAGCGCCCCGCCCACCGAATAATGGTGGAACGCCCGGGTCCGTTGCGTGGTGGTCACGTCGAAGCGGGTCAGGTTGCCGCACGTTCGGCAGCGGTAACGGGTCGTGGTCACAACGGCCAGCGTACCGGTGGCCCCCCTGGCGGCAGAAGCCAGGGCGAGACGGGCGGACCCCGAACGCCTGTTCGGCTAACCTGCTCGGGGCATGACCGTCGCCGAACCTGCACCCGTCCAGGCATGCCTCGACGACGCCGGCCCGCCGATCGTCGACACGCCGTTCTGCGTCGTGGACGTCGAGACCACCGGGGAATCGACTGACGTGGGGGCGATCACCGAGATCGCGGCGGTCCGCATCCGGGGTGGTGTCTGCGAGGGCACCTGGTCGACACTGGTCGATCCCGGCCGATCGATCCCGGCCCGGATCACCGCGCTGACGGGCATCTGCGCTGCGACCGTCGCTGCCGCCCCGCCGTTCCGAGACGTGGTCGACGAGTTGACCGACTTCGTCGGCGACGCGGTCCTGGTCGGCCACAACGTGCGCTACGACTCCGGCTTCCTCGCGGCCGAGTTCACGCGGGCGGGCCGCAAACCCTTGGCGAACCGCACCGTGTGCACCCTGGCGCTGGCGCGCCGTCTGCTGCGGGACGAAGTGCCCAACTGCGCCCTGGGCACGCTCGCCGACCAGCTGCGGCTGGATCATCGTCCGAGCCACCGGGCCCTCGACGACGTGCTGGCGACGATCGATCTGTTCTGGTTGCTGCTCGAACGCGCCGCGACGTGGGGGATCCTGGGCCTCGAGGATCTCTTCCTGCTGCCACGTCTCACCGGGCACCCTCAGGCCGCGAAGTTGCGGCTCACCCGGGACCTGCCCCGGGAACCGGGCGTCTACCTCTTCCGTGATCGCAACGGCTCGGTCATCTACGTCGGCAAGGCGACGAATCTTCGTGCCCGGGTCCGTTCGTACTTCGGATCCGACGACCGTCGCAAGGTCGCGCGACTGCTGCGCGAGACGGCCACGATCGACCACGAGGTCTGCGTCGCATCCCCTGGCGGCCGCGGTGCGGGAAGTGGAGCTGATCGACCACTACCTCCCGCACTACAACTCCCGTTCGACCCGCTGGCGGTCGACGGCCTATCTGCGCCTGACCGACGAGCTGTTCCCGCGTTTCTCGGTGGGCCGCACGCCCCCGCCTGAAGGCTCGGTCCACCTCGGCCCGCTGGTGTCGACCAGCACCGCCCGCCGGGTCGCCGACGCGGTCACCACGGTCGTACCGCTCCGCCGATGCAACCGCCGGAGCCCCGCCTCTGCGACCACCGCGGGGCAGCTCGCATTCACCGACGTGGACGTTGCGACCGCTCGGTCCGCCAGCTCGACGCCATGCACACCGGCGCAGCTCGGGGTGGCGTGTTGTCCCTGTTCGGGTGCCACGTCCGCGGCGGACTATGCCGCGTACGTCGGCGACGTCCGACAGGGCTTCGTCGACCGACCCGACCTGCTGCTGGGGCCCCTCCGGGAACGACTCGAACAGCTCGCCCGTCAACGACGGTTCGAAGAGGCGGCCGACGTGCGCGACCGGGCAGCCACCCTCGCCGCGGCACTGCGACGTCACCGCCGACTCCACCTGTGGCGGCGCGCCCGCCGAGTCGTGGTGGTCCACTCCGACGGCTCGGGCGCGGAGATCCTCCACGGTCTGCTCGGACGCACCTGGTCGGCCGGGCAGCGTCCCGAAGACGCGGCGGTCCGTTCCCGAGCGGGCTGTCCTCCGGCGGAAGGTGCTCCCATCGCCCGTGAGGAGCTCTACGAACGACTCTGCATCGTCACCGAAATCGAACGCGCAGGCTCTCCCTGGCACCTCGAACATGTCGACGGCGATGTTGGCCGAGCCGGCGAGCACGGATCGACGACTTCCAGCCGCGCGGTCAGCACGCAGCCCGACCGGGACGGTAGCGTCGCAGAGGTGCGCGAGGCTCTTGCATTCCTCTACAGCCGACTGGTCGTCGAGTCCCTCGTCGTCATCGGAGCGATCGCGCTCTTCGTGGGCAGGCTGCGCCGGCGGCTGCGCGTCGTCCCGGACCAGTCCAATCGTGCCCCGTTGCTGTGGTTGGTGAATTTCACCGCCGATGCCCGCCTCCACCGCCGATTCCGTCGTCTCGCCGCGCAGGCACGGGCGGCCACCCGCGGCGGATCCCGCCACCGTGCGCACCGCGGGCGCACCCGCAGCCAGCGGCTTGCGATGGATCTCCAGGACGTCATCGTCGCCCTCGACGAGCGGCTCATCGCCTCGCGGGACCTCGATTTCGATCCGCAGCGTGCGGTCATCCGCGAACTTCGCTCCGACGCCGCCCGCATGGAGGATCTCATCGACCGGGTCACCGTGCTCGTGAAGCGCGAGGACGACGATCCGGCGGTCACCGTACTCGATGATCCCATCGGCGACCTGGCTGCGCAGCTCGATCAACTCGAAACCGCCGCGGCGCGTGCCACCGACTCGGTGATCGAGACGTCGGCGAGTTCCGTGCCGTCCGACCCTGCCGCGCTCACCCCACCCGAACCCGAGCTCACCAGCCACACCGGGACGAACGTCGTCGACCCCGAACGCACCCAACCAGCGGAGTCCCCGAGATGATCGCCGCCTTCGTCCTCATCGAAGCCCGTCCCGATCGGATCGCGCAACTCGCCGAAGAGCTGGCCGACATCGACGGCATCGCCGAGGTCTATTCGGTGGCAGGCGACGTCGACGTGATCGCAGTCGTGCGTGTGCCCCACCACGAAATGTTGGCCGAGGTCGTCACCGGACGGATCGCCGCACTGGACGGCATCATCTCGACGACCTCGATGGTGGCGTACCGCGCCTACTCGCGTCACGACCTCGAGGCGATGTTCAGTATCGGAACCGACTGACCGCGCCCGGTTGGCAAACGGGGCGACCACCACTATGTTCTCCGGCCTGTCCACCCGTGCAAGAAGATGCTCACCCGCAGAAACGAGGAGCTGAACTCATCAATTCCGGAATCGTGCCACCGCCCCGTCCAACCACCCGAACCGTCGGCCCCGGATTCGGGCTCGCGGCGCTCCTGTGCACCGCGGTGCTGATCGCCGCATCGTGTGGCACGTCATCGTCGACCACATCTGCGCCGACGACCAGCATGCGACTCTCGGTGACCGGGCACGGCTCGTTCACGACCAAGTCGACCTCGTGTTCGGGGATCCGCGTCTACCCGAGTCCGGACACGGTCACCGCCTCGCCGACGACGCAGATCTCGTTCCGTCACGTGCCCGCGGCACACATCACCAACTCGTCGATCCACGTGTCCGGGTCGCGAACCGGAGCCCACACGGGCAGGATCGTTGCCGATTCCACCGGCAACGGCGCCAGCTTCTACCCCGCCAAGCCGTTCAGCCCCGGTGAACGTGTGGACGTCACCGCACCGGACACCATCTGCGGGGCCAAGGGATCCTCGGCGCACTTCACGGTGACGAAGGTGAAGACCCACGCCCTCCCGAAGGGCAAGTCGACCAGGAAGACGAAACCCACGACTGCGGGCGACCTGCAGCACTTCGCCACCGAGCCCGATCTCGAACCCCCCGTCGTGACCGTGGACAAGGCCCACCCGGATCCGAAAGAGGGCGACTTCCTCCTCGGCTCGAAGGGCGGGACGGTTCCCGCTGGAGCGATGATCATGGACGGCAGCGGAAACCTCGTGTGGTACCACCCGCTCCCGAAAGGACAGGAGGCGACGGATCTGCGTGTCCGCACCTACAAGGGCAGGCCGGTGCTCACCTTCTGGCAGGGCGAGTCGACCCATGGTCACGGCGCGGGCAAGGGCATCATCATGGACCGCTCCTACCAGGTCGTCGGCACCGTCTCGGCCGGGAACGGCTACGACGCGGACCTCCACGAATTCCTGCTCGAACCGGATGGCACGGCCTGGGTGACGGCCTACGCGAAGGTTCCCGCCGATCTGAGCGCCCAGGGAGGACCGGACGATGCACCCGTCTACGACGGGATCGTGCAGCAGATCGACGTGGCGACGGGAAACGTCCTGTTCGAATGGCACAGCCTCGACCACGTGGCGCTGTCCGCCTCGAAGGTCGACTACGACAAGACCGACGCCGACGCCTACGACTATTTCCATGTGAACTCGATCGAACCTTCCGGCAAGGGGACGATCCTCATCTCGGCTCGCAACACCAGCGCGGCCTACCTGCTGAATCAGGCCACCGGCGCGGTGATCTGGACGCTCGGCGGCAAGCACAGCAGCTTCAAGATGGGCGACGGCACCGAATTCGGCTACCAGCACGACGCCAGAATGCGCGGCAGCCATTCGGTCACGATCTTCGACGACGAAACCGAAACCACACCCGCGCGCCTGCTCGCCCTCGACCTCGACCTGCACAGCCACAAAGCATCGGTCATCTGGGACTACACCGCGCCCGGGGACATCCCCGTCGTCGCCCAAGGCAACCTGCAGCTCCTCGCCAACGGCAACCTGGTGTCGGGCTGGGGTTCTGCGAACACCGACGGCCCGAGCAGGCATTCGACCACCATCACCGAATACACCGACGACGGGAAGATGCTTTTCCATGCCCGTTTCAAGGGGACCGGCATCAACACCTACCGTGCCTACCGTGCCCCCTGGTCGGGTCGGCCCGCATCCGCCCCAGCCGTGAAGGTCACCGGATCAGGCGCCGGGACGAAGGTGTCGCTCAGCTGGAACGGCGCCACCGACGTCGCTTCCTGGGACCTCGTCAGCCGGACTGGAGACGGCTCCACCCACTCCGTCGCGTCGAAGCCGAAGTCCAGCTTCGAAACGGTCATTCCGGTCTCCGACCTCCCAGCCGGGACCGAAGCGCGGGCACTCGATGCCAACGGCAAGGTGCTTGCGACCGCCGAGGTGCCCAGCTGACACCACTCGTACAGATCGGTCATCATCGGACCGCGTCCTGCTTTCTGGCCGCGCGACTCAGGCCCCCGCCGGGGACGAGGCACTGCGGGACACCTCGACCAGGCGTTCCAGCGCGGCTGCGGCCCGCCCGTCGTCGATGACCTCTCCGGCAACGACGAGGCCATCGGCGACCGAGTCCACCACCTCGGCAACGAGCAGTGCCGCCGCGGCGTTCAACACCACGATGTCGCGGTGCGGCCCGAGTTCGCCGCCCAGAACTGCTCGGGCGGAGGCGGCGTTCGCGTCGGCGTCTGCACCGCGAAGATCGTCGGGGCGCGCGGGGGCAAGCCCCAGTTCCCGCGGATCGAGCGTCCAGGAGGTGATCGTCCCGTCGCGCAATTCGGTGACCGTCGATGCCGTCGTCGTCGTCAGCTCGTCCAGGCCGTCCTCGCCGTGGACCACCAGGGCCCGCACCGACCCCCGGTCGGCGAGCACACCGAGCATCCGTTCAGCCATGGAGGCATCGGCCAGACCGATCAGATGACGTCGCACCCGACCCGGGTTGGTCATCGGGCCCAACACGTTGAACGACGTCGCGACGCCCAGTTCCCGACGCGGCGGTCCGGCATGGCGAAAAGCCGGATGGAACCGTGGCGCGAAGCAGAACCCCATCCCCGCCTCGTCCACGCACCGGGCAACCCCCTCGGCGTCGAGGTCGATGACCACGCCGAGGGCTTCGAGCACGTCGGCGGCACCGCACGACGACGAAGCTGCCCGGTTGCCGTGCTTGCAGACCCTGGCACCGGCGCCCGCGACGACGATCGCGGCGATCGTGGAGACGTTGATCGTGTGCGCCCGGTCGCCACCGGTTCCCACGACATCCATCGTGTCGAGCGGATCGGCGAGTGGCACCACCGCGGCCACCGCCAACATGGCATCGACGAGTCCACCGAGCTCCTCGACCGTTTCACCCTTCATGCGCAGGGCCACCATGTACGCCGCGATCTGCGCCGGCGACGCGTTCCCGGCCAGGATCTCGGCCATCGCCGCCTCCGCGACGCGGCCGTCGATGTCACGACCGGCGGTCAACTCGCCGAGCACCCCCGGCCATCCACCCGCATCGGTGAAGGTCGTCGTCGCCATGGACCGGAAACCTAACGCGTGGTCGGCCCCTCGCCCATCGTCGTGCCTCGTGCTTCGGCCACCGGTTCCCGCTGTCGCCACCGGCGGACGAGCCGCCGAGATGCCTCGTCCAGCGTGGCCGCTGCGAGCAGTACCACGCACACCTCGACTCCGCACCGGTATCGGGTGCTCCCGAAGGTGAGTGCGGCGACCACCATCGTCACCGCGAGCTCGCCGACGAGCGGGTACAGCGGGATCCGACGTCGTCGCCAGAGGATGGCCCCGGGGACCGCCAGCAGCGCGAGCAACCAGAACGCCCACTGCGACACGGTGGTCAATCGGACCGACCCGCGGTTCTGCACGAAATGATCGATCACGGCGTTCTGGTGTGGTTTGAAGACGCTGAACAGCCGCCCCTCCCGGGCCAGCACCACCAGGGGGTACCGACGCAGATGATTCCCGACGTAGTCCACGGCGTCACTGGTCGCGTACACGTTGAGCTGCGATTCGTCGTAGGACTCGCCCGGGGGCAGCGGAGGTGGAGGGTTCTGCCGCGAACATTCCAGGGAGTAGTAGCCGATCAGGGATCCGTAGAAGGCCTGGTCGCAGCTCGCGGCGAGCGCGGTCGGACCGAACCCGGTCGACAACAGCACCCGATCCTGGAAGCGGGACGAGTTGTAGATCGACCAGGGCACGACCATCGCCAGCGGTACCACCGCGGCGACCGTCAACATCCCGATCCGGCGCACCCACGGCACCTGCCGCCGGGCGAGCACCAACGGCAGCACGACGATGGCGAACAGCACGATGGACTCCGCGCGCGCCGAGGTCGCGATGGTGAAGCCGATCGCGGCAACGACGAGCGAGAGCAGGCGTGGGTTGCGGTGGAACGAATAGACGCCGAGCAGCCCGAGGGTGAAGCCGAACACCATCACCGTCTCCGACATCAACAGGGTGTCGTTGATCCACAGGTTCGGATAGACCGCAGCCACCGATGCCGCGATGACCCCCGCACGCCTGGAGAACACCTTGGCGGCGAGCAGCCCGATGAGCACGACGTTCACCGTTCCCAGAGCGGCGATCCAGTAGGCAAGCGAATCGGGCGAATGGAAGCCAAGCCGGTACAGGCCACCGAGCAGGGTGACCAGCCCCGGGGCGTGTTTGGCGCTCGCGACCAGATGGGTATGGCCCGGGACCGAGCCCAGATAGCCGCGGCCATCCGCGAGCGCTTCGGCACCCCAGTAGTAGAAGTAGAGCGAATCTCCCGACAGTTTCTGGTGGGCCCGGACCGACGCGATGTAGTACGCACGCAGCGCGAACCCGCCGAGCGCGAGCCCGGCGATCGCAACGTCGAACCGGTGAGCGCGCCACCACGGCTTCGTCGGTGCAGCGGCGGGCGTTCTCGACTCGGTCATCGTCCGAACCCCCGGGATGACGCGGGCCTCAGGCGCTTCGCCGACGTTGGCGGATGATCCGACGACGCTCCCGTTCGGTACAGCCACCCCAGACCCCGTTCTTCTCCCGGCGTGCGAGCGCGTGCTCCAGGCACGGTTCGTTCACCGGACACTGGTCGCACACCGCCTTCGCGGCCTCTGCGGACCCGTCTTCGTCCTCGATCGGATAGAAGATCGATGCATCGAGGCCACGGCACGCGGCCCGATCCTGCCACCCCGGTGACGGGTCGGTTCTGGATTGTGTTGCGTTGCGTCGAATCATCGCTACTCGTCGTCGGAACCCTTCCGTCGCCCGGTCACGTCATCAACGCCCCGGGTCGACGGCACAGACAGTGGTCTGCCACTATCGCGGCTCGGTGTGACAATTGTCCAAATCGAATGTTCGAATCGCAGTCCAGGATGCCCCATCCCGGACTGCCCCTCCGACCGCCCGACCCGATGGGCGACATCCCGGCGCCAACCCCTACGATGTCCCCTCGGATGACCACCGAATTGCCCGCCCACGGAGTCCACCGATGACGACCGGCTGGTTCGACCGCACGTCCGCCGTCGCACGGATGGAGCGCGACGTCCTGGACGTGCTGGTGATCGGCGGCGGCGTGACCGGTTGTGGTTGCGCCCTCGACGCTGCGGCGCGGGGGCTGAAGGTCGGCTGCATCGAACGCGACGACTTCGCATCGGGAACGTCGTCGAAATCGTCGAAAATGGTCCATGGAGGGCTGCGCTACCTCCAACAGGGCGACATCCGACTCGTCTACGAGGCGTTGCGTGAGCGCAGCATCCTCATGCGGAACGCACCGCACCTGGTCGAGACGCTGCCGTTCCTGCTCCCGGTGCTCACCGGACGCGATTCCCCGGTTCCGCGGAAGCTCGCCCGCCTGCTGGGCTCGGCGATGTGGGCCTACGACCTCACCGGTGGCGCGCGGATCGGGAAATTGCACAAACGGCTCGACGCCGACGACGCCATCGACCACTTTCCGACGGTGCGACCGGACAAGCTGCATTCCGCGTACCTCTACTACGACGCCCGCACGGACGACGCCCGCCTGACCCTGACCCTGGCCCGCACCGCGGCGATCGACCACGGCGCGCTCATCGCCAACGGCGTCGAGATGGTGGGCATGGTCCACGATGTCGCCGGCAAGGTCCGAGCCGTCGAGGCGAAGGTCGACGGCCGCCTGGTGACCATACGAGCCCGGACCGTGGTGAACGCCACCGGGGTGTGGGCAGACGAGGTCCGGGCTCTGGACGAAGGTCGGCACCCCAGGTCCATCCGTCCGGCCAAGGGAATCCACGTTGCGGTGCCCTGGGCGAAGGTCCGCAACGACATCGCCGCCGTCCTGCCCGCCGGTGGCGGCCGGTCGATCTTCGTCGTGCCCTGGTATGACACCGACACGGCCGACGGGACACCCAGCCTCACCTATCTCGGCACGACCGACACCGACTACGACGGTCCACTGGAAGACCCACAGTGCACCCCTGACGACGTCACCTACCTACTCGACGCCGCCAACGCCGCACTCACCGTGAAGCTGGACATGGCCGACGTGCAGGGCACCTGGGCGGGCCTGCGCCCATTGGTCAACGATCCGAACGGCTCCACGAAGGACCTTTCCCGGAGACACCAGGTCACGGTGTCCGATTCGGGTGTGGTGACCATCACGGGTGGCAAGTTGACCACCTACCGTCAGATGGCCCGGGACACCGTCGACACGGTGGCCGGACAGCTCACCGACCGTCGCGTACCCAGGAGTTCGACACGCCGTCTGCGACTCCACGGGGCCGATCGGCACGAGACGGTGCGCTCCCGGGGCCCCGCCGGGGCGCCGGTTTCCCAATCCACCGTCGACCATCTGGTCGGTCGCTACGGCGCCGACACCGAGCTCATCCTGGCGATGGTGACATCGAATCCGTCGCTCGCCGAACCACTGGTGGCCGGATTGCCGTACCTGCAGGCCGAAGCCGTGTTCGCGGCCCGCTACGAGATGGCCCGCAGCGTCGACGACGTGTTGTCCCGCAGGACCCGGGCACGCTTGCTGGCCCGGGACGCGTCCGGTGATGCGGCCGAACTCGTGGCGCGGCTCATCGCCGCCGAGCTCGGTCTCGACGAGGCCGCACAGGCCACCCAGGTGGCCGAGTTCCGAGCACTGATCGCCGCCGACCGGAGCTCGCCCGGACTACCCGTGACCGAGCCCGCCACCACCGCCGGCGACAAGGAGCGATCGCCGGCGTGACCCGCACCCCCACCCCCGGACGAGCCACCCCCGCGATCGCCCTGCACGGCGGCGCCGCCATGGCCTCGTCGCACCTGGTGCCGCCCCGGGGTGCCGTGGCCGCACTCGACGACACACTCGTCGGTCGGCTCACCGGGACAGGTGCCGATGTCGACACGGACCTGGCCGAGCGCGCGGAGCACAGCCGCGACTGGTGGCCCCTGGCGATGATCTGGGCCACCGCCGGTGAGGTCCCCGCCCTGGCCGCCGCGGTCGTCCGACCACACGATGCCTCCCAGGTCGCGGACGTGCTCCGACTCTGCAACGAAGCCAAGGTGCCGGTCACCGCTTCGGGCGGTCGCAGTGGCGTGGGTGCGGCGGCGGTCCCGGTGTGCGGCGGAGTCGTACTCGACATGACGGCCATGTCGGGAATCGTCGACGTCGATTCGACCTCGATGGTTCTCGACGTACTGCCCGGGACGTTCGGGGATCAGCTCGAAAGCGAGTTGCGAGCCGAACACGGGGCCACGATCGGACACTGGCCCCAGTCCATGACCCTCGCCACGGTGGGCGGCTGGCTCGCCTGCCGCGGTGCCGGGCAGTACTCGACCCGCTACGGCAAGATCGAGGACATCGTCACCGGACTCGACGTGGTGCTCGCCGACGGCCGATCGGTGACCACCGGCGGTCAGCCCCGCCAGGCCGTGGGGCCGGATCTGACCCAACTGTTCGTCGGATCGGAAGGCACGCTCGGGGTCATCACCGGCGCACGACTCCGACTGCACCCCGCACCGCCGGAAGAACGCCGCGCCGCATACGGTTTCGACGAGTTCGCACCGGCGCTCGAGGCGTGCCGCCGGATCCTCCAGCGCGGTGCGACCCCGGCGGTCCTCCGACTGCACGACAAGGCCGAAGCGGCCCGCTTCGGGCTCGAAGGGCGTCATCTGGTGGTGGTCCTCGACGAGGGTGACCCCGCGATCATCGATGCGGCGATGCGTGTCGTGGACGACGAGTGCACCGTGGACGGGGACCTGCTGGCCGACGGCGAATCGCTCGTCGGGGCATGGCTCGAGCACCGCAACGACGTCGCGGCGCTCGAGGCGATGATCACCAAGGGCTACGTGGTCGACACCATGGAGGTGTCCGGCCCCTGGGTCCGTTTGGAATCCATCCACCGCCGTGCCTCCGAGGCGATCTCGGCCGTCGACGGCACGCTGATCGTGACGTGTCACCAGTCCCACGCCTACCCCGACGGCGCCTGTCTGTACTTCACCTTCGCCGCGAAGGTGGACCCCGACAATCGGGATCGGTACTACGTGGAAGCCTGGGAGGCGGGCACCAGGGCCGTGCTCGCAGCCGGAGGTTCGCTGAGCCACCACCACGGGGTGGGCCTGAACCGCTCCCGCTTCGTCCGCGACGCGCTGGGATCGGGTTTCGCCGTGTTGGAGGGCCTCAAGGCCGAACTCGACCCGGTGGGCATCCTCAACCCGGGCAAACTCGGCCTGCCATCCCCCTTCGGTGTCCCCACCTGGCCGGATCAGAACCCATGAGGATCCTGCGATGAGTATTCTGGTCGTCGACGTGGGAACCAGTGGGGTGCGGGCCGCGGTGGTGCGGGACGACGGCACCGTGGACCATCCCCATCAGATCCCGGTGCTGCCCGCATCGCCGGCGCCGGGACTCGTCGAGTTCGACGCCGCCGCCATGGCCGACGCCGTGCGGAGCGTGGCAGACCAGGCCCTGACCGAGAGCGGTCCGGTCGCGCGCCGTGGGTATCGCGAACCAACGGGCCTCGACGATTCTCTGGAACCGGCGCACCGGTGAACCCCTGGGCCCCGGCCTCGGCTGGCAGGATCTGCGCACGGTCGGGACCTGTCTCGAGCTGCAGGGTCGGGGCATCGCTCTCGCCCCGAACCAGTCGGCCACCAAGATCGCCTGGCTGCTCGGAACGCTCGGCGACACCCGGCGTGAAGACGTCTGTTTCGGCACGGTCGATTCGTGGGTCGCATGGGTGTTGTCCGACGGGCACATGCACGTGACCGATCACACGAACGCGGCACTGACGGGACTCCGCACCCTGGAAGGCGACGCGTGGAACGACACGGTCCTCGAGGCGCTCGACATCGATCGGTCGATGCTGCCCGAGGTGGTCGACTCGATCGGTCCGCTCGGATCGCTCGACCTGCTCGAGGGCAGCCCGGTGCTCGCCGGCATCGCCGGTGACCAGCAGGCCTCGCTGATCGGTCAGGGGTGCGTCGCGCCCGGCGACACCAAGATCACCTTCGGGACCGGCGGCATGCTCGACGTCTGCACCGGCTCCGAGCGGCCGGCGTTCTCCACGCGCGGGTCCCAGGGATCGATCCCGATCGTCGCCCGATCGGCAGGTGGAGTCGTCACCTGGGGGCTCGAAGCGATCATGCTCACCGCCGGGGCCGCCGTCGAGTGGTTGCGCGACGACCTGGGGGTGATCGGCTCGGCAGAGGAATCCGACGCAGTGGCTGCGGGCTGCGACACCACCGACGGCGTCGTGTACGTCCCTGCGCTGCTCGGCCTGGGCACCCCCTGGTGGGATTACGGGGCCAGAGGTGCTCTGCTCGGGATCACGCGGGGCACCGGGCGGGCCGAGCTGGTCCGCGCCGTGCTCGAAGGTGTGGCCCGGCGTGGCGCGGATCTGCTGCGTTCGGCCGAGACCGACAGTGGGCTGTCGATCGGCACCGTGCGGGTCGACGGCGGCATGAGCGCGAACGCGACGTTCCTCCAGGCGCTCGCCGACGCGACCGGACGCGCGATCGAAGTCTCGCCCGAACGCGAGGCGACCACGCTCGGGGCGGGCTTCCTCGCCGGAATCGCCACCGGTCTGTGGGCCGACGAGGCGGAGACGGCAACGCTGTTCGCCCCCCATACCGTGGTCGAACCCAAAGGGGAATTCGACGCCGAGGAGTGGAAACGGGCAGTGGATCGGGCCCGTGAATGGTACCCCGATTTGTCCGGACTGGAGTTCTGAGCTGTGCCCGCGCGGCCCGCAGCCCGGACGGTCGACCCGGCCGAAACTTGGCCCGGACAGGCTGCGTCCAATACACCTGTTGCCGTGATCGAAGCACTCGCCACCGGCTCTCGACACCGATCCGGTCCGTTCACGTCCTGTCCCCCGGAGGTAGCACCGTGACGTCCCCGTCAACCGGAAGCGCCGAGATCGGCGATCTCCCACAACAACTCCCGCAGCAGTCCGGCCCGAGTCGCCGCCGACTCCTGGCGGTGGCCGGCGGTTCGGCCGCGGCAGTGGGGCTGGCGTTGGGCCCCTTCGCCCATCTGTTCAGCGCCGGCGCGGCTTCCGGCGGCGAATCTCCCGAGATCACACTCGCCACGCAACTTGTCGGGCTCGAGATCGCAGCCAGCGGCCTCTACGACAAGGTGCATGCGTCGTCGGGAGTTCCCGGGTCCGTCGCGGACCTGGCTTCTGCGTGCTCGACCCACCACCAGGCCCAGAGCAAAGCGCTCGGGGCGATGATCACGGCCGCGGGGGGTACCGTGCCCACCGAACCCAACGCCGCCTTCACGAGCCAGTGGGGTCCCCGGGTCGGCCAGGCCACTGACGCCGCTTCGCTGGGCACCGTGTTCACCCAGATGGAGGACGGATTCGCAGCCACCTATCTGGCGGCCCTGTCCACCGTGACCAGTGCCCCGCTCGCCGGCGTCTTCGCACAGATCCTGGCAACCGACGCCGGACAGGCCGTCGCCTGGTCGGCGGTCGCCAACGGCCAGGGCGCGAAGGTGCCACTTCCAGCCCAGGACCAGGTTCCCACCTTCCAGACCACCTCTGGCCAGTTCACCGAGTCCGCCTACGCGACCACCACCACGGGGGCCCAATCGTGACCATGACGAGTCCTTCACGACGGCGGTTCCTCGTCGCCGGCGGCGCTTCGATCGTCGGGGCGGCGACCGTCGCCGCCTGCAGTTCGAGTCCGACCGTGACGACGTCCGGCACTGTGGCTTCCACCGCGGTCACGCCCACCGCTCCCCTGGTCCGACCAACGGCCAAGGAACTCGCGGCCGGCCGGGCACTGCTGCGCACGGCGACATCGGTCGAACGGTCCTTGGCCGCGTTCTACGAGCGGTTCGTCGCGGCGAGCTACCTCGACGCCGCGGCCAAACAGTGGGGCGGACAGTTCGGCACGGCACACGCCGAGAGCGCGACACGTCTCGCCGCCCTCACCAAGTCTGCCGGGGGTGCGCCGTACCTGAAGACCAACGCCTATCTGGACACCCAGTTGATCAAACCCGGGATGGCCCTCGCCGACGGATCCTCGTCGTCGAGTCGTCTGATCGCCCTCGCCTCGACGCTCGAACAGGCGGCCGCGTCGACCGAGACCCTGGCGGTCAGTTCACTGCCTCGTCAGCCGGACCGATCCGGCATCATGGAGGTGGGTGCAGCCAATTCCCGCCGGTCGGTCTTCTGGACGCTGATGGACAATCCGGGAGATTTCGCCGGGGCGATCCCCGCGGCCCTCTACTCCCTGGAGAACGCCCTCGGCGCCCAAGGTGACCTGAGCAGCTGACCAGCGGACCGGCACGACCATGGACCGGGTGGACGGGCCAGGTGGCGCGTGCGGGCCCTGCGCTAGCATCGGTGCCGACGGTGAGCCGGCCGGGTGACCGCGGCATCGTGCGGATGACCCAGGTCGCCGCTCGGTGCCGAGGAAAGTCGGGGCTCCGCAAGGCACGGTGCTGGTGAGAGCCAGGACGGGGCGACCTGTCGGAAGAAAGGGCCACAGAGAACAGACCGCCGATGGCATCCCGGGCTCGACGCCCGTGGCGCACAGGTAAGGGTGAAACGGTGCGGTAAGAGCGCACCAGCGTCCGGGGCGACCCGGACGGCTCGGTAACCCCCACCGGGAGCAAGGTCGAGTCGGGGAGGCCTGCCCGGCCATTCGATCCCCAGGTAGACCGCACAGATGGATGGTCACCGAGGCGACACCCTGCAAAGGAGTCGCCGGACAGAACCCCGCTTACAGGCCGACTCACCGTCGCCGTGGGGCCCGGATGTTGCACGACCCACGCCGGACGAAGGTACAGTGGAGCAGCTCGCGGATACCCAGGCCGAACGCCCCGACACCGGTGGCGACCCGAAGTGGCCTGCTCTGCGAGCGATGCGGGCCGAGCACGTTCGAGGTCCGCGTCCGAGGGTCCTGACAACCGACGCAACGACCGTCGATGGAGCACCACCGATGCCCGACGCTTCCGGAATGGAAGACGCAGCAACACCCACCCGCGCACAAGTCACCTGGTACGCCGAAGCTGCGGCGGCCGGCGAGGCCTCGCCCGCCGAGCGCGCCGTCCTCGATGCGAACCCCCGCCTGTGGCGCGACGTCCTCGAAGACCTTCTCGAGGAGACCGAGGAGTCGCTCGCCGCAGCACATCACATCGCCGGCGGCCAACGCGATCAGGTGGTCGCCGACTTCGAGGCCGAACGGACCCGACTGGTGGCCGCGTTGGAGCGCTTCGGCTCCCACGACGGCCCGGTGGCCCTGCTGCCGTCCGAACCGCGCCTGCAGACCTCGTGGTCGGCCGGTCGGGTGGTGGTCTGGGGCGGGGGTCCCGGACTCCCGCCGACGCCGACGGACGCGCTCGGCGCGTTGATCGAGAGCGCCGGTGCGCCAACCGAAGGTTGGGGTGCGCATCGGTCGGTGCTGCTCCCCTCCGGCGCCGAGGCATCAGCGCTGTCCCTTCCGGTGGCCGATGCCCTGGGGTGGTTGCTCGGACTCGGCGCGCACGAGGTCGTCGGCCCGGTCGGCGCCAGCGCCCGGTGGTTGGGTTCGGTCGCCGTCGAAGCGGTCCGCCTCGTCGCCAACGGCAACGTCGCGCCGACCCTCCAGGCGCATGGTCGCAGAGACAATGGACGCACCGCGTATTCGGTCCACTGGGTGCCCGCTCTGGTGGACCGCGCCACGATCGGTCGGCTCGCCGACCGGATGCCGGGTTCGGTGGCGGCGATCACCCCGAAGGCCGAGCCACGTGACACCGCCCAGGACGCGCTCTCAGCCATGGTGCACGCCTTGACCGCGCAATCGGCTGCGAACATGGCGGCCGGGGCCGAACCGCCCACGATCCGCAATGCATCGGACTTCGTCGAGGCACTGAGCGCCCACCTGGACGGCGAGCGGTTCGACGCCCCGACGCGGGTCGGATCCGAGGTCATGCGCAAACTCACCAAGTGGGTCTCGCCGATCGTCGGCCTGCAGGGGGCCCGCCTCGTCGTGGAGCTTCTCCCGCCGGACGATTCCGGCGGTTGGCACCTCTCGGTGCTCGGTCCGGACCCGGAGAACAATCTGGTTCCGGTCGAGGTGGCCATCGTCGATCACCCCAAGCTGGTCGATCAACTCGAACGGGTCGAACGTCTGCTGCCCGCGCTCAAGCGACCGGGGGCCGCACGGCGCGGACAGGTGATCCTCAGCCAGGACGAGGCCTGGGAGTTGATGACCTCGATCGGTCCGCTGCTGGTCTCGGTCGGATTCGACGTGCGGGTTCCGGCGATGAGTTCGAAGCGGGTCGCACCCTCTCTGCGGCTCAGCGCAGAGTCCACCGATGAGACCGTCGTCGGCGCCAGGCAACTCGCCAACGTCTCGTGGTCGGCACTGTTCGGGGACGTGGAACTCTCGGCCGCCGACGTCGCGCGCCTGTCCGCCCAGGCCCGACCTCTGGTCCAATCGCATGGCCAATGGGTCGAACTCGACAAGATGGATCTGGCGAAGGCCGCGGAGGCACTCGCCGAACGAGCCGACACCGTTCAGCTCACCGGCGCCGAGATCCTGCGACAGGCGCTCGGCCTGGAAGGAACGTCGCTCGCCGGCGGGTTGGTCATCGAGGGTGCGAGCTGGGCCGGCGATCTGTTGGAAGCTGCTCGGTCACTCCCCCAGGAGCCCGATGTCCATCCGCAGGGATTCCGCGGTGAACTCCGCGCCTACCAGGCCGAGGCGGTGGCCTGGCTCGAATTCCTGCACGCAGCCGAACTGGGGGGCTGTCTGGCTCTGGACATGGGGCTGGGCAAGACCCCCGTGATGCTGGCGCACCTGTCATCGACGCCCGGAGCGGGGCCGGCGCTGGTCATCGCGCCGCCGGCGGTGGTCGCCAACTGGGCTGCCGAAGCGGCCCGATTCACGCCGGATCTCAAGGTCGTCATCCATCACGGGGCCAGACGCGCCGACGAGGACGACCTGGGCGAGGTCGTCAAGGAAGCCGACGTGGTGATCACCACCTATGGGACCGCGGTCCGCGACATCGAGGCGCTCGCCGAACTCTCGTGGGAACGCGTCGTGCTGGACGAGGCGCAGGCGATCAAGAACCCGGCGAGCGAGACCTCCCAACAACTCCACCGTCTCCACGCGCGCACCAGAATTGCGCTCACGGGCACGCCCATCGAGAACGGTCTCGGCGACCTGTGGTCGATCCTCGACTTCACGAACCCCGGCCTGGTCGGCTCGCGCTCGGCATTCGTCTCCCAGCTCTCCCAGAGCTCCCAGGCCCGGTCGAAGAGCGCCGAGTCCGCGCTGCGAGCCCTGAACGGCATTCTGGTGTTCCGCCGGACCAAGGCCGAACCCGCGGTCGCGGCCGAACTCCCCGACCGGATCGATCAACTCGACCACTGCTCGATGAGCGAAGAGCAGATCGGGCTCTACCAGGCGGTTCTGGACGCGGTCGTCGCCCGCACCGACGGATCGGCCGACGAGCGGACCGCCCGCCAAGGTCACATCCTGGCGGCCATCACCGCACTGAAGCAGATCTGCGACCATCCGGTCGCCTACGAGGACGACGGCGGTCCCCTCGACGGACGCTCGGGCAAGCTGGCCCGCCTCGAGGAGATCGTGGAGTCGGTGTTCTCCGCAGACGAGCGGGTACTGGTCTTCACCCATTTCGCGACCTGGGGCGTGCGGCTCGCCGAGCACCTCACGGCGCGCACCGGCGTCGCGATCGACTGCTACCACGGAGGCCTCGCCAGAGGCGCACGGGACGACATGGTGCGCAGATTCCAGGAGGGCACGGGCCCCGGCGCGCTGGTGCTGTCGCTCAAGGCCGGGGGCACGGGGCTCAACCTCACGGCGGCGAACCACGTCGTGCTCTTCGACCGATGGTGGAATCCTGCGGTCGAGGACCAGGCACGGGACCGCGCGTGGCGCATCGGCCAGACCCGGACCGTGGTGTCACACCGTCTCGTGTGCCCGGGTACCGTCGACGAACGCGTCGAGGACGTGGTCGCCGACAAGCGCCGGATCG
Organism: uncultured Actinomycetes bacterium; assembly: GCA_963764215.1. Taxonomy (GTDB): domain Bacteria; phylum Actinomycetota; class Acidimicrobiia; order Acidimicrobiales; family Iamiaceae; genus JAFDWI01. The sequence continues at coordinate 159,596 of CAVXRS010000002.1, forward strand.
CCAGCCTGGTGCTGCCCAAGTCGTCGTCGCTCGCCGATCTCTCCGGCGACCAGCTGCAGAGTGCACTGGGAATCGACCCGTCGTTGCTGATCTCCGACGACGAAGGCACCGGCAACCAGCCCGGCGCGGCGGATGGGGACGAGATCGACGAACTCGAGGAATCTCGGGCATGAGCGGGACGAAGCGACGTTCGAAGCGGAGACGCAACAAGGCACGGATCCGCCCCGATGCCGACCAATTCTGGCGTGAGGACGAAGCCGTCGAGGAGTCGGCCCCGGTCGGAGAGGCCTCGGACCCGACCGCGACGCTGCGCTCGATCGGAACCCCCCCGGTTCCCGGCGGTGACGGGGTCGCGAACGAGTTCCTCAAGACCGCCCTGCGCGCATCGTCACTGGTCACCGTCCTGGCGCATTCGGTCAATCTCTCCGGTGACGACCAGGCCGACTGAGCGACGCCACGGTTCCGCGGTCGCGCGCCGGCTCGACGGACTCTGACAGAATCCGGGCATGGCTCCAAGATCGTTCCTGCTCGACGACCGGCTGGCCGCCTACGTCGCCGACCATTCACCCAGCCCCGACCTGGTCACCGCGGCGCTCATCGACCGCACTGCCGAACTCGGCGATGTCGCCGGCATGCAGATCGGCACGGATCAGGCGACGTTCCTCACGGCCATCTGTGCATTCGCCGGCGTGCAAAACGCCGTCGAGGTCGGCACCTTTACCGGTCGTTCGTCGCTCGCCATCGCGCAAGGACTGGCCCCCGGTGGCCGTCTGCTGTGCTGCGACGTGAGCACCGAGTGGACCTCGATCGCGCAGCAGACCTGGCAGGACGCGGGCGTCGCGGAGAAGATCGACCTGCGGATCGCCCCGGCAATCGAGACCCTGCGCGCGCTTCCGGGCGATCCGGTGATCGACCTCGCCTTCATCGACGCGGACAAGCCCGGCTACCCGGACTACTACGAAGAGATCGTCCCCCGGATGCGGCCCGGCGGTCTGCTGCTCGCCGACAACACGCTGTGGCACGGCCGAATCGTGGACACGCCCGACGACGAGGACACCTCGCTCCGCGCGTTGCGCCGCTACAACGACCGGGCCGCCGAGGACCCGCGGGTCCGCACCACCATTCTCACCATCGGTGACGGCGTCACGCTCTCCCAGCGTCGATGACCGAGCCGGGTCTCACCGCTCCAGATGTGCAGTCTCGTTGAACGAGCGCAGCACGGTGCGGGACCCCGAGGTGTCGATGCGGGTGATCGACGCGGGTGCCAGGTACAGGTGCCAGGCGACCGAGTCCGGTACGCCGAGTGCCCAGGCGACCGCTGCTTTGATCGGTGAGACGTGGGACACGACGACCACGTCGTGCTCTCCGGCTTCTTCCGCCAGCTCGTCACAGGCAGCGCGCACCCGCACACCGAGATCGGCCAACGATTCACCGCCCGGCGGTGCGAACGCCAGATCCGCCGACCAGTTCCGCCACACCTCGGAGGGAACGTCCCGGAAGGGCCGACCTTCCCATTCCCCATAGTCGACTTCGATCCACCGAGGGTCCGTCTCCACCGGCAGGCCGAGTTGTTCGGCCGTGGCCCGCGTCCGGGTGAGCGGGCTCGAGATGACCCGGTCGGGCCGCGCACAGGCGGCCGCCGCCGCCGTTGCCTGCGTCCGGCCGAGCGCGTCGAGTGGAGGATCATCCCGGCCGAGCAGCAGACCCGAAGCGTTCGCCTCGGTGCGACCATGACGGAGGAGGATCAGCATCTCGCCTACATCCCCGCTTCCGGGCCGCCGGCCAACGCCGGGTCCAGGGTACCCGTCGTCCAGAGTCGATGCCGCCGCTGCTCGTCGTCGAGACCGAAGCGCTTCCAAGCCCAGATGAGCGCCCCGAGACCGACGAGTTCGAGCAGGATGTTCACCGCCAGGGGGCGCGATGCCACCAGCGACGGCTGTGTCGGAAAATCCCACCCGAACAACGGCCACCAGAACAGCGTCTTCTGCGTCCAGACGCCGTCGAGCAGCAGACCCAGGAACATCCCGATCACCAGACAGAGCCACTGACGTCGCCGACGCCGGGCCTTACGGGTGGCGGCCAGGACCACCAGCAGCACCGCCACCGGTGCGGCCAGGGTGTGGAAGAACCAGTCGTGACCGCTCAGCGCCTCTGCCGTGGGCAGCACGGCACCTGCGATCACCAGCCGATAGTCGAGCCGGGTGCTGTGGAACACGATCCAGAGCACCACGACCGATCCCCCCGCGAACCACAGGAACATCGTCAGCGGGCCAGCAACCGGCCGCACTCGTCGCAGTGGACTCGCTCGTCCGCGTCGAGTCGGTGGATGCGATCGACCTCCACTGCCGGCAGCGTCAGATGGCAGCCTTCGCACCGATTTCCGGCCAGGCGGGCGATCCCGACGCCGCCGAGCGCACTGCGGAGCCGCTCGTACTCGGTGACCAGCTCCGGGGACACGCCCACGATCGCCTCCGCACGCTGCGCCGAGATCTCGTCGACTTCGACATCGATCTCGGCCTGTGCCGCGGTGAGCGTCGCCTCGTCGGCGGACCGACGTTCGACGATCTGGGCGCGGAGGTCGACCAGTTCGGAAAGCCGGGCTTCGGCGGTTTCGAGGTTGTCGAGGGCAGCGAGCCCTTCGTCCTCGAGGCTCGAGATGTGACGCGCCAGGGATTGCGCTTCTCGTTGCAGGCTCTGCAGCTCCCGCATGTCGGACACGGTCCCTCCGTAGAGTTTCGCGTCGATGTCGGCGGCGCGTGCGGTCTGGGTGGCCAATTCGTCCTCGCACCGCCTGTTCTCCCGGCGACGGTCGCCCACGACCCCTTCCTGGTCGGCGATCTGACCGTCGACCGTGGCGAGCACCCTGGCGGCCTCCTCGATCTGGGAGAGCTGGGGGAGCTGGGCACGCTGGTGGGCGAGTTGGTCGATGCGGGTGTCGAGCTCCTGCACGGTCAGGAGCCGATCGTAGATCGTCATCGCAGTCCTTCGGGTCGGCGGTGTTCGGGGACGAAGCTCACAGTTGTTCAAGGTCCGTACGCGGTCACGGGCGGGGCGTTGCTGGTCGTCGAGGGCGGCGTCGACGTCGGCGGGGTGTTGGGAGGTGCGGCCGGTGAAGGACCTGCAGCCCCCTGCGGTCCGGGCGGGGTCTCGAGCGCCTTGGCGCCATAGCGATCGACGAAGGTCATTCCGTCCCCGTCGCCGATCGAGATCCCGATCCCTCCACGCGTCGGCGCCGGAGCCACGAAGGGGATGGCGGGCTGGTTGACCAGGACCGAATCCATGAAGACCCGCCAGCTCGGCGCGGCATAGACACCGCCGGACGAACCGGGATAGACCACGAAGGGATCCCCGGTGCTCCCGATCCAGACGGCGGTCGACAGTTGGGGGGTGTAACCGTCGAACCAGAGGTCGTTGGGTCCGTCGGAGGTGCCCGTCTTCCCGGCCGCGGGACGGCCCCCGGCCAGGCGCGCCCCGGTGCCGGTTCCTCCCTCGACGTTGGCCTGGAGCACCTGGTTCACCAGGCGTGCCGCCTGAGCGCTCATCACACGGGTCGGTTGCAGTTCGTGGGTCCAGATCACGTTTCCCTGCGCATCCTCGATCCGGTCCACGAAGTAGGGGCGATTGAACACCCCGTCGTTCGCGAACGTGGCGTACGCACCGGCCATCTCCAGTGCGTCACCCCGATCCCACCGCCGTAGGCGAGCTGCACGCTGTAGGGATCGAGCGTGTTCGGATGCTTCCCCAGTCGGGTCCGTACGCGTTCCACACTTCGTTGGAGATGCCCATGGCCTTGGCCTTGTCGATGACATTGCGCAGCCCCACGATCTGGCCGAGACGGGCGAACCCGCAGTTGGAGGACTGGAGGGTCTGGGTGAGAATCGTGCCGACCGAGCCACCTTCACCGTTGTAGTTGTGATACGAGTGGGGCGGGACGTCGGCGGTCGGGGTCGGTGGGGTCGAGGTAGTTCGGGTCGTCCGGTCGTCAGCACGCACGGACTCGTGCCGTCCACGATGTCGTTCGGGCACGAAGCCCCGGTCGAAGAGCGTGGCGAGCACGAAACCCTTGAACGTCGATCCGGGCTATTGGACGAATTTCGGGCCGCGAAGTCGACCTGACTGTTCTTGGTGTACCCGGGCCCTCCCAGCAGGACCCGCACCGCGCCGGTCGAGGGCACCACGATGTGATGGTCTCCGTCGCTCACGGGTCTTGACCGTCCGGCGCCGGTGCCGTGGGATGCGTCCGTCGGGCTGGATGCCCGGCACCGTGGATTGGCGGGCCTGGACCGCCTGTTGCTGCATGAGCGGGTCGTAGGTGGTGTAGATGCGCAGGCCCCCGCCGGTAGAGGGCGTCGAGGCCCGCTGCGCCGGCGTCCTGCCCAGCGCCGTCCCGAGTGGATCGCCGTCGAAGCTTCCGTCGGCGTTGAGCAGTCGCCGGCGAACCTGCTCGACGAAGTAGTCAACGGCGGGCACCTTCCTGGTGACCTTGTTCGGCAGCGGCTCGCGGTTGGCCTTGGCGGCCGTGGCCTTGTCGATGCGCCCGGTGGCGACAAGACGCTCGAGAGCGATCCTGCGTTGAGGTCCGGGCTTCCTCGGGATGGTGATCGGGTCGTAGCCGTTGGGATTTCGGATCAAGGCCGCGAGGAGGGCCCCCTGGGCCCAGTCCAGCTTCGAGACGTCCATGCCCCAGTAGGTCTGCGCGGCGGCCTGGACGCCGTAGATGTTGTTCCCGAGATAGATGATGTTCAGGTAGTACGCCAGGATCTCGTCCTTGGTGAACTGGTGCTCGAGGGTCGTGGCCACCCGGGCCTCGTGCAGCTTGCGCGGTCAGGTTCCGCTTGTCGCCGACGAGGGCCTTCTTCACGACCTGCTGGGTGATCGTCGAGCCGCCCTGCTGCGATGCCACCCCTTCACGTTCGCCTGCAGCGCACGCAGGATCGAGCGGGCGTCGACCGGCCCGTGCGGTAGAAGTCGAGTCCTCGACCGCGAGCACCGACTCGACGACGGTGGACGGCACTTCGCAGAGCGGCACGGCGTCGGATCTTGCGATTGAAGCTCTGCTGGACGTTGCCGTACCGATCGTAGAGGTAGGAGACACCACCCAGCGGGTGGAAGCCGGACCGGAGCGGCGGACGAGGTGCCCCCTGCGAGAGTTGTCGGCCACGGGACTTCGATCCCGACCACCGTGCCCACAGCGTGGCGACGCCGACCACCACGATCACCGACAGCCGGAGAAGCTGCCACAGGGTTCGGCCGACGATGCACGCTATTCGATCCTGCTCTCACCGGCCGATACCGGGTGCGGATCCGGACCGGTGCGTTCTGGTGTCGGCGAACCGCACTCGGAACGTCGGAGCGGCCCCGGTTAGGTTGACGGCGTCCCCCGCGGGACTCCCGACGTCCCGTCCCATCGACAAGGAGCCCGACATGGCAGATCTCGGATTCGACGGCAAGGTCGCGATCATCACCGGCGCCGGCGGCGGACTCGGTCGCAGCCACGCGCTCGAGCTCGCCAAGACGCGGTGCGCTGATCGTGGTCAACGACCTCGGCGGCAACGATGGACGGCACCGGCTCGGACGCCTCGGCCGCCCAGAAGGTCGTCGACGAGATCACGGCGATCGGCGGGGAGGCGGTGGCCAATCACGACTCGGTCGCCACCACGGAAGGTGGCGAGTCGATCGTCCAGAGCGCCATCGACGCCTTCGGCCGGGTCGACATCGTGATCAACAACGCGGGCATCCTGCGGGACAAGTCGTTCTCCAACATGACCGCCGACCTCTCGAACCCGGTGCTGGACGTCCACCTGCGCGGCGCGTTCAACGTCACCCGTCCCGCGTACGTCCACATGCGCGAGCAGGGCTACGGCCGGATCGTCATCACCGCGTCGGGCGCGGGCGTCTTCGGCAACTTCGGTCAGGCGAACTACGGCGCCGCCAAGATGGGACTCGTCGGCCTCACCCGGGTCCTTGCGGTCGAGGGCGCGAAGAGCAACATCAAGGCCAACGCCATCGCCCCGGTGGCCAAGTCGCGGATGACCGAGGACCTCATGGGTGACCTCGTCGACCGGTTCGGACCCGAGTACGTCTCGCCGTTGGTCGCATGGCTGGTCCACGAGGACGTGCCGGTGACCGGCGAGATCTACTCGGTCGGCGCCGGGCACGTCGCCAGGATGTTCATCGGCGTCACCGCCGGCTACACCAACACCGGCGACCTCAGCGCCGAGGACATCCGCGATCACTTCGAGACCATCCGCGCCGAGGACGGCTACCGGTGCCCGCCAACCTCAACGAAGAGTTGATGAAGACCCTGCAGCCTCGCTGGGCTGACGACACGGCATTCTGAACGCATTGTTCTGACAGCACTCGTTCTGACAGTCGTTCCTGTCGGCACATCGCCTCTGCATCCAGTAAAGCGTCCACGGATGCCTGAAACCCATCACCATCCCGCAGCCGGCGACTCCTTCACCGAGGGCGGGACCACTGCGACCTCGACCAGCGAACACCCTTCACCGCCTTCGGCGAGATCGAAGAGGTCACGTCGGAGTCGCCGAGGTCTCCGGATTCGCCAACGTCGCCGCCGTCGCCACCGGCGAGGGCCTGGTGCATCGTGGACACCGGTGGCCCACTCGCCGGCACCACCATCCGCGACCTGATACGCACGGGTGGCGCCCCGACCCGGTCGCCGCGGCCGTGTACACCCATGGCCACATCGATCATGTGCTGGGGACCGGCGTATTCGACGCCGAGGCCGAGGCAGACCGCAACCCCCGCCCTCGAGTGTTGGCCCATGCGGCCGTCGCCCCCCGCTTCGAGCGCTACTGCCTCACCGCCGGCTACAACGCGGCCATCAACCGGCGGCAGTTCTCGGCTCCCGGCCTGAGCTGGCCGACCGACTACCGCCAGCCCGACGACACCTACGTCGACGATTTCTCGACGCATCTGGGCGAGGTCACCATCGAGTTGCACCACGCCCGCGGCGAAACCGACGACCACACCTGGGTCTGGGTGCCCGAACGTCGCACGCTGTGCACCGGTGACCTGTTCATCTGGTGCGTCCCCAACGCCGGCAACCCGCAGAAGGTGCAGCGTTTCGCGCGGGACTGGGCGCTGGCCCTGCGGCGCATGGCCACGCTGGAGCCCGAGGTGCTGCTTCCCGGCCATGGTCTGCCGATCGTCGGCGCCGACTTCGTGCGAGCCGCGTTGGTCGACACCGCCGATCTGCTCGACTCACTGGTCGACCAGACCCTGGCGCTGATGAATGCGGGAGCGTTCCTGGACGAAATCCTGCACACCGTCGCCGTGCCGGAACATCTGACGACCCAGCCCTATCTGCAACCCATCTATGACGAGCCCGAGTTCATCGTCCGCAACATCTGGCGCCTCTACGGCGGTTGGTACGACGGCAACCCGTCCCATCTGAAGCCCGCACCGGACGCCGCGGTCGCCGCCGAGATCGCCGAGCTGAGTGGTGGCGCGGCGCGGTTGGCCGAACGGGCGCAGCAGGTCGCCGAAGCCGGCGACCTACGACTGGCGGGCAATCTGATCGAGCTGGCCGGGCTGGCCGCCCCCGACGACCCGGGCGTCCACCGGATCCGCGCCGAACTGCTGCGGGCCCGAGCCGCAGTGGAGACCTCCCTGATGGCCAAGGGCATCTACGGCGCCGCAGCACGCGACTCCGACGCGGTTGCCGGCACCGGCACCTGACGCACCGGGCACGCGCGCCGACCGGGGCGGTACCATGCCGCCACAGGAGAAAGGAGCGCGCATGACCGATCTCGAAGCGCCCCCCACCGCGCAGTTCCACGCCATGACCGAGGGCACCAAGGCCGATTGGGACATCATCGCCGTCGAAGCGATGCATGCGGCCCAACGCCTGCCCGATCGGGTGATGGACCATCTGCGACTGCTCGACGGCGACTTCGGCGGGTTCGCGGTCGACCGGCTCACCCACTCGTTGCAGACCGCGACCCGCGCCGAGCGGGCCGGCCGGGACGACCAGTATGTGCTCTGCGCGCTCATCCACGACATCGGTGACACGCTGGGGTCGTTCAACCATCCCGACATCGGGGCGGCGATCGTCAAACCGTTCGTGCGCGACGAGTACCACTGGATGGTCGAACACCACGGCATCTTCCAGGGCTACTACTTCTTCCACTTCCTGGGCCTCGACCGGGACGGCCGCGATGCTTTTCGTGATCACCCCAACTATGACCTGACCGCCGAATTCTGCGCCGAGTTCGACCAGGTGGCGTTCGACCCGGACTACGACACCGAGCCCCTCGAGCACTTCGAGCCGTTGCTGCGTGACCTGATGGCCAAGCCGCTGAACAGCATCTACCGCCGAGGCTGACCCACCAGCGCGACGCTCCTCCAAACCCCACTCGCCGTGTCGGTCGGAGGCTGAGGGCCGCAGCATCAACGGTCACGCTCGGAACTTCAGCAGGTGTCGGGATTGCCGGTCGACGTCACCGTCTCCAGGACCTTTCCGTGCGGGTCACGGATCTTGCAATCCGTGCCGAGGGTGTCCACCCCCGGGTTGGTCCTCGGCGTCGCACACGGTCCGCCATCGGAACCTCGGGTTTCGAGCGCAACGGACTTGCCGTGAACGCTTCGTATCGGCATCGCCGGATGGCAGAAGGTGCCCTGCCGCGGATTCTGGGTGACCCGGACGACGGCCCAACCGGTCAACGCGATGGCCAGGATCGCCACCACCAGACCGACGCTCACGCTTCGAGACCTGGACACCCGTGCCAATCGGCCACGGTCGCGCCGAGTTGAACCCGACCGAACTCGGCGTAGCTCGCCGCCGACGGTGGAATGGCGTTCCTGAATTCGTCGAAGGTTGGGAGGACCCGGTCGGTTGCAGGCACGATTGAACTCCATGGACGACACGCCTCAGCCGACCGCGGCCGACCCGACGCGCCTGATCCCCACCACCGCAGGGGTCGAGTTGGCCGTGCACGAGCTGGGCGGTTCCGGTCGGCCCGTGCTGGCTGCGCATGCCACCGGGTTCGATGCGACGGTGTGGCGCCCGTTGGCCGCGGCACTCCAGGATGCCCACGTCGTCGCACCGGATTTCCGCGCGCACGGCCGGTCCCACATCGAACCCGGCGCCGATCTGGACTGGGACTTCTTCGCCGATGACGTGCTCGCCACCCTCGACGCGTACGGATGGCTCACCTGTGACGGTGCTGCGCCAGCCCTGCCGGTCGGCATCGGGCACTCGATGGGCGGCGCGGCACTCCTGCTCGCCGAACAACGCCGACCGGGCACCTTCGCCGGACTCTGGGTCTACGAGCCGATCATCTTCCCGCCGGAGGTGCGCGGCTCCTTCGACGATGGTGCGAATCCACTCTCGGCCGGCGCGAAGCGGCGACGTCCGGTCTTCGCCTCCCGCGAAGAGGCCCAGGCGACCTACGGATCGAAACCACCCATGAACACGTTCACGACCGAGGCGCTGGCCGGCTATGTCGCGGGTGCATTCGTGGATGAACCGGACGGCACGGTTCGTCTTGCGTGTCGACCCGAGGACGAGGCCCGGGTCTATGACGGTGCGGCCCGATGCACCGCGTTCGAACATCTGGGGCAGGTGACCTGCCCCGTGGCGGTGGTGCGGGGCGAGCTCGCGGAACATTCCCCCGCGGCGATCGCGCCGCTCGCCGCACGTGCCCTGCCCCGGGGCATCCTCGTCGCCCACGACGAACTCACCCACTTCGGCCCCATGGAGGACCCGGTCGGTCTCGCCGCCGAGATCAGCCGGTTCATGGACACAGTCTCCACGGCCGCCCCCTCCACCGGCCGCGCCCTCCACGGCCGCGCCCTCGCCCGACCCGCGCCCCGCGGACCCGAACCCCGACCCCTGACCTCCACGAATGTCGGGGCACCAGATTGCTCAGAGCAACTTGAGCGCGCTGCATCGGGCAAGCATCGGATCTCGGTCGCGCCTGCTTGCCGAATGCAGCGCGCTGAAATAGGCCATACCTCTTTCACGCCCCGACATTCGGAGAGCTCGTAGGCTGGGGCGCCGTGCTGATGACGCCTCCCCGGACCCTGTCGCCCTCGAAGGTCGCGACCTTCACCAAGTGCGCGTTGGCATTCCGGTACTCGGCGATCGACAAGCTCCCCGAACCGCCCAGTGAGGCCGCCACCAAGGGCACTCTGGTCCACGCGGCACTCGAGCGGCTCTTTCAACATGAGCCGGACGAACGGACCCGGGCTACCGCGACGCACTGTCTGGCACAGGCCCTCGAAGCGATGCGAGACGACGAGGACTTCACCGGACTCGAACTCGACCACGACGCCGAGGAGGCGTTCGTCTCGGACGCAGCGACGCTCATCGACCATTACTTCGCGATGGAAGACCCTCGGACGATCCGACCGATCGGACTCGAGATCACCCTCGAGATTCCCCGCGAGGGCTACGCAATCCGGGGCATCATCGATCGGTTGGAGCTCGACGACGAAGGCGAGTTGGTGGTCACCGACTACAAGACCGGTCGGGCACCCCCGGAGCGGTTCGCCCATGGGCGACTCGACGGCGTGAACATCTACGCCACGATGTGCGCCGAGCTGTTCGGAAAGCGACCGGCAAAGGTGCGGCTGCTCTACCTGCGGGACCGTACCGTGGTCACCGATGCCCCGACCGAGCGGTCCGAGCAGACGATGACCCGCAAGATCGATGCGATCTGGCAGGCCGTCGAGAAGTCCTGTTCCACCGGCGACTTCCGACCCAAGCCCAGCCGGCTGTGTGACTGGTGCGGATTCCGGCCCTACTGCCCGGCGCAGGGCGGCACATTGCTCGACCCGCCCGGAAAACCGGGCTCGTGACGACCACGACGGCGAGCCTGGCCCAACGCGTCGACCTCACCATCGACCAGTGGTTCGAGTCACTTCGGGGGCACCCGATTTGGGACCGCACGTTCGCCACGGCATCGCATCTGGGCGATTGGGGGCTCATCTGGGTCCTTCTCACCCTCGCCCAAGGACTCCGTTCCGACGCCGCCGCCGCCCGGATTCCCCGGCTCGTGACGCTGTTCGCAACCGAATCTTTGATCGTGAACCAGGGCATCAAGCGGCTGTTCGGCCGGACACGCCCGGGCGCACGCCCCGAGGTGTCCGTCGGGTTGCGCGAGCCGCTCACCTCCAGCTTCCCCAGTGGCCATGCGTCCAGCGCGGCGTTTGCGACGCTGCTGCTGACCGACGGTGATCCGTCACTCAGGGCCATCGTGTTCCCCACCGCCGTCATCGTGGCCGCAAGTCGGATCCACACCCGCATGCACCACCCCACCGACGTGCTCGCCGGGGCAGGGGTCGGGTTGGTGCTGGGGACGATGGCGCGGCGCTGGTGGCCCGACCCGCAGGCCCGGAAATCCAGCGGTCCGGCCGGGCGGATGGAATAGCCGAGCCAGGCTTCGGTGTTGCAGCCAACGTGCAACATTTCATCTTGAACTACGACTACCGCTGCCCCTGGACCGCGATCGTCCACGACACCGTCCTCGACGCGCTGGATGCCGGAGCCGACTGGGACGTGCGATTCGAACCGTTCTGTCTCGGCCAGGTCCACGTCGAAGACGGGGACACGCCGATCTGGGATCGCCCGAGCGACGACAGCGGCCTGGAGGCCCTCCAGGTGTCGGTGATCGTGCGCGACGAGGTCCCGACGGCGTTCGCCCAGGTGCACCGGGAACTGTTCGCGATCCGCCACGTCCATGGAGAGCACTTCGACCGCGGGACCATCGACAAGGTGCTGGCCGATGCCGGTGTCGAGCCGACGAAGGTCTGGCGGTCGGTGGACGACGGGTCGGCACTCGAGACCGTCCGGCGCGAACACGACGCGCAGCGTGATGACTACGAAGCCTGGGGTGTGCCGACGTTCATGGCCGACGATCGGGCAGTATTCATCAGGTTCATGGAACGCTCCGACGGGGACGGGGACCTTGCGATCCGCCGGGTCGCACAGGTTCTGGACCTCATGAACGACGAGGTCAACCTGAACGAGTTCAAGCACACCTCCCTGAAGCACTGACCGGCCCGGTTCCGTAGGCGACCAGGTAGCCCGCCCAGCGAGCAGGCGACCCTGTCGCCGCCCGAGCCCAAAAGCCAACGCTGCGCAGCCGCCAGGCGAAGCAGCCCCCCAGATGACACCCGAATGGCGAAGCCCGAGCGAGCAGGCGACCCCGTCGCCGCCCGAGCCCAAAAGCCAACGCTGCGCAGCCGCCAGGCGAAGCAGCCCCCCAGATGACACCCGAATGGCGAAGCCCGAGCGAGCAGGCGACCCTGTCGCCGCCCGAGCTCGAAAGCCAACACAGTACGATCGGGTCCATGGCCGACCGACCGGTACGTGCCGGTGACCACCTTTCCGACTTCGAATCTCTGATGTGGACCCTGGAGCGGGACCGTCAGCTCGCCTCGGGTTTCGCCAACATCACCTTCCTCGACCGCCCTGCCGACCTCGCAGTGATGCGCGCCCGCCTACTGCGGGCCGCGGCGCTCGTTCCCCAGCTCCGCCGCCGCGTCTATCTCGACCCGGCCCACCTGGCGGCGCCCCGTTGGATCGACGACCCGGACTTCGCCATCGAACGGCACGTCACCGCCCGCACGCTGGCGCAGCACGGCAATCTCGATACGGTCATCGCCACCGCGATGGAGTTCAACGCCCGCCCGTTCGACCCCGACCGTCCGCTGTGGGAGTTCCAGCTCCTCGACGGACTCGACGACGGTCGCGGCGTGATGCTCCAACGCCTCCATCACACGATTTCCGATGGCGTGGGGATGGTGCGCATCTCCGAGCAGTTCGTCGACCTCGAACGCGTTGCCGCCGAGCCCGAACCGGTGCCCCTGCCCGTGGCTGACCCGCTTCCGTCCGCGGTGGGGGGCTCACGCGAAGCGCTCGGACACACGATTCGTCGCACCGCCGAATCAGTCAGGACCGGCGTGACGTCGACGATCGAAGCGGTCCGTGAACCGCAACGACTCGAATCGAGCGCTCGACGTGCCCTTGCCCTGGCCCGGGCGCTCGTCGTCGAGGCGGCCCTTCCCCGACGGAGTCGCTCCCCGCTTTGGAACGACCGGTCCGACCGGCGCACGCTCCGGCTGCTGCGCGTGCCCTTCGACGACGTCCGGACGTTCGCGAAGTCTGCCGGGGTGACCGTGAATGACGTCTTCGTGGCGGCGACGGCCGGCGGTGCGGGTGACTACCACCGCCGCATGGGTCATGACGTGGACGAACTGCGTATGGCGATGCCGGTGAACACCCGCGAAGACCGCTCCGCCGCGGGGAACGCCTTCGGAACCGCCCGGATCTTGGTCCCGACCATCGCCGATCCGACAGAGCGGCTCAGCAGGACCCACGAAACCCTCGACACGGTGCGCGGCGACGCCGCCCTTTCGCTCGTGCCGCTCCTCGCGGCGCCGGCAGGCTTCCTACCCGCGCCCCTGTTGATCGGCGCGACGAAGATGCAGGTCTCCTCGGTGGACTTCACCACTTCGAACGTGCGCGGTGCGCCGTTTCCGCTCTACATGGGGGGTGCGAAGGTCCTTGCAAACCACCCCATCGGTCCGCTCATCGGCACGGCGTTCAACCTGACCATGCTCAGCTATGACGGGTCACTCGACATGGGGCTGCACATCGACACCGCGGCGATCGACCACCCTGATCTGCTCGCCGAGTGCATCGACGAGGCATTCAGCAGCTATTCGACCTCGTGAGCCACCCGGCCGAGGGAATCGACCTCGGGGTGACCGGATTCAGTTGACGCCGGCCGGCTCGGGAGTGAGGTCGTCCGTGGTCACCGGGGGGGCAGCGAGCAACAGACGGACATCGAGCAACAGGTCGGCCACCTCGTTGGCGGACACCAGCTCCCGGTGCTGCACGTGGGCGAGTCCTTCGTCGATCAACGTCAGGGCTTCGGTGAGCGTCTCGGGGGCAGTGGTCTCAGTCATGTCGCACTCCTGGACAGAGTTGCTTATACAGCAGGGCTTCCACCCATCAGATCGGGTGAACACGCTTGTTTCTGTAGCGCTGAGTGCAGCCTATCGCCACCCGTGGACATCCAACGGGCATTTCCGTCGACGACGCCGCGGCCCACCCCGGCTCGGACGATTCGCCGGCACCGATACGATCGGGCCGTCGACCGACGTCTTTCCAGGAGTTGTCCATGCCCACCATCGGAGTCACTGCGGCGAGCCTCATGACGCTCGGACCGGACGAGACGATCCGCGCGGCAGTCAGAGCCGATGAGCTCGGCTTTTCGTCGTTCTGGACCGCCGAGACCGTCGGTCTGGAGGCGTTCGGATTGTTGGGCGCCGTCGGCCAGACCGCGCCCGCACTCGATCTGGGGACCGGCGTGCTCGCCCTGCAACTCCGTACCCCTCCCCTGCTGGCGATGGGAGCGGCCACGCTCCAGGCGCTGCAACCGGGCCGGCGCGTGTTCATCGGGATCGGCATCTCCTCGCCGGTGGTCGCCTCCCGCTGGCACGGAGCCGAGTACGGGGCCCACCCCCTCGCCCAGGTACGCGAGTTCGCCACCCTGTTGCGCCACTGTCTGAGCGGAGAGAAGGTCGATTTTTCCGGTGACTACTACCAGGTGAACGGCTTCCGCCTGGGGGTCAGGTTGGACGAGCCCCGACCGGAGATCGTGCTCGGGGCACTCGGCCCGAAGATGCTCTCCCTGGCGGGCGAGGTGGCCGACGGGGTGCTGTTGAACTATCTGCCCGCGTCCCATGTGCCCTGGTCGCTGGAGAAGGTGCGCGCCGGGGAGGCGACTGCCGGTCGCTCCCCGGGCGCGGTGCGCAGCTTCGCCTACGTCCACGCCGGGGTGTGCGATCGGGAGGCCGGGCTGGAGAAGGCCCGCCGCGACCTGTTCTCCTATGCGGTGGTGGACTCCTATGCCGCCAACTTCACCCGGGCGGGGTACGGCGATGCGGTGGCCGCGGTGCGCGAAGCGCATGCGCGTCGGGACCGTGAAACGGCGCTCGCGGCCGTGTCGGAGGAGATGGTCGACGGCATCGACATCATGGGCGATGCCGAGGTCGTTGCCGCGGGCATGCGGGCCTACGTCGATGCCGGGGTCGATCACCCCGTCCTGATGCCGCTCCCCTGGGGACCGGACCGTGCGGCGGTGGTGGCCGAGACCATGGCTGCAGCCGTCGCCGCGGTGTGAGCCGGGGACGCCATGGCGAAGGTCACACGATCGGCCCCGACCGACAACGACGCCCGACAGGCACGCATCGACGCGCTGCGATCGCTCGGGCTGCACGAGCGGCAGCGGGTCCGGTTCCGCCGCGATCCGGCCGCCCGATGGACCGAGGGCGAGGCGACGTCGGTCGAAGCGGACGGCTCGCTGGGGTTGCGTGACACCCGGGGGCGCCGTCGCTCGATCCCCCTCGAGGCCATCGAGGTGCTCACCCGGGGACCACGCGGTGGTCGGGTCTGGACGCCCCTGACCCGGATTGCCGCCGATGACGAGCAACTCGGACTGTTCGGATGACCGAGCAGCCGGCGACGCCCGGCGAGACCAGCCCGGTCGACGACACCGACCGGCACGAAGGCGGGGCCGATGTCGCCACCGTGGCGGCCTACGACCTCGGCGCCGTGCACTACGCCGACCACCGTTCCGTGCACGATTCCACCCGGGCGCGGTGCTTCGCCGAAACCGTTCCGGCGGGCCGGTGCCTCGATCTGGGCTGCGGACCCGGGCTGTGGTTTTCCCACCTCCCTCGACCGTTGGTCGGCTGTGACGCTTCGGGTCCGATGCTCGAGCTGGCCCGACGATCCGACGTCCGGGTTCCGACGGTGCGTGCGTCGATCGAGGCGTTGCCCTTCGCCCGTGGGGCGTTCCACGGCATCTGGGCCAACAAATGCCTCCAGCACGTCGCCGCGTCGGAACTGGCCATGGTCGTCGCCGACCTGCACCGGACGCTGGTCGTCGACGGCCGCCTCGCGCTCGAGTGCTTCGCCGGGACCGGCACGTTCCGTTTCACCGATGATCTGCCCGGACGCCGCTTCACCCTCTGGGATCCGGACGAACTGACCGACGTGGTCGTGGGCGCGGGATTTGCGGTCGACGATTGTTCGACCGTGCCCGGTGGCGACCTCGTCCACATCCGGCTCACCGCCACCCGTCTGCGGACGTTGCCCGACACGGTCGGAGAAGACATGCGACTTCTCGTGTGCGGGCTGAACCCGAGCCTTGTCGCCGCCGACGCCGGTGTCGGGTTCGCGGGCGCGACCAACCGCTTCTGGAAGGCGCTGCACGGAGCCGGACTGAGCGACGTCGACCGGGATGCCCGGGAATTGCTGCGGCGGGATCGGATCGGGATGACCGACCAGGTCAAGCGGGCCACGCGGGCTGCCGGCGAACTCACCGCGGCCGACTACCGGTCCGGTCTGTCGAGGCTCGAACGGCTCGTGGCCAGA
This sequence comes from uncultured Actinomycetes bacterium, assembly GCA_963764215.1. Lineage (GTDB taxonomy): Bacteria > Actinomycetota > Acidimicrobiia > Acidimicrobiales > Iamiaceae > JAFDWI01. The sequence continues at coordinate 176,010 of CAVXRS010000002.1, forward strand.
ACCGAGCCGCGATCGGTGGTCATCGTCGGTCTCGCCGGTTGGCGCGCGGCGGTGGATCGCCGGGCGGGCACGGGCTGGCAGCCCTCCACACCGCTGGCGGCGCCGACCTATGTGATGCCCTCGACCAGTGGTCTGAATGCACACGCCACACTCGGCGACCTCATCGCCCATCTGAGGGCCGCCGCCTGCCCGCCCTGACCTGCCGCTCCCGTCCAGACGCGGGCCTGGATCCGACGTCGGGGCGTGTCGGAGCCCACCCGGCTCGGACACCGGGGGTGGGTCAACCGGGTGGGGCGAGGTCCCGCGCGGCCTGGCGCACGTCGTAACCACCGGGGAGCAACGCGGCGACCGGACAGGTCACCCCATTGTCGACATAGCGCTGCAGGTGCGCTCTGCATTCTTCCGGTGTGCCGTGGACGACCAGTTGGTCGACCAACTCGTCGGGAATCGCGGCCAAGGCGCCTTTGCGGTCGCCATCCTCCCAGCGCTGCCAGAGGTCGGCCAGCATGTCACCTCGCCCCAGCCAGTCGTGGAACTTCGCGTACACCGGCACCGTGAGGTACGCCGCGATCGCGAACTTCGCCACCTGGCGGACGGTGTCCACGTCCGTGGTGGGCATCACGAAGATCCGGGCCACGACCTGCTTGTCGTCCCCGCCCTCGTGCACGTGGGGCACCACCTTGGCAACGTCGTCGGCCGACAACCAGTTGATGATCGCCCCGTCGCCCTCGCGCCCGGCGAGGCGCAACATGCCCGGGCGCAGTGCGGCGACGAGGATCTCGGGCTGCACCTCGGGCACGATCCCCAGCTTGAAGCCCTTCACCGAGAACGTGGCGTAGTCCTCACGGATCTTCTCCCCCGTGAGCGCGCGGCGCAAGAACCGCACCGTGTCCCTGACCTTCTTGTACGGCTCGTCGAACGCGATGTCGTTCCACCGCTCGACGATCGGCTGCGAGGAGGTCCCGATCCCGAAACAGAACCGTCCGGGCGCCGCGTCGGCCAGGGTGCCCACACACTGGGCGAGGGTGGCCGGACCACGGGTGAACGCGGGCACGATCGCGGAACCGAGCCGCAGCGTCGGCGCCCAGCACGACGCGAGCGCCAGCGGGGTGAAACCGTCCGCCCCGTTGGCCTCGCTCGACCACACGTCGGTGTAGCCGATGTCCGCCAGCTCCTCGATCAGCTCCCGCTGTGCGTGCAACGGGACGCCGTCGAAGGGAATGGTCATGCCGAGCCGGTCCATGGGTCAGTCCTCGTCGGTGTCGGGTGGGGTGTGGTGGCGCACGATCGTCGATTGGCTCGCCGTGGCGAGCAGGTGACCGTCTTCGGACCACAGCAGCACCGTACCGGACCCGAAACCGTCGGCGACCGCGTCGATGCGGATGTCCAACAGCACCCACTCGGTCGGTGCCAGTTGCACCACCCGGAGGGTGTTGTCCAGGCTGTTGCCGCCGCCCATGATCCCGAGCGCCTGGGAGATTCCGTACGGGACATGGTCGCCCAGGATCGCCAGGGCCCCGGCCGACATCTCCGACAGGTCCGGGATGCGTGCCCACAGGGCGGAACGGCCATCGGCGGTGGGTGTGCCGTCGAGTTCGTCCCAATTTCGGGCGCTCGCCACCCGCACGTCGATCCGGGTGAAGAGCGAGTCTTCCCCCGGCATCCGCCACGTGCGCGGGGCACACTCCGCGGGTGCGGGAACGGCGGGCGGTCGGGGCCAGAATCCCACGTCGTCGGCCGGCCGGGTCCCGAGCGCCGCGTTCACCGTGAGAATCTCGCGGTCGCCCACATGGCCCACCGCACGGGCCTGGGTGATCCGGTGTCCGTGCGCGCCGATGATCACGTCGATGTCCAGGATCTCCGGCGGGTGGGCATACGAGAGGTACTGCCCCGTCGCCCAGATCACCGGCCGCTCGGTGGTGCGTTCCATGGCCTCGATCGCCGCACCGAGACCACAACCGCCGAACAGGAACGGCGCGCTCGTCGACACGCCCGGCACGACCGGCAGGTACCAGCGGTGGGGATTGTGGGTGGATTCGAGACCGAGAAACGTGCGGGCATCCATCGGGCGCCCACACTAGGAGACTGCCGACCCGCCACAGCCAGCTGCCGGTGCAGCACGATCCATCCCATCGCGGCGCACCGGACAGGGATGTAGCGTGACCGGTGTTCTGCGACGGGCGCGCCGACATGCGGGCCGGTTCGACCCAGAGGAGCCTCATGAAAGTCCCACTCACCGTCAATGACTTCCTCGATCGTGCGCTCGAGGTGTACGGCGACCGGGTCGGAGTGGTCGACGAGCCGATGCAACCGGCCGAGTCGTGGGGCACGCTGACGTTTTCTGAGATCGGGGCGCGCGCCCGCGCCCAGGCGGCCGGCCTCGACGCGCTCGGAGTGGGGCCTGGAGAACGGGTGGCGGTCGTGTCCCAGAACTCGGCCCGGCTCCTCACCTCGTTCTTCGGAGTGTCGGGTTTCGGGCGGATCCTGGTGCCGGTGAACTTCCGACTGTCCGCGGCGGAGATCTCCTACATCGTCGAACACTCCGGTGCATCCGTCCTCATCGTCGACCCCGAAATCGCCGAATCGCTCGGCGAGGTTCCCTGCAAGCACCGTTTCGTCATCGGCAGCGAGGCCGACGAGCTGCTCTACCGCTACGACGTCGAACCCGAACCGTGGACCGATCAGGACGAAGACCTGCCGGCCACGATCAACTACACCTCCGGCACCACCGCCCGACCCAAGGGCGTGCAACTCACGCACCGGAACTGTTGGATCAACGCCACGACCTTCGGATGGCAGGCCTCGGTGTCGGATCGCGACGTCTACCTCCACACGCTGCCGATGTTCCACTGCAACGGCTGGGGCATGCCGTACGCCTCGACGGCAATGGGGGTGAAGCAGGTGGTCCTGCGCAAGGTCGACGGCGCGGAGATCCTGCGTCGAATCGACGAGCACGGGGTGACCTTGCTGTGTGGCGCTCCTGCGGTGGTCGCCGCGGTGATCGACGCCGCGGCCGACTGGGACGGTCCGATCCCGGGCCGCGACAAGACCCGGATCGTGGTCGCCGGGGCGCCTCCCCCGAGCCGGACGATCGAACAGGTCGAGACCGAACTGGGATGGGAGTTCATCCAGATCTACGGGCTCACCGAGACCTCGCCGCTGCTCACGATGAGCCGGACACGGGCGGAATGGGACGACTTGTCTACAACGGAGCGCGCACGAAACCTGATGCGGGCCGGAGCGCCGGCGCTGGGGGTCACCATGGGAGTCGACGCTTCCGGTGAGCTGCTCGCCCGCTCGAACGTCGTCACGAGCGGGTACTGGCAACAGCCGGACGCCACCGACGAGGCGATGCGCGACGGCTGGTTCCACACCGGCGACGGCGGCTACATCGACGATGACAACTACGTGGTGATCTCGGACCGCAAGAAGGATGTGATCATCTCGGGTGGGGAGAACGTGTCGTCGATCGAGGTCGAGGACGCCGTGTTCAGCCATCCGGGGGTCGCCGAGGTGGCGGTCATCGGCATCCCCGACGACAAGTGGGGGGAATTGGTGACGGCCCTGGTGGTCCTCGCTCCGGATGCACAGGTGAGCGAGGAAGAGATCATCGCCCATGCCCGGACCAGGCTGGCCGGCTACAAGTGCCCCAAGCGCGTCGAGTTCCGTGGGGAGCTGGCCCGCACCGCAACCGGCAAGCTGCAGAAATTCAAGCTTCGTGCGCCCTTCTGGGAAGGGCACGAGCGCAAGGTGAACTGACCGCCACGGTGCAACGCAGCCGGACCTGCACGGTCACGCAGCTCGGGATGGTGACCGAGGTCCCGGCTCAGCCGGCGTAGGTCGGCTGACGTCGGACCGCAGTGGCGGGCGACTGCCGGCCTGATCCGCCGGAGCCGACCACCGGACCCTCGCCGCTCGAGCCGCCCGGGGTGGTCGTGGGACTCGTCGTCGGTGCGGTCGTCGGCGGTGGTGTCGGGGTGGTGACGAAGAGGAACCCGGCGGTGACCGTCGGTCGGGGGACGGCGACCCGGTGGAGATTCCAATCGACGTCCAGGCCCATGACCTTCACGTCCTGCACCTGCACCGAAGACGTCGCGTCGCCCGGGAACACCCGGACCCGCACGGCGGTGATGGTGCGGTCAAGCCAGTCGGTCGGGAGCTTGATCACGGTCCGGTCGACTCCGGTCCCACCGGTCGAGTAGCCGCTGCCGAAGTCGCTCGCGTACCACGTCGGTCCTCCGTCGAGTTGCACGTCGACGGCGAGGTGGTCGACCCCCGAGCCGGAACTGTGGAGTTCGATGTACGCGTACTGTCGGGCATCACCTTGTTCGGGCAACAGCGGATCGGTGGTGTAGTTGGTGTACCAACGGGCGGTCTCGACACCCGAGATGCGGTAGGTCCAGGGATTGGCGTCCATCGCGGCTTCACGAGGCTGGCCGGCGGCGGGGGCGGGTACGGGCACCGGGCGGAAGTGGAAGGCCGTCGTGCCCACGTCGGAGAAGTCGTTGTTGCCGGTGGCCACCCGCAGCACACCGTGGCTCCCACCGTCCCACACGCCACTGGTGTAGGCCACGGTCGGCTCGGAGATCGCGTTCTGGATGTCGGGATAGTCGGGCGGGGTGGCTCCCGAGAGATACGAACCTCCAGTCGGGGTTCCGGAGGCATCGGCGGTCATCGTGAAGGCGGTCTCGATATCGGTCATGCGTCCCCAAACCGCGGACTCCAGGAACGGCACGAAGGCCGTGCCCGAGTCCTCGTGCGTGAAGACCAACGTGTAGCTCGACTTGGTCCCGGGACCGTCGGGCGAGGTCGATCCGTATTCGAGCAGCGGGGTGTCGTGCAGCGCCGACGTGGAACGACCCCAGATGACGGGCGCGTAGTGGATCGTGTCGTAGCGCGGGTTCGTCGGGTCGACGACCTGGATCTGGAGGTCGTGCACCTGGATCGCAGCCGGACCGGTTCCCGGATGGCTGAGCGTCTGGTCCACCGCGATCTGCACCGAGTGGGAACCGGTGGCGATCGTGCCCAGACCTCCCGAGTAGACGAAAGGAGTCGCGCCGTTGAACAGCACGATCTGTTGCGTGGTGCCACCGTCGACCGACACGTCGGCAACGACCGACGACGGGGTGTTCGCGCCCCAGTCGGTGCCAGGAGACGCCAGGTCCAGGCGGAGGATCCCCTCTCCGCTCACCGGCGTCACCGGCGGCGCGGGGTGGGCGAAGGCCCCGGTGACCTCACCGGTGATCGCGCCGGGCACCGTCAGGTCCGTGGCCAGTCCGGCATCGGTCGTGAGCGTCACCGGTGACCCGGCAGTGGCGGTGGCCATCGTCGCGGGGGCCGGCGTCGGTCGGGCCGGTTCGGGCGTCGGATGACCGGCGATGCCCGCACGTGCACCGGGCGGGCAGGAGCCCGGCGATGCACAGGCGTCGGTGGCGAAGGTGAGGTTGGTCAGCGAGAGCGGCGCCGAACCGGCGAGGGGAAAGAGCGCGACGAAGCACTGGGCGGAACGACAGTCGACCGGGCCGGTGGCGGTGTTCAACACGGCCAGCACGTCGATGTGGGCCTGGATCGTCGAACCGTCACCGGTGAAACGGACCCAGGTCTGTTGATTCTCGCACCCGTCCTCGGGATTGGTGTCGCCGTAGGGTCCGCTGCCGAGCTGGATCTGGATCGCGACGGGACCACACTCGACGACGAGATAGGTCACCCCGGTGTTCAGCCCGGATGCGTCGACGACGATGGACTGTCCGTCCACGAGTCCGGTCGTCGCGGAAAGCGTGATCGACGGGTCCGAGGCGGATGCCGTGGAGCTGCGCGTGGCGACGACGGAGACAGCGATCAGCCCGATCACCGCCGCGCACACGATCATCCGGCGCAACGCCCGGCTGGGACGTCGATGACGGGCTCGCGGCCCACCGGGTCGCCGTCGTTGCAGGGGCGTCATGCACCGCACCTTACGCTCATGCGGGGACACCGGTAACGTCTTGCTCCATGACGACACCCTGGCAATCCGATGCGGTCTCACTCGTCGAGGCGTTCCGATCCGGTGAACGATCGCCCGCCGAGGAACTCGACGCGATTCTCGCGGCGATCGACGCCAGCGAGCTGAACGCCTTCGCGCACGTCGACGCCGAGCGGGCACGCGCCGCGCTCGACGCGGCCGATCCGTCCCAACCGTTCGGTTGTGTGCCCATGGGCGTCAAGGAACTGGACCACCTCGAGGGTTGGCCGGAGACCGAGGCTTCGCTCGTGTTCGCAGACGAGGTGGCGAGCTACACCTCGACGCACCTGGAACGCATGCTCGGCGCGGGGACCGTGCCGGTGGGATTGACCACGGCCAGCGAGTTCGGTGGCCTGAACATCTCGGTCACCAAGCTGCACGGCATCACCCACAACGCGTGGGCACAGGACCACACCGCCGGTGGATCCTCGGGTGGGAGCGCCGCGGCCGTGGCCGGCGGGCTCGTGCCGATCGCCACCGGTGGTGACGGTGGCGGATCGATCCGGATCCCGGCGGGGTTCAACGGCCTGGTCGGCATGAAGGGAACGGCCGGGCGCATTCCCCGTGGACCGCACACCACGGTCTCGCCGATGACGGTGGTGGTGGGATGCCTGGCCCGGTCGGTCCGCGACGTGGCCCGCTGGTACGACGTCGCCAGCGGCTACGACTCCCGGGACCCCTACTCACTCCCCCGCGTCGAGGGCTGGGAGAAAGACCTCGGCACCCGCGATCTCGCCGGGCTGCGCGTGGCGATCGTCCCCGACCTGGGCGCGGCGATCGTCCGCGACGAAGTCGCGGCTCTGGTCACCGAGGTCGGCGAAGTGCTCGCGGCCGAGGCGGGTCTGCGGATCGTGGACGAATCGGTGCAGATGCCCGAGCTGGGTACCGAGTGGGCCGTGATGAATCTGGCGCCGCTGCGTCACGAGTTGGGCGACCGCTGGCCGGCGTGTGCCGAGCAGCTCACCAAGGAACTGTCGTTCGGGATGCACTTCGCCGAGGACTACCTCGACCTGGAGGTGGCCGGTCGGGCCGAAGCGGCGCGCACCGCGGCGAACGAGGCGATGGCCGACGTCTTCGACCGTGTGGATCTGGTGATCTGCGCCACGAACCCCGACGTGGCCTTCCCCGCGCACATCAGCGCCAACACCAGGGTCGGTGACCGCAAGGTGCCCCTGGGCAACAACGGGGCACTCACGATCCCGGCGAACATCGTGGGCAACCCGGCGATCTCGATTCCGGCCGGGTTCGTCGACGAACTCCCGGTCGGCATCCAGGTCATCGCTCCCCATCACCATGACGCGCTGCTTCTGGACCTGGCGCTGGTGCTGGAGCGCACCTGCCCCTGGCCGTTGGTCGCCACCGGGTCACCCCGCTGACGTTGCCGTCATCGACCTGATGCGAGGGCCCCGCGCGGCGGGGTTCACCCTTCGATGCGGTACTCGCTCATGGGAATCACATCCAGGTTGGCCAGGTCCAGGAACCCACCGACGCTGGCGACCATCGTCTCGATCCGTTGGCGCAACACCTCGGGATCGCCACCGGTGGCGAAGAACACGTGCGGATCGTCCATCGCGGCATCGGGGAAGCATTCCTCGACGATGCCGTCCAGCACGGGTGCCCCGTCACTCAGCGACGCGTCGACGACGTGCTGCACGTAGCGGAAGGTGCTCTGGGTCTCGATGGCGACCCGGGTGTGGTGGTCGAGCCACCGGGCCCGGAATGCCTCGGTGCTCATCCCGGGGGCCCGGCGGAGCAACGCGATCTGCGACCAACCCCGGCTGCGACCGTCGTTCGTCTCCGAGTCCGACACGTCGGCCAACGGTTCGTGGGTCGTCACCGCGTACGCGTGCACCGCGTCCACCGCCGGCAACGCCCGGAGCCCGGATCCGATGGCCTGGTGTGCTTCGGGTGGATCGTCGACCGCTCCGGCGGCGCTGACCCGGATGAGCGCCTCGGGGGACGGTTGCAGCGCCTGCTGGCGCAGGGACGCGGCCGCGTCGACGTGGGAGTCGGCGACGTTGCACTGGGTGATCGGGAACGGTGTCGCCGCGTTCGCTCGTGCGAAATCGAGCAGTGACCCCGCGAACTCGGACCGTTCGACGTCGACGGCACGCCAGACGAGGAGGACGAGGTGCCGGGCCATCCCCCGGGAATCTACCGAACGCGTCCCGTCGTCGACGCTTCGGTCAGGCCGCCTTGGTGCGCCCCTTGAGCCGGTCAGCCAGCTCGCCTCCGTCGCCGAAGAGCTTGGCGCGCCAGGTCTCGGTCAGCTCGGCGTTGTCGTAGTCGTCGGGGTGGAAGTCGGCCCGGTTGTAGTCCCGGATCCGGCGCCTGACCTCCTTGGTGAGCCACGGTGAGGTGCGTAGGTTGCGCAGGCTCGCCCACAGCACGCTCGGCCGCCGGGCGTGGCGGTCCGCGAGCACCGAGAAGATCGTCTGGGTGATCGAATCGAGGAGGAAGAAGAACGTGATCTCGTTCATGATCCGGGCCCGCAACTTCTGGTCGCCGACGACGGACTGGTACACGTCGAAAGCGACGGACTTGTGTTCGGATTCCTCGAGCGCGTGCCACACGAGCAATTCACGGGCCTCGTCGCTGGTGAACTTCTCCCGGGCACGCGGATCGGTGAGCAGGACTTCGGCAAGCGTGGCCGTGTAGTGCTCGAGTGCCGCGGTGATCGCCAGACAGACCTCGGGCGAGCGCTGCTTCTCGGTCAGACCGAGCCCACGCCTGACGAACCGGTCGACCCGGGCCGTGGGGTAGCCCAGCGCCTGGAGTCGGGCGTTGAAGTTGCGGTGTTCGCGCCCGTGGTTGGCCTCCTGTCCGATGAACCCGGCGACCTGTCGCTTGAGCTCGGGATCGTCGATCCGGTCACGGAAATGGCGCACCGACCGGACGAAGAAGTCCTCGCCTTCGGGAAACAACGCGGACAGGACCGCCACGACGTGGCTCATCACCTCGTCGTCCATGAAGTACTTGGGCAGCGGTTCGGTGTCGTAGTCCAATTCGAGGCGACGGGCCCTGATGCGGTGCTCGGTAGCCGCAACCGCACCGGCCTGGGCGGCGGATCCGGTCGAAGTCCCGACGGTGGTGACGGTCATGGAGGTCCCCTTCTCTCGATCGTGCAACTCGTGTGTTACTGACGGTAACACCAGGCTCGTGAAGATGCAGCATGACATCGGCCACAGCTTCCGAGCGCTCGGGAGCCGCCCCGATGTCCGGTCATGCACCGGTGGGCGATGGCCACATCGGAAGGTCGGTTTCCTAACGTGTGAATCACCATGACGGGAGCCGACCACCGGCCGCGGCGGCGCGGACGACGACACCTCGTTCCCATGGTGGCCGCCTCGATGTGCGCGGTGATCGCCCTGAACGCCTGTGCCGGCTCGTCGGGCGCGACGAAGGCCCGGTCGGACGCATCGGCGGCACGTGGAGCGACCACGACGCCACCTCCGACCACGACGCCCGGACCGCCTTCGGATCAGACCACGATGAAACGGGTGGCACGCATCACCGGCCACATCACCCCCAAGTCGGTCGTCGCATCGCCCAAGGGTCTCGTCAGCGCCCAGAGCATGATGTACTCCCACGTCGTCACCTGGTACGACCCGGTGAAGCGGCAGCTCGTCGCCACCATCCCCGACCGCGTGAAGTTGTCCGAGTTCGGCATCGACGGGCACCCCGGGGTGTCCAAGGGCGCGCCGGTGGAGGCCGTGTTCACGGCGGACGGCCGCCACGAGTACGTGTCGAACTATTCGATGTACGGCAGCGGATTCGGGCCCGAGGGGCGCGACGCCTGCACCGCCGGGGACGGCACCGACACGAGCTACGTGTACCGGCTGGACGTGAAGACCCACAAGATCGACCAGGTCATCCACGTCGGCGCGGTCCCCAAGTTCCTCGCCGTCACCCCGGATCAGCGCTCGGTGCTGGTGAGCAACTGGTGCTCCTGGTCGCTCAGTGTGATCGACGTCGCAAAGGCCAGGGAGGTCAAGCGCATCCCACTGGGAGGCCGCTACCCACGGGGCATCGTGGTCTCTCCCGACAGCACGACGGCCTATGTGGCCTTGATGGGTTCCGACCGGATCGTGAAGGTGAAGCTGGCGACCAGCGAGGTCAGCACACTCGCCAGCACCGGCCAGGGCCCTCGCCACATCGTGATCTCACCGGACGGCGCCTTCCTGTACGTCACGAACAACTCGTCGGGAACGGTCACCAAGGTGCGCCGATCCGACGGCGAGGTCCTCGCGACCCATCACAGTGGTGCCGAGCCGCGATCGATGGCGATCTCGCACGACGGCAAATCCCTGTACGTGGTCAACTACGACTCGTCCTCGGTCACCAAGCTCCGTACCGCGGACCTGTCGGTACTCGACACCGAACCCACCGACTACCACCCCATCGGCATCGCCTATGAAGCGACGACCAAGTCGGTGTGGGTGGCCTGCTATGGCGGCAGCATCCTCGTGTTCAGCGACACCACACCCGCATCGGCGACCGCGGGCACGGCCCGCTGAGCGCGCTCACGCCTCGATGGTTTCGGCGAGACGGTCGAGGAGGTCCTGCCACCATTCCCCGAAGCGTTGTTGGAACGCCCCGAGAGGAAAACCGTGGCGCGCCGCGTGGGCGGCCGGAATGGTGTCCCACCCGAAGTGCTCGACGACCACCCGGGTTGCATCGTCGGCGACCGGTTCGAAGCGCACGTGCAACTCGGTCGACTGATCGGGGGCGAAGCTCGCCTGCCGCCAGGTGACCGCGAAACGATGCGGCGGCTCCCAAACCAGGATCCGGCCGATCGTGAAGCTGGTGCCGTCGTCGTAGCGCTCGACGAGTCGACCATCGACGCCCCCTTCGAACGCCAAGGTGCCCGCGCGTTCGGAGTCGAATGCGAACAGCGGATTGGGCTTCCACCACTGGCCGATCTCTCCGGTGAACGTCGCGAAGGTGCGCTCGGCCGACGCCGGAACCCGCAGCGCGACCAACACGCGAGATCCCGCCGACCCGGTCACGAGCTGCTCGAATTGTGGCGGGCCACATGCTGGGCGAATGCGCCGAGCTGTTCGGTCCAGCCGCGCTCGGTGTCGGCCAACCAACGGCGGAGCTCCTTCATGGGCCCGGCGCTGAGCGCATAGATGCGCACCCGGGTGTCGATGTCGGGATGGGAGTGACTGACCAGACCCCCGGCCCGCAGGACCCTCAGATGCTTGCTCATGGTGGCCGGGCTCACCCCGACCAGCGACGCGAGTTCCCCCGAGCGCCTCGGCCCTTCGGCGAGCACTTCGACGGCTCGGCGCCGCGCCGGGTCGGCAAGTGCGGCGAAGGTGGCGTCGAGACCGGTTGCCGGTTCGCTCACTGCCAGTTCGTGGCCGTGATCGACGCACCGATCGCCTTTTCGGCTTCGGCCCGGCTCACCTCTCTGACCGGCTGGGCGAACACCCAGAAATGCCCCTCGAGGTCGATTGCCCGGTAGGTACGGTCACCGTAGAACTGATCAGCGGGTTCGTAGGCGATCGTCGCCCCTGCGGCGCGGGCGACCTCGCAGTGTGTGTCGACATCGGTGTCGAGTCGCACGTGCACCGACTGGGTGTTCACTCCCCCGGTCCGGGCGGGGCTCTGCGCCAGGTCGTTCCACTGGCCGCCGACCATCACCCGACCGGAGCCGGCCGAACACATCTCGTAGTGACACATCGTCGGATCGTCCGGATCCTCGATGGCCATGGTCAACTCGAAGCCGAACGCCTCGGCCAACCACGCGGTGGCGGCCTTCGGGTCGACGTAGGTGATGGACGGGGTGAACGTTGGAGTTTCCATACCTGACTATATTTGCCTTATTCGGCAACTATGTCAAGTTGCCTGCCGGCACTGACCGCACCGGACATTCCCGACGGGAGCGCAGCCGGGTCCGTCCGACTTCCAATAATTGCAGCCCGGCCGGGAAGTGCCCTGCCGTGCCTTCCCGACGCCATACACGTTCCGCGTCCCTGGCGGTGCTCTGCGCCGTGCTGTGCGTCACCTTCCTGGACAACACCATCGTCAGCGTCACGCTGGCCGACATCCAGGGCAAGCTCCATGCGGGCGTGCAGACGTTGCAATGGGTGGTCAACGGGTATGCCCTGACCTTCGCCAGCCTGATGCTCGTCGGCGGCATGTTGGGCGACCTCTTCGGCCGGCGGAAGGTGATGCTCGCCGGGCTGGCGCTGTTCAGTGCCGGTTCGGTGGTGGCCGCGATCGCCCCCACCGCGGTGTGGCTGCTCGTCGGTCGGGTCATCATGGGTGTCGGGGCGGCCGGGTCGGAACCGGGAACGCTGTCGATCATTCGTCACCTGTACCGGAACCGGGGGGAACGTGCCCGAGCGCTCGGCGTGTGGGCCGCGGTGTCGGGTACGGCCCTCGCGCTCGGCCCGGTGATCGCCGGGATCATCGTGGGCTTCTCCGATTGGCGTGGCGTCTTCTGGTTCAACCTGGCCATCGGCGCCGCCGCGTTCGTCGCGGCGCTCTTCCTGGTCCCCGAGAGCTCCGACCCAGAGGGCGCCCCCGTCGACATCGCCGGCAGCATCCTGGGTGCTGTCCGCGTTGGCCACGGCGATCTTCGGGGTCATCGAGGGAGAGACGGCGGGCTACGGCACCTGGTGGATCATCGCCCTGTTCATCGTCGCCGGGATCTGCGCCGTCGGTTTCGCCCTGGTGGAGTTGCGCACCGAGCGTCCCGTCCTGGATCTCCGCCTCCTGCGACGAGGACCGTTCACCGTGTCCAACCTGGTCGCTTTCACCACCTACTTCGGCATCTTCTCGATCTTCTTCTTCGTGGCGCTGTACCTCCAGCTTCTGGCCGGACAGTCACCGTTCAAGACGGCATTGGATTTCGTGCCCATGACCGTGCTCATGATCGTCGGGTCGGCCCTGACCGGCTTGTGGGTGGCCCGCAGCGGGCCGAGGATCCCGATGACGATCGGTTGCGCAGCCGCGGGGATCGGCATCCTGGTCGTGGACGGTGTCCTGGGACCCGACGTCGGGTTTGCGAACCTGTCGTGGTCCCTGGGGCTCGCCGGAGTCGGCTTCGGCATCGCCCTGGTACCCGTGGTCAGCGCCGCGATGTCCTCGGTCGAGCCGGAACGCTCGGGCATGGCGGCGTCCGCGACCAACACCTGTCGGGAGCTCGGTGCCGTTTTCGGGGTTGCGGTACTGGGGGCCATCGTCAACGCCCAGTTGACCTCCCATCTGACGTCCCGGCTCAAGGCCCTGGGGATCCCGCCCAACTTCCAGTCCGTGGTCATCGCGGGGGTGACCCACGGTGGCGTGCCCGGGTCGTCCGGGCAGGCCGCGAAGAACCATCCCGCAGCCGCGGCCGCGCCCCATCTCGTCGCCAAGGTCATCGGTGCCGCCCAGAGTGCCTTCTACTCCGGGCTGCACACCGCGCTGCTCATCTCCGCCTGCCTGCTGCTGGCCAGCGCCGCAGTGGTCTGGTTCACCTTCAGCGGTATCACCACACCGACCACCCGGGGAGCGCCGACGCGGTCCCCCGTCGCTCGCCTGGCACAAGTCGCCGCACTGGTCGTGGTCCTGGTCGGCGCGGCGCTGGCCACCGAATGGGTGATCGGTCCGAACGGAGGTTCGGCCTCTGCCGGCGCAGGGTCGACGACCACCACGTCGGTGGCCAAGGGATCATCGTCGACCGCGTCGTCGTCCTCGTCGGGTCCCCAGCTCACCGTGCATCCGGCGAGTGGCTTGCACGACTCCCAGCAGGTGCATCTCAGCGGCAAGGGCTTCTCTCCCCATGTCTCACTGGTCGCGCTCGAATGCGCCGACCGTGGTTCCAAGACCTCGTCGGCCGACTGCGACATCTCCCATGTCACTTCGGTGAAAGCCGACGTCCACGGAAAGGTCACCGCGACCATCACCGTGCGCACCGGCCCGTTCGGTTCCGCCCACCGAAGCTGTGGTCCGAACCAGCCCTGCGAGGTGACCGTGAGCCAGCCGAGCGCGGGATCGAACGCGCAGCGGGCGACGGCTTCCATTGCCTTCGCAACCCGTGGGACCGGCTGAGGCGATCGCGTGCACGACACCGACTCCCGCGCAAGCGACCGCTCCAGTTCTCCCGCATCCGATCAACCGACCCGACGCCCGTGGCTCGTGCTCCTGATCGTGCTGTCGGCCGCATTCATGGAGCTGATCGACGTCAGCATCGTGAACGTTGCCATCCCTTCGATCCAGAGCGAGCTCAGCGCCTCGTACGCAAGCATCGAGTTCGTGCTGGCGGGGTACCAGCTCGGGTTCGCCTGTGTGATCATCACCGCGGCGCGCCTCGGGGACATCTACGGTCGGAAACGGCTGTTCCTGGTCGGTATGTCCACCTTCACGGTGGCGTCACTGGCCAGTGGCCTGGCGACCGGAATCGGCACGCTCGTCGTGGCCCGCGTCGTCCAGGGGATGGCCAGCGGTGTCATGTTCCCGCAGGTGCTTTCGACGATTCAGGTCGTCTTCGCGCCCGAAGTACGGGGCAAGGCGTTCGCGGTGTTCGGTGCGGTCGTCGGCCTGGCGGCCATCACCGGCCCCCTTGCCGGTGGGGCGCTGATCGCATGGGATCCCTACGGGCTCGACTGGCGCACGATTTTCCTGGTCAACGTCCCCATCGGGACCGTGGCATTCGTGACGGCGTTGTTCCTGGTTCCCGAATCGACCGCTCCCGAGCGGCCCGGCCTCGACTGGCCGGGCACCGGGTTGGTCACGGTCGGCTTGTTCGCGCTCGTGTACCCGCTGGTGCAGGGTCGCCAGGAAGGTTGGCCGTGGTGGATCCTGGCGATGTTGGCGTCCTCGGTGGTCGTGATCGGTCTCTTCGCGTGGTACGAGGTGCGGCGGACCCGTTCCCCGCGCTCGGCACTCATCCAGATGACGCTGTTCCGTCAGCGGGCGTTCAGCACCGGCAACGCAGTCGCACTGGTGTTCTTCTCGGGCCTGGGCGCGTTCTTCTTCGTCTTCGCGATCACCTTGCAGGTCGGTTTCGGTTTCAGCGCGCTCCACACCGGTCTCACCGTTCTGCCGTTCGCGCTCGGGGCCGCAATCTCCTCGGGTCTTTCCGATGTGGCTGCGAAGAGGATCGGGGTGCGGGTCCTGAACATCGGCGCGTTGCTCCTGGTCGGGGGCATGGGCTGGCTGTTGTGGGTCGTGAGACACCACCGCCTGATGATCGATTCGTTCAGTGTCACCGCTCCCCTGCTCGTTTCAGGTCTGGGACTGGGCCTCGTCGTCGCCCCTCTCAGCGACCTGATCCTTGCCGGTGTCCACGGCGATGAGACCGGCTCCGCCTCAGGGGTGCTGACCGCCGCGCAACGCGTCGGTGGCTCGATCGGTGTGGGGGTGATCGGGGTGATCTTCTTCTGGCAACTTTCCGTTGCCGCCACACCCGCGCTCGGCGCGGTGACCCCGGGCCTGGATGCCCGACTCAAGTCGGCCGGCCTGCCCCCCGGGGTGGCAAGCCAAGTCGTCGACGGCTTCGAGCAGTGCTTCCGGGCACGGTCCGGTTCCGCAGATCCGTCGGCGCGTCCTCCGGCCTGTCAGCGGCTCCAGCACGAGGCCGCGACCACGAGCCTCCCCGCCGGGGTCGTGAAGAAGATCCGCCACGCCGTGCAGGACGAGGCGACACCGCAAGCCACCAGCCGGTCCTTCAGCCGGGCACTGGAGCACACGCTCATCTACGAGGTCGCCGTGTTCGCCCTGGTGTTCTTTCTGTGCTTGCTGCTCCCCGGCCGGCTCGGCCAGGCGGAGCGCAGCACCGCGAACGGCTGACTCCGCAGCTCTCAAAGATCGTGGCGGCGCTGCTGTCCGAGCGCCCGAACCCGTTGCCCTCGATCGATGGTGGCACCCCGAGGGACATGCCCTTGATCCGGGTTCAGGGGCCCGGCTTCGGGACGTGTTGCTCGGCCAGGCGGGCTTCGGCGTCGTCGAGTGACGTCGCCGCCCGACGCATGCCCTGCCAGGGATCGTCCTTCTGGGACAATCTGCGGAACACGTTCGCGATGGTGATGCGGCGTGGGTCGAACCTCGATGTCGTCGCCTCGTCCCAGTCCAGGGGAATGGCGATGGGAGCCCCCGGTCGTGCCCGGAGCGAATAGGGCGCGACGGCGAGTTGCGCGTAGCTGTTCCGCAGCGTGTCGAGGAACAGCCGTCCTTTCCGATCGGCGATCCGCAGGGCGGTGGTCAGACGGTCCGGGTGCCGGTCGGCCAACACCCGGGCGACTGCCTTGGTGAATGCACCGGTCCGGTCGAAATCGGCGCTGCGATCCAGGGGGACGTGCACATGGATGCCCCGGGAGCCTGTGGATTTCGCATACGCGGGCAGCCCGAGGTCGTCGAGCAGACCGTGCAGCACCCGGGCGGCGAAAGGAACTTCGGAGAAGTCGTCACCGGGGTCGAGATCGAAGATCATCTGGTCCGGGTGGCGCGGTCGGTCGGCCCGGCTCAGCATCGGGTGCAGGCTGACGCAGCCCAGGTTCGCGAGGTACACGAGGGTCGCTGGGTTGTCGGCGACGACCTGTCGCAGGGTTCCCGACTGCTTGGTCACTTCGACGGTCGTGATCCAGTCGGGAAAGTAGGGCGACGCGGCCTTCTGCACGAAGCCGCCGTGGTCGGTGCCGTCGGGGAAGCGGCGCATGGCCAACGGATGGCCCTCGATGAGGGGGATCATGCGCCCCGCGATGCGCTCGTAATAGTCGACCACGTCGCCCTTGGTGATGCCCGAGCCGCGGAAGAACACCTTGTCCCGATTGGAGATCTCGAGGTCGTGCCCATCGAAGGTCGGGCTCATGGGACGCGCCTGGGAGCTTCCCGCACGACGTCACCGGGGTCTTTGCCCACGCGCGAGCCGCGGTAGCGCGGCTGGCAGAGCACCAGGGTCCGCAGCTCGACTCGTGACCCCGGATTCCGGGTATGCCCCTCGGGGTGCGCTCGTCTCTCGAGGGCAGCGGTCTCGGGCGCGCGGGCGGGAGTGACGCCACAATGTCGCGGAGCCGCGAGGACCCGTTCACCGTCGAGCTTGCGCTCGAAGATCGAGCCGTCATCGCTGAAGTAGTCCTCGGTCAGGGTGGCGAGCATCGGTGTGACCTCCGTCGGCTGCGTGTCGGCGTCATCGACCGGTCAGCTTTCGAGGTGCCGATAGAGCCGACCGATGTGCTCGAGGACCTGGTGCTGTTGCGACGGGTCAAGCCCGTTGGCCCAGTCCACCTCGGCACGATGCAACGCCGGTAGTACCCGGGACATGACCGCTCTGCCATCCGCGGTGATCTCGGCAAGGATCCGTCGACGGTCGCCGGGGTCGATCTGCCGCACGACGAAGCCGCGCCGCTCGAGCGTGTCGAGCACACCGCTCATCGCGGGGCGCGACAGGAAGCTGCGGGCGGCGATCACCGAGGGCAGGAGTGGTTCGTCGGCGCCCCGCAACACTTCGAGCACGATCAGGCTCGTGGCCGAGGGCAAGCCGTACCCCTTCACCAGCGCCGCCACTCTGGCGTGCAGTACCTCGCCCAATCGGATGACGTTGAGCACGACTTCGGTGGCAGTGGCACTGGATCCGCTCCACTCCTCTTCGAAGCCAGGGGGCACCTGGAACACGGCTTGGCCACGACTTTTCGACATGGGCCGACTCTAGCTCTTGACTTTAGTAATTTGGGGTGCAATAGTTCAGATATTAACTAAAGGAGCATGCAATGCCACAAATTGGACCCGTTCACCACATTTCCCTCACGGTCACCGACCTCGACGCAAGCTGCACGTGGTACCAGGACCTCCTCGGGCTCTCCACGATGATGGACGAGGAGCACGACGGGGGCCACGCCGTCGTGCTCGCCGACTTCGACGCCGGGCTCTTCCTCGGCCTCCATCGCCATGACGGGAGCAATGGAGATCGTTTCGACGAGACTCGCACCGGCCTCGACCACGTGGCCATCTCCGTGCCATCACGGGATGTCCTGGCCGACTGGGTTCGCCGGCTCGACGCGGCCGGCATCGAGCACTCGGAGATCTCCGATCAGCCCTGGGGTTCACTCATCGCATTCCGCGACCCGGACAACATCCAGCTCGAGTTTTGCTCGCCGCCGACCGCCTGAAATCAGATCGCACCCAGCTGCGACAACCACCCACGACAAACCACCACCATCCAGTAGAGGAGCAACACCCATGCACTACCTCGTCACCATCACGCCCACCATCGAAGCCGCCGATGCGCTCGACGCCGGACCCGGCGGCCCCGGACCGCTCTTCGGTTTCATGGCCGAGCGCTACCACCCGGAAGCCTTCTGGGTGGCCGCGAGCGAACGTTCCGTGTCGTGGATCATCGACGTTCAGGACGCGCAAGCGCTCCATGAGTTGGTCCACATCGCCGCCCGACGCTGCCGCTGCACGCCGGTGATGACCCCCATCGTCATGGGCGACCAGGCAGCCGACATGATCCCGGCCGCCATCGCGGTCGCTGCCGAGGCCCCCTGAGCCGGAGACCTCCGCTCCCTCACCTGGTGCGCCAACGACTCCACGGCGTGGTGCCCTCGATCTCTATTTCGAGTGAGAAACTCAGGACGATTCGGATCACCACGATCATCCCGAGCACCAGGACGCTCTCGAGGGTCGGGTCCACGATGATCGTGCGCACGATGTCCCCGACGATCAGCACCTCGAGGCCGAGCAGGATGACCCGTCCGAGGTTGCGACGCAGGTCGCGGTAGGCGTTCGATCGTGTCTCGGGACGGGCGGCCTTGATGGCGGCGGCGGTCAACGCACCGGCACCGCCGACGACCATGATGGCCGCTCCGAGGCCTTCGACGGCTTGCACCACATCCGAGATGAACTGGTCGTAGACCACGCTCGATACTACGTCGGCACGACAAGCGGGCTGTCGACCGCCGACCGTCGACGTTCGGGTCAGATGTCGGGGTGGCCGGTGGCGTCGTACAACCAGTGGAGGTCCGCGGTCAACAGACGTTCCTGCCAATCGGCGGGCGAGGATCCCACCAGGGTGTTGTAGTCCCAGTAGTCCTTCCACATGGTGATGATCCCGTCGGTGACGTGCTGGACCGACACGAACGGCAGGGTTGCGGTTTCGCCGCCGGGCCAATGCCAGATCTCGGTGTGCTCGGTCATCACGATCGGCGGGTCGCTGATCACCACCGTGCGGGGCCCATGGTCGTACCCCGACAGCCCGTCGAGGCCGAGCCGCAGCCGGGCGATGATGTCGGCGGGGCCTTTCGCTGCGGTGCTTGGTCCGGTCGGCACGTCGAAGTAGATCGATTCGTCGCCGAAGAACGACGCCACGTCGTCCCAGTCGCGCCGGTACAGCGCGGCCCAGAACGCCGCGGTGACCGACGCCGTGTCCATTTCGGAGCGCTCGGGGCTCATCGGGCCCCACGCAACAGAACCCCGGGGCGTGCTTCGGTCGACTCGCCTTCTTCGGCGACGACTTCGCCGGATTTGATCGTCGCCACATAGCCGTCGGCCCGCTGGATCAGCCGACCCGCCCCGCCGGGCAGGTCGTTGGTCCACTCGGGTCGTCTGAGCTGGAGGCGCTCGAAGTCGATCACGTTCACATCACCGACTTTGCCGACTTCGAGGGTGCCCCGGTCTCCGAGGCCATACAGCGATGCGGTCGCGCCGGTCATCTTGTGCACGGCTTCGGACAATGACAACCGGTCCCCGGCGCGGTCGCGTGCCCAGTGGGTCAGCAGGAACGTGGTGGTCGACGCGTCGCACGTCTGGCCGGCGTGCGCGCCGCCATCGCCCAGCCCGAACACCGACCCGGGGTCGGTCAGCATGGCATGGACCGCATCGAGGTTGCCGTCGCTGTAGTTGAGCACGGGAGCGTTCAACAGTTCGTTCCCGTCGTCGACCAGCAGCAGCGTCGAGCAACACCTCCCATTGTGATCGGCCCGACTCGGCCGCCATCGCCGCGATGCAACGGTCCTCGCCGGGTTCATAGTTCGGCGGATCACCCAAGGTGTAGGTGTTCGCCGGGTTCATGAACCCCATGACCACCTCGTCGCCTTCGAGGTCGTGCAGTTCGGCGAGCAACCGGGCGCGCACGGCAGGTTCGGACATCTTGCGCACCTGGCCGTCGTGGTCCAACAAGCCGATGCCCAGCTCGCCCCACGCCGCAGTGAACTGGGCCGGGTGGAACGTGTGCAGCCCCAACAGCAACGACACGGTCCGACCGTGGACCTGCGGACGCACCTGGGCGCCACCCTCGCGGGCGTCGGCGACCAGGTCCAGCAGGCGGCGCCACTGCACCGGATCGGCGTTGTTCTGGGTCGAGCGCGAAACTGACCGGCCGGCCGATCTCCTTGGACAGCCGCACCATCCAGTCGACTTCCTTGTCGGGGGCAACCAGGTCCTCACCGAGGGCACCCGCCGGTGCGAGTTCGAACACCCCGGTGCCCAGTTCGCCCAGCACGGCACCGATCCCGAACAGTTCGTCCTCGGCCGCGAAGGTGCCGGGCACCGGTTCGCCGTCGATCGCCCGGTGGGCGAGCGTCCGGCTGGTCGAGAACCCGAGTGCGCCCGCTTCGATCCCTTCGCGCACGATCGCCGCCATCGCGTCGATGTCCTCGGCCGTGGCAGGCTGGTTGGACGCGCCGCGTTCGCCCATCACGTACGCGCGCACCGCGCCGTGGGGAACCTGGGTGGCGATGTCCATCACCCGCGGGGTGCGCTCGAGCGCGTCGAGAAACTCGGGAAATGATTCCCAGCGCCAGTCGATCCCGACCGAGAGTGCGGCTCCGGGGATGTCCTCGACGCCTTCCATGAGGCCGATCAACCATTCGTGGCGGTCCGGTTTCACCGGCGCGAAACCGACCCCGCAGTTGCCCATCACCACCGTGGTCACCCCGTGCCAGCACGATGGCGTCAGGTACGGATCCCAGGTCGCCTGTCCGTCGTAGTGGGTATGGATGTCGACGAAGCCGGGGGTGACGATCGCCCCTGTGGCGTCGATCTCCCGGCGTGCCTCACCGAGGTCCGGGCCCACCGCGACGATCACCCCGTCGGTGATGGCCACGTCCGCGGTCACCGGGTCGGCGCCGGTGCCGTCGACGACCGTGCCTCCGCGCACTACGAGATCGAACATGTTGTTTCCTTTGGCCGGTTCGCGGGCCGACCCTACCAGCGGGCCTGGAGCTACGGGTGTCGAGCGGTGCGACCGATTCCGACTGCTTGACGCGCTCCGCCGCGGTCGCCGAGTGGGCCTGGAAGACCAGGGCGGTGGGATCGCTCCCGTAGGATCGACATCGTGGACGAAGCACACCTCGAAGCCGTCGTCACCGGCTGGTTGGTCGAAGGCCCGGCGTCGATCGCCCAGCTCGCGGCCCGCGCGGTCGAAGCCGGCATCTTGGCCCCCGGTCTCGACGAGGACGGTTTCGAGCCCGAGGACTACATCGACGCGCTGAATGAACGCACCGACGCCTGGTGGACGATTTCATCCGACGACGGTGCGGACCTACTCGTGGCAACTCGTAGCTTCACCGACGACGGTCTGACCTTCACCCACCGCGTGACCGCCGCCGAGCTCGAAGCCGACGCGGTCTTGAAGCAGCCGGATCTGGTGGTGCTGTTCTGGGAGCACTTCGACGGCCTGGACCTGGCCGACGGTTCGGGGCCGATCCGGATGAGGATCGCCGAAGCGAACGGAACGACGCTGACCGGCCCGACCGGGTGGCTGGACGGCATCGAAGCCGACGACCTCGTGGCGTTCACGCGTACCGATGAGCGCGTATCGCTCCGAGTCGTGGCAGACGCCGATCTGGCTGACCCGACCGCGGAGCTCGAGGCCTTGCGTGCCGGGGCCAATACCTGGATTCCTCCGGGCCGCGGCATGGAGGAAGTACCGTTCATCCTGGACGCGCTCTGCCACGACCACGCGCTGTTCCACTCGCCGGTCCCCCCGGTCGTCGATCTGCTCGCCGAGATCGGACTGGAACGGCGAGGTCACGAATGGGGACCGGCAGACGAGCCGTGGCACACGTTCGCTGAGCTGTTGGACCGAAACGAGAGCGCGATTCGCGACCAATATCGTCTGGACCGTTGCTGTGACCGGGCCTTTGAGCGCCTCGAGACCGCCTGGCGCGCGTTCTCGGCCGATCAACCGGTCGATGGTGCGGCGCTCGCCGACGATCTGGACCACGGCGCGGTTCCCGAAGCGTTCGCGCACGTTCATGCCGAGACGCCGACGAGCCTGGTCGGATTCGCAGATACGTTGGTTGCGTCTTCGCCAGACCGCCACGCGGCGCCGGCCCACGTTCTGGCCGGGTTGGCGCGGCTGCGTGCGGCCGATCCGGTCGCCGCACTCGAATCGTTCGAGCGAGCGGTGCATGCCGACCCTGCGGTGCTCGTCGGTGCCGAATGGCTGGCCCGCCTGGAGATGGACCGGGGCAACGTCGACCGGGCCGCGACGGTGGCGGTGCGCGCCGGAGCCGACGAAGAGTTGACCGGATGGATCGCGAACGAACAGGCACGGCGACGTGCCCTGCGTCCGAACGTGGGCCGCAACGATCGGTGCCCGTGCGGGTCCGGCCGCAAGTTCAAGCAGTGTTGCGCCCGCAAGTCCGTGCCGGATCTTGTCGACCGGGTGCCGTTCGTGTTGCAACGGATGGGGCATTTTGCCACCGGACCGGACGGTCACGAGGTGACTTTTTCGGTGATGGTGGCCGCCGCGGATCGCCACGACGACCTTCCCGCAACGATCCGTCGGTTCGCGACGGATCCGTTCCTGGTCGATGTCACCATCCACGAGGGTGGCCTGGGGGTCGACTACGTCGATCAGCGGGGGCCGTTGCTCCCCGACGATGAAGTCGCGCTCTTGGAGGCGGTGCTGTCCGAGCCACGGCGCCTGTTCGAGATCACCGACGTATCCCCGGGAGAGTCGCTCACCCTGCGGGACACCGCGACCGGTGCGGTCACCACGGCGCGTGAACGATCGGGCAGTCTGGACCGTTCACCGGGCGAGTTGTTGTTCGCGCGGATGCTCACCGTCGACGGGACACCGGTGTTGTTCGGTGTCCCCCTTGCGGTGCCGTTGGTCGAGCGGGATCGGGTGTTGGCTCTGGTCGATGAAGAAGCCGACGCCGAATCGTTGGCGGAGTGGTACGGGTCGCTGTTCCTGCCGCCGCGTATGACGAATCGGGAGGGCGAGGACCTGGTGTTCCGCCGCACCGTGTGTGCAGTCGATGCTGACTCAACAACCATCGAGGCGGTGCTCGATGACACCTTCGGACGCGACGGTGCAGAGCCGATGTGGCACGACCTGTTCGACCTGGGCACCGGTGCCGATGACGGCCCGGGCGAAGTGATCGTTCGTGGCACGCTGCGCATGGAGGAGGTGGGCCTGGTGGTGGAATCGAACTCGCGCGCTCGTCAGGATCGGCTGTTGGAAGAGCTGGACGAACTGTTCGAGTACGACGTCATCGACGACACCACACGCGCTATCGACGAGGTCGCCGCGACGGCCGACGAGCGCGACGGTGAGGGCGACGACGACGGTCCCGGGTTCGGCTTCGGATCGGGCTTCGACCTCGATGAACCACCGGCCGAGGTACGCGCCGCGGTCGAGACCCAGATGCATGAGTACGAGCGACGCTGGGTGGACGAATCGATCCCCGCGCTCGGCGGGCTCACCCCGAATCAGGCGCTTGAAGATCCCACGCGCCGCGAGGATCTGTTCGCTCTTTTGCGCGACATGCACCAACATGAACCGTCCCCCGGCTGGATCGGCATGTCGGTGCACCGCATCGAGCAACACCTCGGTATCGAGCAGAGTTGAGCGAAGGGACGCGGCCATCCTCATCGCGCAGGGCATCGGTGAGTCGGTGACCGGCACATTGCGGGCCGTGGCACGCCACCGAACGCCGTCGCCGATAGGAACGGCTCCGACCGGTCAGAGATCGGGATGCGGCACGTCGATCACTTCGAGGCCGTCGATTCCCGAGAAGTCGTGCGGGTTGCAGGTGTGGATCGGCAGATCGTTCGCAACACAGACCGCGGCGATCATCGCATCGTACGCGCGGGCCGAAGACTTCCGGCCGGCCCGTCGCAGTGACGCTGCAACTCGGCCGAAGCTCCGGGCGGCCGCCGCATCGAAGGGCAACGGGTCGAAGTCGGCTTCTGCTTGTTGGACGTGTGCCTGACGAGCGGCGCGCTCCTCGTCGGTCGCAGCGACGAGCGGACCCACGGAGAGTTCGGCCAGGGTGATGGTCGTGATCGAGGGCTCGGGCGGCAGCGTCGCGGGGTCGGCGATCCGACCCAACAGGAGCAACGTGGAGGTGTCGAGCACTCCCCGGGGCATTTCAGAGCGTCGGATCGAGGACGTCGTCGACATCGCGGCGAAGGACTGCGGGATCGACGGGCGGGAGCTTGGCCCAACGGCGGCGGAGCTCATCGAGGGACCTGGCCGGTTGAGGGGCGGCAACGAGCTGGGCGACCGGCTTGCCGGAGCGGGTGACCGTCAGTTGCTCACCACGTTGTACGCGTTCGACGACCTCGCCGCCGTGGTTCCTCAGATCCCGGATCGAGACGCATTCCATGACCAAATTGTATCACGCGTGAGACAAGCGGCGATGAGCCGGGTCCCGGCGCGCCCGGACCCAACGCAAGCGCCCACAATCGACGGAATCTTCCTTATCAGACGGACTTCTCACCAGTACGGTGGACCCATGGCGCTCAACGTCAAAGACCCCCGCCACCGACCGGCTCGGTCGGGAACTGGCGCAACTGACCGGTGAGACGATCACCGACACGGTGCGTCGTGCGATCGAAGAACGCCTCGCCCGAGTGCAGGCCCGGAACCTGGTCGCATCCCAAGGCGACCAACTCCACGAGCTCATCGCACGGGGTCGCGCCCCGCGCGACCGTCGAGGAGATCATCGGCTACGGCGAATCGGGCCTGCCCAGGTGAGCATCGCGGTCGACACCTCCGCGGTGGTCGCGGTGGTCCTGGGCGAGTCCGACGCCGAGCAGTTCGCGGCAACCATGTCGATGAACGCCGGTGACGCTTCGATCTCGGCTCCGACCTTGGTGGAAGCCATGATCGTCGTCGAGGCCCGCCACGGGCCCGAAGCAGCCAGTGACTTCCAAAAGCTGCTCGCCACCACCGGAACACACATTGCCGACTTCGATGCCGAACAGGCGGAGCTCGCGTTCTCAGCATGGCGACGCTTCGGAAAGGGCCGGCACCCGGCGTCCCTGAACCTTGGCGACTGCTTCGCCTACGCACTGGCCAAGCAGACCGGTTCAGCGCTGCTGTTCGAGGGCAATGACTTCGACCAGACCGACATCGCCCGCGCCGGATGATGCTGCCTGCGGGTACGTCGCCAGGCTCGGTGCGCGGGCACCTGGCAAACTCGACCGTGGTGGGTTGTGCGTGAGACGGCTGCAAGTTCACCACGTTCGACGAATTGGCACGCCCCGCCTGCCGCGTCTGGCACTAGCGTCACGGTGATGAACACGTCTGTGATGGTGCGTCGTGCCCGCCTCGGAGGGTCCGTGGGGCTGGCACCGTCTGGGGTCGACCTGGGCTGAAAGGATCGTCGCCGATGCGGGGATCTCTCCCGGTGACCTGGTCCTCGACATCGGGGCGGGAACTGGCGCGCTGACACGCCCGCTGGTCGCCGCGGGCGCTCGAGTGATTGCTGTGGAATTGCACCCGAAGCGGTTGGCGACGTTGCGCGAGATGTTCGCCGATGCTCCGGTGACGGTTGTGAGGGCCGACGTGCGGGATCTTCGTCTGCCACGGCGGCCGTTCCGGGTGGTCGCGAACCCACCTTATGGTCTCACCACTGCGGTGATCCGGCGGCTGCTCGCCCACGGGTCGCGGCTGGTGCGAGCCGACCTGGTCGTGCAAGTTGGCGAATGCTCCTGGGGTCAGCTCGGGTGACCTGACGCGGCGGCAGAGGAGATCTTGCCGGCGGCTTTGGCTCGGTTGTGGGGGCCGCAGAGGCGTTGGAGGTTGGCGATGGTGGTTGGTCCGGCGGTGGTGTAGGGCTGGATGTGGTCGTATTCGAGGAAGGTGCGGGCGTGACAGCCGGGTTGGGCGCATTCGGGGTGGCGGGCGTCGGCGATGCGGCGTTGTCGGCGGGTGGGGAATCGTCGTCTGGGGCTGGCGTCGACGGGTTGGCGGCGGGTGTCGTGGAGGAGGAGCGACACGAACGCGTCGGGCAGCATGGCGGTGACGGAGTGATCCGACAGGGGGGTGCCGTCGGTGAGGGTGTTGCCGTTGGCGGCGACGTGGACGACGACTTCGGCTTGCACTGCGGGGGTCTTGTTGTCGCCTGGTGGGGTGGTGACGATGGTGACCAGGGCGTCGGCGCGTTGTTGTGCGAGCGATGGGTGGTGGTCGGGCGTGGGTGTGCCCGCGTCCGCGGACGCGTCGGCCGGGTTGTCTGGGGTCGGGTCGACGGGGAGTGGTCGTGTCCGGGTGACGTGGGTGTCGATCACCGCGCAGAGCGCGCCGGCGGCGGCTGGGGTGAGTCGGGCGGTGAGGATGACGGTGCCGTCGGGTTCGGTTCGCCACGAACACGACCGGGCGTCGCGTTGACGTTGGGCGAGCAGGTCGGGGTCTTCGTGGCGGTGGGACCAGGCGGCGATCGCCGCGCCGAGCCGTCCGGCCGGGGTGGATGCGGCGATGTCGATCAGCTCGGCGGCGTTGGTGGTGGTGAGGCTGGGGACGAGCACCCGGGCTTTCGCGTAGCTGATCTCGCCGTTACGCATGGCCGCGTCGAGTTCGGGATGGGCGCGCAGGGCCCTGGCGACGCGGACTTGGGTGCGGGCGGTCGAGATTTCGATGTCGCACAGGTCCGCGAGCCACGCAGCACAGGACAGCGCACCCCAGGTGGCCCAGGCGTCTCGTGCGTCGAACTCGCCGACGAGGACGAGCAGTTCGTAGGTGCCCGCGGCGAGGCGTTGGGTGAGCTCGACCAGTTCGGCTTCGAGCCGTTCGGTGGGCAGCTCGCCGACGCCGGCCCGGCGCGCCCGCGGGCGCGTCGCAGGTCCGGATTCGAAGATCCGGTCGTGTGACTGGTTCCCGGCTTCGGGTGCTGTCGTTGTTGGTGCGGTCATGGGATACTCCCGTCGTTTCTACAATCGAACGTAAGTTCGATTGTAGAAACTGGTTGGGACACTTTCGGGCCGAAACCAGACCGCATCCGGCAAGAAATCTCAGCAAGTTTCCGACGGTGGGCGCGCCCGCGGGCGCGCCTGGTTGGGCGAACCAGTGCACACTGGGTTGCCAGTGCCTCGACAACCGCGGCCGCATTGCAAGGGGACCACGCTGATGAACATTGCCGATCTGCAGGAGCTGATCCGAGCGACCTACGGCGCCAGGGACACCGAGCGGGGAATCCCATCGACGGTGGCCTGGTTGGCCGAGGAGGTGGGCGAGCTGGCCCAGGCAGTGAGGAAAGGCACGAGAGACCAGCAGGTGCACGAGTTCGGCGACGTCATCGCCTGGGTCGCGTCGCTGGCGAACCAACTCGACATCGACCTGGACCAAGCCCTGGCACGCTACGCCCACGGCTGCCCGAGGTGTGCGCAGATCCCCTGTTCCTGCTGACGCTCGACCTCCCGCCACACAACAGTCGATCAGCGGCGGCGGATCGGGTCGAAGGTGACCGGGGGGAGATCCATCGTCAGAAACCGCGTCACCATGCCGGCAACCAGTTCGGGCTGCTCCAGGGGCACCAGATGCGACGCGCCCGGGATCACCCCGAGCTGCGCGTCCGGGATCGCCTCGTACATCGCGACCGTGTGGGCGAGCGGGATCGGCTCGTCGTCGCCGACCAGCACCAGCGTCGGCACCGACACCTGGGCCAGGTCGTCGACGGTCAGCGTCGGCTCGTTGCGCCACAACGACTCCGTCTTGGCCCAGAAGGTCGGCCAGTGCCCGGGCCCTTCGACGGCGTTCGCCTCGTACAACTCGCGCATGAACTCGACCTCGGCAGCATCAGGACCGGCACCCAGCCCCGTCTCGAGGAGCCCGTCATGGTGGAAGTTCGTGCCCATCAGCACCTGACGGTTCACCGCCTCCGGTGCCGCCAGACCCGCCAGCAACGCGGCGATCCCACCGTCGCTCCACCCGGCCAGATGGGCCGGCTCGCCGATGACCGCGGCACAGAACGCGAGGGTTTCCCGAGCCATGGCGTCATAAGAGAACGGATCCTCGGTGTCCGGTGTGCGGCCGTGACCCCGCCGGTCGGGCACGAACACACGGAAATGCTCGGCCAGGAGCTGGGGATGCGGACCCCAGGAGGTGCCGTCGCTCATCCCGCCGTGCAGCAACATCAACGGTGGACCATCGCCGACCTCGGTGTAAGAGGTCGTCACCCCGTCGAGTTCGACTGTCGGCACAGCCCCGGAGCCTACGCCTGCGCGCCCCTCCGATGTCGACGGCGGACCGTTTCGACCACGACCCCCGCGGCCACCAGCAGACCGCCGAACAAGGCGATGTCGCCGATACGCGAACCGGTGACCGGCAGCAGACCTCCGCTTCCACTTCCGCCGCCCGCCCCGGATGAACCGCTCTGGGAGACCGGGGCAACCGAGGTGGCCGGCGTCGTCGAAACCGGCGGGTTGCTCGACGGCGCAACGGTCGTCGGGGCCGTGGTCGAAGTGGTGGTCGTCGGCGGAGTCGGACCGGATACCGCACAGGGCTCGAGTGCCGAGCCGGTGTTGGCCGCATTGCAGTTCCACGACCCCCACTCGGGTTGGGTCGTCGAATCGGTACGCCACACCAGCAACTGGCCGTCGCGGCGGAACTGGGCGACGTCCATCTTGCCGTTGCCGTTCCAATCGCCGACCGCGGGCGTGCCCAACGTCCACCCACCGGTGAGCTTGGGCCAACCGGCCGGCGAAGCACCCGACGAGTCGAATGCGTTGAGCGTGTACACGCCGTTGCCGGCGATCACCTCGGGTTTGCCGTCACCGTTCACATCCGCGATCGCGCTCTGCACGAAGAAGGCCATGTCGCTGGTGGTCTGGGGGAACCCGGGCAGCGGTGTGCCACTCGGGCCGTCGTAGGCCATCACCTGGTCGTCGTTGGGCAACTGCAGACCGTTCAGGTTGACGTCCAGCAGGCGGCTGAATCCCAGCGTGGGCACGGCTGCGTCGTCGCGTCCGTCGCCGTTCAGATCTCCCAACGCCGGCCCCGAAAAGGCGACCGAGACGGCCGCGATGTCCTCGGAGTTCCGGTTCGCGCCGAACTCTGCCGCTCTCGGGTTGCCGAGACCGGCCGCCCAGACCGGCGGGATGTTCCCGTCGGCGGTGCTGCCATAGGCACCGGTGCCGTCCGCGTCGTACACCATGAGCGGGCCGGTGGCGCCCGCCACCGCGACCTGCGGCCCCGGCTTGCCCGGGACGAGGTCGCCGATCGCCGCGGGCATCGCGACGCCGTCGCCGATCGTCGGCAGCGACCCGGTTTCCAGCATCGGCACCGAGACCGGCCAACCGGGCAGGTAGGCGCCCGCATCCGGGTTGGCGCTACCCGGCGGAGGAGGTCCGTGCAGGGTGCCCTTGGAGGAGATCGCGTAGACGCGGGAAGTTCCCGGACTGGCTGCCTGCTCGAGCAACGCGACCATGTCCGTGCCTTCACCACCGATCTGGGGCGAGCCGCCGTACTCCTCCTGGGCGCCGACGACGATGTCGGGATGTCCGTCGCCGTCCAGGTCGGCCAGCGAGGGCGTGGTGATCAGCGAGCCACCTTCGCCCGGCTTCGCAGCCGGGTCGAACGTCACCGTGTGACTGACCGGGTCCACCGACGTCGGCGTGTTCGGGTCGACGGCCAGCACCGGGAATCCGGCCACCGGCGTACCATCGGCGTGCCAGGCATAGACGTGCCGGTCCATCGCCGCGCCGATGATCTCCAAGGTCCCGTCACCGTTCAGATCACCCAGCGCCGGAGCACTGGCGAACCCGGTCTGGGTGCGGTTGTACTGGTCCTGGTCGGCGCGACTGTCGTGTGAATAGGCCGGGTTCACCGACATCGTGGCCAGGCGCTGTCCCGTCGCCGACCACACATACATCTTTCCCGTCAAGTCACCGTCGACGATCTCCAGGTGGCCGTCACCGTTGAGGTCACCCACGGCGGGTGCGCCGAGCAGGAACGACCCGGCAGGTTGCCCGATGCCCGCTCGGGCGGCCGTGGCCGATTGGGTCGGCCAGAACGGCGACGGGTCACCGGACACCGGAAAACCGGGTAACTCGGAGCCGTCGTCCCGGTAGGCGTGGATCGTGCCCTCCGACGTTGCGACCAACAGCTCTTGGTGGCCGTCACCGAGCAGGTCCACAAAACGCGCCGAGGCACTCGACGCGCCGGGAATCGACTTGGGATAGCCGGGCAGCAGATCGGGGTCGTCGTGGACGAAGATCTGCTTCTGCATCTCACCGCGCAGCCCATCGCTCGCACCGCCATGGGCGTGGACGACCACCCGGATGCGCACCGAGAACTTCTCCTCGTCGGGGCGGTTCTGGTTCGACGGATCAACGGGGGTGCCGTGCCCACCGTCGGGCAGCGCCGCGGCGATCTGGGCCACGTCGAGGTGCGCGAGCGTGCCGTCGACGGGCGCGGTCTGCCCGGAAGCACCGCCCGCGTCGTGCCAGGTGTCGGTCGTCGGGTAGGCGGGAGGCTGCAGCCCGGCTGCCCACTGGACCTCGTAGTCGTAGCTCTGCGCGCCGGCGCGGCGACGTGGCCGGTCACCGGCACCGTCCCGGTCGTGGGCTCGAGCGCGAACCACTTCGGCGAGTCGATCATCGCCTCGGGCGGGATCTTGAAGTCCCGCACCGCTTTGAGCATCTCGTAGGCGTTGACCCGCCCGTAGCCGAACGTCGCATCCCAACCCGGGCGCGACGGGTAGCGCACCGTATCGACCAGTGGATTGCCCGTCGGGGTGCCGAAATCGTTCGCCGGATCCGGCGGCGTCGGGGTGGAGAAGTCGATGTCGTCCGCGGTGGCGCGCACGATCTGCATCACCTCGTTCGCGCTGAGATGCACGTGGTACTGATCGGCCGCGGATTCGATCAGCCCGACCATGCCCGACGCCTCACCGGTCGCCTCGGAAGAACAGCTCGAGGAGGGAACCGACACGAAGGTCCGCCCGCCGAAATTCGTGCACCCGTTCAACGACAGATATCCCGTGGTGGAGCCGTCCTGGAGCAGGCCGCTCTTCATCGTCGTCACCGAGTTGACCGCAAGGGTGTGTTCCAGAGCGGCCGGAAGATTCGGATGCTTGGAAGCCTCGTCCGCCATCGACGCCACCACCACCACGTCCCTGCCGTACGCGGCGTCGATCGCCTGCTGGGCCTGGATGGGATCGTTGATCACGCCGAGCGCTTCTTGGATGACCCGGGCACCCGAGTCGAGCGCGAAGAGCACTCCGGCCGCGAAGCGTTGCCCGTCGGCGACGAACGAATCGCCGACCCGCACGGGAATGAACTGACACTTCGGACAGGTTCCGACATCACGGGTGCCGTTCGCCGCGGCCACCGAGTCGTCGGCCTCACCGCTGCCGTGTCCGTAGTCGGGGGTGTCGAGCGGGTCGTTGTCGCCGGAGAGAAAATCCCAACCGGAGATGTCGTCGACATAGCCGTTGTGATCGTCGTCGACGCCGTTGGAATAGGTGGGGTTCAAGATGAGGTCTTCGGGGTCGGCGATGCCGTTGTGGTTCTCGTCGGGGATCGCCCCGAAGTCGGTGATGTTGAACACGCCGTCGTGATTGCAGTCACCGTCGGGGACGACCGGGTAGCAGGGCGGCTGGGCCTCACCGATGTTGATGTGCGCCTGGGTCGCCAGATCGGACATGTACGCGGCATTGCGCCAGCGGATCCCCGAATCGAGGATGGCGATCGGCACGGTCGGTGAGCCTTCGGTGATGCCCCAGGCCAGGTCGACGGCTGCGCCCTTCTGGCCACAGAGGTTGTGAGGCGAATCTTGCAGCGACGGATCACGCAGGGAGGTCTTGCGGTAGTCGTTCCGGTCGTACTCGCTCGGCAACGATGCCGGCTCATCGGAGGACCCGTAGCGCCAGTGCGCACAGTCCAACGGCGGGTCGGCAGCACGTGCCGGTCGGCTCGGATGAACGGCGACGATGGCGGCGAGGCACACGACCAGGGCAACGGCCAGGGCCGGCAGTTTTCGATTCGTCGCCGGCATGTCGTCCCCCGGAATTCGCCTGTTGTGTGCTTTAGTCGCACTTTAGACGCACGACGAACCGAAAATGTCCCACCCGGTCGCGATGATGCAACCATGGCACGACAGCAACTTCGCCTCATCGAACCTCCACGAGACACCCGGCTGGACGAAAAGACCAAAGCGATCGGGCGCGCCGGGCTCGCCCGAGCACGCGCGGCCCTCGCTGATGCGGACCGCCGGCGAGGGCGGCGCGAGCGACTCGACGGACCTCGCCACCCCTCGGCGGCTTGAACGCGACGTCGACTCCGGACTCGCATCGATCGTCGGGACGCTCTACGGTGCACAGCCATGCGTGAAGTCGTGATCGTCGATGCCGTCAGAACTCCGATCGGAAAGCGGAACGGGGGCCTGGCCTCGGTCCACCCGGCCGCACTGCTCTCGGAAATCCAGTCGGAGCTCATCACCCGCTCCGGGGTGGACCCCGAAGCCGTGGAACAGGTGGTGGGTGGCTGTGTCAGCCAGGTGGGCGAACAGTCCTTCAACGTCACCCGAACCGCATGGCTCGCGGCCGGGCTGCCCAAGGAGGTTGCCGCCACCACGGTGGACACCCAGTGCGGATCCTCCCAGCAGGCGACGAACCTCGCCACGGCACTGGTCGGCTCCGGCGTCGTGGACGTGGCCGTGGCCTGCGGCGTGGAATCCATGAGTCGTATTCCCATCGGCGCCAACTCGTCCAAGAAGCTCGGCCTCGGCGTTCCGATCCCCAAGACCTACTTCGACAGTTACGAGTTCACCTCGCAGTTCGAAGGCGCCGAGCGGATCGCCGAGCAATGGGGCATCACCCGAGCCGACACCGACGCGTTCGGACTGCGTTCTCAGCAACGTGCGGCACGAGCCTGGGACGAAGGGCGCTTCGACACCCAGGTCCACCCGGTCGAAGCCCCCGACCTCGACAACGAAGGGAACGCCACCGGCTCGACCCACCGCGTCGCCCGGGACGAGGGCCTGCGGGAAACCTCACTCGACAAGCTGGCCTCGCTCAAGCCGGTCGCCCGCGAAAACGGCGTGCACACCGCAGGCAATTCCTCGCAGATCTCCGACGGAGCCGCAGCGCTGCTGGTCATGACCCCGGAACGGGCCGAAGCGCTCGGCTGCACCCCGATCGCCCGAATCGTGGACACCTGCCTGGTCGGCGTCGACCCGGTCCTGATGCTCACCGGCCCGATCGACGCCACCCAACGTCTTCTGGCACGCACCGGTTTCGGCATCGACGACTTCGACAATTTCGAGATCAACGAGGCGTTCGCGTCGGTCGTACTCGCCTGGCAGAAAGAGCTGGGCGCCGATCCCGAAAAGGTCAATCCCAACGGGGGTGCCATCGCACTCGGCCATCCCCTCGGTTGCACCGGCGCGTTCCTGCTCACCAAGGCCGTCCACGAACTGATCCGCACCGACACGCAGCGGGCACTCGTGGCGATGTGCTGTGGCGGCGGCTTGGGCACCGGCACGATCGTCGAGCGCCTCTGAACGAGCAGTGAGGCGTATCGTACGGGGGTGACCGAACTCGCCGAACGTCTCGGGTTCTCCCCCGAGGACCACATCCTGATCATCAACGCCGACGACCTCGGCATGTGCCATGCCGCGAACGTCGGCGTGTTCGACACGCTGGTGAACGGCACCGCGACGAGCGCCACGCTGATGGTGCCCTGCCCCTGGAGTCGTGAAGCGGCCACCCGCTATACGGGTGAGGACATCGGCGTCCATCTGACCCTGAACGCTGAATGGGATTCCTACCGGTGGGGACCGGTGACGCACTCCCCCACCCTGTTGGACGGGGACGGGGGATTCCCCCGAACAGTCGAGGACGCATCGGAACACGCCGACGTCGACGAGGTGCGCCGAGAGTGCATGGCCCAGGTCGAACGGGCGATCCTCTGGGGGTTCGACGTGACCCACGTCGACTCCCACATGGGCACCCTCCAGTTGAGACCCGAGCTGTTCGACGCGTACCTGGAGGTCGCGGTGCACTACGAGCTGCCAATGCGTCTCTCCGGCGCGTCGACCGAACGCGCGCTCGGGTTTCCTTTCAGGACGCTGGCCCGCGACGAAGGGGTGCTCTTTCCCGACCACTTCATCCACGACCCGGGCGTCTCGACGCCCGTGCTCATCGACCGGTATCTGGCCGATCCCCGCCCCGGGGTGACCGAGATCCTGGCCCATCCGGCGATCGGCACCGACGAACTCCGCGCGATCGCCCCTGACGCCGACCGACGGGTCGAGGACCACCAGTTGCTCGGACCGTCGAGTGACCTGCGGGACCGGTTGCGCGACGTGGGTGTGACCACGATCGGCTACCGGGCGCTACGTGATCTCCAGCGGGCCGCCTGACACTCCCCAGTCCGGGCTGCCCGCTCCCGGCGCCCTGACCCGACGCTGTTCACGACAGCGCAGGGATCGGTTCAATCGGCGTCCGAATCGGTCTGCCCAGCCAGTTCGGTCCGCGCGGCGACGGCTGCCGGTCGCCGCAGTACGGACAGGAGGGCCAACAGCGGCCCGGTCGGTCCATCGGTCTTGAGATCGCCGGTCATGTAGGCGACATTCGGGTCGAGATCACCACGCAGGATCGCCCAAGCGTTGTCCCAGGTCGTCTTGAGATGTAGGTCGGCCTCGTCGCCGCGCCGTGGCGCGCAGCCGGACAGCCGCCCTCCTTCGAAGACGAAGGTCACCCGGCCCCGCCCTCGTGGGGCGCCCGTGAACTGCACCTCGACGACGACATCGCCGAGTGCGGCGTCCTCCCCGTCACAGGCGGTGACGAGCCGGTCACACCAGGCAGGGTCGAACAGGTGCATCGACGCCTCAGCTCAGGTCGGCCACGCCGGCGAACAGGTCGGTTTCGGGTACCTCGGTGGGCACCCGCGACTGCGCCAGTCGATAGTCCTCGTAGGGGTACACCTCGGCGGCCACCTCGTCGGGCAGACCGAACCAGAAGGGCGAGCCGGGATCGATCTGGGTGGCATGCGCCAACAACGCGGCCTTCGCGCGCGCCATAGGTCCCCCGGACGTCGATAGTGGTCGTGGCCGCAACCTCCGGCTCCGGCCGGTTCAGCCAGCGATCGCCATAGGGCGACTCGAGGCCCAGTTCCACGAACTTGGTGTGCATCTCGAGAATCCGTTCACGCGACCACATCGAGTAGTAGAGCTTCGCCGGAGTCCATGGCTCGCCGTGTTCGGGATACCACGCCCGGTCACCAGCTCGGTCGAATGCCGGTACCGAGATGTCGTGCACGCGGAGATGGTCAGGGTGTGGATAGTGCTTCTGGTCGTCGCCGTACGTGATGATCACGTGCGGGCGAAACGCACGGATCACCTTGACGAGAAGTCCCACCTGGGCCACGAAGTCCCCGTTCGCGAAGGCGTCGGGATGCTCGTTCTCGGGCGTTTCGGGCATGCCCGAATCCCGGAAGCCGAGAAGCACGACCTGGGAATACCCGATCGCATCGGCCGCGGCCTCCAGTTCGGCCCGCCGCACCGCCGGCAGATCTGCTTCGATCTCGGGTCGGCGCATCGATTCGTTGAGAATGTCGCCGGCCTCACCACCGGTGCAGGTGACGAGCAGGGCGTGTCCACCGCGGTCGGCCAGCCGACGTACCGTCCCGGCGCCCTTGGACGACTCGTCGTCGGGGTGCGCGTGCACGGTGAGCACTCTTGGAACCTCGGCAGGACCCGGCTCGACCCGGTCGGCGTCGACGAAGCGCGTCATGGAGCCAACGCTACCGTCGTCGCGACCGCGGAGGACACCCGAACGCGTGCTGCCCCGCCGTCCGGAACGCAGCGGACCGGAAGCGGCGGGGCAACTGAAGCGACAGGTCGGTCGCCGGGCCATCGTCATCGTTGTGGCCGAACTCGGTGGCGGGGTCGCCTCGTGCTGCCGGCGGCCTGCGGCCATCCGGGAGTTCGTGTCGGATCGAGGCCGACGATCGACGTGTCGGATGTTCAGGAGTGGCGAACTGCCACGTCACTGCGGAGGTGACCGCTGCCGATACCGTCGGTCTTCGCTGACGTCCGAGGCGATGAAGCATCGCTGGTTCCGGATCGGAACGGTCCTGGCGAGCATTCGCTGCATGTCGGCGGCACCTCCTCGGTCGATGACCGCTCAGGACATCGCAGTGGTGATGTCCTCACTGTTCATCGAACACCTCTCCGGCCAGTTCGTCAAGGTCCAATTTCTCCCGATCGGACCCGGGAGCGTCCCGTATGGGTCACTACTATGTGGGATTCCCACCCGTGAGCCAGAGTCGATGCCTCGATGACGACCGTGCCGCTGCAAGGTCCCCAGGACGAACGCGGGGGCGTCGCGACCACGGTCGGTTCCACAACCAGGGATCGTCGCTGGATCGCCATGTGCGCGCTGGGTGCTGCAGGTACTGCGATGACGGCGGCGACCGGCAACACCACGGTCCGGGTGGTGGTCCTGTTGACCATCACCGCGATCGCCGTCGGGACCATCGTCCTGATGCTCGAGGTCCGCAAACCCGAACGACCGGCGGCCTGGTTCGCGTTCGCCATGGGTCTCGGCATCCTCGTCACCGCCACGACCGTGGGCGCACTCAAATGGGCGGGCAATTCCCATGCCGCGGTGCAGGTCTTTCTGAGCATCCAGGTCGCCGGTTACCTCCTGGTCTTCGGCGGGTTCTGTGCTGCGGCGCAGATCCGGCGACGCAACAGCGACATCGACAGCACCCTCGACGCGATGATCCTCGGCCTCGCATTCGGGTTGTTCGCCTGGCGCACGGTGTTCAGCGGGGCAGTCGCCACCACCGCCGTCGGCCCGCTCCAGGTCTTCACCGTGAGCCTGCTGCCCGCACTGGACATCGTGGCGTGCACCGCGCTCCTCCGCCGGGCCTTCGGAACGGCCCGGACGACGGTCTCGTACCGCCTCATCATGGTCGCCGCCGCGTTCGCAACCGGCGCGCACATCCGGTCCGGCATCTCGGTGCTGACCGAATCGGGTCTCGCCACGCACGTTCCGTTCCAGATCGGCCTGGCCACGCTGCTCGCCGCCGCCGCACTCCATCCGTCGATGCAGTCGGTCACCGAGCCCGACGAGATCGTCCCGCACAGATTCGGCACCACTCGGATCGCACTGCTCGCACTGGCACTCCTCGACACACCGTTGTTGATCCTGATCGACTACGGCCGATCGGAGTCTTCGAGCGCGGCCTTCGTCATCGGCGCGTGTCTGATGTCGACGATCGTGGTCATCCGCCTCATCAGTCTCGCCCGTCAGATGGAGCAGAGCCGCATCCGGGAACGACTCCGAGAGCAACGCTTCGAATCGCTGGTCCGCAACTCGTCGGACCTCATCGCCGTACTCGACACGACCTACAGGATCACGTATCTGTCGCCGGCCGTCGACGACATGCTCGGGTTCAGTGCGGCCAGCGTGTTGGGTCGCAACGCACTCGACGCCTTCCACCCCGATGATCGTGCAACCACCAAGGAATCGCTCGACGCCCTCGAGCCGAACACGACGTCCCAGCTCAATCTGGTGCGCATCCGCCACCGCGGCGGCACGTGGCGGTGGGTGGAAGCCCGGGCAGTGAATCTGACGAACGATCCCACGGTCGAGGGAATCGTCATCAACTGTCGGGATGTCACCGAGCGGGTGTCGGCCGAGAAGCTCCTGTTCGACACCACCACGCAACAGAGCGCCGTCGCCACACTTGGCCGGGAGGCCCTCACCGCTCCCGACGTCCACGCCCTCGCCACCAATGCGACAGCCCTGGTGCGGAACACGCTCGAGACGGAGTCGTGCACGGTCATCCTGCTCGACGGTTCGACCATCACCGACGCCGTCACCACGACGGACCGATCGAGTCGTGTGCTGCTCCTTCACGAACGTCCGGCTGATCGGATCATCACCGCGTGTACCGAGGCGGAGGATCCGACGCAGTTCGTGGATCCGGATCCCGGCGGGGTGTTGCGCGCCTCGACGGATCTGGCCTTCACCGCGCTGGACGACACCCACATCAGGTCCGGCGGTGACGACGATGCGTCCAACAAGCGTGGTGATGCCCACGTTCTCGCGGTGCGCCTCGTGGACCGACATGGCGTCAGCGGAGCGATGCTCGTCCGATCCGGTGAGGCCCGTTGCTTCACCCGTTCCGAAGCCGGATTCGTCGCGGCGATGGCCAACACGCTGGGCCTCGCGCTCGGCCGTCGTCGCACCGAAGCATCTGCCCGCCACCAGGCCCTCCACGACGAGCTCAGCGGTCTTCCGAACCGGACGCTCTTCGTGGACCGCCTCACCCAGGCGGTCGCCCGAATGGAGCGCAGCACGCACCGGATCGCCGTGCTCTTCCTGGACATCGATCAATTCAAGGTGATCAACGACAGTCTCGGTCACTCGGTCGGCGACCGGGTGATCTGTGAGATTGCCGGTCGCCTGGGCCAGGCGATCCGACCGAGCGACACCGTCGCCCGCTTCGGTGGCGACGAGTTCACCGTGCTCCTGGAGCCGCTGGATGATCGCGAGGAGGCCGCCGATATCGCCGAGCGGATCCGCGCCGAGGCCAGCCGTCCGATCGACATCGGTGCCACCGGCCTCCAGCCGACGATCAGCGTCGGGGTCGCCGTTGCGACCGATGCGCGTGCGAACGCCGAAACCCTGCTGCGGGATGCGGATGCCGCCATGTACCAGGCAAAGGAAGATGGGCGGAACAACGTCGCGTTCTTCGACGACACCATGCGAGCCAGGGTCATCCACCGGCTTCGCACCGAGATAGATCTGCCCCAGGCGATCGCCGGGGATCAGCTCGTCCTGCATTTCCAACCCATCATCGACCTCGCTACCGGACGCATCGAAGGTCTGGAGGCCCTGGTCAGATGGCAGCACCCCGAGCTCGGTCTCATCGCGCCGGGCCAGTTCATCCCTATCGCCGAGCAGTCCGGGCTGATCGGTGAACTCGACCACTGGGTCATGCGCCAGGTCATGTCGCAGTGCGCCACGTTGCAGTCCCAACTGGGACCGACCTCACCCTGGCTTTCGCTGAACGTCTCCGCCCGCACCATCGCGACCAGCGACCTGCCCAGGTTGGTCGCCGAGAGCCTCCGGGAGGCCGGCGTCCAGCCGGAAAAGATCAGCGTGGAGATCACCGAGAGCGCCCTCATGAACGACGTCGAACGATCCATCGGGGTCCTCCGCGCCCTTCGCGACCAGGGCGTCGCACTCACGGTGGACGATTTCGGTACCGGCTACTCGTCGTTGAACTACCTCAAGCGGCTCCCGGTGAGCGGGTTGAAGATCGACGCTTCCTTCATTGCGGGGCTCGACCATTCGGGACCGGATCGTGCGATCGTCGAAGCCGTCGTGACCCTCGGGGCGACACTCGAACAGCAGGCGACTGCCGAAGGCGTCGAGACCTCCCGACAGCTCGAGGTGCTGATGGAACTGGGTTGCCCGATGGCCCAGGGCTTCCTGCTCGGCAAACCCGTACCGGCCGCAGAGTTGTACTTCGGTCCGCAACCCGTGAGTGCCCTCGGCGTTGCTCACCTCGACCCGAGCGTGGCCGATAGGTCGTGATGCGTCGTCGAACCGCCACCGTTCTCGCCGTCGCGCTGCTGGCTGTCGGCGGCTGCTCGGCATCCGGGTCGAGGCACCTGACCTGCAACTCGACCGAAGTTGCACCGAACTCGCAGCCAGGGTCCAACGGACCCAAGGCCGCGCTCGACTGGTTCGTCAAGCATGCCGATGCCGGCGTCCCTCGCAACGGCTACGAACTGACGAGCCACTCGGCAACCCGTTACGTCTACTCGAGCGACACCACCCAGGTGTCGGTCACCGCGCTTCCCGGTGACAAGGGCAAGCCCCGCCTCTGGGTCGTGACGATGACCTACGACTGCACCTGAATCTGCGCCACCCGGCCGACCGGGCCCGGTCCTCAGCGTCCGGCTCGTGCGTTCCGACGCTCGCGAAGTGCCTCCCGCTCGGCGACCCGGCGTTCCCGCTCGACCTCGCGCAGGACGCGCGGGTCGCCACCGACCTCGGCGAGCGCTGCCTTGCGGGCCTGCCAGCAACCCCAGGCGAGACAGCCGATCGGAATGATGTAGACCGCGATCGAATTGGTCACGAACGTCAGGAAGGCCAGGCTCAGCAAGGCCCAGTTCCAGCTCCTCCGTCGGTTGGCCGGCCGGGCGGTGACGATGAACAGTCCCAGAATCACGATCGGGGGGAGCAGGAAGTAGAGCCCCGGGCCGATGCCGTAGTGCCAGATCGTGAAGTGCCGTCCGGTCGCCACCTGCTTGCCCTTGGCGTTCTTCGCCATCTCCGGGACGATGTGGATGAAGTTGAGCACGATCGACGCGAGCAGCACCGTGAGAAAGCTGAGCATCACCCAGCGTCCACCGGGCTCGTTGCCGCCGAACCGGTCGAGCCAGGCCGGCAGGGGCTTGGCCGACGATCGAGACGCTGCCGGCGCCGAGACCGGCTGCCCCTTCGCGGGCCGCTTCGACGCCGTGGCCTTCGACGTAGACCGCGCGGGTGAGGTCGCTTCGGCTCGCGGGACAGCCCGCTTCGTCGTCGACGGGGACTTCGGAGTCGCCGGGGCGGCATCCGCGGGTAGGAGTTCCGCGCCCGTGGCCGCGCTGACGCCGGAGTGGGTCCGAGCGGGCGCACGGTCCACGGTCCTGGAGGCGACCTCGGCCCGGTGTCGAGCCGAGAAGACCGGACTCGAGCGGCGTGGCGTCGACGTCGGAACCGCTGGCCCCTCGGTCGACTCCTCGATGTCGTCTTCCAGATCATCGAGGTCGTCGTCGCGGGTCGCGTGCAGAGGCGTCGATGACCTCGCGGGCGCGGGCTTTGACCTCGGAATCGTCACGACGGGACTTGCGACGCCGCGACTTTCTCTCGTCCTCTTCGGACTCGGTCACCCGCCGCTCTTCAACCGGCGTGTTGGCCGCGGACGCACGCGCCTTGCGCGCTTCGCGCATCGCACGGTTCTGTGCCTGTCGTCGCTGTTTGGACGGTTTGCGGTCAGCCACGGCCCTCGATGCTACCGCCCGACGTGTGGATACCGAATCCCGGTGGCCGCGTGACATCGGTAGCCGTGCGGGTTCTTCGCCAAGTACTGCTGGTGCGGGTCCTCGGCGTAGAAGAACCGCCCGTCGAGCGGTTCGATCTCGGTGGTCACCGGTCCCCACCGGGCATCGCGCAGCACCGCGGCGAAACGGTCGCGGCTCGCTTCGGCTGCGGCGGTCTGGGCATCGGACGTGGTCAGGATGATCGAGCGGTACTGGCTGCCGATGTCGTTGCCCTGGCGCATGCCCTGGGTCGGGTCGTGGGTTTCCCAG
Source organism: uncultured Actinomycetes bacterium (assembly GCA_963764215.1). Classification (GTDB taxonomy): domain Bacteria; phylum Actinomycetota; class Acidimicrobiia; order Acidimicrobiales; family Iamiaceae; genus JAFDWI01. Next base: position 217,499 of record CAVXRS010000002.1, read on the forward strand.
AAGACGCCGAGGAGTGCCTCGTAGGTCACCACCGCCGGCTCGAACACGACGAGGGTGACCTCGGCGTGGCCGGTGCGCCCGGAGCAGACCTCTTCATAGGTGGGGTTCGGCGTGATGCCTCCCCCGTAACCGACCGCAGTCGTCCACACTCCCTCGATCTGCCAGTAGTACTCCTCGGTTCCCCAGAAGCAACCCGTACCGAACACGGCCGTCTCGGTGCCCTCGGGGAACGGAGGAAGCATCGAATGGCCCGTCACCAGATTCGTCGGGGCCACCGCTACCGGTTCGGAACGCCCCGGCAACGCGTCGGCTTCACTGATCGGGCCGTGGGAGGGCCGCAGTTTCATCCAAACCTCCGATCTCGGCGCACGCGGGCAGGCTAGCGGCCCGTCGCGGAATTGATCCGGTGGGTCAGGGGAGGGAGACGATCCGAGCGCCTCGCCGGTCCCTGACCCGTCGGGCCTCAAGGTGACGAGAACAGCGTGAGCGCGCCGGGAACCCGGCGGGTGTGACCGTCGAGCCGATCCATGAACGACCAGGAGCGCCGGTGCCAGACCGTCGGGCCGTGGTCCTGGAGTGCGCGCCGGTGCACCGGTGAGGGATAGCCCTTGTTCGAGTCGAACGCGAACGGGGCGAGGTCGGGTGCGGTGGCGAGCTGACCCATGATCCGGTCACGCGTCACCTTTGCGAGCACCGAGGCGGTCGCGATCGAAAGACTGCTCCGGTCGCCACCCACGATCGTCTGGACGTTGCCCGCACCGATGTAGTCGAACTTGCCGTCGAGGAGCACCTGGTCCGGCGTGACCCCGAGATTCTCCAGCGCCCGCCTCGCCGCCAGCCGCAGCGCACGGGTCATCCCCAATTCGTCGCACTCGTCGTTGTCGGCGTGGCCGACCGACCAGGCGGTGCACCATGCCGCAAGGCGTGGATAGAGCCGCTCGCGCTCGGCCTGGGTGAGCTCCTTGGAGTCCCGCACGCCGTTGACCCGGCGATCTCTTGGCACGACAGCGGCGCCGACGCTGACCGGTCCTGCCCAGGCGCCCCGTCCGACCTCGTCGATGCCGACCACCAACCGGCGCCCTGCGGCCCAGAACTCCCGCTCGACCGTCAGCGTCGGTGCGGGCCCACGTGGCATCGCCCCAACCTAGTTGCAGCGATTCCCAGGGGACGTCCGACCGTACACTCGGACCATGTCCGCCGCCGACGACGACCCCCCTGCCGTCTACGAGGTCGGTACCCGGGTCGAGGTTCGCACCTCCTTCGACGGCTCCTGGTCCCGCGGCTTCACCGTTCTCGGGACCGACGGCAGAAACTATCGACTGCGCCGAAGTTCGGACGGTACCGAACTCCCGACCACATTCGCACCCGAGGACGTGCGGGCAGAGGAGAAGCGCTCGATGTGGTGGATCTGACCCGGCGGGCCGTCAGCCCTTCGCCGGCTGGCTCATCACGTCGATGAACTCGTCCACGTCGATGATCGGCATGGTCAAGGTTTTCAGCGTTCCCCGCGCCGCGAGCGTGGTCGCAACCCGGGCCATGACCGCCTCGTCGGGCGCTTCGAGGATGTTGACGAAGTCCCACTGACCCAGCACCGCGTACTGGGCCAGCACGGTCACACCCATCGCCTCGACGTCCGCGTTGACCTCCCTCAGCCGAACGGGATTCTCCCGCATCCGGGCAGAACCATCCGGACCGAGCGTGGACAGCATCATGAACTTCATCGCAGCCGATACTATCCGGCACCGGCCGAACCGGTCCGGCAGACTCGCCGAGGGCCGGCACCGTCACCACGATCCGCCATGGCACCTCCCCGGCACCCCCACCCTGCGCCCCGTGTCCTCGGCATCGTGTTCGCCGTGATCCTGTTGTCGTGGATCACCCTTCCGCTCGCGCTGCAAGGTACCGGCGACCGGGGAACGGCCGATGCGACCGCCTATGTCACCGCCGTCCGTCAGGTGGCCGATGCGCCCCGCTATCTGTACGTAGAGCCGATCGAATCGTGGGACGATGTCACCCCCGAGTACCGCAGGACCTGGTGTCTTACCGTCGCGACCCCCGCGCCCACCCGATGCCATGGACTCGCGTATCTGGCCAGCCCACTCGCACTTCCTCTCATCTGGTCCGTGAGTTGCGCTGGGAACACGCTCGGAACCGGCGTGTTCAGGGTGCTCTCGGCACTGGGGCTCATCGCCGCCATGTGGCTGCTCTGGCGCAGAATCGCCGGAAGGAGTCGTGACGCGGCGGCGTCTCTCGTGATCGCCGCGGTGCTGCTCACGCCGCTCGCGCTCAAGACCGTTTCCATCGGACAGGTCTCACCGCTGCTGTTCGTCTCGGTTGCGCTGGGCATGGAACTGAGACGCCCCGCACGGCGGGCCGGTGCGGTCGCGGCATGGGTGGGGGCCGTTGCGTTCAAGACGTCGCCGGTCGTGATCGCCGCGGTGCTCGTCTGGCGTCGTCGCCTCCGCGCGTTGGTCGGCGCGGCCGTCGCCCTGGCCCTGCTCTTCGCGCTCTCACTGGCGTTCGTGCCGCTCGGTGTCTGGACCAGGTATCTGGCGATGAACCGTGAGCTGGCCCGTTTCGCGGGGGCCATCCCGCACAACTCGTCTCTGGCATCGTTCGTCGGGCTCGTCACCGGTCGTGGATTCGCCGAGGCGCACGCCCTGGGCATCCAGCTCGGGGTCATCGTCGTGGCGGTGGTGTTCTGCGCGGCGACCATGCGACACGCCGACGACGACGTCGCCTGGGCCCTGGGGCACCTGGGGTGGCTGTTGGCCATCCCCCTGGTGTGGTCCCACTATCTGTGGGTCGTTTTCGGCGCGTCCGTGGTCGTGGTCGCGGCGCGTCGCACCTCGATCGACCGGCTGGTCTGGTTGCTCCCGGTCATCGCGCTGCTCATCAGCGCGCCAGTGACCTTCGGCGCCGAGAACACCTTCCTGCGGTTCGCACTGCCGCTGCCCGCCAGTGCCCGGTTCTGGGCCTGGTACCGCCCGCTCGCGATGCTGGCCGCGATCGGGAGCGTCGGGCTCGTCGCCACGGTGAGTGGACGCCCGGCGCGGGTCCCCGACGGGCAGTCGACGGACAACGCATAGGCTCGCACCATGCCACGCAACGTGCACATCATCCCGCACACCCACTGGGACCGCGAGTGGTATCGCACGTTCCAGTCGTTCCGCATGGAGTTGGTCGATCTCGGCGACGAGGTCCTGCGGCTGCTCGAAGACGACCCCGACTACCGGCACTTCATGTTGGACGGGCAGATGGCGGCGGTCGACGACTACCTCGAGATCCGGCCCTCCAACCTGGCGCGTCTGGGACGGTTGGCCGAGGCCGGACGGCTGGTCATGGGGCCGTGGTACATCCTCATGGACGAGTTCGGGGTGTCCGGCGAGACGATCGTGCGGAACCTCGCAATGGGGCTGGACCGGGCAGACGACTTCGGCGGGGCGATGGCCGTGGGCTATCTGCCCGACATGTTCGGACACATCGGGCAGATGCCCCAGATTCTCGACCAGTTCGGTTTCGCGGACGCGGTGGTCTGGCGCGGCGTGCCGGCGGAGTACACCGAGGCGCCGGCCTTCGAGTGGATCGCGCCGGATGGGTCTTCGGTGCATGCCCAGTACCTCCCCTGGGGGTACGGCAACGGCGTCGGGCTGCCTCCCGACGCCCCCGCGTTGATCCGGCGCGCCGAACTGTTCTGCGCCCGCGCCGGGAATGCGGCCGGCACCGACGACGCGCCGGTGCTGTTCATGCACGGGACCGACCACCGTCATCCGATCCCCGAACTCCCCGGCATGGTGGCCGAAGCCAACGCGTCCCAGGACGACTGGCACTTCGAGATCTCCACCCTGGCCGACTACATCGCCGAGCAGCGCGCCACGCAGACCCCGGCAAAGACCTGGCAGGGCGAGTTGCGCTCGGGAGCGCGGGCCAACCTGTTGATGGGCGTGACCTCGAACCGGGTGGACGTGAAGATCGCCGCGGCGAGAGCCGAACGCAGCCTCGAACGCCTCGCCGAGCCCCTGTGCGCACTGTTCAGCCCGCCCGACGCCTGGCCCGCGGCGTTTCTCGCTCAGGCGTGGCGACGCATGGTGCACAACAGTGCCCACGATTCGATCTGCGCGTGCTCACACGACGACGTGGTGCTCGCGGTGCTCGACCGCTTCGCCGAGGTCCAGGCCATTGCCGAGGGCCTGGTCGAGCGGGCCAAACTCGCCGCGTACCGGCTCGGCGCCCCGGCGTTCACCGACCCGTCCGTGCCGGGTGCCATCGTGGTCAATCCCACGGCGCGCACCCGCGCGGGCCTGGTGGAAGTGCGCGTTCCCGAAGGCCCCGCGCCCGAGGGGACCCAGGAGCTCTGGCAGCTTCCCGCGCGCCTGCCCTTCGTCACCCGCACCGGAGCCGCCGCCGTCGAATTCTTCGGCGTCATCGACGACCAACTCGGCGACGTCCACGAGGTCACCCTGACCCCGACCGACAACGGCCTGGACGTCGACCTGCACGTCGACCCACGGCGGTTCGGCCTGCTCGACCCGACCGGACCCCGCGCGACGCTCGAGCAGTTCGTGGCCGAGCATCCCGACCGCCCGGTGCGCTTCTTCTATGTGACCGAACCCGAACACCGGGTGCTGGCTCACGTCGACGCGGTGCCCGGCTTCGGATGGAAGGCCTGGCGGCCCGGCGCGGTGCAGTCGTCGGTGCGCGTGGACGACGACGGCCGTGGCATGGCCAACGACGTGGTCGCAGTCCGTCTCGACGACGACGGGACCTTCTCGGTGAACGGCCACGGCGGGCTCGGCCTGCTGGTCGACGAAGGCGACCGCGGCGACACCTACAACTTCTGCCCCACCGCAGATGGGGTCGTGAGCCGGGGATTGTCCGACACGACCATCGAGACCCTCGAGGCCGGACCGCTGCGCACCAGGCTGCAACTCACCGGCAAGGCGCACTGGCCGGAGCGTGCACTGGGCGACGAACGAATCGGCGACGTGCCGGTCCGCGTCGTCACCGAGATCGAGCTGCGCGCCGGCGAAGACCTGGTCCGCGTGGCAGTCCATCTCGACAACAACACCCGCGACCACCGACTGCGCGCCTGGTTCCCCCTACCCGAGGCGACCGCCACCTCCACGGCCGAATGTGCGTTCGGCGTGGTCGAACGTGGCCTGGACGCCGAAGGCGGACCGTCCGAACCGGCCCTGCCCACCTTTCCGAGCCGTCGGTTCGTCGTCGCGGGTGGCCTGTGCGTCGCTCACGAGGGCTTGAACGAGTACGAGCTCGTCGACATGGCCGGCGAGGGTCCCGACCGGCGGGCCGCCCAGCTCGCCGTCACCCTGCTGCGCGCCACCGACATGCTCTCCCAGCTGCCGATGCCCACCCGTCCTTTGCCCGCGGGCCCGATGGTGCGGGCGCCGGGAGCCCAGGTGCAAGGTGAGCACACGTTCCGCTACGCGGTCCACGTGGGTGACACCGACCCCTTCGCGATCGCCGACGCGGCGTTCATCGACCTGCAGGTCGCCGGCGTCCATGTTCCGGGCACCGGGACACCGACCCAATCGGGTGACGCCGCGGCCCCCGACGAAGGTGCGCTCCTCGAGATCTCCGGAGCCGAGGTCGCGGCGGTGCACCGCGTGGACGACGACCCCGAAGTGCTCGAGGTTCGCGTGTTCAACCCGACTGCTTCGACCACGACGGTGCAGCTCCCCGGGCGTTCCGGCCATCTGGTCGATCTCCGTGGCGAAGGCGACGAGAGATTCACCGACAGCTTCGAGCTACGGCCCTGGGGGATCCAGACCGTTCACCTGGACCACTGACACCGGCTCACTCCGAGAGCGCCTCGTTGACCTGGGCCTCGGTTTCGGCGATTTCCTGTTTGGTGCGTTCGGCGACCTGACGCTTGGCCTCGCGGGCTTTCTCCTCCACGTCTCGCCGAGCTTGCCGGGCCTGTTCGTCGACGTGCCTCAGGGCTTCTTTGGTCCGCTCCTCGATCGTGCGCCGAGCCTCCCGAGCCCGCTCCTCCGCCTCACGTTTGCGGAGTCGCAACGCATCACGGCGGGCCTGCCGGGCCTCCCTGGCTCCCAGTTCGCCGCTGGTCAACTCCTCGATCGCCCGCTCGACCCGCTCCGACCGTTCGACGCGGGCCCGGTCACGCGTCTCGGGGTCGCGCTCGTCCGCCTCGGACGGTTGCACGCTCCACAGGGTCAGCCGTCCGATGTCCTTGAGGTTCTTGCGGCGCAGCGACCGCCAGTGCAGGTCGGCCTCGTCCTCGAGCAGGTCGTGCAGCTCATCGGAAACGACGACGCTGCCGGGGAACGCGATGTTCACGACCCTCGATGCCCGGTTGACGACCGGACCGAAGCAGTCACCTTCGCGTTGGAGCACCTGACCCCAGCTCAGCCCGACCCGTACGTCGGAGAGTTCGTCGTCGTCCCGGTAGGTGGTGGCGAGCTCCATTCCGACCTCGACGGCGCGGCGCGGATCCGCCACGCAGAACATGACCTCGTCTCCGATCATCTTGATCACCCGACCTCCGTGTTGGGCGACGATGTCGTACGCGATCCGCTCGAAGCGCTCGAGCACCTCGGCGAGATCGGCCGTCGAGATCTGCTGCGACAACGAGGTGAACCCGACCAGGTCGGCGAACCCGACCGCCAGCATCGTGCCGTTCTCGGGACCGCCGTGCAGCAGCCGGTTCCGCGCGGCGGCCTGCATGTGCCGTTGCCAGACGTACTCCAGAAGGCGCGGTACGACGTTGAGCACGGTGACCGACGCGAGCACGGCCGGGTCGTCGAGCAGCACCCTGGCGAGACGACGGCGCACCTCGGGGTCGAGCTGCGGTTGGTCGTCGGGGTCCCCGGCAACGTCGGGTGCGTCGATCGCCGGCAGCTCCTGGGTGGCCACGTCGGGCGAGGGTTTCCACGTGGCGGGACCGTCGCCCGCGTCACCGTCGGCGACGGCCCGTTCGGCCTCCACTTCGGCGACGATCTCGTCGGTCAGATCGGTGGCACGTTCCAGGAGCATGTCGATCTGGGCGGCGGCGAAGCGGGCCATCGACTGGCCCGCCACCCGAGTGAGCTGGAGCAGCAGGTCCGAATCGGTGGCACCGGTGTCGACCAGGTCCGAGAGCACGCCGAGGATCTGCACGTCGGCGTCGGTGAAGAAGGCCTGGTCGACGGGCGGGTCGGGGAACCCGAGCGACCGCCACAGCTCGGTGGTCTGGTCCGGGTTCAGCGGGGTGATCTCGAGCACCTGTTCGGTGGTGAGTCGGGGCTGGTCGTCGAAGACCAGCCGTTCGACGGCCAGGAGCACCGCGGTTCCTTCCTCGGCGGCCTGGTTGATGTCGGCGGCGTCCACACCGATGCTCTCGAGCAGCTCGCGCAGCGACTCGGGGCTCGACTCGCGGCGGGCGATCACGACCCCTCCCGATCGGGGGCGGCGCCGATCTGCAGTCCGGCGATACGCGCACCCTGGGGCTGCGACGTCTCGGCGCCGGCGACTGCCCCGAGCAACACCTCCCCATCCGTGCCCACGGCGTGCCACACCGGGTCGAGCCCCGCGGACTCGATGCGTAACGGGTTCCCGGTGTCGACACGTGCTTCTTCGGTGTTGTTCAGCTCGTCGCGCAGCTCCCAGAGCAGCGCCGGTCGATTGCCGTGCCAGCGCACCGAGTAGCCGAGCGTGCCGAGTGGGGTGACGAGGTCGGTGACGTCCATCGGTGCCCCCCGCCAGGAGGCCGGCACATGCGAGGCCAGACGCACCGTGTGGTCCGATGTCGTGGCGAGCAGGTCCCAGGCGAGCGAGGCCACCGCCGCGCCCACGCCGATCGAATGTCCTTCGACCCCAGCGCGGGACACCGCGGGCCAGACCCCGGTGGACGACACGTGATCGAGAAAGCCGTCCAGGATGCGCCAGGCGGGTTCAGCGCGCCCACTGACCAGGAGGTCGACGGCGCGTTCGAGCCCCGCGAGGTGATCGCAACCTTCGGCCCCCACGGAGAGGTCGGGATCATCGCCCATCGGCGCGGGTCGACCACCGGTGACGGATGCGGCCCGGCCCGCCGCGCGGGCGGCCCGACGTTCTCCGGCCAGGGTCAGCACCGCTGACGCGGCATCGAGCGTGTGTTGTCGCCGGGCGACCGGCAACGGTGGTGGTCGGCGGGTGAGCAATGGAGCGACGATGTGGGAGCACGCCTCGGCGACCGCGCGGGCGAAGGCCGGGTCGGGACGGCGGGCGAGGTGCGTGGCGAAAGCTCGGACGAGCGGGGTTGCATCGGCGTCGGGCGCGGCCGCCAGCGCATCGGTCGCCCGGGCCAGCAGCACGCCGGAGCGGTCACCGAACCCGATGCGGTCCATGGCCCCGGCGATGGCGGCGACATGGTCCCAGCGGGGGGTGACCGTGTCGTCCCAGAGCGATCGGCCCACTGCCGTCCGAGCTCCACTGGTCGTCGCCGACAACCAGGCCGGCGCGGCTTCGAGCACCGCGACGAGGCGCGGGTCGGGCAACTTCGCCCGGGCTGCTCCCCGGATCTGGGTGCGCCATCCACGCGCCACCTGCTGGGCGGTCGGCACGGCCGCAGGCCATTGCGCGGCCTCGTCGTGATCGCAGCCGGCGGGATCGGGGACCGGGGCCACGGCCCGGAAGATCTGCCGGTGGGCCAACGGCACGACGACCACGGCCTGGGCGAGCCCATGGTCACAGCTGAGCGGCGGGAAGCTGGGCTTGGTCGCACTACCGGTGGCCGTCGGCACCGACAGATCGATGCGATGATCGGTGGCATACGCGCCGGCCGGAGATCGGGGCAACACCAGAGCCGGACGATCGTCGGCGAAGAGCACCCCACCATCGAGGTGGACCCGGTGCACCGGAGTCGCCGCGCGCACGCCGAAGGGGCGCAGCGCGAAGGCGACGCCGCAGGGTACCCCGGTGGTGTTCTCGACCTCGATGACGACCACCTCGCGCATCGTCGACTCCCCCGGCACGGTCACCGCGTAGGCGCGCTGACAGACATCGCCGCCTTTGACGCGCACACGGGTCTCCACGATCGGTGTCGCGTGCTGTACCGACTGGCGCACCGTGGCCTCCCGGGACGGGAAGTACCAACGGTCGTCACCGGCGATCCACCAGGCGACGCCCGGTCGGCCGGGTGCGACCTGGATGACGCCACGGGGATCCACGATCGGTTCACCGGCGCCGTCGAGTGTCCCCAGACGTGTCCACGTGGCCAGGCCGGGATCCTCGTGGCCGACCGGCCGCAGCCACGAGGTGGGGTCGAGTGCCTGGTCGAGGACGCTCACCAGTCCCCCACGCCGATGTGACCGCGCTCGTGGCCGGCGGTGCGGCGCAACAGACCACGGTACGCCTCGGCTGCGGGTCGCCCCTGGTGGCAGACGGCGTAGACCTCCTCGGCGATGGGCATCTCCACGCCGAGCTCGGAAGCCATCTCGTGCACCACCTTGGAGGTCTTGACACCTTCGGCCACCATGTGCATCTCGTCGATGATCTCGTCGATGCCCCGACCCAGGCCGAGCTGTTCTCCCACCGACCGGTTGCGGCTCTGTGGGGACATGCAGGTGGCGATCAGGTCACCCGTACCGGCGAGACCGGAGAAGGTCGCCTCTTCGCCGCCGAGCGCTTGGCCGAAGCGGATGATCTCGGCGAGTCCGCGGGTGATCACCGTGGCGCGGGTGTTGTCGCCGGTGCCCAACCCGTCGGCCATGCCCGAGGCGATCGCGATCACGTTCTTCAGCACGCCTCCGATTTCGCAGCCGATCACGTCGTGGTGCCGGTAGACGTGGAACAGCTCACCGGCGAAGAGAGGTTGCAGCGCACCGGCGACGTGTTGGTCGTCGATGGCGAGCACGCTCGCGGCGGCGTCCCCGGCGAGGATCTCCTTGGCGAGGTTCGGCCCGGTGAGCACGGCCACGGGATGTCCGGGGAGCTCCTCGGCGACGACCTGGGACATGCGCAGACGGGTTCCCGCCTCGAGTCCTTTGGTCAGGCTCACCACAGGCACCCACGGCCGCACCCACGGGGCGATGTCGGCCAGGGCCGTCCGGAATCCCTGGGACGGGACGCCCATGACGACGACGTCAGCTCCGGAGACGGCTCGTTCGAGATCCGCGGTGCACCCGAGCTCGGCGGGCAGATCGAAATCGGCGAGATAGCGACTGTTGCAACGGGTGGCGGTGATCTCGTCGGCGACCGCTGAATCGCGGGCCCACAGGGTGGTGGGAGTGTTTCGACAGGCCAGGGCGGCAATCGTGGTGCCCCAGGATCCGGCTCCGACGACGGTGACGCGGATCTGCATGACCGCCAAGGCTAGTCCGGTGGCTCCACACCCCTCACGGGTGGATCGGCGCTGCCCGACCTCGCACCGTCCTTCGCCGCGGCGGCACCTACACTCGGCTGGCGATGCCCGACGTGACGCTCAACGTGTTGATCCCGGTCAAGGCGTTCACGCGGGCCAAAGGCCGCCTGGCCCCGGCGCTGTCGGCCACCGAGCGTGCCGCACTCGCCCGCAGCATGGCCACTCGCGTCGTCGAAGCCACCGGGACGCTGGCCACCTGGATCGTCTGCGACGACGATGAGGTCGCCGCGTGGGCTGACGAACTGGGCGTCGCCGTGTCGTGGCAGCCCGGCCGTGGGCTCAACGGTGCGATCAGCGCCGCAACCGCCGAGCGGTTCGATGCCGGTGCCACCCGCGTCGCCGTCGTCCACGGTGACCTGCCGCTGGCTTCGTCGCTCCACTGGCTCGACGCCGCCGGTGACGACATCGTCCTGGTGGCCGACCGGCACCGCACGGGCACCAACGTGTTGTCGACCCCGACCCCGGGGTTCAGGTTCGCGTACGGTGCCGGGTCACTGAAACGCCACATCGCCGAAGCTCGTCGTCTCGGCCTCGAGGTTCGCCTGGTGCACGACCACTCCCTCGAATGGGACATCGACGTGCCTGCGGACCTGGCTGCGCTCGACGAACCCACCACTCGGGCGACGAGCTGATCGGCACCGTTTGGACGGCCGGGGTGTCGCCTTTGCCACCCCGGCCGAAACGGGTCGGAAACCGGTCGTCGCCGACCGGTCGTGAACTCGACTACTTCTTGCCGTTGAGCTGCTCGCGCATCGTCGACGACGCCTTGAACTTCAGCGCCTTGCGGGCCGGGATGTTCACCGGTGCGCCCGTCTGCGGGTTGCGACCGGTCGAAGCCGCCTTCTTGATGCCTTCGAACGAGCCGAAACCGGGCCAGGCGACCTTGTCGCCGTTCTTCGCCGCCGCCACGGTGACGTCGAAGAACACGCCGAGAACGGTCTCGGTGTCCTTCTTCGACATGCCTGCCTGGTCGGCAACACGGTCCAGCAGCTCTGCTTTGGTGATATTCGACACCAGAACCTCCAGAGGATGTGATCGCAGATGAGGGGCCTTCGCCACACGGTGTGGTTCGGGCGATTTCCATGACCGGAGGGGGTTCCGACATCTCTGCACCGGAGGCGCACATCCGTCGGTTCCCGCCGTTCGGGAACATGTCCTTGCTAGCAGGCCCGCACCACCCAATCGCGGATAGCCACTGATTTTCTGCGGTCAGGGGCCGACCAGCAACGCCTTGAGGTCGGATTCGGATTCGGGGGTCACCAACGCGAGGACCTCATCGGCGACCTCCAGGGTCGTGTCACCGTTGGGCACCATCACGTGGCCATCCCGTACGACGGCCACGATCGTGGCGTCGCGGGGCATCGCGAGCTCGGCCAGAGGTGCCGAGCCACAGGGAAAGTCCTGCGCCAGCCGCACCTCGACCAACCTGGCTTCCGACCCGCGCAGTGGCAGCAGCTGCACGAGGGCGCCCACCGACACGGCTTCCTCGACCAACGCGGTCAACAGGTGTGGCGACGACACCGACACGTCCACGCCCCACGCCTCGTTGAACAGCCATTGGTTCTTGGGATGGTTCACGCGGGCAACCACCCGCGGAATGGCGAACTCCTGTTTCGCCAGCAGCGAGACGACCAGGTTCACCTGGTCCCCACCGGTGGCCGCGACCATCACGTCGACGTCGTCGAGACCCGCGGCATGCAACTCGGCCAATTCGCAGGCGTCGGCCTCGTGCACGGTCACGCCCAACTCGTCGGCCACCTCCACGGCCCGCCTGGGGTCCCGTTCGATCAGCACGACCTCGTGGTGATTGCGGACCAGGTCGCCCGCGATGTAGGTGCCGACCTTGCCGCCGCCGGCGATCGCCACCTTCACGATTCGGCCCCTGTGCTCATCGCCTGCTCCAGATCGTCCCCGTGGTCGGCATCCACCAGCATGAACAGCACGTCACCCTCCTGGCAGATCAGGTCGTCGTCGGCCAACATCGTCGTCGCCTCCCGGGTGACCGCCACGATCGCGAAACCATCGGGCTCGTCCAAGGTGCGCAGTCGGCGGCCTGCCCATCCCTCGGGCACGGGCTTCTGGACCAGTCGCACGTCGCCGAGCGGGTCGGTCCAAAGTGGGGCAGCCTCCGCCGGGAGCACCTTGCGCATCACCTGATCGGTGGTCCAGGAGACCGTTGCCACCGTGGGGATCCCGAGACGCTGGTAGAGCGTGGCCCGACGCGGGTCGTAGATGCGGGCCACCACGTTGGGGATGTCGTAGGTCTCCCGGGCGATCCGGGCCGCGACGATGTTCGAGTTGTCGCCGCTGGTCACGGCCACGAACGCGTCGGCTTCGGAGATGCCGGCCGCGTCGAGGTCGTCGCGGTCGAAACCCGACCCGATGACGCGGCGTCCGGTGAACCCCTCTCCGAGCCGCTTGTTCAGGGCCACGGCGTCGCGGTCGATCACGGCGACGGAATGGCCCTGCCCATCCAGCAGGTGTGCCAGTTCCGAACCGACCCGCCCGCACCCCACGATGACGATGTGCACGACGCACAATGCAACACGTTCGACGGGGCCGACCGCAAGACCGCTGCCGGGTTTGGATCGGACCCCGGGCCGGGCCGATAGAGTCGGTCCGGCCTGGGAAGCCCGAATTCCCGAGCCGGACAAGGGACAGCTCCGATCACCTCTGCGTCCGTTGTGGGCAGGATGGATCCTCGGGAACGGTCCGGAAGTGCCGACCATGCGACTTCGAGGACGAACACTGCGGTGACAACCAGTTCTGCGGCATCCGAATCGACCGACGCGATCACCCCGAGCGCGGCGCCGGACGACGCGCCCCTGCCGGAACTCCCCGAGCCGCTGACGTACCGACTCAAGACCCGTCTGCTCGGACCTCCGCTGTCCAGCGGCGAACTCGACGAGCAACGCCTCGGCGTGCCCACCGGCGTGGCCGTGTTCTCGTCGGACTGCATCTCCTCGTCGGCGTATGCCACCGAAGAGATCCTGCACATCCTGATCCCCGTCGTCGGGGTCTACGCGTTCAGCCTGGTCGTCCCGGTGACCGTCGCCATCCTGGTGATGCTCACCTTCCTCATCATGTCGTATCGCCAGACGATCAAGGCGTACCCGGCCGCCGGTGGCGCCTACATGGTGACCCGCGACAACTTCGGCTATCGCACCGCTCTCGTGGCAGGCATGTCCCTTCTGACCGGTTACATCCTCACCGTCGCGGTGTCCACGTCGGCCGGCGTCGCGGCGCTCACGTCGGTGTTCCCGGAACTCGATTCGGTGAAGATCGAGCTCACCCTGGTTGTGATCGTGCTGATCGCCTATCTCAATCTGCGGGGCACCAAGGAGTCGGGGAAGGTCTTCATGGTCCCGACGTACCTGTTCATCGCGGCCATGGTCCTGATGATCACCGTCGGGCTCGTCCGCGGGTACTTCGGTAGCGGCCTCGAACACGTCCAGATCCAAAAGGATGTCGTCGGCAACCTGCTCCAGCATCCCCACGGCACCAACGGGGTGGCCGATCTGGTCATGAAGGGCGCGGGCCTGTGGGCGATTCTGGGGGCGTTCGCCTCCGGGTCATCCGCGTTGACCGGCGTCGAGGCGATTTCGAACGGGGTCAGTGCCTTCAGAAAGGTCGAATGGAAGAACGCCCGCCGTGCTCTGGTGATCATGGGGGTGGCCCTGGGATCGTTCTTCATGGGCCTGGGGGTCCTGTCGACCCTGGTGCACCCGGTGCCCTACGAATCGGGAACACCGACGGTGATCTCGCAGGTGGGGAAGGCGGTGTTCGGCAACGGCGCCTTGGGTGGAACGCTGTACTTCTACCTCCAGCTCAGCACCCTGCTGATCCTGATCATCGGCGCGAACGCCACGTTCGCGGACTTCCCCCGGTTGTCGAGCTTCGCCGCGACCGACTCCTACATGCCCCGCCAGCTCATGCAGCGGGGCCACCGGCTGGTCTTCTCGAACGGGATCCTGTTGCTCTCGGCCTGCGCGATGGTGCTTGTCGTGGTCTCGGGAGCAAGCGTGAACCGGCTGATCCCCTTCTACGGCATCGGGGTGTTCACCAGCTTCACCCTGAGTCAGGCCGGTATGGCCAAGCACCACCTGACCCACCGGGAGAAGCGCTGGCAACTCGGTCTGTTGATCAACGGCCTGGGCTGCGCGATGACCACCACGGTCACGATCATCTTCTTCGTGAAGTTCGGATCGCAGGGTGCCTGGATCCTGTTGATCCTCGTCCCGTTGATCGTGGTGCTGCTGGTGCGGATGAATCGTCAGTACGACGACGAGGAAGCCGAGCTGGAAGAAGCCGCGACCGAGCTGGCGGGCCGTCGGATCCTGCCCAAGCTCACCGTGCTGGTGATGGTGGACGAGATCAACCGGGCCACCGCCCGGGCGCTGCAGTACGGGCGGAGCCTGCAACCCTCGGAGATCAGGGCGGTGCATCTGGCCATCGACAAACAACATGCGCAACGGCTCGCCGAGGAGTGGACCACGCTGGGGCTGGGACGGATTCCTCTCCAGATCGTCGACTGTCCCGACCGTCGGGTCGCGAACGGGGCCCTGAAGGTGGCCGCCACCGAAGCCCGCAAGGGCGACCGGGAGGTGACCGTGTTGCTGCCCCGCATCGAGTATCGGCGGGTCTGGCATCGCATCCTGCACGACCGGACCGCATCGATGATCGCCCAGGCGGTCGACGATCTCCCGCGGGTGAACGTGACCTTCGTGCCCTATCACCTGAGCGCCGGACGGGCCGAGACCCGGGACAGCGTCGCGGACGTCATCGAGAGTCACACGACCACCAAGGTCCCGGTGGTCACCGTGCCCGATTCGACCCACGGCACGGGCACGGCCGACACCACAGACGACTCGGTGCTGGACACCCGTCTGGCGACCCTGGCGGGACGTCCGGTCACCGAGGGCACCACGGCAGGATCCGGCATCGGCGCGGCGCGGTTCCGTGACCGGGTCGATCTCGAAGGCCGGGTGCAGTCGATGCCGCGTCCAACCCTGGTCGGGCGTTGCGACGCTCGAGATCACCCTCACCGACGACACGGGATCGATCGCCGTGGTCTTCCTCGGGCGGCGCACGATTGCCGGCGTCTCACCAGGAACGCGCCTGCGCGTGTCCGGCGTCGTGGGCTCCCACCATGGGCGCCTCGCCATCTTGAATCCTTCGTACCGCATCCTGGGCTGAGCCGGCTCGGCGGCGGGTCTCGACCGGGGCGGGGGATCCACCGTTGCACCGCGCGGGCCGGGAATACTGTGCACCCAGATGCGTCGACACCGCTTCAGCCGGAACATCGGAACGCTCCCCTGCTGTGCGAGCTTCCCGCCGGGTGAACCGCGCCGGTCGACGCGCTGTTCCCGGGCGTGTCGGGCCACGCCCTCACCAATCGAGGAGGCACCGTCGTGACCGATCTACTCACCGAGGATGCACGCGCCGGAACGATCGCTCCCGCGACGGTGACCCGGATGGTGCTGGACACCTCCGTGCTCGTCGCAGATCCCGAATCGCTCTTCGCGTTCTCCGACTCGGCCGCGGTGATTCCCCTCGTGGTGGTGGAGGAACTCGACCAGCACAAGACCCGTCTCGACGACGTCGGCCGCGCGGCCCGTGAGGTGATCCGGGCGATCGAGAAGCTCCGGCGCGGCAACGGCGGCAACATCGGCACACCGGTGGCGCTTCCCGACGGTGGCACGCTCCACATCGAGACCAACGGTCTCGCCCTGTCCGAGATCGCCGGGTTCGGGCTCGATCCGACCCGCCCCGACAATCGGCTGCTCGCCGCGGCGCTCGGCCAACGGCGATTCGGCCCCACGATCGTGGTGTCCAACGACGCCGCGTTGCGGATCAAGGCCGCCCAGGTCGGCCTGGAAGCGACCGAGCACCGCCGCGATCTTCGACGAGGAAGCCACGCCGTCACCGATGTGGCGAGCATCGACGTCGCCTCCAACGTGATCGACCGGCTGTTCCACGATCGCCGCGGCGTCCCGATCGGCGAGTGCGTGCCGTCGGGCGATCTGCCTTCCACACCCAACACGTTTGCCGTGCTGCGCAGTGGCAGCCAATCGGCGTTGTGCCGCTGCGACGGCACGACGGTGCGGCCGCTTTCACGCACCCCTGAAGCCTGGGGCCTGCGACCCCGTTCGAAGGAACAGCAGTTTGCGCTCGAGCTGCTCTGCGACCCCGACGTGTCGGTCGTCGCCCTGGATGGCACCGCAGGGACCGGCAAGACCATCCTGGGACTGGCCGCCGGGCTCGAACAGGTCATGGAACAGGATCGTTACGACCGGGTCTGCGTGTACCGTCCGGTCGTTCCCGTGGGCAAGGCCGAGATCGGATTCCTGCCCGGCGGGCTGGAGGACAAGCTCAGCCCATGGATGGGCGCGATCACCGATGCCCTGGTCGCGCTCACCGAGCGCCGCAGCCATTCCGATGCCCGTGCGGTCATGGAAGAGATGGTGGCCCGCGACAAGTTGCTCCTCGATTCGGTGACCCACCTGCGGGGTCGCTCGTTGCACGGCAGCTTCATCATGGTCGACGAAGCCCAGAACCTGGAGGCGACCACGTTGAAGACCATCCTCACCCGGGTCGCGGAAGGCTCCAAGGTCGTGTTCACCGGCGACACCTCCCAGATCGACGCGCCCTATCTCTCGGAGCGCAACAACGCCGTGTCGGTGCTGATCGAGGCGTTCGCCGGTGAACCCTGTTTCGGACACGTCCAACTCCGGAACTGCGAACGTTCCGCGGTCGCCTCGATCGCGGCGCTGCGCCTGTGAACGCGTCGCCCCGCGTCGGGGTCCACCGCGGTCGCCGTCGTGCTCCCTACGATTTCGGATCACCGTGACCCGGTACGTACGAGGGGATCCGATGCCGCAGCAGACCGTGTATGGATTGGACATCGAAACGGCGAGGCCGGACTGCGACGGCCCACTCGACCCACGCGACGCGCCGATCGTGAAGGTCGCCGTGTCGAGTGCCGGGGACGAGTTCCTCTTCGAGGACGACGAACGGTCGTTGTTGGGTGCGCTCGATGACTTCCTCGACGAGCTCGAACCGGGCGTGATCGCGACCTGGAACGGGTCGAGCTTCGATCTGCCCTATCTCGCCGATCGGGCCAGGATCTGCAACATCGAGATCGGTCTTCGCCTGGTGGAGGAATCCCGGGCGAGACGGCGCTCCGAACACCTCGTGGGGCACGCCGGCTCGTACCGGGCGGCGTGGTACGAGCACCGCCACCTCGATGCCGCCCGACTCTTCGGCGCCGGCCGTCGCCCCCTCATGGACGTCGACGAGCTGCTGCCGCACGCTGGGCCTGCACGGCTGGCGCAGTCGGGTGGAAGGCCCGGCGAACGCCCCCGGCGAGGAACTGACCCACGAGGCCGCGCACACGTTCGCCACCAATGACGCCCGTCTGGTCAGAACCATGGTCGAGGGACGGCTCCCCAATGCCATGCGTCAGATCGACCGCCTGCTGGACGACGTTCCGGTGACCGCTCCCGAGGTCGCCGTGATCAACCGCGGCAGACGGGTCCCTCTGTCCCCGGCGCATCCAGCGGTGCGGGCCATGCTCGCCCACCAAGCCTGACCCCGCCGCCCGAGCTCGAAAGCCAACACCACCACGGTAGCGCTGCAAAGCCGCCAGGCGGAGCAGCACCAGAGATGCAACTCCGATGGCGAAGCCCGAGCGAGCAGGCGACCCGGTCGCCGCCCGAGCTCGAAAGCCAACACCACCACGGTAGCGCTGCAAAGCCGCCAGGCGGAGCAGCACCAGAGATGCAACTCCGATGGCGAAGCCCGAGCGAGCAGGCGACCCGGTCGCCGCCCGAGCTCGAAAGCCAACACTGTCCCCACTCGGCGCGATCATCTGTGCATCGCCGATTCGTCCCGAATCTCCGACGCGGGTCGCGGTCTCCCGTCACGGACCGCTCGTCCACGAGCAACTCCGGACCATGGAGACCCGATGAACAACGATGACCCACTCGACGTCACACGCGTCGCGCTCGCCGTCGACGCCATGACCGTCGGAACTCCCGGGCCGATCCTGGTCCACGCCGAGACCGACCCGGCGGTCGATCCCCCCGAGCGCCCCTTCGGGCTGTTCCTCACGCCGTTGGCGGGACTCGAAACGCTCGACGACGCGCTCGTCGTGCTCCAACGCATCACCGTGCCCCGGCGCTGGTGTCTCGCCGGGCTGAGCGCCCCGACCGTCCTCCGACTTCCGAACGGGACGGCCGATGCGGACCGCACCTACCCGGCGTGGTTCATCGCGGTCCTGACCGGCTCGGGGGCACGGGCCACACGACTTGCCGTGCCGGGAGCGCCGGAGGTCTCCGGACCGGCCGACGAACTCGAGTCGGCCGATCGGATCGACCGCTGCCTCCGCCATCTGCTGGGAATCGCACCGCAGCCGGGTGCCGCACCGCACCGCTCGTCGTGGGCACCCACCGGGAGAAGTCCCAGGTGGAGATAGAATCACAAGGTGCCCGAAACGCCCCGGTCACCCGCGTCTGGGCCAGACGATCAGGGACCTCCCACTTCTCTCCAGCGCCGCCGCCTTCTCATCGCCGGCGCCTTCGGGGCGGCCAGCGTTCTGACCCTGCGCGGCATCCCCCGAGACGTCGCGGCGGCACGGTCGACCCCGCGCAAGGCCCCACCCGAGACGCCGACCACCACCAAGGCACGTACGGAGCCCCCGGCCCTGGAGGGTGCGCCGGCACAGCCGGGGCCCCAGCACACCTACGACGTCATCCTGGCCGGCGGACGGGTCATCGACCCGGACTCGGGTTTCGACGGCACCCTCGACGTGGGCATCGACGGCGGCACCATCACCGGATTCGGCCCGACGGTCACCCACGCCCGGAACACGATCGACGCCACCGGCAAGGTCGTGTCTCCGGGCTTCATCGACATCCTGTCCTACGAACCGAACTCCCGTGGGGCGTGGTACAAGATCGCCGACGGGGTCACGACCAACCTCGGCATGCACGGGATGCAACAGGGTTGGTGGGCGCAGGACTTCTTCGCGAAGTACGCGGCCGGCTGCCCGGTCAACTACGGGGGTGCATTCAGCGATCACTGGGTCCGCTGGAACAAGCTCGGCCTCAACGTCGGCGACACCGCCACTCCGGCACAGATCAGCCAACTTGCCGATCTGTGCACCGAGCAGCTCCACCAGGGCTGGATCGGGGTGAACCTCGAACCCGAATACACGCCCGGCGTGAACTTCGCCGAGATGCTCGCCCTGGCGAAGGTCGCGCAACGCGCCGGCGTTCCCTGCCTGATCCACGGCCGCTACTCCTCCCATGACGAAGAGACCAAGACCGTCCCGGAGATCATCAAGCTGGGCGAGCAGTCCGGGGCGGCGGTCCACGTCGATCATCTCACGAGCACCGGCGGCACCTGGCACATCGATGCGGCACTCGACGAGATCGATGCCGCGACCGCGGCCGGTCACGATGTCAGCTTCGGGCTCTACCCCTACGACTACTGGGCGACCTACGCCGGCTCGACCCGGTTCGGTCCGGGGTGGCAACAACGGTTCAGGATCTCCTACCACGACCTCCAGATCGCCGGAACCCCGGAGCGGCTGAATTCCAGCTCATTTCTCGCCGCCCGGTCCGACAACGCGCTCACCGTCGCCTATGCCATCCCCGAGTCGTCGGTTCGCAAGGCGATGCTGCACCCGAAGTCGCTGATCGGCTCCGACGCGATCATCGACACCGGCGACAACCACCCCCGCGCGGCGGGGACCTTCTGTCGGGTGCTGCGCGTGTGGGTGCGCGAGAAGCAGGCCCTCACGCTCGTCGAGGCGTTGGCCAAGATGACGATCTTCCCTGCGCGCCGTCTCGAGGGGGCGAGTCCACCGCTGCGGCACAAGGGCCGCATCCAACGCGGCGCTGACGCCGACGTGTGCGTCTTCGACCCGGAAACCGTCACCGACCGCGCCACCGTGGCCCAGCCGGCCGAGTACTCGACCGGCATCGACTGGGTGCTCCTCGGTGGCGCCGTGGTCAAGAATCCCCAAGGGCTCCAACGCGACCAGGTCCACGGAAAGCCGATCCGATTCGAGCCGGCCTGAACTCCGGGGTTTCGGTGAAGGTCCCGAGCCGCGGTGACGCTGCCTCGGCACAGCTCAGTCCGCGACGATGTTCGCGATCTGCTCGAGCAGCGCCGGTGGCCCCGACACCAGCATCGTGGTGATACAGGTCTCCCGCCAGGCCTCCAGTTCGCCGATCACCTTGTCCCGGGGACCGACCAGGGCGACATCCTCGACGAGCGACAACGGCACCGCGGCGATCGCTTCGTCCTTGTGGCCGTCCAGGAACAGCTCCTGGATCTTGTGGACATCGGCTTCGTAGCCCATCCGCGAAAACACGTCGGCATGGAAGTTCACCTCACGGGCACCCATGCCGCCGATGTAGAACCCCAGTTGCATCCGCACGACATCTGCACACTTCTCGACGTCGTCGCCCATGACGATCGTCACCAGGGTCGGAATCTCGAAGTCGTCCCAACTCCGGCGGGCACCCGGGCGGGCGAAGCCTTCGTCGAGATAGCTCCGATACGTGCCATCGGTGGAAGGCGACAGGAAGATCGGAAGCCAGCCATCGGCGATCTCCGCGGTCTGGGCCACGTTCTTCGGCCCCTCGGCGCCCAGCAGGATCGGCAGGTCGGCACGACGTGGATGGGTGATCGACTTGAGCGGCTTGCCGAGCCCGCTCGTTCCCTCGCCGGTGAGCGGGTGCTGGTAGAACTCTCCCTGGAAGTCGAGTGGCTCCTCACGTGCCAGGATCCGCCGGATGACCTCGACGTATTCACGGGTGCGCGCCAGCGGGCGGCGGTAGGGCTGGCCGTACCATCCTTCGACCACCTGGGGGCCCGACGCTCCCAAACCCAGCATCATGCGACCCTCCGAGAGATGGTCGAGCGTGAGCGCGGTCATCGCGGTCGCGGTGGGCGTACGCGCCGAGAGTTGGCACACCGCCGTCCCCAGGCGGATCCTGGTGGTCGACGCACCCAGCCATGCCAGCGGGGTGAAGCAGTCCGATCCGTAGGCCTCCGCGGTCCAGACCGAATCGAAACCCAGCTCCTCGGCCGCGTGGACGGCTTCGGCATGGCCGACAGGTGGATCGGCGAACCAATACCCGAGTGCAAGTCCCAGTTTCATGGTGCAGCACCCTACGGGTTGGCCAGGGGACAAGTCACGCGCTCGGCCGGCCGGGCCCGGTGCAGGCCCAGGTCGGCGGCGTCGCGGTGACCCGGGAAGGACCGACCAGGGTTCCAGGGCCCTGGGCTCGACCCCGCCGGCCGCTATAGTGAAACGTGTTCTAGTTTTCTCGCTCGCGGAGGACGCGATGTCCCGGTACCCCTTCCCTGTGCCCTACGGCTGGTTCCAAGTCGCCTGGTCGCAGGCGGTGGAGCGTGGCGCCGCCCAGGCGATCTACGCCTTCGGAAAGCACCTGGTGCTGTGGCGCGACGAGGAAGGCACGCCACACGTCCACGATGCCTTCTGCCCGCATCTGGGAGCGCACATCGGCCACGGAGGCACCGTGCACGGATGCGAGATCCGTTGCCCGTTCCATGGCTGGAAGTTCGATGCCGAGGGGTGCAACACGGACATTCCCTATGCCGATCGCACGAACCGCAAGGGGCGACTCCGGACGTATCCCACGATCGAACGCAACGGCTTGGTGATGACCTGGTATCACCCCGACGACGAACCACCGAGCTGGGAGGTCCCCGAACTCGCCGAGTTCGCCGGCGTCGACTCCGCCACCGTCATCACCCGGGAGTTCCGCATCGAAGCCGCTTGGCAGGAACTCGCCGAGAACGGGGTCGATTCCGCCCACTTCCGCTACGTGCACCACACCGCGGACGTCCCCGTACTCGAGCTCTACGAGACCGACGGGCCGCTGGCCACGATGCGCTCGATCCAGAAGTTCGTCACCCCCCAAGGGGTCGTCGAGGGCCGGATCGACGTCGACACCTACGGGCCGGGATTCACCTTCACCCATTTCAGCGGTTTCGTCGACCTGTACCTGATGGGCTGCAACACCCCGATCGACGCCGAAACGTGTGCCCTGCGCTTCACCTTCGCCGTCGGAAATCTCGGCGACGAGGCGACCACTGCGAGCGTCGGCAAGGCGTTTGCCGCGGAGATCTCCCAGCAGGTCGAGGAGGACCGGATGATCTGGGAGCACAAGGCCCACATCGTGCGTCCCGCACTCGCGGCGACCGACGGCCCCTTCACCAAGTTCCGCAAGTGGGCCGCCCAGTTCTATGTCGAAGACCCGGCCGATGCCGCGCCGCCGACCGAGACCGGTGTCTTCCCACCCCCGGTCTGGTTCGATCGGATGGACGACGCTCCGGCCAGGGCCACGGTGTCAGCCCGGCTCGACGAGGAGTACTGATCGACGTGCGGGGCGCGACCGCCTGGATCAGCCGGTCATGAGGTTGTGGATCCCGGCGAGCCCACCTCCGTCCACCAGGAACTCCGAGCCGGTGCAGTAGCTGGCCTCGTCGGAGGCCAGGAACACCACCATCGACGCGATCTCCTCCACGGTGGCGTGCCGCTTGATCGGCAGCGTCAGGTTGTAGGGAGAATCGTCGGTCGAGGTGCCGTCGGGATTCCGGGTCATCGGCGTGTCCACGCCGCCGGGATGCACCGAGTTCACCCGGATCCCCGCCCCCGCAAAGTCGATCGCGGCGGTTCTGGTGAGCCCCCGTACCGCGAACTTGGACGCGACGTAGGCCCCGAGCATGGGCAGTCCGGTCAGGCCGCCGAAGCTCGAGATGTTGACGATCGATCCACCCCCGGCGGCCTTCATCGACCCGTAGACCGCCTGCATGCCGTGGAAGGCGCCCATCAGGTTCACCTCGATGCTGGTCCGCATCTGGTCGGCCGTGAGGGACTGCAGTGGCCCGAAAATCAGCACGCCCGCGTTGTTCACCAGGATGTCGACCGGCCCGAACGCTCCTTCGGCCTCCTGCACCGCCTGGTGCCACAGCTCGGGATCGGTGACATCCAGATGCACGAACCGCGCGTGCTCACCGAGTTCGTCGGCCACGCCCGCACCGAGCTCGTCGTTCAGGTCGCCGATGACGACCCTCGCGCCCTCGGCGACGAATCGTCGAGCCTCTGCGGCACCCTGGCCCTGGGCCGCACCCGAGACGATGGCGACCTTTCCCTCCAAACGGCCCGTCATCGGGATTCCCCGTCGGTGATCGCACCGCGGACCCTCTGGCCGGGTCGGCGTCGGCGACCGGGGATGGGCAGTCGTCGGTCGTGGCATCCCGGAGAACCTAGGGCGCATGGCGTGACCACACCAAGCGAAGCAGTCGCGATGACGTTCGTTTCGGACCGACCATCCACTAGATTGTGGGCCGCACAGAGCGACGGGATCGCCCCCGTGGACCGCCGACACTGCGCGGAACGAACTCATTGACAGGAGGGATGTGTCGGAAGAGGTTTCCACGCATCACCGCGGCAATCATCGACAGACCCGGTGGGAATTCATCTTTGCGATCGCCGCCGTCGCCGCCGTCGCCGCAGCATTTGCTCCCGCAGCGCCCACGGGCATCGAAGTCTTCGACGTCATCGAGCGGGCCCTGTTCGCCGCGATCGTCACCCTGTTCACGGCGAACAGTCGACGCTGGACATGGCTCATCCTGGCCGGAACCGCCACGGCACTGGCCGGTTCGATCTGGGTCTTCCTGTTGGGCCTGGTCGCACTCGGCTTCGCGGTGCACGCGGCCGTGCGCACCAACCGGCGAGACCGGACCACCGGGGCGCTGATCGGCGCGCTGAGCATCCAGGCGCTGCTCCGGACCGCCGACGTCGGCTTCTTCGGTTTCACCGCCCTGGCAACCGGCGTGGTCGTCACCGTGGTCCTCGTCTCCGGCTACCGGACGATGCGCAGTCGCAACCGCCGGCGGGTGCGCATCGCCAGCGGTGTCCTCGCGGTCTTCGTCGTGCTCTCGAGCCTCGGCTTCGCGATCACCGCACTCCGGGCGAAATCCCCGATCGACGGCGGAATCCATCTCGCGCAGCTCGGCCTGGATTCGGCCATGCAAGCACATCAGGGGGCCGCTGCGACCAACTGGGCGGCATCGAACCGCTTCTTCGTCCAGGCCCGGAACATCCTCGACAATCCGTTGTCCAAGACGGCCTATGCCATTCCCGTGCTCTCCCAGCATGCGCAACTCGCCACCACGGCGGCCGGTTCGGGGGCCGAAATCACCGCCACGGCAGCCCGGGCGGCGAGCGTCGCGCCCTATCGCACGCTCCGCGCCGCCGACGGGACGTTCGATCTGAAACAGATCGCGACGATGGAGCAACCGGTTGCGCAGACAGAAACATCGATGACCCGCGCGCGCAGCGACCTCGACGCAGTCACGAATCCCTGGTTGGTCGACAAGGTCCGCGGCCAGGTCGGCAACTACCGGGACCAGCTCGACCGGGCCATCCCCGAAGCGCGCCGGGCGCTCGGCGCGCTCCGGGCCGCGCCGGAACTCCTGGGCGGCAACGGCACCCGGCGCTATCTCCTGCTGTTCGCGAATCCCGCTGAGGCGCGCGGCATGGGCGGGTTCATCGGCGCGTGGGCCGAACTGGACGCGACCAACGGGCACCTCGAGCTCGTGCGGAGCGGAAAGATGGGGGAACTGAACGACGCGACGGATCCGAACAGCCGCAAGATCACTGGAGAACCCGAGTATCTGCGCCGCTACGGCTATCTGCAACCGGCAAGGTACCTCCAGAACATCTCGGCGTCACCGGACTTCCCCACGGTCGCGCGGGTCGCCGAACAGCTCTATCCCCAGGCCGGGGGCCGCAAGGTCGACGGCGTGATGTACATCGATCCCATCGCCTTGGCTTCGCTGTTGAAGCTGACCGGACCGGTCAAGGCCGAAGGGATTCCGATGCCCCTGACCTCGAAGAACGCGGCTGATTTCCTCATGCACGGCCAGTACATCGAGTTTCCGGGCACGACCGACCGATCGGACCTGCTCTCCAACGCGGCGCGTGCGACCTTCGACGCCCTCACGCATCGGAGTCTCCCTTCGGTCAGCACCATCACCGACACGTTGTCCCCCATGGTGCGGGACCGCCGCCTCCTCGCGAGTGTGACGGACCACACGTCGGACCGGTACCTGTCATCGATCGGACTCACCGGAGAGTTCCCGCAACCCGGCGATTCCGACCTGTTGTCCGTTCGATTCAGCAACGGCAGTGCGAACAAGGTGGACTACTACCTCCACCAGGCCTCCGACTACCAGGTCGGCCACGACCCGAAGACCGGGCAGACCAAAGCCACGATCGACCTATACATCAACAACGATGCCCCTTCGGGGGGCCAGCCTTCCTATGTACTCGGCAACCCGGACACGAGAT
The DNA here is from genome assembly GCA_963764215.1 of uncultured Actinomycetes bacterium. Lineage (GTDB taxonomy): Bacteria > Actinomycetota > Acidimicrobiia > Acidimicrobiales > Iamiaceae > JAFDWI01. The sequence continues at coordinate 243,256 of CAVXRS010000002.1, forward strand.
CGGGCGATACGAACGGCGAGCCGTTCGGGTCGGAAGACGTCCAGTTCAGTATCTATTCGCCTCTCCATCCCCAATCCATGGTGATCAACGGCAAGAAGGTCGGCATCCAAGTCGAGCGGGAACTCGGTTCCTGGGTCGCGACCCAGACCGTGAACGTGCCACCCGGCGGTCACGCCAAGGTCTCGCTCGACCTCAGTGGCAAGATCGACGCTAGGAAGAAGTCCTACCCTCTGACCGTCGTTCCGCAGGCAACGGCCAACGTCGGCGCCACATTGGTTCAGGTGCGCACGGGAACGACCCTGAGCCGGGCCAACAACTTCACGAACTCCAAGGTTCTCAAAGGGGCGCAGGTGCAGCGAATTCTGATCCCTCTGCCACCCGGATCGACAAGCAGATGAAAATGCACCACTGCGGACCGGGTTGGTGTATAGTCACCGAGACGACATCCATGTTTCCACCATCAGCGAGGTGAGGGGACACCACCATGGCAGCCAGTATCCGACACAACCCGATCATCCGAGTCTTTGCAGTCCTCGGACTTGCCATCGGACTGTTCGCGTTCACCCCGGCTGTGGCCGGCGCAGCCGAGCAGTGCAGTGCCATCCCTGGCAACTACGCGAGCACGATGCAGCTCACGGCCAACCCCCCCACCACGACGCCCGGCAGTACTGTCGTGATCACCGGTACGGGCTACCCGAAGAGCTGTGAGCTGACCGTCTTATGTGGACGGACAGAGCATCGGCACCACCACGACCGACGCGGAACGGCACCTTCCACATCAACTGGAACGTACCCCCCGATGCCCGGCTCGGGTCCCATGTCATCAGCACCAACGTTTCCGCCATCACCAAGACCGCGAACGTCCAGGTCGTGTCCTCGACGTCGGGCACCGGCGGCGGTTCGAGCACCGGTGGGCAGGGAAGCACATCCCTTCCCGCAACCGGATCCGACGTGATGCCCTTCGTCGCCGGCGGTGTCGCCCTGCTCGTGCTGGGTAGCCTGCTGGTGCTGGCCACCCGCAAGCGGAACAACCCGACCGCCTGATTCCCTCCCCTTCATCTGGATGATGACCCCGCCTCCCTGGCGGGGTCATCGTCGTTTTCCGGTCAGTCCGATGGGGATCCGGCGTCGAGGTGATCGAGCATGAGATGCCCGGCCGTCTCGACCTCGTCGTTGACCCGACCGATGTTCGACCACCCCAGGACCCAGCCGACAAGCGCGGAGAACCAGACGTGGCCGAGAATCCGCGCGATGTCGGCCCGAACCCGAGCATCGAGGTCGGCATCGAGCCCCGTGGAGATCGTCCTGGTCATGATCACCGTCACCGTCCGCTGACACTCCGCCGCACCGGGATCGGCCGAGACCAGCGCGTTGACCAGCGCCTCCGAGAGTTGCGGTTCACGCTCCATCGCACGATGCGCCCGCTTGATGACGCTGAGGACCCGGTCCGTCGCGCTTGGACCGGTCGGCGGTGAAATGGTCACCTGCTGTTCGAGTTCCTCCACCCACAGGACCAGCGCTGCGGCGAGGAGGTGGTCCTTGGAGGAGAAGTAGCGGTAGATCGTCCCGAGCGCCACTCCCGCCTCGGTGGCGACATCCCGCATCTGCACGGCGTCATACCCACCTCGACGCCCGAGGTCCAGTGCGGTTGCGAGGACCCGTGCGCGACGTTCGAGTTGTGCAGCGGTCAGCGAGCTCAGTTCGGTGGCTCGGCGTGGCGCCTGCTCGGCGGACTCGGAACCGCTCACCGCTGCCCCGACGAGTCCAGCGAACGGAACGGCACGTCACGGTCGCCACTCGGTTCTCGTGGCAGTCCCAGCACTCGCTCACCGATCACGTTGTGTTGGATTTCGTTGGTTCCTCCGGCGATCTTGATCGAGAGCGCCGAGAGCAGCCTCGACTGCCACAGGCCACGACCTCGAGCATCGTCCCAGAGCGCACCCTGAGGACCTTGAGCGGTGACGGCGAGGTCCGCGAGCCGTCGGAGGTGCTCGGCGTAGAACAGCTTCATCACCGACGCTTCGGCCCCGAGTGGAGTTCCCTGACTGAGCGCGGTCTGCATCCGATACCCCAGAAACGTCAGGATCTGGTGTCTGGTGTAGCAATCCGCCACCTGCTGGCGACTGAGCCGGTCGCCGCCGAGACCCCGACTGCGCACGAGGTCGAGCACCAGATCGAACTCCTTGCCCCGTTCGCTTCCGGTGATCGACGCGCGCTCGTTCGACAGGGTGGTCACCGCGGCCTTCCAGCCACCATCGACGCCGTTCACGATCATGTCCGAGGAGATCCGGACCTCATCGAGAAAGACCTCCGAGAAATGACTCTGCCCGGTGATCTGGCGAAGGGGTCGGATGTCGATGCCCGGCGCGGCCATGTCGAGGAGGAAATAGGTGATGCCCTGGTGTTTGGGCACGTCCGGATCGGTTCGCGCGAGCAGGATCCCCATCGATGATTCCCGAGCCTGCGACGTCCAGACCTTCTGTCCGCTGACCACCCATTCGTCCCGCGTCGAGTCGAAGTCCGCCCGCGTGCGGAGACCGGCCAGGTCCGAACCCGCCCCGGGCTCGCTGAAGAGCTGACACCAGATGTCGTCGCCGCGCAGCATCGCCGGCAGGAAGCGCTCCTGCTGTGCGGCCGTGCCATGCTTCATGAGCGTCGGGCCGACCATTCCGTGGGCGACCACGAAGAGCCCGCTGCTCACCCCGAATCGGCCCTGTTCCTGGGCGAAGATCGACGCTTCGACGGGGCGGCCACCACGACCGCCGAAAGCCTTGGGCCAGGCGACGCCCGCCCACCCCCCATCCCATAGCCGACGCTGCCAGGCCTTCGCTCGGGCCGTGTACTCTTCCTCGCCGATCTCACCGCTCTGATGGGCGTTCGAAAAGTCCCCGGGTTCCCCCTTGCGAGGGGCATTGGCCTCGAGCCATGAGCGAGCCTCAGCCCGGAATGCCGCCTCCTCGGGAGTGTCCTCGAAATCCATGAGCGACAACAGTAGAACAGATTCCCATTTTCGGGATCCATCATCTCGCGCGGGCGGGACCGTGCTGCGAGGTCGAGCCAAACCTGTCAGAATCTTTACGACGAATCACGAAGACCGCGCCTCCAGGAGAGGGAGCCACATGGAACGACTTTCCGGACTCGATGCCACGTTCCTCTACCTCGAGACCCCGAACCATCACATGCACGTGGCGATGACCATGATTCTGGACCCGGCGACGATGCCAGGTGGTTACTCGTTCGAGAAGATCAAGGCGTTCGTCCGGTCACGATTGCACGTGGTCCCGCTCTTCCATCGCAGGCTGGCCGAGGTTCCCTTTCACCTGAATCATCCGGTCTGGGTCGAGGACCCCGATTTCGACCTCGACTATCACGTCCGCAGGATCGGTGCCCCGGCGCCGGGAGGACGCCGGGAACTTGCCGAATTGGCCGGCCAGATCGCGAGTAACCAGCTCGATCGCACCAAGCCGCTCTGGGAGATGTGGGTGGTCGAGGGCCTCAAGCAGGACCGGATCGGCATCGTCACCAAAGTGCACCATGCCGCGGTCGACGGAGCGTCGGGCGCCGATTTTCTGGTGCATCTGTTCGATCTGGAACCGCTCGGTGTCGACGATTTCGCGGAACCCGAAGACATGCCGGTCGAACACCTCCCGAACGACCTCGAGCTCCTGGGGTACGCGGTGGCTTCGCTGGGACGACGGGTCGCCAACATGCCCGCTCTGGTGGGACGAACCGCCCAGTCGGTCTCACGCATCGTGCAGGGACGTCGGAGCCCCGAGAAGCTGGTCGGCGCGGTTCCATTGTCCGCCCCCCGCACCCCCTGGACCGCATCGGTCACCGGTCATCGGTCCACGGCGTTCGCGCGCGTCCCCCTGGACGAGATCAAACGCGTCAAGAACGTGTTCGGCTGCACGGTCAACGATGTGGTCCTCGCGATGGTCTCGGGCACCCTTCGCGAGTACCTCGATGACCTCCAATGCCTTCCCGACGAATCGCTGATCGGCATCTGTCCGATTTCCGTGCGGGACTCCGAACTCACCACGGCCGCGCCCTCGGCAAATCGCGTGTCGGGCATGTTCGTCTCGCTGGGGAGCAACATCGACGACGTCGGAACGAGAATCGCACACATCCGTCATTCGACCAGGGGCGCCAAGGAAGAACACAACGCCGTCGGGGCGTCGATGCTCATGGACTGGGCAGAATACGCCAGCCCGAACGTGTTCAATCTCGCCTCGCGTCTGTATTCGAACGCGGGCCTCGCCAGCCGTCACCGCGCAATTCACAACGTCATCATCTCGAACGTGCCAGGACCGAACTTTCCGCTGTATTTCGCCGGAGCAGAGCTCGTGGCCGCCTACCCGCTCGGACCGGTCATGGAAGGATGCGGCCTGAACGTCACCGTCTTCTCCTACCGGGACTACGTCGACATCGGGTTCATGGTCTGTCGTGAGCACATTCCCGACGTGTGGGCCCTGGCCGAAGCGACCGAACGGGCCATGCACGAGGTCTCGGCTGCGGCGGATCAGGAACAACGCCATATCGATCGGGCATCGGGCAGGTCGAACGCCACGGAGACCGCCGCCACGTCGGCGAAGAAGAAGGCGTCGGGGACCCGCACGTCGGCAAAGAAGAAGGCGGCCACGACCCGCACGTCCGCGTAGCGGGCGACGGACCCTCCGGTGACCAAGCTCGAGTCGGACCAGGCGGTCGGCGACGATCGTCAGCGCGGGGATCCGGACGGTCGACCGACCGAACGCGTGCTGCCAACCTGGGCGTTTCGCACCCTCGTCGCAGTGACGGTGCTGCCGATCGTCGTGGCAATCGTCGCGGTGTTCCGGGCGGACTGGTGGCCCACCTCGGATCTGGCGCTCGAATACCTGCGGTCCACCGATGTGGGCACGTCCCACACACCACTGGTCGGCCAGTACAGCCGCTTCACGTTCAATCACCCCGGTCCGGCGATGTTCTACGTGTTCGCGCCGTTCACCCGGCTGTTCGGCCCGATCGGCATGTATGTGGCAACGGGCCTGGTCAATGCGCTCTGCATCGCCGGAACGGTGGTGGTCACGCGACGGCGGGCCGGCGATCTCGGTGCGCTGGTGGCCTCGTTGATGTGCCTGGGGCTGATCGCGTCGATGGGCGCGGAGCTGTCGATCGATCCCTGGAACCCAACGGTGGGGATCTTCCCACTGCTCTTCGCGGTGATCTGTGCCTGGGGGGTGTGCGACGGCGACGTCGCCTTGCTCCCGTTGCTGGTCGCGGCCGGTTCCTATGCCTTTCAGGCGCACCTGGGCTACGGCGGTCTGGTCGCGATCCTGTGGGCCGCCCCCGTGGTGACCGTCCTCGCGCGCCATCGACGTTCGAGCATTGCGGTCCTGCGCCGCCACCGTCGACCGGTACTGATCAGCCTGGCGGTGTTCGTCGTGTTCTGGCTGCCACCGGCCTTTCAACAGATCCGCAACAACCCCGGGAACTTCGTGAGTGTCTGGCGGACCCTGACCGGGGCGAACGGTGCGGTGGTGGGTTTCGACCAGGCGGTCCACCTGGTCTCCGGAGCCTTTGTCCCGAACGGTTCCTGGTTGCGTCTCGGTGGCACATCGCCCCAACAGGTCGTGGTCCACACCGCATCGCCGGTCTGGTTCGTCGTCGCTGTCGTGGTGACGCTGTCGGCCGGACTGCTCGCGGCCACCCGAGGTGCACTCGGGGCGCGACGTCTCGCCGTGCTCGTGGTCACGCTCGACCTCGCCGGGCTCTGGTCGGCATCCAACATCGAGGGCGAAGCCGCCCACTATCTGCTCCAGTGGCTCTGGCCGCTCGGGGCGCTCACCTGGTTCTCGATCGTCTTTTCGCTCATCTGCATCTTTTCCACGCGACGGTCTGCCGGCATGGCGTGGGTCGTCGGGGTGATCGCACTCGTCGGGAGTCTCGCCCTCGTCCCCAGGGCCGCCTCGGCCGAACCCACCGATCGCCGGGCCGGAGTCGCGGTGCGGTCGTTCGCCGACGTCGTCGCCACTCACCTGGACCGGAATCAAACCTATGAGCTCAAGTGGTTGGACGACCGCATCCTCCAGGGCATCGGCTCCGGTTTCGAAGCGCGGCTCGAGGACCGGGGGTTCCGCGTCCTGTTGCCCTGGAGTCCGGTCCAGCCCTACAAGGTCGGCGCCGCTCGGGTGGTCCGCAGACCGGGGCAGGTCGACACGGTGCTGCACGTCTCCGGAACCGCCGGAGATCCAAGGGACCTGCCACTGCCCGAGGGCCAACGAGTACTGCTGTATTTCGACGCAGCTCCGAAAGCGTTACACCCGCGGCGCCGAGAACTGCTGGCGGCGATCAAGGCGAACACCGCTCGTCAGCGCAAGGACTTCACCGCTGCCCTGGACGGGAATGGCGACCAGACCGAGCTGCACGCCCGACTTGCCGAGGACGCCGCCCGTGGCAAACGACTCGAGGCCGAGGTGAACCGCATCAACGGCTACGGCGAGAACTACCTGGTGACCGTGAGCAAGCCCAGTTGACCGTCCCTGGCTTCAGACCGGGCGCCCATCGACTAGAACGTGTTCCATGTCGTTCAACATCGCGGACCTCTTCGAACACGCCGTCGACGCCGTGCCCGGCCGCACCGCCCTGATCATCGGGGACGTCTCTCGTACCTACCGGGAACTCGACGAGCGTGCGAACCGTCTGGCCAATCGCTTCCTCGCCGACGGCATCGGCAAAGGTGATCGGGTCGGAATCCACGGGGTGAACAGCGAGGCGTGGGTCGTTGCGATGCTGGCGGCGTTCAAGATCTCGGCGATCCCGATCAACATCAACTACCGCTACGTCGCCGACGAATTGGAATATCTGTTCGACAACGCCGACCTCGTCGCGCTCGTGCACGATCTGACCTACACGCCGGTCATCGCGCAGGTGATCGACCGGGTCGACGGAATCGGCCACTTCTACTCGATCGACGACGGGTCCCCAACCGCGTCGTCGGGCGTCCCTTCGCTCCCCGTCGAAGACGCCATCGCAGGATCCGATCCGGCCCGGCCGTCGGTCCAGCGCTCTCCCGACGATCTCTACGTGCTCTACACGGGGGGTACGACCGGGATGCCCAAAGGGGTGATGTGGCGCCAGGAGGACGTCTTCTACGCGCTCGGCGGGGGGATCGACGCCTACACCGGCCTGCCGGTCGAGTCCGAATTCACCCTCGCCGAGAAGGCGGCGGCATCCACGGCTCCGCTCGTCAGCCTGTGCATCCCGCCGCTCATGCACGGCGCTGCCCAGTGGGGCACGCTGAGATTCATGTTCGAGGGCAACACGGTCGTCCTGGTGCCCCGATTCGACGTCGAATTGGTCTGGTCCGAAGTCGAGCGCTGCGGCGTGCAGTCCCTGACCATCACCGGCGACGCCATGGGACGGCCGCTCATCGAGGCGCTCGACGCCGAGCCGGACCGCTGGGACACGTCATCGCTGTTCGTGGTCGCGTCCAGCGCGGCCATCTTCTCCCAGTCCGTCAAGGCCAGGTTCCGGGCACGGTTTCCCGACATCATCCTGGTCGACGCGATCGGGTCTTCCGAAACCGGTCACAACGGCATGACCACCTCGGCCGACGACCCCTCCAAACCCCGTGAAGGGTTGGGCGTCACGGTGAAGGGCTACGAAGGATCCGTCGTGCTCGACGACGACCTGAAGCCGGTCGCTCCCGGTTCGGGCGTCGTCGGAAAACTCGCCCGCGGCGGCCACATACCTCTCGGCTACCACAAGGACGAAGCCAAGACCGCGGCGACCTTCCTCATCGCGCAGGATGGCCAGCGCTACGCGGTTCCCGGGGATTTCGCGACCGTCGAAGCCGACGGCACGATCACCCTGCTGGGGCGCGGTTCGGTGTGCATCAACACGGGCGGAGAGAAGGTGTACCCCGAAGAAGTGGAGGGTGCGCTCAAGTCGCACCCCACGGTCTACGACGCCGTCGTGGTCGGCGTCCCGGACGAACGTTGGGGCGAGCAGGTCACGGCACTCATCCAACTCCGCTCCGGCGTCGACGCACCGTCGTCCGACGCGCTCGTGGAGCACTGCCGGACACAGCTCGCCGGCTACAAACTGCCCCGAACACTCATCACCGTCGACGAGGTGATCCGCTCGCCCAGCGGCAAGCCCGACTATCCCTGGGCCAAGCAGGTCGCCGCCGATCGACGGTGACGAGCGCGGCCCCCTCCGGGGAGCAGTTCGAACTCTCCCACGGCGCCTACCGGGCGACGGTCGTCGAGGTCGGGGCGGGACTCCGCCGGCTCGAAGGACCGGGGGGTCCACTGATCCAGGGCTACGCAGCCGACGCGATGTGCGACGGCGCGCGTGGCCAGTTGCTGCTGCCGTGGCCGAATCGCATCGAGGGCGCCTCGTACGTCTTCGCGGGATCCGAACACCAACTCCCGGTCACCGAGATCGCGTCAGGATGTGCGATCCACGGACTCACCCGTTGGGCCGCCTGGCGCTGTGTCGACCAGACGGCCGACTCGGTCCTCCTCGCCCACCGACTGCACCCTCGACCGGGATGGCCGGGCACCCTGGACCTGACGGCTTCGTACCGTCTGGACGACGGCGGGCTCACCGTCACCGTCACCGCGCGCAACCTCGGCCCGACACCCCTGCCCTTTGGTGCGGGCGCCCACCCCTACCTCGTGGCCGGCTCGCCACCGGTGGACGACTGGGTGCTGACCCTCGAGGCCGACACGGTGCTGCACACCGGCGACGACGGACTCCCCACCGAACGCTCCTCGACTGCGGGCACGGACCTGGACTTCTGTACCGGTCGGACGATCGGAACGGTCGCGCTCGACAATCCCTTCACCGACATCGGACGCGACGAGCAGGGTCGGATCCGGGTCCATCTCAGCACCGACGACCGGGGGCCGGTCTCGATCTGGGCAGATGAACACCATCACTGGTTCCAAGTGTTCACCGGGGACCACCTCGCCGACCAGAGCCGGCGACGTACCGCCGTCGCCGTCGAACCCATGACCTGTCCGCCGAACGCGTTCCGGACCGGTGAGGATCTCATCATCCTCGAGCCCGACGACGAGGTGGCGCTGAACTGGGGGATCCAGCACGAGGAATGAGGCGGGGCGTCGTGTTCAGGTGCCGGTGAACTTCGGTGTCCGCTTCTCGGCAAAGGCCCGGGGACCTTCCTTGGCGTCGTTGGTTGCGAACACCGGAAACCCGAGCTCCTGCTCCCTGGCCAGTCCGTCGGCCTCGGAGAGGTCGCGGGTGGCCCGCATCGACGCCAGCACGGTCTGCACCGCGATCGGTCCGTTGGCGGCGATCGCCTCGGCCAACTCGATCGCCTTGTCGAGGGCCTGCCCGTCGGGGACGACGTGGCCGATCAGGCCGACCTGCTTGGCCTCGTCCGCCCCGATCATGCGACCGGTCAACAACAGATCGGCCGCGACCGTGAAGGGAATCTGACGTTGCAGTCGGACGGTGGATCCCCCGAGTGGGAACAACCCACGTCGGACCTCGGCGATCGCGAACTGTGCGGAAGATCCTGCGACCCGGATTTCGGTCGCCTGCAGGATCTCGGTTCCCCCGGCGACGCAGTAGCCCTCGACCGCCGCCACGATCGGCTTGCGCGGCCGGAAATGTCGAAGCAGCGCGTGCCAGGCCATCTCCAGCGGGTCGCTGGCATGCCCTTCGGGCGCCGCACCTGAGCCAGAGGGCGCAACGTCCATCTCACCCAGAGCTTTCAGGTCCATCCCGCTGCAGAAGTGGCCGCCCGCACCGGTGAGCACGCCGACCCGCAACTCGGGATCCTCATCGAGCTCATGCCAGGCATCGTGCGCACCTTTGAGCATCGACGCGCTGAACGCGTTGCGGGCTTCGGGCCGGTCGAGCGTGACGATCAGGACGTGACCGCGCCGTTCGACGCGAAGATCGATGTCGCCGCTCACTCGGCCGGCCCGCCCCGACCCGAAGTCTCCAGCGCCTCGATCAGCCGATCGGTCTGCGTCCGATGTTCGGCGACGAGAAGCGCCAGCCAGAATCGGAAGAGCTTGGCCATCGAGTACCGACCGATGAGCACTGCTCCCACGACCACCAACGCGAGTCCGATGGCACCGCCCGAGAGCATGTAGGGCAACTGATCGGCGACGTTGGCCGTTCCCGATGCCCCCCAGTAGCCGGAGAAGACGACGAGCATTCCGATCGCCACCAAGGCGATGCCGCCCCAGAGCAGCCAGCTTTCGTGCGCCGGCGGCGTGGCGGGAACTTCGAGACCGGCAACTCCCTGCTCGAATTCGTCCACTCGCGATCGACCTTGCGCATTCGGCCGCGGGGTTTCCTGCTGTGTCATGTCGTTGCTCCCAGGTAGGCAGAGGCCAGCTCCGCTTCGATTTCCGAAGGCGGGCCCACGGCCGTGATCCGGCCACCCGCCATGATTGCCGCTTGATCGGCCACGCCGAGCACGGTCCGGGCGAACTGCTCGACGACGAGAATCGACACGCCGTTCGATGCCACCCGCGCCACCAGTTCGTACAGCTCACTCACGATCAGCGGAGCCAGTCCCATCGACAACTCGTCGAGTACCAACAGAGCCGGCTCCGTGGCGAGTCCGCGCGCCAAGGCCAACATCTGCTGCTCGCCACCGGACATCGTCCCGGCAAGCTGATTCCGACGTTCACCGAGTCGCGGGAACCGTTCGAACGCGCGTTCCTCGATGGTCGCGGTGTCGACGCCCGAGTAGCTCGCCATGCGCAGATTCTCGTGCACGGTGAGCCGGGGAAAGATACCCCGTCCCTCGGGGATCATCGCCATACCCAGTCGTGCAAGGTCGTGGGGAGCCGTGCCATTGACGTGACGGCCGAAAAGATGGACACAACCGTGGGTGACCGGGACGAGACCGCCGAGAACTCCAAGCGTCGTCGACTTCCCTGCTCCGTTCGGACCCAGCAGCGCGAGCACCTCCCCCGACCGCAGGGACAGATCGACCCCGTGGAGCACTTCGATCCGACCGTAGGAAGCTCGGACCCCTCGCATCTCCAACAACGGCGATTCCGCGTCGTTCACTGTCCCCCCTCACTCGCACCCAGGTACGCATCCTGCACCCGGGGGTCAGCCTGGACCTCGGCGGCACTCCCCTGCGCCAGGATCGCACCGAAGTCGAGCACGTAGATCCGATCGCAGACCTGCATCACCAGCGGCACGTCATGTTCGACGAGCAGAATCGCGATTCCCCCTTCGGCGAGCTCGCCGAGGAGTGCCGCGAGTTCGTCGGTCTCGCTGTCGCTCAACCCCGAGGCCGGTTCGTCGAGCAGCAACACCTTGGGTGCGGTCGCCAATGCCCGGGCGATCTCCACCAGGCGCGCCCGACCGGTGGGGAGCCCGTCGGCGCGCTCCTCGGCGATGCCGCTGATCGACAGTCGCTCGAGCAGTTCGTCGGTGAACGCCACCGGATCCTTCCCGTGGCGTTCCCGACGCAATTCGGCGGCCACGAGCACGTTCTCCCGGACCGTCATCGAGCCGAAGCTCTCGAGACGCTGAAAGGTGCGAGCGATGCCGGCACGAGCGCGACGGAACGTCCGGAGACCTTCGAGGTCGACTCCGTCCAGGCTGACCCGACCCGCATCGAGGGGCTGGAGGCCGGTGACCACGTTGAACACGGTCGTCTTCCCGGCGCCGTTCGGACCGATGAGCCCGGTCACCGACTTCTCGTGGACCTCGAGGCTCACCCCGTCGAGGGCCACGTTGCCGCCGAAGCGGACCGTCACCTCGCTGACCTCAAGCAGGGACACCGCAATCCCTCCGGGTCACTCCCAAACCGGCATCCAACGCACGCAGCTGTTCCGGCGTCGCTGACGCTCCGGCAAGTACGAACGCTTCGGGATCAAGTTCCGGTGTGACCGACGATCCCTCTGCCGCCTCCTTGGTCGCTCCTTGCGCGCGCTGCCCGAATCGTTCTCGGAACCGGTCGACGGTCTGCATCACCGCACCGTCCGGGTTCTGCGCGAGCGTCACGCCGACCAGTCCGGGGAGGATCAGCATCAGGTTGTCGAGCGAGGGATAGATCTCGCCCAGGCGCGGCATCGCCACCAGGAAGATGGCGCCCACGAACGCACCGGCGATCACCGCGATTCCGCCGACCACCGCGAGCAACAGGACGGCGAGACCCGGGAGGATGCCGTTGATCAGGCTGAAATCCGACTGACCCGACAGACCTTTCCAACTCGCCAACAGAAACCCACCGATTCCCGCGATACCGGCCGACAGGGCGAACACGCCGAGCTTGGTGAGCGTCAAGTTCAGCCCGATCGTCGCCGACGCGGCGGGGGAATCCTTGAGCGCCTGCAGTCGTCGACCGTACGAGCTCCGACGAATCACCAGCACCCCCAGGCCCAGGACGACGAAGATCGCAGTCATGAACAACAGATACGCATGCTGGCCGGCGAGAAACGAAGGTCGTCCGAACGCGCGCCGCGTCACTGGAGAAGGAGGGATCCTGCGCGAACACCGCGTTCTCGATCACCAGGGCGAAGGCCATGGTCGCAAGGGCCAGATACAGGCCACGCAACCGCAGGGCCGGCAACGCCACCAGCGCACCGATCACCGCGCTCGCGGCGAATGCGACCAGCAGTCCCAGTAGTGAGCCGTTCGGTCCGACGACGACCACGGCGATGTAGGCACCGAGACCGGCGAACGTGAGCTGCGCGAGCGAGATCTGGCCGGCGTAGCCGGTGAGCGGCACATAGGAGAGCATCACGACCGCCAGCGCCACGGCGACACCCAGCGCCCGGAGGTTGGCGCCCTGGAGGAGCGAACCGACGACCGCCACCCCGATCACCAGCGCGATTCCCGCGAGGATTCCCTTGCGGAACGTCGGGCGTGGCACCCGACCGAGACGCTCGGTGGCCGCCGCGACCCTGATCCGGTCCTGAGGTATGACGATCAGCACGATGAACAACAGGATCGCCGGCAACGACCCGCGGATGTCGCTGTACCAGGTGGGATTCGACGACATGTGCGCCGCGCCGAGGTCCATGTAGGCGCCGGTCAGACCCAGGATCACGGCACCGACGAAGGTGAGGGGCAGACTCTTGAGTCGACCGACCATTGCCGCGGCAAAGGCGTTGATCACCAACAGCGTCAACGTCGCCTGATCGAGGTTTCCCAGGGTCGGGGCGATGAGGATTCCTGCGAGACCGGCGAGGAACGAACCGAGCATCCAGGAGCTCATCGACGTGCGGGCAGGGTTGCAGCCGTTCAAGCCGGCAAGCGAACGGTCGTCGACCACCGCGCGCATCGCGACGCCCAGGCGCGAACCCTTCATCAGCGCGGCGAGTCCGACGGCGACGAGCACCGCGCAACCGAGCACGATGAGGGACTGCCAGGGGAGGTTGACCCCGCCGAACCGCGCCACGTTGTCTCCGAAGAAGCGCGGCAGTGCCGGAGGTGGGGTGATGTTGCCGGACCAGATCACCTGTGCGATGCCCAGCAGACCCACGAGCAAGCCGATCGTCACCACGATCTTGGTGATCACCGACGCGCCACCCAGATGCCGCATCAACACCCGTTCGATCACCGCCCCCAGGAGCGGCGCGAAGACGAACAGCGCCAGAAAGATCGCGATCGGCGCCGGCAGGTGCCGCTGGACCCGCAGTTCCCAGTACACGTAGGCGACGATCATGCCCATCGCGCCGTGGGCGAAGTTGAAGATGCCCGACGTCTGGTAGGTGACCACGAGTCCGCTGGCCGCGACCGCGTAGATTCCGGCGGTCGCGAGGCCCAGAATGGTGTACTGGATGATCTCCGAGAAGCTCACCGTTCGCGGGACTCCATCGATGCGGTCATGGTCACCTCAACGCCGCTTGGTCACTTCACCTTCGGGACGGGACCCCAGTTCCCGGGCGTCTTGACGACGTCGTTGGGATTGCACACGAAGCTCTTGGTGGGATCGTTCGAGGTGCCCGCGGGATAGACGTTCACGAATTTGCCGTTCTTGACCGTCAAGATCTTGGTGCAGGTGTTCACCTTGTTCGCGCCGGGATTCTGGACCGGATGCAGTCCCCCTCCTGTCCAGGTGTGAATCTTGTGCAGCTCGTCGAGCAGACCCTTGCGGGTCAGGTTCGAGCCGAGCTCCTTGGCCGCGGTGGCGAACAACAGGCCGGCGGAGAAGCCCTGTACACCGAGGGTCGTCACCGGAGACTTCGGATCGGCCTTCTTCAGCCACTCCACGTACTGGCTGATCGCCGGGGACGGGTTCTCGAACGGCTGGGTGTTGGTCTGGACGAACACCCCGTTCGCCACCCCGGACTTGGCAAGGTCGGAGTCGTAGTACTGCTGGCCGAGATCGACGACCTTCGGGTGATAGTCCGCGTCGTGCATCGCCTGGAGCATGCCGACCGCGGCGTTCGCCGTGTCGACCATCGTGACGTACTGGATGCCCTTGTTCTTGAGGGTCTGGACCTGGGTCTTCCAGTCGGTCTGGATGAGCGGATAGTTGTTCTCGTAGACGAACTTGTAGCCGAGTTGGGTGCGAGCCTGAATGATTTTCTTGGCCTGGTCGAAAGCAGCAGAAGCCGTCGGCGCGAACATCGCCGCCTTCTTGATGGCCTGGGGGAATCGCTTGGCGATGTACTTGGCTTCCCCCGTGGCGTACACGGTGCCCGGATTCGGGATCGGTGAGACGTTGAGCGGACTCACACTCATCGGGAAGGTCGCGGTGTAGGCCGAGACCGAGACCAGACCACAGTCGACGAGCGGTTGGGCCATGGCAGCGTCCTGGACGACGCCGTTGCCCACCAGGGCAAACGGCTGGTCGTCACAGGCCTGCTTCGCCGCGGCCTGCGACTTGAGCAACTTGGCGTCATAACCCTTCAACTGGAGCTTCCGGCCGTTGATGCCACCTTGTGCATTGCAGTACTCGACGAACGCCTTCGCCGACGCTTCGACGCCGGCGGTGGGCACCCGGACCGCCCCTGCGTTGTTGTCGAAGATCACGCCGATGTCGATCTTCGAATCGGAAACGCCTTTGTCGGTGGCCCCCTTTGCGTCGCCCGGACCGCAGGGCGACGCCAGCGTGCCGAAGTGACTGCTGGTGCCCGTGCCCCCGGCCGTGGTCGAGGAGGAATTGAGGTTCGAGCTGCCACCGGTGCTGGTCCGGTTGCCACAACCGGCCACCACCAATCCGCAGGTGAGCACCACAGCCACGAGGCGGCGAGCCCGCCCGGTCCGATTGTCGGCTGATCTCTGATTCATTTGGGGATTCCTACTCCTCGGTTCGGTCTGGACCGGGCTGGTCCCTGATCTGACCGTCCGGTCGGCTGCCCCGTGAGGCTACCGGATCGGTAATGGGTGGTGAGACGGATGACACGTCGGCTCAGGCCTCCGCTCCTGCGAGCAGGCGTCCGAGCGCCGCAAGGTACTCGGTGCCTCCGCCGAGGCGCAGTTCGTAGGCCTTCGCCCAACGGAAGTACCGGTGCACCGGATAGTCGAGATCCATTCCGATACCACCGTGGAGGTGCTGGGCCGCGGTGACCACGCGTTGGGCGGCTTCAGCGGTGTGGAACTTCGCGACGGCCAGTTCCTCGTCGGCGTCGAGGTCGTTCGCGAGCCGCCACGCGGCAGCCCACGCGGTGAGTCGGACCAGTTCGGTGTCTATGTAGGCGTCGGCGGCCCGTTGGGACACGGCTTGGAGCGTAGCGAGCTTGACCCCGAACTGTTCCCGATCGGACACGTAGGACGCGGTGAGTGCCAACGCCCCCTCGCAGGTTCCGACCTGTGCCACACAGGTCGCGGCCACCGCCCGATCACGCATCCAACGGGGGGCATCCACTCCCGCTGCCCCGGCGCCCGAGAGGATCGAGTCGTCCTCCAGCGGCGTGCCTTCGAAACGCACGATGCTCGACGGTTCACCGCTCATCGACGCCAGCGGTTCGGTCGTGATCCCCGCTGCCGCGCCCTCGATGACGGCGAGGACGTCCCGACCGTCGGGAAGTGCAACCGGTACGACGTACCCGTTGGCGTCGGCCCCGAATGGCACGTACCAACCGACCCCGTTCAGCTCATGTCCCGACGCGGTGGCCGTCGCGCAGACCGGCGGCGTGGAACGGTCGTTCTCACCGGTGAGGATGCCGGTGAGGACCGTGGTGCCGTCGATCACCCCGGGCAACCATCGTTCCTGCTGGCTCTGCGAGCCGAACCGGGCGATCGGCAGCGCTCCGAGCACCAGGGTGGCGTACGCGGGCAGGGGCGCTGCGGCACGCGCCACCGCTTGGACGACGAGGGCGATCTCGCAGAAGCCGTAGCCACCGCCGCCGACCTCGGCGGGGAGTCCCACGCCGATCAGACCTGCCTGGGCGAACGCACCCCACGCGTCGAGCGGCACACCCGCGGCCCCGTCACGTTCGTACCTGCGGAGTTGGTCCGGAGCGCAGTAGTCCCCCAGAATCCGATCGGCGAGGCCGACGAGTTCGATTTGATCGTCCGAGAACGTCAGGTCCATGGGGCTCAGCTCCTCGGGGTTCTGGGCATGCCGAGCCCGAACAGCGCGATCAGATCTCGTTGGACTTCGTTGACGCCGCCGCCGAAGGTGAGGATCAACGATCCCTGCAGCGCCCTCGAGAGGCTGCCGTCGAGCAGCGCCAGAGGCGACAAGGCGTCCTCGGCGCCGCGCGGACCCAGGACCTCGGCGAGCAACCGGTAGGCGTCGACGAAGAACTCGGTCCCGTACACCTTGATTGCGCTCGAGAGCGCCGGGTCCATCGTCTGGGCGGACGCCGCCTTCCAGTTCATCAATCGGAGCGCGTCGAGCCCTGCTCTGACCCGGGCCAGGTGCAACTGCACCCAGGGTTCGTCGACCCGTCGGGAGCCGTCGGGCATCTCGTGTGCACGGGACCATTCCAAGGTGCGTTCGTAGGCGCGCTCGACCGAACCGGTCGGGGCCAGTGCGACGCGCTCGAAGTTGAGCTGGTTGACGATGAGGTCCCAGCCTCGGTTGACGTCTCCGATCACGGCCGAATCGGGAACACGCACGTCGTCGTAGAACGTCTGGAAGGTACTCGCATTCACCATCGTGGCGATCTTGGAGTACGTGAACCCCTCGCTGGAGGTGGGCACGGCGAAGATCGTGATGCCCTTGTGCTTGGGCGCTCGAGGATCGGTGCGGGCGGCGAGCCAGATGTAGTCGGCGTAGCTGGCCAGGCTGGTGAAGATCTTCTGGCCGTTGATGACCCATTCGTCGCCGTCGCGGACGGCGCGGGTGGTCAACGAGGCCAGGTCGGTGCCCGAGCCGGGTTCGGTGTAGCCGACCGAGAAGTGCAACTCGCCGGCCAGGATCCGGGGCAGGAAGAAGTCCTTCTGTTCGTCCGAGCCGAATTGCTGGATGGTGCGGGCCACCGTGTTGATCGACAGGAACGGCGTGGGCGCATTCGGCGCGCCACGACTCGTCGATGAAGATGAACTGTTCGACCGGGGTGGCGCCTTGGCCGCCGTACTCCTTGGGCCAGCCGATGCCGAGCCATCCGTCGGCTCCCATCTTGCGGACCGCGGCGAGCGATGCCGGGCCACCGGTCTCACCTCGCGTGCACTCGTCGACGACCTCCGGGGTCATCAGTTCCTCGAAGTACGCGCGCAGTGTCGAGCGGAGCTCGCGCTGTTCGTCGGTGTAAGCGATCTGCACCCTGGAGTTCCCCATCGGAGACGGTCGGCTCGGTCGGACCCGAGTGGTCCGGACCCCTGTGGAATGGAACACGTTCTACACCATCGGGAGCCGTCGACCCAGAACCGACCCGACGACCCGGACAGCAAACCTGACGATGTGTCAGAATCGCGGCCATGGTCGATCAACCCTCCAATCCCGACATCAATCTGATCAGTGGTGAGTTCTGGGGCCGGAACCCGCACGACGAACTCGCCTGGATGCGAGCGCATGCGCCGGTGTACTTCGACGAGAACTCCGGGGTCTGGGGGTGTGCGAGCCACGCGGCGATCATGGAGGCCGAGCGCATGCACAAGGTGTTCTCCAACGCCCAGGGCATCCGAGCCGAGGCTCCTCCCTCGCCGATGATGATCGACATGGACGATCCCGAGCACCGGGACCGCCGCAAGTTGGTGTTCAAGGGATTCACCCCCAAGCGGGTCGCGGACCAGGAGGACTATCTGCGCCAAGTGTGCAACGACATCATCGACCGGGCACTCGGCAAGGACGAGATCGATTTCGTGTGGGACATCGCGGCCTGGCTGCCCCTGATCGTGATCGGCGATCAGCTCGGCTTCGCCGCGGAAGACCGCCAAACGCTCCTGGGCTGGTCCGATGACCTGCTACGCGGGCTCACCGGACTCGACGATGGCGACGCGATGGACAAGGCGACTGACGCGTTCACCGGCTACTGCGAATACGCGACCCGAGTCGCCGAAGATCGCCGCACCAACCCAACCGATGACCTGATGAGCATCCTGGTGCACGCCGAGGTGGACGGCGATCGTCTCGACGCCGACTCGGTGATCTCCGAATCGTTGCTGATTCTGATCGGCGGGGACGAAACCACCCGGCACGTCATCTCAGGCGGGTTGTATCAGCTGCTCAGCGAACGATCCAGGTGGGAGGAACTGTGTGCGGACCGGTCGCTGATTTCCACGGCCATCGAAGAGATGCTGCGCTGGGTGTCCCCGATCAAGAACATGAACCGCTACGTGACCGAAGACGTCGAGTTCCACGGCGCGCGGCTGCACGAAGGGGACAACATGCTGCTGTTGTACCCGTCGGGGAATCGGGACGAGTCGGTGTTCTCCGACCCGTTCACCTTCGACATCCATCGTGACCCCAACGACCACGTCGCCTTCGGCGGCTACGGCACTCACCACTGTCTCGGCAAGTCCCTGGCCCGCCTCGAACTCCAGATCATGTTCGAACAGCTCACCGAACGGGTCCCGCACATCGCGCTCACCGAGAAGTCCGAGCCCGCCTACCGTGCCGCGAACTTCGTCAGTGGCTACGAGTCGATGCCGGTGCGGATCTGATCGATCCGCACTCGCCGACCCTCACGAAGCCGCGGTGGTCGTCGTGGTCTTCGGTGCCGGGCAGGCTTCCGGCGTGGGATCAGGATAGGAGGGCAGGTCGATCGGTTTCCGACGCTGGGAGAAATCCAAGGCGTCGGCCAAGTTCTTCGCTTCCGCGTCGCGTTTGGTCATCGGCTTCAGGTTCCAGCGCCATTCGATCATCTTGAGCACCGAGCAGTGCTCGTACGGCCCGTCGGTCTCGATCTTTCGCGGTGCGAACGGGCTGATGGCGATCGCCGGAACCCGCACGCCCATGATCTTGTAGTTGGCCTTGTCGTCGGGGCCGTTGTTGGTGTCGTCTTCGACCGCCGGTGGCTTCACATGGTCGTAGAAGCCCCCGTGCTCGTCGAAGCTGAGCACCATGATCGTCCGGTCCCACTGTGGTGAATCGCGGACCGCCTCGTACACCTCGGCGATGAACGCATCGCCGACAGCCACGCTGCCATGGGGGTGCATGTCGTTCGACGTTCCGAGGAACTCGGCGACGGTGCCGTAGTCGGGAACGACAAAGGAGACGTTCGGCAACTTGCCGGCTTTGGCATCGGCCAGGAACTGGGGATACCGATGCGAGATCTTGTCGTACTTGCCGCTCTGGAACAGCCCGGTCATCGGTTCGGTGTGGTAGTAGTACTTTCCGGTCAGACCGGCATCGGCCAGCCGGTCCCAGATGGCCAGCTTCAACTTGGACGGGCGCTCCGACAAGGGGGGGAAAGGAACGTCGCTGCCGATCTTGCCGGGGAACAACCCGGTGTAGTTCATGTCGGTCGTCGCACAGTGCTGATAGAAGCGATTCGGCCAGGTGGGACCGGCGAACGAGCAGTGGTACTTCGAGAACGCCGTGAAGCCCTTGGCCAGCGCGCCGAGCACCGGAACCTCGTCCTCGCCGTAGTAGCTGATCGGAAAGTGGTCGCCCACCGGCGCGGTCTTCAGGAACCCGTCCATCTTGCCGCCGTTGATCTGGCGGAGCACGGCCTGATAGATGTGCTGCGGATCGGCGTAGTTGCAGCCTTGAGGATCGCTGCCGATCGCCCAGGTCTTGATCGACTTGCCCGTCGAGTCCCGATAGCTCAGCCCGGCCTGCTTGCCGTTCGCCCCGGGCAGCCAGCCGAGGAGATGGTCGAACGAGCGGTTCTCCATCATCAGGACCACGACATGGTCGAACGGCGCATCCTCGGGCGCTGGATGCGCCGCGACTCCTGTCGAGGTGACCGGCGCGACGGTCGTGCCGGCGCCATTGGACCCGCTGGAGGAACAGCCCGCCATCCCCAGCACGCCGAGGGCGGTTGCCCCGACGAAGAGTTCCCGGCGGTTCAGTGCATCCATTTGGTGCCCCTTGATCGATGAAGTCGGTGCCGCCGCTCGACGGTGACGGCAAGAGGCTACTGGCATCTCCACCCGTCGACGGCCCACCCCGGTGATCGAAGTCCGGCTGCTAGGTTGGACCCGTGAATTCGGAGGGAGTGGCGTGACCGGCTGCGCCCCCGCTCGGACGCCGTCACGGACACTCCGTTTGTCGACCGTCGCGGATCGCCCGTGGGTCTTTCGGGCGGTCGCGGCATTGACCGTCGCTCCGATCGTGGCCACCGCGATCAGATTCGGCCTGGACGGATGGATCCCGGTCAACGATGCCGCGCCGACGGTGATCCGTTCCAAGTACGCGCTCACGTTCCATCCGACCCTCGTGGGAATGTTCACCGACGCGTCCGGTTGGATTCACGCATCGACCTTCTTCGCCGGGCCCTGGCAACTGTGGTGGATGTCGTTGCCGATCCGGGTCCTGGGGTTCACCTGGGGGCCGCTGTTGTCGATGGCCGCATTGAACAGCTGCTGGATCTTGCTGGCCGGGTTCTGTGTGCGCCGCGCCTTCGGCCGTCCCACAGCAATCGCCGCGCTCGGATCGCTGGCGTTGTTGCTGTGGTCGATCGGCTTTGGCATGGCTGTCACCCCCGTGCCCATGGCCATGGTGCTTCCCGGCTTTGCAGCGTTCGTGATGATCGCCTGGGCGGTCGCGGCCGGTGACGACCGCTCGATCTGGGCGATGGCGGTGATCGGCAACTTCCTCGTCCTCGACCACCTCGTCCTCTCGCGCCTCGTCCCGTCGATCGCGCTCGCCGCGTTGTGCTGCTGGGGGTTCTGGGTGATCCGGGTCCGCTCACGCAACCCGGCAGGATGGCCAGGGCGTCGGCGACGGGCGATCGGCACACTGGCCATCGGCGCCGGCTTGACCCTGGTGGCCTGGACCCCGTCGATCATCCAGGAAATCACGAACGATCCCGGCAATCTGACGAATCTGGTACGTGCGAACGCTGCCCGTCCGGGCTCGTCGTCATCGCTGGCGGACGCGGCTCTCGACTGTTGCGGCACTCTTCACCCCGCAACACTTCTGGTTCCGCGGCACCAGGTCCACCGGCTTCCTCAATGACGGCAGCGAAACCGCGAACTCCACACACCTCGTCGTTGTCACTGTGCTTGTCGCCCTCTTGGTCATCGGCTTCGCGAGTGCGCTCCGCCGGCGGGACCGGGCCGGCGTCACCACCGCCGCCTTTGGGGCGGTGGTGCTGGCAGCGACCATCTGGAACCTTTCGTACTCGCCGACGAAGTACGGGGTGAACATCCGGTACTTCCTCTCGGCATGGGCGTCCGCGATGTTCGTCAGCTTCTGCATCGTGTACCTGCTGGCGCGGTCCTTCGAGCGCACCTGGGTCCGCGCCGCAACCTTGGTCGCGGTGCCGCTGACGCTGCTCGTGGGGTCCGTCGCGGTCGCCCGACCCCACCCCCCGCGTGCCTCACTCACGACGGGGACCCGCGGACAACAACAGGTCGCCCGAGCAGCAAACAGGCGGGTTCTCGCGGCCCTCGACGACCCCGGTCGAGTCTCCGGTCCCGTCGAGCTCGTTGCATCCAAGATCTCGACGTATCCTTACATCGCGGCGCTCGCGGTGGCCCTGGGACAAAACGGCGTCGACTACTGCATCCGAGGGCTCCAACAATTCACGGGTAGTCCGATCCCGAAATGTGCTGCCGACACCGACAACTCCCGGATCTCCATGCGCGTGGATCTCGAACCTGTGACGACCACGGCAGGGGCAACGATCACCATTCCCCTGAGCGCGACGAGGGAAGAGCGGGGCTGTGACCCGGCTGACTTTCGGACCTGGTCACAGCTCGACGAACGGATTCGAACCGCAGCGGTGGCCCTTGCAGCCGACGATCGGCCGATACCTGTGACTCGTGCGTTCTCGAAGCTGTTTGTGAAGCTCGAACCGGACCAGGCGACCCGGGACCGCATCATCCGAGAAGACATCCCGACACCCAGTGACGTGGCGACGTCCGCCGAGGGCCGACGGAAGCTGGTCTCCGCGATTCGTGTCATGTCGCATTACTTCGGAATCTCTGTCGTGACTCTTCCCGGGTTGGACTCCGAACAGCTCGGTCAGTGGGCGCGGCTCGACTTCGGTTGCAGACCGCAGCGCCTCTCCATCACGATTTCCTGATCGAAACGAGGGGCTGCTCGAGCAGGATTTGAGCTGACATGGCTGACAGGTTCGGCCACTCGGTATCCTCGGCTTCCGCCCGACAGGGTTTGATCCGAATTTCTGCGGTCCGGAAGGGACCCGATGTCGCCACCCGAACGAACAACAGTCGGCGCGTCTCCACCGGCGTCGGACACCGGACCCGACGCGGTCGGAAACACCACTGGCGTGCCCGGCGGGGAAGCCGCCTCCGCCACGGGCGCCGACGACCGATCCCGGACCGCGTGGTACCGGAACGACCGGTTCCTCTACCGGCTGGTCGCGGCGCTCACCGTGGCCCCGGTCCTCATCGCCGCGGTCCGGGACGGACTTCACGGCTGGGTTTCGACGATGGACGAAGCCCACACCGTCATCTCCGCGCGGTACGCGCTCAGCTTCCATCCCTGGCTGCTCGGGATCTACACCGACGGGAGCGTCTGGATCCACACCGCCGCGTTCTTCGCGGGCCCATGGTGGCTCTGGTGGATTTCGATCGCGCTCCGCGTCTTCGGCCCGGTCTGGGGGCCGCTGCTGGCGATCGCCGGGCTCAACGCGCTGTGGATCCTGCTGGCCGGCTGGTGCGTGCAACGCCGACTCGGGCCGCGGGCCGCGATGGGCGCGCTCGATCTTCCTCGGTGCACTCACCTGGGCGCTCGGCACCTCAGCGTTCCACTCGCCTTCCGGACAGGTGATGATCGTCCCGGTCTTCGCGACATTCTGCTTCGTCGCCTGGGCTCTGGCCGCAGGCGACGAAGGGGTGCTCTGGGCGTTTGCGCTCATCACCAACTTCATCGTGTTGGACGAGGTGGTCCTCCTCCGGGTGGTGCCGGTGACCGCGGCTGTGGCAGTGGCATTGTGGGCCTTCGGGCTCTTCCGTCATCGCCGGCTCGCTGACCCGACCTGGCCCCAGATGCGTCGGCGAAGCCTGCGGGCCCTGATCAGCGCCGGCGTCATCACCGTGATCATGTGGGTTCCGTCGCTGGTCCAGGAGTTCACCCACCACCCCGGCAACCTCACGAACCTGTGGCGCATCTACGGGGCCAGGCCCCAGGTCGCTTCGGTCTGGGGCGATGCCTACGGGGTCCTCGCCAGCTTCTTCACCTCCCCGCCGTTCTGGCTACGGGGCAGCCGATCCAGCAACCTGTTGATGTACAGCGTCCCGCCGGGAATCGGAGCCCAGATCGTCGTCGGTGTCCTGCTCGGAGGTCTGGCGGTCATCCTGGGCGTATCGGCCTACCGGCGGCGTGACCGGCCCGCGGTCAGCGTGCTCATCCTGGGCACCGTCGTGTTCCTCACGGCCTTGTACAACCTCGCCAACCCGGCGAACCCCACCAACGGTCCGACCCTCGTCGGTTACTACCTGTCGACCTGGGCGGTGGCGATGTTCGTCACCTTCGCTTTGCTGTTCGCACTGGTCCGGAGCGTCGATCTGTCGGTCGTGAAGAGTCGCTCGATCCTGCTGGGCGGCTGTGCCGCGTTGCTCTTCGCGTTGAATCTTCCCCATGCCAACTTCTCGGTCGGCACCTACGCATCGAGTGACGGAACGATCGCCGCGGCACACGATCTCGATGCCAAAGTCGTCGCGGCGACCCGGGGGCACGGTCTCGTTGCTCTCGCACACTCTCCCATGTTGGGAAATCCGTATCTGGGTGCCTTGACCGTGGCGTTGAACAACGCGGGAATCCCGATCTGCACCAGCGAAAGCCTCCAGCAGAAGAACCTGCCGATTCCCAACTGCTCGCAGGTGAAGCCGAACGTGTCGGTGCGGGTCTACCGAACGGCCGGCACGCCCGTATCCGAGCTGTCGGGAACCGTCATCGCCCGCAACGACCCGCTCGACGCGGCCGAGCACAAGGAACTCGAGCGACGAACCGCTCAGGTCGAAGCGGCGGTCCGGGCCGCTCCGACCGTAGCGCTGACCGCCTCCTACCAAAGGTCGATGCGCCAGGTCGCCTCGAACCCGAAGGAGCTTCAGCGACTGTTGTCACCGCCGTTTCTCCAGGACCCGATGGGCACGCCTGCGAATCGGTCCGCATTCGCCCAGGTGATCGCGAAGGCGTCGAGGGGAGACGCCGCATCGTTGCCCGTGCAGGTCCGGGGCATCTCCGACGCTGATCTGCTCCGCTGGGCGCAACTGCAGAGCACGAGCGACGACTTCTCGATCGTCGTGACCATGCAGAAGCACCGCTGATCACCCGTCTCGCAGGTCAATCGGCCGCCACGGCCCTCGCCCAGCGGTAGTCGGCCTTGCCGGCCGGGCTTCGTTCGATGTGACCGACGATGGCCAATCTCTTTGGCAGCTTGTAGCCGGCCAGGGAGCCCCGCAGGAAAGTCCGCAGATCCTCGAGTTCGGGACGGGTGTCCGGGCGTGGCTGAACGATCGCGCAGACCGCTTCGCCCCACCTTTCGTCCGGTGTGCCGACCACCACGACGTCGGCCACGTCCGGGTGGCCCTGCAGGGCCATCTCGACTTCCTCCGAATACACCTTCTCCCCGCCGGTGTTGATGCACTGCGAGCCACGACCGAACAGACTCACGGTGCCGTCCGCCTCGACGGTGGCGAAATCTCCGGTGAGCACCCACCGGTCGCCACCATGTTCGACGAAGGTCGCTGCCGTGCGCTCGGGATCGTGCAGATACCCGATGGGAATCCGACCGCGCAGGGCGACGCGACCGACCCCGCCCGACCCGGGTTCGATCGGCTCCAGCCGGTCGTCCAGCACGGCGGTCTGGTCCCCGTAGGGAGAGAAGTGGGCCACCCCCCGGTGCGAGGCGGTCGCGTCCGGGCCCGCGGCGTCGGCATCGGCTTGCGACGTGACCTGATACGAGCCCTGGGCGCCGGTCTCCGACGAACCGAAGCCGTCCGTGAACACGACGTTGGGGAAGTCCGCGATGAGGCGCTCCCGCAGCGCCGGGGACATCGGTGCCCCGCCGTTGGACATCGCGAACACCGAGCTCGCCGACCAACGTCCCGGGTTGGCCTCCCAGGTGTCCAGCAACGGCTTGCCCGTGGCGTCACCGACCATCGTGAACAGGTTGACCTGCTCGTCGTCGACCAGATCCCAGATGTGCTCGGGGTCGAGCGAACCGGGGGCCAGCACGATCCGGCTCCCGGCCCACAACCACGACGTGGCCACCCACTGTCCGGCCGCGTGCATCAGCGGTGCGATGTTCAGAAACGTCGCCGGCGACTCCATGATGTGGTCGGCCAGTTGCTCCGGTTCGGTGACGGGGTTCCGTCGCATCGGATCGCCCCCGCCGAAGCAGGCGAAGAACGCGTCTTCGTGGCGCCACAGCACGCCCTTGGGCCGGCCGGTGGTACCGCCCGTGTAGATCAGGTACCGGTCCTCTCCGTCGCGTGCCACCTCGGGCCGCGCCGCGCCTGCGTTGGCATCGAGGACGTCGTCGTAGGAAACGGCGCCCGCGGGGAGCGCGACATCGTGGCCGTCACTTCCCGGCACGTCGACGGCCACCAGGGCACGGAGCGCAGCCCGACGTTCGGGGTCGACGGCGTCGACCACGCCCGCCAGCGCCCGGTCGAACACCAGGCCGGCGGCACGAGCGTCCTGAAGCAGGTCCGACAGCTCGTTGGGACGGTACCGGTGGTTGACGTTGAAAGGCAGTGCCCGGATCTTCCACCCGGCGAACTGCGCCTCGAGCCATTCGGTGCAGTTGGGGGCGAAGATTCCGAACGTGTCGCCCGGGCCGATCCCCACCGAGCTCAGATGGGCGGCGAACCGGTTCACCCGGTCGTCGAGCTGGGCAAAGGTGAGACGCCGATCGGCACAGACCAGCGCTTCGCGGTCCGGGACCCGATCGACCGCGTATTCCCAGGCATCGGCGAGGTTGAACGTGGTCGGCGGAGGCACTTCGGACATGGCGAAGAGGCTATCCCACTCGGTTTTCCTAGAATGTGACGACCCGTCAGAAACTGGCGCACCACCATCGATCCGTTACCCGTGAGGAGTCCTCAGTGTCCGTCCGTCCCCCGTTGGAAGGCGTCCGGATCGTCGAGTGTTCGATGCTCGGACCGGCGGCGATCACCACCCCGCTCGCCGAGCTGGGTGCAGAGGTGATCAAGGTCGAACCCGCCGCCGGTGACTACATCCGCCAGATGACCTGGCCGATCGTCGAAGGCGTCTCGATGATGCACCTGCACGTCAATCGGGGCAAGCGCTCGATCGTGCTCGACCTGCGCAGCCCCGAAGGCGCGGAGGTGTTCAGAGATCTCGTGCGCGACGCCGACGTGGTCGTCGAGGCGATGCGCCCCGGCGGGCTCGCCCGACGGGGCCTGGGATATGCCGAGCTGCGCGCCATCAACCCCCGGGTCGTGTTCATCACGATCTCGGGCTATGGCATGACCGGTCCGTACGCGGAGATGCCCAGCCACGGCATCGCCTATGACACCTGGGCGGGCATCGTGACCCCCGAGGTCGACGAGGACGGCTTCACCGTCATCCCCGAACACGTCTCGATCGGGATCAACGCCGGTCCACTCTACGGGGCGCTCGGCATCCTGGCCGGCGTGGTCGGGGCCCGGTCCTCCGGCGAGGGCTACCAGCTGGAGATCGCGCAGTCCGACGCCGCCGCGGCCTTCGACTGGTATCGCTCCGAGAGCTACCGAGCCTACGAACGACCCCAGTCCGAGGTGACCGGCAACGCGTCCGACGACTACGTGCGCCGGGCTCCGGGGACCGCCGGCATGCGCGAAGGCGTGCGCTACCAGATCTACGGGACCGCTGATGACCGGCACGTGTTGTTCATGGCCTCCGAGCAGGCCTTCTGGCGGAACTTCTGCGAAGGCGTCGATCGCATGGACCTGTTCGAACGTTGGCCCGGCTCCACGTACGCGGACCACGCCCGCGGCAACGTCGAGTTGCACCGTGAGCTGCAGGCCATCTTCGCCTCGCGGACCGCCGAGGACTGGTTGGACTTCGGACGGGAGGTGAACACCCCGATCGCCCCGGTGAACACGCCGGCGAACATCGGTGACGACCCCCAGTTCGCGGCACGCCTGGGCTGGATCCCCGCGTCCGAGTTGGGTGCCGACGAGCTGCCCAGCCCGGTCAAGATCGTCGGTGAAGAGCTCCCCCACCCCGTGCACGCGCCGACCGTGGGCGAACACACCGACGAGATCCTGCGCGACGTGGCCGGCTACGACGACGAGCAGATCAAACGCCTGCGCGACGCCGGGGCCATCGGCTGAAGCACCGGGCGCCCCACTAAGGTCGGCGGTGTGCGCTACGGGATCAACGGTTCAGGTCGGATGCTCACCCACGGGGTGGCGGGGGTGCTCGAAGATCTCCGGAGCGCGGAAGACGACGGATTCGCGAGCTACTGGGTGGCCCAGGTCGGCCTGATCGACGCGCTCACCCTGCTCGCCGCCCACGGCGATTCGGGTTCGCCGATGGCGCTGGGTACCGCGGTGATCTCCACCTGGGAACGCCACCCCCACATGCTCGCCGCCCAGGCCCTCACCACCCAGGCCCTCGTCGGCGACCGCCTCATCGTGGGGATCGGCCTGAACCATCGGCCGATGGTGGAAGACAGCCTGGGGATGAACTGGGAGCGACCGGTCCGACACATGATCGACTATCTGGCGATCCTGACCGACCTGCTGCAGTCGGGTCAGGCTTCGCACCAGGGTGAGGCGTGGTCCTTCGACGGCGAGGCCGACCGACCGTCGGACGGCGTGCCCAAGGTGATGATCGCCGCACTTGGTGAGCAGATGCTCGAGGTCGCCGGTCGCCGCACCGACGGCACGGTCCTGTGGTGCGTGGGCCCGAAGACCATCGGCAGCCACATCGCTCCGCGGATCAACGACGCCGCTGCCGCCGCCGACCGTCCGGCACCGTCGATCGTGTGCTCGTTGCCGGTCTGGGTCACCGACGACCCCGAGCCGGCAAGGGGCTTTCTGGCCCAGATCCTGGCCAACTATGCGACCCTTCCGAGCTACCGGGCGATGCTGGACATCGAAGGGGTCGAGGGCCTGGGCGACCTCTCGATCGTCGGCACCGAGGAGGTCGTGCGCGATGCGCTCGGCGCCGTCGAAGCGAGTGGCGCCACGGATTTCACGGCGGTTCCCATGGGAGGCAACCCCGACGAAGAAGCCCGCACCCGTACGGTGTTGCGCGAGGCCAAGGCGGCCACCGACCGCACGGTTGGTGGCTGATTCGCGGATCGGACGAGACTCTCTCGGCCCGCTGGGGTGACCGTGAGTTCTGCGGGAACGGTCGCCTAGAGTTCTGACGGACCGTCAGATTTCAGCGACAGAGGCTCACCCATGGATCTCTCCCCCACCGACGAACAGGCCCAGCTCGCCGCGGCACTCGGACAGCTCCTCGAGCGAATCTGCACCTCAGACGACGTCCGCGCGGCCGAAGCCGGAAACGGCTTCTCCCCCGAGATGTTCCACGCGCTCGGCGAGATGGGCATCTGGGCGATGGGCCTTCCCGAGACCGACGGTGGCATGGACGCCGCACTGGCCGACCTGGCCGTCGCCGCTCGGGCCTGTGGACGTCGGGCCACGCCCGTCCCCGTCGTCGAAGCGCTCGTGGCCGGACGGCTCCTCGCCGCCGTCGCCCCCGGAGACGAACGGCTCGGCGGGATCGCCGACGGTTCGCTGCTGGTCACGGTCGCGCCACGTCCGGTCGCCGGAGACGTCGCAACCCTCGTCCCGGGCGGCGCCGTCGCCGATGCGGTGATCGCCCTGGTCGACCACGAACTGGTCATCGTGGACGGCCCCGGTCGCGGAGGCACACCCGTTCCCAACACGGCGCACGCGGCGGTGGCCGACATCGGAGTGTCGCCGGACGCGGCGGGCCACACGGTCCTCGCCCGGGGGGCACGAGGCGACGAGGTGTTCGCGCGTGCCCAGGACGAGTGGCGGGCACTGCGCGCCGTCTGGTTGTGCGGGTTGGCCCGCGCGGCGTTGGACCTGGGGGTCGACTACGCGACCGAACGTCACCAGTTCGGGGTACCGATCGGGTCGTTCCAGGCCGTCGCCCATCCCCTGGCCGACGTGGCATGCGATCTCGACGGCGCCGAGCTGCTCGCCGCCAAGGCCGTCTGGGCGCTCGACGCATCCGAACCGACCGCAGGCCGGTTCGCGGCCTCGGCGTTCAGCTTCGCCGCCGACACGGCCGAGCAGACCACCCGGGTCGCCCTGCACACCCACGGCGGCTACGGCTTCATGGAGGAATACGACGCGCAGTTGCTGTTCCGCCGGGCCAAGTCGACCCGCCTGCTGCTCGGTGATCCGCTGCGCGAGTTGCTGGTCGTGGCCGACCGGGTACTCGGTACCGGAGGTGCCCCACCGCCGACGACCCGACCCCATCTGCGGCCGGCTTCCGAGGTCGCCGACGGCGCGAGGACGGGGCCGGACTTCCGTCTGGGCCCCGCGGTCGAGGCGTTCGAGTCCGAAGTGCACGACTTTCTCGCCCGCCATGTCACCGACGACGTCATCGAACGAGCGCACGAGACCGGCACCATCCACGACTGGGGACTCCACCGGGCGATGGCCGACCAGGGCTGGATCTCGGCCGGGTGGCCCGCCGAATACGGCGGCGGGGGCCGCTCGCCGCTCGAGATGAACGTGCTGAGCGAACAGATGTACCTCTCGGGTGCGCCCGTGGACGGGATCGGTGTCGCCTCGCTGGTCGCCCACACGATCCTGCTGGAAGGCACCGAATGGCAGAAGGCCACGGTGATCCCCGAGATCCTCTCCGGCGAGAAGATCTGCTGTCTGGGCTATTCGGAACCCGAGTCGGGTTCGGACGTGGCCGCCTGTGCCACCCGGGCCGTGCGCGACGGCGACGGATGGGTGATCAACGGCTCCAAGATGTTCACCACGCTCGCGCACGAAGCGTCCTACGTGTTCCTGCTCACACGGACCAACACCGAGGTCGCAAAGCACAGGGGCCTCACGATGTTCGTGGTGCCCATGGACACGCCGGGAATCGAGATCTCCCCGGTGCACACCATGGGGGGCGAACGCACCAACATCACCTACTACGACGACGTGCACGTCGACGACGCCTACCGGGTGGGAGACGTCGACGGCGGTTGGGGCGTGATGATGACCGCGCTGGTGTTCGAACGCAACGCCGCCTGGTACGGCGAGGCGGTCCGCCTCCTGGACCATGCCGTGCAGTGGGCGGCCGGCGCGGCACATCCGGCTGGTGGGGTGATGCTGGACGACCCCCTGGTGCGGGTGCGGCTCGCCCGCTGTGCGGTGGGCAACGAGGTGGCCCAT
The DNA here is from genome assembly GCA_963764215.1 of uncultured Actinomycetes bacterium. GTDB lineage: Bacteria > Actinomycetota > Acidimicrobiia > Acidimicrobiales > Iamiaceae > JAFDWI01. The sequence goes on from CAVXRS010000002.1 coordinate 274,048, forward strand.
CTGCTGGGCTGGCGCGCGGCATGGATGGCGTCGGTGGGCGACCTGCCGACCGTCGAGGGAACGATGGCGAAGCTGTTCACCACCGAGCACTATCAACGGTCGGCGTCGGACTTGGTCGACCTGCTGGGTGCCGACGGGATTCGCCGCCACGGCGACCCGCTTGCACCCGCCGATGGATGGATCGAGGCCACCGAACGGCACTGTCAGGTGACCACGATCTACGGCGGTACCTCTGAGGTCCTGCGCGGCATCATCGCCCAACGAGGGCTCGGGCTGCCCCGCTCTGGCTGAACCCCACGTCGGGGCGACCCATCCGGCCGTGACAGAAGGCATCCTCGGTTGTCGGTCGACCGGCGAAAGCCACTAGACAGGAGTGCACGTACCGGGGGACCACGACACGGCCACCGGGGACCCTCATCAGCACAGGAGTTCGATCGCCATGCCCGAAGCCGTCATCGTCGCCACCGCCCGCTCCCCGATCGGACGGGCCATGAAGGGCTCGCTCACCACCATCCGGCCCGACGACCTCTCCGCCCAGATCGTCGACGCCGTACTCGCCAAGGTCCCGCAGCTCGACCGGAATCTGGTCGAGGACCTGATCATGGGTTGCGGGCAACCGGCCGGAGAATCAGGCCACAACATCGCCCGGCACGTCGCCGTGCTCTGTGACATGCCCGACGTGCCCGGGGTGACCGTGAACCGCTACTGCTCGTCGTCGCTGCAGACGACCCGCATGGCCGCGCACGCCATCCGCGCCGGGGAAGGTGACGTGTTCCTCTCGGCCGGGATCGAGACGGTCAGCCGCTACGTGAACGGTATGGCCGACTCCGGACCTCACAACGAGAAGTTCGCCGACGCAGAGGCCCGGACCGAGAACGCCGCAGCCGGTGGGACCGGGCCCTGGTCGCCACCCGAAGGGCTGCCCGACGTCTACATCGCGATGGGCCAGACGGCCGAGAACGTCGCCAGCTACCTCAAGGTGTCCCGGGAGTCACAGGACGAGTACGCCCTGTTGTCCCAGACCCGTGCATCGGCGGCACTCGAGCGGGGCTACTGGGAAGAGGAGATCACCCCGGTCACACTGCCCGACGGCACCGTGGTCGCCCAGGACGACGGGATCCGTCCGGGCACGACGCTGGACAAGCTCGCCGGCCTGAAGCCCGTGTTCCGCCCGGACGGGACGGTCACGGCGGGGAACGCGTGCCCGTTGAACGACGGCGCCGCGGCCGTGGTCGTCATGAGCGACACCAAGGCTGCCGACTTGGGGATCAAGCCCCTGGCGCGGATCGTGTCGACCGGGGTGACGGGTCTCAACCCCGAGATCATGGGCATGGGTCCGGTCGAGGCATCCCGCCAGGCGATGAAGCGGGCCGGCATGACCATCGACGACATCGACCTGATCGAGATCAACGAGGCGTTCGCCGCCCAGATCGTGCCCTCCGCGCAGCAACTCGGCATCGACTATGACAAGTTGAACATCAACGGTGGCGCGATCGCCCTCGGCCACCCCTTCGGCCAGACTGGTGCCCGCATCGCCACGACCCTGCTGCACAACCTCGCCGACACCGACAAGACCATCGGTCTGGAGACGATGTGTGTCGGTGGCGGCCAGGGCATGGCGATGATCTTCGAGCGGCTCGACTGACCGAGCCCCAGCCGACCGCGCCCCTCTTCCCCCACCCTCTGCGTTTTGGGTGCGGTTTCCGGACGCTCTGCGTCCGGAAACCGCACCCAAAATCGTGACGTGCGAGTGAATTCGTGCCGGGACTGGTCAGACCGGAGGCGGACCCGAGATCGGGTCCACGGCCTCGTCCTCGAGGGCCGCGAGCTCCTCGAAGGATTCGGCGCGACGTTTGCGCTGTGACCACAAGGTGATCACCACGAGGCCGATGGTGACCACCAGGAGGGGACGGCGGCTGCGGTCGATCCAATCGACGATTTGCTGCAGCGTGCCGGAGAACTGCACGCCCAACCAGCGGATCAACACCAGGCGCGCCGTGATCGAGACGATCACGAGCGGAACGAGTCGCCGTGGCCGGTAGTGGGCGGCGCCTGCCAGCAGGCAGGTGATCGGCATCGGGGCGATGGCCACCGCCCACCAGCCGACGCGGGCGAAGACCCGCTCGATCATGCGGATCGCCTCGCCACCACCGGCTTCGCGTTGTTCGATCCACGCGACCGCCCGCTCGCCGTACCAGTGCCCGAGGAGGAAGAACGCCAGCGTGGGAATGACCCGCCGGAGCAGCGCGATCACGAAGAAACCCGGCGCTGCGACCTGGCTCGTGACCAGGATCAGATACCGGTTGTTGGCGTTCAGCGCGGTCAGCCAGAGCGGGCGGTTGGCCACCAGCGTCGGCGAGAAGGCCGTTCCCAGCAGCGCCGTGACGAACGCGGCGATCACGACGACCGTCACCGAGTGCCGGAGCCAGCGCGGGGCGGGAATTTCTTCCGGTGCGGTCACGGCCGCCGGGCCGACGCTCGACATGGCGCGCCAGTCTGCCAGGTTCGAGCGTTGATCCCGCGGTTGGATCAGGTGCCGTAGACGGGCGCGGGAGCGGGCGCCCGGTCGATCAGGTCTCGGACGACGTCGCCCAGCTCTGCTGCTTCCCAGCGGGCGTCGCCCTTGTGTGCGGTCGGCCCATGCTGCCAGCCGTCGGCGACGCCGACCTTGTCGCCCTCGATCTCGAACATGCGGCCGGTGACGCCGGCGCTGTCGGTCGAAACCAACCAGGCGACGAGGGGCGACACGTTCGCCGGGTCCATCGCGTCGAACGCGCTCGTCGTCGACGGCGGCCATCATCTCTTCGAACGCGCCTTCGGTCATCCGCGTGCGCGCTGCGGGGGCGATGGCGTTGGCGGTGACCCCGTAACGGCCCAGCTCCGCGGCCTGCACCAGGGTGAGCGCGGCGATACCGCCCTTGGCGGCCGAATATGCGGCCTGGCCGATCGAACCCATGATCCCGGCTCCCGAGGACGTGTTGACGACCCGCGCGTCGACGGTCTCGCCGGCCTTGGCGAGCTTGCGCCAGTGGGCCGCGGCGTGGCGGGAGACGGTGAAGTGGCCCTTGAGGTTGACCGCCATCACCGCATCCCATTCGTCGGCCGAGGCATTCGCGAACATCCGGTCCCGCACGATGCCGGCGTTGTTGACCACCGCGTCGAGGCGCCCGAAGGTGTCGACGGCGAAGGCGACGAGCTGCTCGGCAGCGTCGAAATCCGACACGTCCGCGCCGTTCGCCGCGGCGACGCCCCCGGCCGCTTCGATCTCGGCGGCGACGTCGTCGGCCGGACCGGAGGAGGTGCCGGTTCCATCGAGTGCCGATCCGAGGTCGTTGACGATCACCTGAGCGCCCTGGCGACCCAACTCCAGGGCGTGGCAACGACCCAGCCCGCGTCCGGCGCCCGTCACGATCACGACCCGTCCGTCACAGATTCCACTCATGGTCATCGACGCTATCTGACGCCGCGTCAGGTCTACGAAGCCTCCGGAACGTGGACCTCAGCGACCCTCCTCCTCAGCGACCCACCCCAGCGACCCTCCTCAGCGAATGTCGGGGCACCAGATAGCCCATGCCAACTTCACGCCCCGACATTCGTGGGGTTTCGGGGCCGGGCGCGCCCGACGGCCATGTCGGGGGGCGTCAGCAGGGCCACACCGGAACTTCGGTGTGGGGCCCGACACCCGACCGCCATGGCCGCCGGATCAGGTCACTTGCTTCCGAGGCTGCTCAGCCGGTGTACGTCGGCTTCGTCGCAACGGCCGTCGCCGGCTGAGCTATGGGTCGCAATCGTGGTGGTCGGAGCAACGGTCGTGGTGGTGGACGGCGTCTCGCAGCTGCCGACCTGACGGACGACCTTGGCCAGACCCACAGCACCGTCGTTGCCTCCGTAGGCGTAGATGTCGGTCACGGTTCCGGCATCCCCGGCAAGCGAGGTGAACGGGGAGACGAACGGGTTCTGCAGGTCGTTGGGTCCCATCCGATGGTCGATGATCCGGCAGCCGTGGGATACCGACCCGCATCGAGCTGTGTCGAGTCCTCGCTGCCCACCGCGACGCCGCTGAACAGCGCGGTGGCCTCGGTGACGTCAGTGGGGGTCTCGCCGAAGTTCGCCGAGACCTGGTCGTAAGTTGCGATGTTTCGGAAGACCACACCGGCTTTGCCCGCAGGGACGCATGCGGTGCTGTCCTCGAAGAGCCAGGTGTTCATCGTGCGCGGCTTGCGTGCCCGCCTGCCAACCGATGGCGAGGGTCTGGGCGGGTACGGCCATCAGGTCCACCGGGGTGTCGATCCAGGATGCGGTGGTGTCGCTGCACGGGAGGTTGTCCGGGGAAAGCCGCAACGTGTGGCTGCCGACGGTCGTATCGATCGTCGGGTTGATGACGGTCGTGCCGAATGGTTGGACCAGCTGGTCGTCGAGACAGACCGTCGCGCTGAGCAGGTTCGTTGCGGAATATTGATAACCGTTGACGACGGTCAGGCTGGTGGTGGCGGCTGCGCCGGCAGACCCAGTAAGGGCCGGTAGGGCAGCCGCTCCCGCCAGGGCGCAGCTCGCAAGGATGGATCGGATCTTCATAGAGGTCCTCCAGATAGATTGTGTTCCGCCAATTTGGTGTACGAGAAGTTACCAGGTCGTGTCGCGGCCCACCACCCGGTCAGGAACGCTTCGACCTCCCAGGGGCCGGAGCATCGCCGAAGCCGGCACCTCGATCAACCGACCTCGGTCACCATCTCACCGTCTGCCCCGAAGAGCCGACGCCGCCAGTCACGCACCAACCCGGTGGTGTCCCGATCGTTCGGGTGGAAACCCCGGTGGTTGTACTGCCAGAGCTGTCGGAGCGCCGCGCGGCGACGCGAACGGTGAGCGGCGGAGGTTCCAGAGGCCTCGTGCCAACGTCCGCGGCTGCCGCCTCGCCACCGGGTCCAGAAGAAGCGAGACGATGGTCAGCACGGCCAGTTCGGCGAGGAAGTCGATGTGCACCGCGGCCATCACGACCAGACGCATCCGCTCGGTGCCGCCGACGTGGCGGTACACGTCGAACGCGACGGCTTTGTGTTCGGATTCTTCCAGGGCGTGCCAGGTGAACAGTTCCCGGACCGCATCGTCGTCGAACATCTCGCGCATCTCCGGGTTGCCGAGGATCATCTCGGCGAGGGTCGCGGTGTAGTGCTCGAGCGCGGCAGTGACCGCCAGGTCGACGAGAGGCGAGTCGATCCGCTCGAACAGCTGGTTCGCCCAGCGGGTGTAGCACTCGATGGCCTGGGTCATGTAGCCCAGATCGGCCAGATGGGCGTTGAAGGCGCGGTGCTCACGGCCGTGCATGCCTTCCTGGCCGATGAACCCGTCGACCCGGGCGAGCAGCTCTTCGTCGTCGATCTGGTCGCGCACGGCCGCCACCGAGGCGATGAAGAACTCCTCACCGTCGGGGAAGGTCGCGGACTGCACCGCGAGCACATGGCTGAGCACCGGATCCCCGCCACCGGCGAAGTACCGGGGCACGTCGGCGAAGCGTTCCTCGAGGTGCACGTCGCGAATCGGCACCGCATCTTCGATCGTGTCGGCCATGAACACCTCGCTGGTCGTCCGCTCCGTCGACCCTACTCTCGAAGTTCCCGCTGGTCCGTTCGAGCCGACTAGGGGCCTGGGAACGGCCACCGGCCGGATGCTTCTCAGTCGCCGCCCGCGTCGCGGAGGTGCCCGTGCTGCCAGTCCGCCTCGGCGCCCACCGAGGTGTCGTCGAGCCCGAACGCCCGCAGCCGCGGGGTCTCGCGCAATGACCGTCTTGAGCTCCGCGAAGCCCTCGAACGTCGCGAGCGCGACGACATGATCCCACAGCGCCACAGCGTCTTCGGTGCTCGGTAGACGACTGATGACGGGGCCGAACAGCGCCTTGCCTTCGGGTGGCTCGAAGTGCAGGATCGGCGTGCCGACGTCCCGGCCGGTGAGCGACATGGCACGGTCGGTCTCGGACTGGATCAACTCGTCGTGGGACCGGTCGGTGGCGGCGTCGGCAAGATCCGCCGGAAGGTCCAGACCTTCCAGGATCGGGACGACGAAGGCCGTGGTGTCCCGGTTGAGATCCTCCCGTCGACCGGGCGGGGAATCGAACAGTTCCGCGCCGTAGGCGGCATACAGCCGCGCCACCGCTGCGCTGCCGTGCTGGTCACGCGTGGCTGCGGCCACCCTGAGCAGCTCCAGGCCGGCCGTGTGACCGCGTTCGTAACCGGCGGGGAAATGCTTTGCGTAGTCGACGCCGGCATTCACCTGGCGCAACGAGATGAACCGCCACTCGACCTCGTAGTGGCGCGCCTCGGCGACGCGCCGCACCCACTTGCTGGTCATCCAGGCGAACGGACAGACCGGGTCGAAGTAGAAGTCGAGGTCAGCCATCGGGACGTCTACAGGCGTTCGATGATCGTGACGTTGGCCTGGCCGCCACCTTCACACATGGTCTGCAACCCGAAGCGGCCGCCGGTGCGTTCGAGTTCGTGCAACAGGGTGGTCATCAGCCGGGCGCCGGTGGCGCCGAGGGGATGGCCGAGCGCAATCGCACCGCCGTTGACGTTGACTTTGGCGGGATCGGCGTCGAGCTCCTTCATCCAGGCCATGACCACGGGAGCGAACGCCTCGTTGATCTCGACCAGGTCGATGTCGTCCAGCGTCATGCCGGTCTTCTCGAGCGCCCGCCTGGTCGCGGGGATGGGCGCCGTGAGCATCCACACCGGGTCGTCGGCCAGCACCGACAGATGGTGGATCCGTGCCCGGGGGCTCAGGCCATGGGCTTCCAGGCCGTCTTCGTTGACGATGAGCATCGCCGCGGCGGCGTCGGAGATCTGGCTGGCACACGCCGCGGTGACCCGACCTCCTTCGGTGAGGGTGGGCAGCGATCGGATCTTGTCCCAGTTCGGCTCCCGAGGGCCTTCGTCGGCCTCTGGCGTCACCGAGCGGCTCGATCTCGGCCTCGAAGCGTCCCTCGGCACGGGCGGTGATCGCCTTCTCGTGCGAGCGCACGGCGAACTCCTCCATCGCTTCCCGGGTGCAGTCCCATTTCTCGGCGATCATCTCGGCCGAGCGGAACTGGGAGACCTCCTGGGTGCCGTAGCGCTTCACCCAACCTTGCGATCCGGAGAACGGGTCGTCGAAGCCGTACTCGGCTCCGGTGAGCATCGCCGCGGAGATCGGGATCTGGGACATCTGCTGCACCCCGCCGGCCACGACCACGTCACTGGTTCCGGACAGCACCGCCTGCGCCGCGAAGTGCACGGCCTGCTGGGACGAACCGCACTGACGGTCCACGGTCGTGCCCGGCACGTGGTCGGGCATCCCGGCGGCGAGCCAGCAGGTGCGGGCGATGTCTCCGGCCTGCCCGCCGATCGTGTCGACGCAGCCGTAGACCACGTCTTCCACCGCACCCGGGTCGATGCCGGTGCGTTCCATGAGTGCGATGATCGGATGGGCGCCCAGATCGGCCGGGTGGACGTGGGAGAGTCCGCCGCCCCGACGCCCCACCGGGGTCCGGACGGCATCGACGATGTAGGCCTCGGGCACGGAAGCTCCTGATCACGGGCGAATCTGCTGCCCGTCAGCGTACCGGCCACCTCCCTCCCACGAAATTTGCACCACCAGGCCGCCCAGAGCGGCACCACCGGAAATGTTGTTTCAGCTGCGCCGGCGAACTCGAAAGGCAGGACCTTGGTGGCGGAACGGTGCCAGATCCGCACCTCGAGGTACCGCTCGACGCCGATCTCGTAGCCGAGTGCCGCATAGAACGGCACGGCCTGTTCCATGACCGACAGCGCCAGGCGTACCCGTGGCGGCGTACCGACTGCGTGATCGCGCCGGGCGAGATCTTCGGCCACCTCCATCAACGCGCGACCCACGCCCTGTCCCCGTGCGTCCGCTCGCACCGCCACCCGGGTGATGTGCACCACGCCAGGCTCGTTCGAGTTGGTCACCAACCGCACCGTGCCCACGTCCCGCCCTTCGAGCACGGCAACGAGATGGGTCGTGCCCTCCTCGTGATCGAGGTCGTCGAACTCCTCGGCGTCGGCGACGTCGAACTCCCCCGCGAACACCTCGCGACGGATCGCCCTCGCGCGGCCGATGCCTGTCGGCTCGGCGCGTCGGATCACCTCGATGTCCACGCTGGCCATCTCGGCATCGTCGCGCAGGACAACGGCCAGTCCGAAGCCGCGGCCTGTTCAGGCGACGCCGATGGCCCGGGCGACCCGGGCGCGATGGAATGCGCCGTCACCCCAGAGCTTCTCCAGCGCCCAGGCGCGCTTGAGGTACAGGTGGAGGTCGTATTCGACGGTGTAGCCGATCCCGCCGTGGCACTGCAGGGCTTTGCGACCGACCAGGTGGGCGGCGTCACCGGCGAGCACCTTGGCCATCGACACGTCCCGCTGCGCCGTGTCGGCCCCGTTGGCCAACGACCAGGCGGCCCGCCACACCGCCGGGGCGGCGAACTCGAGCTGCAACCGTGCATCGGCGAGATGGTGCTTCACGGCCTGGAACGAGCCCACCGGCACGCCGAACTGGTGCCGCTCGGCCACGTAGGCCACCGTCAGGTCCAACATGCGGCGTCCCAGTCCGATGAGCATCGCGGCCGTCCCCACCACCGCCCGCTCGAATGCCCGCTCATCCGCGACCACGTCGGATCCGAACCGGACCATCACGCCGTCCACCGGGTCGCCCTCGACCGCCACATCGCCCCAGCCGACCCCACCTCGCCGCGGTGCAGGATCGCCGGTGATCGGCGCCACCACGCACATCGCCTCGACCACCGGCAACGGCACAGCCACATAGCCGCATTCGGCCAGCACGACCGCCGCCGCGACCTCGTCGAAGCCCATGCCGCCGTCGGCTTCGGGCACCAACAGGCCCAGCACGCCCATGTCGACCAGGTGCCCCCAGAGCGCTTCGACCCGTTCCGGGTCGACCCGCGCCCCGCGCCGGGTCCCTGTCCGTCTCCGTCGGGAGCGGGCCACGCCGCGCGCACCACCTCGGGCGGGCATTCGCGGGCCAGCATCTCCCGCACGCCGTCGCGCAGGGCGAGTTGATCGTCGCTGAACGCGAAACGCACCGGCGGCCTATTTCCTCGTCGCGACCCGGGGAAGTCCGAGCACCCGCTCGGCCACCACGTTGCGTTGCACCTCGTTGGTGCCGGCGTAGATCGGCCCGGACAGCGAGAAGTGATAGCCCTTGGTCCAGGGCCCTTCGACGAGCGCGCCGGCGCCGGCCACCTCGAGCGCCACCTCGTGCAGGGCCACGTCCAGCTCCGACCACCACAGCTTCACCAGGCTGGATGCCGCTCCCGCGTCGCGCCCCTCCACGGTGTCGGTCACGGTCTGGAGGGTCTGGAGCTGGTAGGCCTCGGCGCGCATCCACACGTCGGTGATGCGTTCGGTCAGCGCCGGCCGACGCTCCCGCACATCGGAGGGCAGCGACCGCCACAGGGCGATGAGCCGATCGGCAGTGGCGAGGAACCGGCCCGGCGAGCGCAGGGTGAGGCCGCGTTCGGACGATGTGGTCGACATCGCCACCTTCCATCCCTGGCCTTGCTCGCCGAGGGTGACCCCGCCGGGCAGCGCCTCGTCGGCAAGGAAGGCGTCCTCGAAGAACACCTCGGCGAAGCCTTCGTCACCGTCCAGCCGACCGAAGCCGCGCACGGTGACTCCGGGCGTGTCCAGTGGTACGAGCAGATAGCGTCAGGCCCCGGTGTCGTTCGGCTTCCGGGTCGCTGCGGAACAGGCCGAACAGATGCGTCGAGAAGGCGCCCCGGGTGGTCCAGGTCTTCTGGCCGTTCAGGATCCATCCGCCCTCGACTCGGGTGGCTTTCGTGGTCAACGACGCCAGATCGCTGCCGGCGTTCGGTTCGGACCAGCCCTGACACCAGCAGTCCTGCCCCGCGGCCATGCGGGGCAGGATGTGGGCCCGCTGGGCGTCGTTGCCGAACGCGAACAGCGACGGGGCGAGCAGGAAGATGCCGTTCTGGGTGACCCGGGGCGGCGCCCCGGCGGCGTAGTACTCGGCTTCGAAGAGCAGCCATTCCCACAACGACGCCTCCCGCCCACCGTGGGCCTTCGGCCAGGACACGACCGCCCATCCGGCGTCGAACAACCGGCGCTCCCAGTCCAGGTGGATCGCGAATCCCGCCCGGGTGTCGCCGGAGGGGATGTTCCCGGCGCCGCCGTGGTCGGCCCGCCACGCGGCGAGGTTCTCGGCCAACCAGTCGGCGGCCTCGGCCCGGAACGCCTCCTCGGCGTCGCTCCAGGTCAGATCCATCAGCCGGCCAGTCGCTCGAGGCTCACGGTGGCCTCGGTGACGATGCGGTCGATCAACTCGGCGACCGTCGGCAACTCGTCGATCACACCGACATCCTGGCCGGTGGGCAGCACGCCGGCATCGGCGTCGCCGTCGACCAGCGCGGCCTTGATCCACATCGGCGCGTTCGCGGCCATCGCCAACTGTGCCCAGCTCAGATCCTGGCTGCGGCGCATGGCGAGACCCTCTTTGACCAGGTCGCGGAGCGACGAGCCGGTGGTTTTCGAGAACGCCACCGCGTTGCGCAGCGCTTTGGGCAGTTTGGTGACCGGCGAGGCCTGTTCGAGTCCGTCGACCAGCTCGGTGCGGATCACCCGCTGCGGGGCACCATCGAGTGCGGTGGTGACCACGGTGCCGGTGACCGGGGTGGCCAGGTAACGGGCCTTGACCTCGTCGGGCACGTGGCTCTCGGCGGTGAGCAGGAACCGCGTGCCCATCGCGATCCCATCGGCCCCGTAGGCCAGCGCGGCGACCAGACCGGCGCCCGAGTGGAACCCGCCGGCGCCGAACACGGGGATCTGGTCTCCCACGGCGTCGACCACGTCGGGCAGCAACAGCGACGTGGGCACCACGCCGGTGTGACCGCCGCCCTCGCCACCCTGGGCGATCACGGCATCCACTCCGTAGCCGAGCATCTTCTCGGCGTGGCGGCGTGCGCCGACGGTGGGCATGAGCGAGCACCCCGGCGTCGTGCAGCCGGGCGACGGTGTCCTTCGTCGGGGCGCCGGCGAAGCTCACCAGCTTCACCCCGGCACGGACGACTTCGGCGATGCGGTCGTCCAGGTCGGGCTGGTCGGGCCGGAAGTTCACCCCGAAGGCCGCGTCGGTGTGGCTGCGCACCCGTGCGATGGCCCCGGTCATCTCCTCCCGGGTCATGGTGACCGCCGCGAGGATGCCGAACCCACCGGCGGCCGAGGTCGCCGCGGTCAGGCTCGCACCCGACACCCAGCCCATACCGGTCTGGATGATCGGATAGCGCACACCGAGCATCTCGGCGCCGCGGGTGGCGAGGGCCGCCGGGACCGCAGGCTGCTTCGCATCCGGATCTGATGGATCGTCAGACATCGGCACAACCCTATGGGGTGGCACCGGTCGGCGATGAAGCCGCCACGCTCCCAGAGATCGCCCGCAGCCGCGGTCGCGTGTCGCGACCATGATGCGGAGAACCGGGTCCGATCCGGTAGCATGGTGAGAGCCAGGAATCCGGCGCCGCCGCCACCCACGGCGTGCAAGCCGATTCATGTTCGCCGGGTGCACGTCGATCGCACGCTCAGTTGCGCGCCGCGACGTACCGGAACCGCGCATCAGGAGGTCGACCATGGGCAACTCGCGAAGCACGTTCGCCAAGAACGAACGGGACCGCAACAAGAAGGCCCGCAAGGCCGCCAAGATCGAAAAGCGCCTGTCGAAGAGTGACGAGCCGGACGAGGACGGCGGGCCGACCGAACTGGTGAGCGTCGAAACCCAGGAAGTCATCATCGAGAAGCTCCGTGTCCTGCACGAGGATTTCGAAAACGAGAAGATCGATGACGAGGAATTCGAGGAGACCAAGGCCGACCTGCTGGCCAAGCTCACCGTGAGCTGATTCGAGCTGGACCGCGCGGTCGACCGAAGCTCACGTCCTCAGGAATCCCGCACCTCTCGGTGGCGCCGGCCTTCCGGGTCGATCACCTGGTCGAGCAGGCGCAGCTCGTCTTCGGTGGGAAGTCGGGTGACCGGCACCTCGTCGGGAACGACCAGGTCGAAACCCGTCGCCTCGACCACTTCGCCGACCGTGACGCCGGGATGCACCGAGGCGAGCCGCATCCGGTGATCGTCGGTGGCGAAGTCCAGCACCCCGAGGTTGGTGATCACCCGGCGGATCTCGTGGAACCGGCGTGACGCGGGATGCAGCGCCCCGGCCCGGTCATAGCCCACCCCACAGACCACGTCGACCTGTTCGACGAAGGTCTTGGCGTCGTGCCTGGGGACCCAGTAGCTGGTCGTGTGGTTGATCGTGTTGCCGGGCCCACCCCGAAAACCCAGCAGCTGCACCTTCGGTCGGGCGGCATCCCCGCCGATCGCGGCGAAGTTCATGTTGCCGTAGCGGTCGATCTGCACCGGGGTCATGATCACGTGGCGGCGCCCACTCCAGACCACGTCGAACATGCGACGGTACGGGTTCCAGGTTTCGACGACCTTGTCGGCGCCCCACCCGTAGGCGACATCATCGGCGATGAGGGCGGCTTCGCCGTCGGTCATCATCAGCTCGGGTTCGAACGTGGCCCGTGCCAGTCGCCCGCCGATCATCGGTGTGGTGCCGATCGGGTTGGCCAGGATCTCGCCGTCACCGCGGAACGTCTCGGCGATGGCGACGGCGCACACGTCGGCCCGGGTGATGCCTTCGCTGCTCATTTCGCTGCCACCTTCGCCTGGTAGGTCGCTTCGTCGGCCAGATCGAGCCATGCGGATCGGTACGCATCCCACGCTTCGGGGGACTTCGCCGACGAGGCGTAGTCGGCGATGTGGGCCTCGTCGGCGCCGTAGTCGGGATCGCACGAGGTGGGGTGGGCGCCGTTGGGCGCTTCGACGACTCCGTCGACCATCATCCGGTTGATCCGCAGGCGGTGCGTGCAACCCGCGGTCGCGACCAGCTCGTCGGTGGGCACCACCCGTTCGGCCGAGATGAAGCGCCCGCCGGTCGGGGCCGCTTCCAACATCAGGTCGTCGAAATACTGGTCGGGGCCGGTGAACGCCGCGTTCCCCCGTTCGTCGGCGACGTTGTAGTGCACGAGCGCCGCGTCGAGCTCGAGGGCGGGGACGGCGACGAGCTCTTCGGGCGGGGTGCCGTCGGGGCCGGCGAACGGTGAGGTCACCGTGGCCAGACGCGGGTTGTGGGCGGCCACATCGCTGCCGAGGCCGACGCGGGTCGGCAGGAACGGGACCCGCCAGGCCGCTGCCTGCAGCCCGAGCAGGAACTGGCCCTCGTCGTATTCCTCGGCGGCGACCGCTCCGGACTGGCGGGCGGCTCGAAAGTGCGGTTCGAGGGGGATCGCGTCCAGCGACACGAACGCGAACACCACCTTGGACACCTTGCCCGCCGCGCACAACATCCCCACGTCGGGACCGCCGTAGGAGACCACGGTCAGGTTCGCAACATCGGTCCGCAACAGCGCACGGATCATGGCCATCGGCTTGCGCCGGGCGCCCCAACCCCCGATGCCGACCGTCATGCCCGACGTCAGCGAAGCGACCGCTTCGTCGGGCGTCATGCGTTTGTCACTCATCGTCGGCTGCTCCGCTATCGGTGAAATCTGCGGTGTCGCCGGTCGCCACGAATGCTTCGCGGGCTTCGTCGGCGACCCCGGCGAGGTTCAGTTCGAAGGTGAAGCCCTGCTCGAACCGGTAGCTGCGTTTGACGTCCCACAGGTCGATGCCGTTCAGCGACGCCTTCGCGGCGCGGATGACCACCGGGCTCTTCGCCGCGATCTGGGCCGCGACGTCCAGGGTCACGTCCCGGAGCTCTTCGGGCTGGACGACCTGGAGGACCGAACCGAACGCCGCCAACTCGTGCGCCGTGGCGGTCGCCGCGGTGTAGACCATCGCCCGCATCTTGTGTTGGGGCACCAGGCGGGCCAGATGCGTCGCCGCCCCCAGCGCGCCACGGTCGACTTCGGGAAGCCCGAAGGTGGCCTCGGTGTCAGCGATGATGATGTCGGCGTTGCCGACCAGCCCGATGCCGCCACCCAGGCAGTAGCCGTTCACCGCGGCGATCACCGGGACCGGGCAGTCGTAGATCGCGGCGAAGGCCGCATAGCAGCCCTTGTTGGCCCCGATGAGCGCGTCGAAACCTTCGGTTGCCTGCATCTCCTTGATGTCCACCCCGGCGTTGAACCCACGCCCTTCGGCCCGCAGCACCACCACTCTGGTCGCCGGGTCGGCGCCGAGCCTTGCGATGATGTCGGCGAGCTCGAACCATCCCGCCACGTCCAGCGCGTTGACCGGCGGGTTGTCCATGACGACTTCGGCGATGCCCCGGCCGTCGGTGGTGGCGGTGATTCCCATGGGATCCTTCTGCGGTGGGTCGAACGGTGTTCTGACGACCCGTCAGACCGTAGTCGCTTTCCGATCATCGGGCCGACTCGCCCGACGTCTCCGTCCCGTACCGGACTGGCGCATCCGGGGCACGTGGCGGTCCCGATGGCGAGGAGACCGGTCGGCGCCGTCGCAAAGAAGAACCTGCCGCGTTCGGGCAGGCCGGTAGCATCAGCCCATGGCTCGGATCCTGATCACCGGCTCGTCGACCGGATTCGGCCGCGCCACCGCGATCGAGTGCACGAAGCGGGGCCACGAGGTCGTCGCCACCGCGCGGCGCCCCGAGACGCTCGACGATCTGGACGTGGCCCAGCGCCTCGCGTTGGACGTGACCGATCCGGCGTCGATCGCCACCGCGCTCGCCGCGGCCGGAGAAATCGACGCGCTCGTGAACAACGCCGGGATCTCCCAACGCGGACCGATCGAGTCGTATCCGATCGCCGTCGTCGAGGAGGTCTTCGCGACGAACACGTTCGGGCCGTTGCGGCTCATGCAGGCGGTGGCGCCGGCCATGCGGGAACGCGGTTCGGGCACGATCGTGAACGTGTCGTCGGTGGAGGGGTTCGTGACGTCGCCGCTGGGCGGCATCTATTCGGCGTCCAAGCATGCGCTCGAGGCGCTCAGCAACGCCGCCCGCATGGAGCTGGCGCACTTCGGCGTGCGGGTCACCCTGGTCGAACCCGGCTATTTCGCCACCGAGATCCAGCACAAGCCCAGTCGAGTCGCCATCGAGGGCACGCCGTACGAGGAGCTGTACCGCCAGTGGAACGGCGCCGACGCCAAGCTGCTCGGCGGTGAGCGACCCGGGCCGGAGGTGGTCGCCGTGGCGATCGCGGACCTGATCGAGTCCGATGCCCCGCCGGCGCGGCTACCCGTCGGCGACGACGCCACCATGGTCGCGGCGGTGCGCGACGACCTCGACGATGCCGCCTTCGAGGACACGATGCGCGCGACGCTCGGTCTCACCTGGTGACCGATGGCCGAGCCGGGCCATCCACCAACTGCGGTGTCGCGGCTTCTGCACTCGTGCATCATGAGTCGCGGGAAGCCCCAAGCAGGCAGCGGAGTCCGTCGCCGTTGTCACCAAGATCTCGGTCGAAACGGCGATAGACGTCGGCAACCTCCCCGGCGTCCAGGGCCTCGAAGGATTTTTCTGGATCGTCAGCAACATCGTCGCGGTGCGGTACTTCCTCACCAGGCTGAAACGCAACGGGAGCGGGCACGATTGAGTCCTGGCTCGACGACGGCCTAGTCCACCGCGCCCACGGGCGCGCCCAACTGGGAAGATTCTTGAGATTTCTCTCCGCCTCGGGCTCCTTTCGGCGGTTCGCTGTCACACCCCCCACCTACAATCGAACATGAGTTCGATTGTAGGGAGAACGTCATGTCAGTCATCGCAGAACACACGCCCAGCCGATTTTCACCTCCATCGGGCGCGCCCACGGGCGCGCCCGATCACCGGGGTGGCCGGCCCGCTGCCTCGCCGGATCCGGTCGGCGGCGTCGTCGAGCTGGCCGATGCGCCGAGCGATTGGCTCGGTGAGGAGGTCATCAGCCTTGCCCGACACCTGGCCGGTGACACCTACGCCCTGTTGCGCCTGGTCGGCGAGATCGACGCCCGCGGCGCATTCACGCTCTGGGGTGCGTTGAGCTGTGCCGCCTGGCTGGCCGACGTGTGCGACATCGAACGCTCCACCGCCCGCTCCCAGGTCCGGGTGGCCCGGGCCATGCGGGCCTGGCCGACCCTGGACGCGGCCATGGCCAATGGCGATCTCTCGTTCGCGAAAGCTCGTGTGCTCGTCCCCCATCTCTCCGACGACAACGTTGCCCCGCTGGTCGACATCGCCACCACCACCCCGGCAGGCCGACTCGGCACCGCGGTTGCCGCCTGGCTGCACCGCCACGACGGCCCCGACGCCATCGAAGCACGCCAACACGCCGATCGCTCGGCCTCCTGGCGCACCGAACCCGACGGCATGGTCACGGTCACCGCCCGCCTCGAACCCGCCGTCGCCGGTGCCGTGTGCGCCGTCATCGACCAACAGGTCATGGTCACACCAGCCCATCTGTCCGACCCCGACGCGCCCGCGGGCGCGCCCGGCGCGTCGGAGACGTGCGCACGACGTTCGCTGGCTCAACAGCGCGCCGACGCGTTGGCCACGATCTTCACGGCCACCCCGAACCCCACCGGCGCGCCCACCGGTCGGGTCGACACCGAAGTCCTCATCCACGTCACCGCGGACGGCCACCATCTCACCGACGGCACCCCCATCGGCGACCATGCCGTCACCCGGCTGCTCCCTGATGCATACGTGTCGCTGCTGATCCACGACAACCAACGCCGACCCATCGACGCCAGCCCACGACGACGCTTCCCCACCAGACGGCAGCGCCGCGTGCTCGACGCCCGCGAAGCCGAATGCGCCCATCCCGGTTGCCACGCCACGGCGTTCCTGCAGTACGACCACATCCAGCCCTACCCCCAGGGCGGCCCGACCATCCTCGCCAACCTCCGGCGCCTCTGCGGCCCCCACAACCGCGCCCGCGCCCGCAACGAACCGACCGTCCCCGCACCACACCCGGCCCGGATCGCACCAGCCGCCACGACCTCGTCGTGACCGCCGTCGATCAGCACCTGAGCGCTGACCGGGGCGGATCAGTGCAGCTCGTTGAACGCGAGCTTCTCCCCGCCGCCGTGCACCAGCACCTCGGCACCGGTGACGTAGCCGGCCAGCGGAGAGACCAGAAAGACCACCGCGTCGCCCACCTCGACCGGGGATGCCGCTCTGCCCATGGGCACGGTCGCCTCGACCGCGGCGGACTGCTCCGCTCCGCCGTAGTAGTCGTCGAACATCTCGGTGCGCACCATGCCCGCGGTCACTGCGTTCACCCGTACCCGTGGTGCCCACTCCATGGCCAACGACGTCGTCAGGTTCGCGAGGCCGGCCTTGGCGGCGCCATACGCCGCGCTGCCCGGGGACGGCCGAGTCCCCGACAGGCTGGTGATGTTCACGATGCTCCCGCCGTGGGGCTGATCGGTCATGTACCGGTACGCCGCAGTCGACACGTACAACGCCGCGAGCAGGTTGAGGGTCACGACCTTGGTGCTGTACCCGGCCGAGGCTTCCGCCGCCGGAACCACCGGCGTGCCACCCGCATTGTTCACCACGATGTCGATCGACCCGTAGCTCCCGACGATGTCGGCGACCAACGCGTCCACTGCTTCGGGGTCACGCACGTCGACGACGCGGAACGGCTCGGTGCGCCGGGTGCCATCGGTGCTCGTGGGAAGCGTCTCCGGTTCGTTTCGGCCGCAGATCACCACGGTTGCCCCGGCGTCGAGCAGTCGGGTTGCGATGCCCCGGCCGACGCCGCGTGATCCGCCCGTGACCAGGGCGATTTCGCCGGCGAGTTCGATGGCGATCGTCATGGTCGCATCACCTTTCCATGACGGGGCGCGGTCGGCCAAACGACTCCCGCCCGGCGACCCGGGCGTGCGCAACGGGAACGCAACGGTCGCTGGGCGTTTCGTGCTTTCACGCTGGCCCGAATGCGTGAAAGACTCTGCGTTCCGACGCCCCACCGGCACGGCGCCCCGTTCCTGAGCCGAAGGAATCACCCGTGAACCAGCCAGTCCCCCCTCCCCCGTCGGCGACTTCGGAGGCACCCGCGGCAGCTGACGTCGCGGCCCGGGCCGAGCACGCCACCAAGTGGTACGGCCACGGCGACACGGCGGTGGCGGCGCTCAGAGACGTCTCGGTTTCCTTCGGCACCAGCCAGTTCACAGCGGTCATGGGCGCCTCCGGTTCGGGGAAGTCGACCCTGATGCACTGCCTGGCTGGGCTCGACCGACTCACCGACGGTCGCATCTTCATCGGCGACACCGACCTGTCCCAGCTGGACGACAAAGCCCTCACCGTGTTGCGACGGGATCGGATCGGCTTCGTGTTCCAGGCATTCAACCTCGTGCCCACTCTCACGGCCAAGGAGAACATCACGCTGCCCGTGAGCCTGGCCGGGAAAAAGGTCGACCAGACCTGGTTCGACGAGGTCGTCGACACGGTCGATCTGGGTGACCGCCTCACCCACCGGCCCAGCGAGCTCTCCGGTGGTCAACAGCAGCGGGTCGCCGTGGCCCGGGCACTGGTTTCCAAGCCCGAGTTGATCTTCGCCGACGAGCCCACCGGCAACCTGGATTCGACATCGGGTATCGCGATTCTGCGGTTCCTGCGCGACGCAGTCGACCGGCACGGCCAGACGATCGTCATGGTGACCCACGACCCTGCCGCGGCCTCCTGGGCCGACCGGGCCGTGTTCCTCGCCGACGGCGAAGTCGTCGGCGACCTGCCCGACCCGAGGGCCGACACGGTCCTGGAGAAGATGCAGGAACTCGATCCGCGGCTCAACAACACCCAAGCCCGCACGGTCGACTGATGCTGCGCACCACGCTCGCGAACTTGTCGCGGCGCAAGCTCCGTCTGCTGGCAACGAGTCTCGCGGTGCTCCTCGGGGTGATGTTCACCTCCGGGACCCTGGTGCTCACCGATTCGCTGCGTGCCACCTTCGACGGCCTGTTCTCGAACGTGTACGCCAACACCTCCGCGGTGGTCCGCAGCAACCAGGTGGTGAAGGGGGGACTCGAAGTTCGCGGCGGCAGGGCCGTCCCGTGGGACGATGCCCGATTCGATCGTGCCGCAGGTGGCCAAAGCCGACGGCGTCGCGGACGCGGCCGGCACCGTGCAGGGGTACACCCAGATCATCAAGTCGAACGGCAAGGCGCTGGGGAACCCCAACCAGGGGCCTCCCGCGCTTGGGAGCAGTTGGATTCCCGACCGCAAGGTGAGCCCGTACCAGCTCATCAGCGGTCACGGCCCGCGGACGGCGAACCAGGTCGTCACGGATGTGTCCAGTGCCAAGGACGCCGGCTATCGGATCGGCGACAAGATCCCCCTGCTGACCCCTGGAGGGCGGATCACCAAGACGCTGGTGGGCCTCACCAAGTTCGGCAAGGCGGACTCGGCCGGTGGCGCCACCATGGTGCAGTTCACGCTGCCCGAAGCCCAGCGCGTTCTCCAGAAGCAGGGTCAGCTCGACGAGATCTGGGTGCGAGCCGATCCAGGGGTCAGCGAATCGCAGGTCACCAGCAACATCGCGGCGTTGCACCTCCCCCAGACCGAAGTCATCACCGGGAAGAAGGCGGCCCAGGAGGCAAAGGACCAGGCCACGTCGTTCCTGTCGTTCTTCTCGGTGTTTCTGCTGGTGTTCGCGGTGATCGCGCTGCTGGTCGGCGCGTTCATCATCGCCAACACCTTCTCGATCCTGGTGACCCAGCGGACACGTGAGCTGGCACTGCTGCGCGCCATCGGTGCCTCGCGCCGCCAGGTGCTCGCCTCAGTCGTCGCCGAGGCCGCGGTGGTGGGCGTGGTCGCCTCCGCGGTCGGGCTCGGGCTGGGGTTCCTGATCGCCTCGGGACTCCAGCAGGTCTTCATCGGGTCCTCCGGACTTTCTGCGAGCGCGAAGCTGACCGGCTCGACGGTGATCGCCTCGTTCGTGATCGGCATCGGGATCACCGTGGTGTCCGCACTGCTGCCCGCACGAAAGGCGGCCCGGGTCGCACCGGTCACCGCCATGACCTCCTCGGCCGTCGAGGACACCTCCCACGGCCGAGCCCGTGCGATCGTCGGCGCCGTCCTGCTGGCCATCGCCGCGGTGGCGCTCATCGCAGCGGCATCGACAAAGTCCACCCAGTTGGTCGGTCTCGGTTCCTTTGCCGGTCTCATCGGCGCGGTGGTGTTCGGTCCCTCCCTCTCGGGGAGCTTCGCCCGGGCCACTCGCGGGCTGGTCCGCCGTTGGGGCATGTCGGGACATCTCGGGGTGGAAAATGTCCTGCGTAATCCGAGGCGCACGGCGTCGACGGCGTCGGCACTGATGATCGGGGCCACCCTGGTGTGCGCGATCTCGGTGTTCGCGGCGTCTGCCGTCGCCTCGATCAACGACCTGGTCGACACCGGCTTCCGCGGCGACGTCGTGGTGACCAGCACCGGCAACGGCATACCGTTGAGTGACGTCGCAAAGGTCGACCAGGCGCCCGGTGTCAAGGAAAGCGCGGCAATCCAGTACGGGCCCGTGACCCTGGACGGCAAGGGGACCATCGTTTCGGCCTCGGACCCCGCCGCCCTCTCCGCCTTGGTCGACATGAAGGTCGAGTCGGGTGACCTGAAGGATCTGCAAAAGAACGACATCGCGGTGTCGGCCACCAAGGCCAAGCGTGAGGGCTGGACCCTGGGCACCCGCCTGCCGGCGAAGCTCCTCGACGGTTCGACTTCGACCTTCACGGTGCGGGCGATCTACCGCAACCCCCTGGTGGCCCGAGCCGTGCTCGCGACCCCGGCCACGGTGAAGGGTTCACTCATCGCACCGTTCGCCCAGGTCGACTTCGTCCAGGGAGAGCCCGGCCTGTCCCCCGACCAGCTCGCCCACAACCTCGACAAGGTGCTCCAGACGAATCCGACCGCCAAGGTCCAGACCAACGCCGAGTTCAAGAAGTCGTCGGCCGCCCAGATGAACACGTTCCTGAACATCGTCTACGCCATGCTCGGGTTGGCGGTGATCATCGCGATCATCGGAATCATCAACACGCTCGCGCTGTCGATCCTGGAGCGCACCCGCGAGCTCGGTCTGCTGCGCGCGGTGGGGATGACCCGCAGGCAATTGCGCGTCACGGTCCGGGTCGAAGCCCTCCTGGTGGCCATGTCGGGCACGGTCATCGGACTCGTGCTGGGTACTGCGGTCGGTGCTGCGCTGATCAAGTCGTTCGGCCCGGACCAGGCCCTGACCGGATTCGCAATTCCCTGGGTGCGCCTCGTGGTGGTCCTGATCGCCGGGGTCGTGGTGGGGTTCATCGCCGCGGTGTTACCTGCCAGGCGGGCGACCCGTCTCGATCCGCTCGACGCACTGGCAACCGAATAGCCGGCCGCGTCGACACCGACTTCCGGACCATTCCCCTGCACCGCTACCATCGGGCCGACGATCTGACGGGGTGTCAGGAGATGACATGACAGCACGGACACCGGTGCCCGCACTGGGCGCCGAGGGGTGGTTCACCCTCGATGATGCACCGACGCTGATCGGATCGCGCTGCACGACGTGCGGGACCTTCGCCTTCCCACCCGGATCCGGATGGTGCCCCAACCCGGGTTGTCGCGGCACCGAGCTGATCGAAACGCCACTGTCGCAGCGGGGCCGGATCTGGTCCTACACCGATGCGCAGTATCGACCTCCGGCACCGTTCGTCAGCACCTCGGACGAGTTCGAACAGTTCGGGATCGCCGCGGTCACCCTCGAGCGCGAGGGCCTGATGATCCTGGGACAGCTCGTGCCCGGTGTCGGCGTCGACGACGTGGCCGTTGGCGACGAGGTCGAAGTCGTGCTCGGCACGCTGTTCAGCGACGACGACCACGACTACCTCACCTGGCGTTGGAAGCCGACTGGAGGTGCCAAGTGACTTCGACCGACCGGAACGAACAGCCGGCAGTTCTCGGCGTCGGCATGCACCCGTGGGGCAAGTGGGGCCGCAACTTCGTCGAGTACGGCATCGCCGCGGCCCAGCAGGCGCTCGACGACGCCGGGATCGCCTGGGAGGACGTCGACTTCGTCTCCGGGGCCGACACCGTCCGCAACGGCTACCCGGGCTACGTCGCCGGGGCCACGTTCGCCCAGGCGTTGGGCTGGACCGGCTGCCGGGTGGCTTCCAGCTATGCGGCATGCGCATCGGGCGCGACCGCCATCGAGGCGGCGCGCATGCGGATTCTGGCCGGACGGTGCGAAGTGGCCCTCGTCGTCGGAGCCGACACCACGCCGAAGGGATTCCTCGCGCCGAATGCCGGAGATCGACCGGATGATCCCGACTGGCTGCGGTTCCGCCTCGGAGGGATCACCAACCCCACCTACTTCGCGCTCTATGCGCGGCGTCGCATGGACCTGTACGGAGACACCGACGAGGACTTCGCCCGGGTCAAGGTGAAGAACGCAAAACACGGCCTCGCAAACCCGAATGCCCGGTACCGCAGTGCCACCTCTGTCGACGAGGTCCTGGCATCGCCCATGGTCGCCAACCCACTCCGTCTGCTCGAGATCTGTGCCACCTCCGACGGTGGCGCGGCGCTCGTGCTGTGCTCCGCCGAGTACGCCCGCAAGCATGCGACCAGATTGGTCCGCGTCGCCGCGGTGTCCACGGTGACCCCCACCTACCCGAACACGATCATCGAGATGCCGAACCTGGCGACCGACTCCGAAGCCGTCCGCGCAGCTCCGGAGCGCCCGTTCAAGGCCTCGATCACCGACGCGGCGTACGCCGAGGCGGGACTGGGGCCCGACGACGTCAATCTGGCCGAGGTGTACGACCTGTCGTGTGCGCTCGAGCTCGACTGGTACGAGGACATCGGCCTGTGCGGACCGGGCGAGGCCGCGAAACTGCTGCGTGACGGCGCCACGTCGATCGGCGGCCGGGTGCCGGTCAATCCTTCGGGGGGGCTGGCCTGTTTCGGCGAGGCGGTTCCCGCCCAGGCGATCGCGCAGGTCTGTGAGGTCACCTGGCAGCTCCGTGGGCAGGCCGGCGATCGTCAGGTGGAGGGCGCCAAGGTCGGGATCACCGTCAACCAGGGCCTGTTCGGCCACGGTTCGTCGGTGCTGCTGGTGCGCTGAACCAACGGCAGCACGCCCTGCCCCCTCAGGGGTAGAAGCGGCTGAGGGCGTCGATCACGCAGGCCGGCTTGTCCGCGCCTTCGACTTCGATCGTGACCCGCATGGTGGTCTGGATACCAGCCGACACGTCATCGACGCCGACCAGTTCGGCGCCGGCCCGTACCCGGGCGCCCACCCGCACCGGAGTGGGGAAGCGAACCTTGTCGACCCCGTAGTTGACGCCCATCGAGACACCGCGCACCTCCACGATCCGGGGCAGGAACTCGTTCGACATCGCCAGGGTCAGATAACCGTGCGCGATGGGCCCACCGAAGGGTGACTCGGCGTTCGCCCGCTCCACGTCGACATGGATCCACTGGTGATCACCGGTGGCGTCCGCGAACAGATCGACCCGCTCCTGGGTCACGACCTCCCAGTCGCTGAAGCCGAGATGGGTGCCCACCGCGGCGCGGACTGCGTCGATGCCATCGAGGATCGTGGTCGCCATGGGACGAAGGTACCAGCGTCGATCGCCGGGTCAGCGCTTCAGCCGCTCGCTGAGATCGGCCGCCGGTTCCGGCTTCGAGAAGAGAAACCCCTGCACCCGGGTACACCCCATGGCTTCGAGGGCGCGCCGCTGCGCTTCGTACTCGACTCCTTCGGCGGTCGCCGTCACCCCGAACGCCCGTGCGAGTTCCAAGGTCGCCTCCACGATGGCCCGATCGCTCGGATCGTCGGCGACGCCTGCCACGAAGTGTTGATCGATCTTGAGCGACGACAACGGCAATTCCTTGAGCTGCAGAATCGACGAAAACCCGGTACCGAAATCGTCGATCGCCAGTGCGACCCCGAGTTCCCGGAGGTGGGCGAAGTGCTCCCGGGACCTGGTCGGGTCGTCGAGCAGGCTGGACTCGGTGAGCTCCAGGCAGAGTGAACCCGCCGGAAAGCCGGTGTCCTCGAGAATGCCCGCGACTTCGTACACGAAGTCATCCGTACGCAGCTGGCGTGCCGAAACGTTCACCCGCAGCATGAATCCATCGACCTGCTCCACCCATTCGAGCGCGGTACGACAGGCCTGGGTCAGCACCTGGCGGCCGAGTCGGGAGATCAGTCCGGCGGACTCGGCGAGCGGAATCGTCTCGTCGGCGCCGACGATGCCGTCGACCGGATGGTCCCATCGCACCAACGCTTCGGCCCCGATGATCCGTTCGGTGGACAAGTCCCATTCCGCCTGGAAATAGGGGACGAGGTCGCCGTCGTCGAGTCCGTGCTCCAACTCGGCGATTCTGCGGAGACGACGGAGCTGGGAGTCGTTGCTGCCATCACCGGTCTCGATCCTCTCGCCCGATCGCTTCGCCCGATCCACGATGTTGTCGACCTGCCGGAGCACTTCTTCGGCGGTCGGAACCGTCGTGGGACCGGCAGCGTGGTGGAAGACCCCGGCACCCGCCGTCAACGACAGGGTGCTGCCCGCAACTTGGAAGGGCACGTCGAACACTTCGAGGATCTTCCTTGCGGCTGCGATCACCTGAACTTCGGTCGACACATTCGGGAGGACGACCAGAAACTCGTCGGCGCTCAGCCGGGCGAGTGCGGCCCCGGCGGGTGCCGTGCTCCGGAGTCGCGCAGCCACCTCGCGCAGGAGCTGATCGCCCGAGTGGTGGCCGAGTGCCTCGTTGACCAGCCGGAAACGGTCGAGGTCGAGTCCGACCACGCCGACCCCGCCGGAGCGCCCGTTGGCCAAGCCGTCGAGCGCAGCTTGCAGGTCGCTGTGGGCAGCCCAACGGTTCGACAGTCCGGTCGTCGGATCGATACGAGCCTTCTCGGCGAGTTCCCTCTCGGCCTCCTGACCCATCATCGCGGCCGCGATGATGGCGGCGGCGGATCGTAAGGTGGCGAGGTGCGCGACGTCGATGCTGACGTCGGCGACCGTCGATTCGAGCAGCAGGATGCCGAACACGCGGTTGCCCGCAACGAGCGGTTCAGCTAGGACCGAGAGGTCGCCTGACGACTCGAAGGAGGCACGCTCGTCTGCAAGCTCCGGATCCGAATCGGACACCGTCGACATCAGCACCTCACGACCCGAGATCAGTCGACGCAGCATGGGTGACGTATCGATTCGCAGACTGGCCGGGGGTTCCTGCGTGGGCGCACTGATCGAGGCATCCCATCGGGCGGATCGGATCAGTCGACCCTCCTTGAGGGTCCACGCGGTGATCCGCGTGATCCACTCCAGTCCCGACAGTTCACTTATTGCGTTGTCGAACCCCCGTGCGAAGTCCGCGGACGACTTGCCGAGAAAGCCGGCCGCGATCCTCGAGACCCGATTGGCATTCTCGACCAGCGCCGGAATCATGTCGTCGCCGGATGCCTCCGGGTTCAACGGGTTGAGGGTGACGATGAAACTCCCGGGTCCGACGAGTTCGTCGCCGAATCCTGCCCGGTAGTGGAACTGTCGAACGGTTCCGTCGCTGGCCCTGATCCCGACGTTGCCACCACGTGGACGACCGCCGCGCCCCTCCCACCGGTTCATGGCGTCGGCGATGTTCTGCATGTCCTCAGCAGCGGCGAAGTCGAGGACCGAGCGCCCGATGAGGGTCGACGCCTCATAGCCGAGCAGCTCCGAGACCGTGTCGTTCGCGAAGCAGAAGTTCCCTGACGCATCGAGTGCGATGACGATGTCGTGGGTGCGCGCAAGGAGGGCGCGCGCGACCTGCCACGCTTCGGAACGCATGGGTTGAATTGAGCCCGGGGGAGCTCCGTGCGCGTCGTCCATGGTCCTCCTGCTACGGCGCGTTGAGCCAGTGGTCATGCTATCGGCTGGAGGAGTCGAGGGTGGGTACGACTCGTTGGCCTGCCACTTTCCCTGCGGAAATGACGAGACTGTGGAAGCCACATCCCCCCGGGCTTGCTCGCGCTCTCGCCGGAAAGTCGGCTCAGGGATGCTGGGAGGAGACCGAGATGACCTCGCCGGTGAGATACGACGAGTAGTCGCTGGCGAGGAACACCATCGTGTTCGCCACCTCCCACGGCTCCGCGGCCCGCCCGAACGCCTCTTTCGATTCCAGTTCCGCGAGCAGCTCGTCCGACGTGACCTTGGCCAGGAACGGGTGCATCGCGAGGCTCGGCGCCACGGCATTGACACGCACCCCGTTCTCGGCGGCCTCGATCGCGGCGCAACGGGTCAACGCCATGACCCCGGCTTTTGCAGCCGCGTAATGGGCCTGACCCGCCTGAGCCCGCCAGCCGAGCACCGAGGCGTTGTTGACGATCACCCCCGAACCACGCGCATACATGTGGGCCAACGCGGCGCGGGTCACTCGGAACGTTCCGTTCAGCGTCACGTCCAGAACGACGTTCCACTGCTCGTCCGTCATCTCCACCAGGTTCGCCGTCCCGCCCAGACCGGCATTGTTGATCAGCACGTCGACACGGCCGAGGCCGGCAAGAGCTGTGGCAAAGAGCACATCGACGTCTCCCTGGT
The DNA here is from genome assembly GCA_963764215.1 of uncultured Actinomycetes bacterium. Classification (GTDB taxonomy): domain Bacteria; phylum Actinomycetota; class Acidimicrobiia; order Acidimicrobiales; family Iamiaceae; genus JAFDWI01. Next base: position 300,613 of record CAVXRS010000002.1, read on the forward strand.
CGGTCACGTCGCACAGGGCCGTGAGCGGTCGCCGGCCGGTCTCGGACTCCAGTCGGTCGGCCGCTTCGGTCAAGCGGCGCTCGTGCAGGTCGCTGATCAACAGGCGCGCGCCTTCTTCGGCACACCGTTGGGCCACCGCCGACCCGATGCCGGTGCCGGCGGCGGCGGTGACGATGACGGTCTTGTCGGCCAACAGCCCGTGGGCGGGCACATAGTCGGGGGCTCGGGTTGCCACGGCAGCAGCTCCTGGGGGTTCAGGCCTTGTCGGGTCGGGGTTCACGGGGAAGCCCCAGCGCCCGTTCGGCGATGATGTTGCGTTGGATCTGATTCGACCCGGCGTAGATGGTGTCGGACCGGGAGAACAGAAACAACTGATGCTCCTTGGTGAGCCGCTCGGCGTCATCGGGATCGTGTGCCGACCAGTCCAGTGCATCCGGCCCGGCCACGTCCATGGCCAGTTCTCCCAGGTCCCGGTGCCAGCTGGCCCAGTAGAGCTTGGTGATCATCGCCTCGGGGGTGAGTTCGGCGCCGGTCGCCGACAGCACCCGCAGGGTGGTCAGGCGCATGATCCGCAGGCGCAACCAGGCGTCGGTCAGGCGCTGGCGGATCACCTCGTCCTCGAGGCGCCCGTTGCCCCGTGCGACCGTGATCACCGCGTCGAGCTGGTTCGAGAATTCATGTTGCTGACCGAGTGTCGACGCGCCACGCTCGAAGGCCAGGGTGCCGTTGGCCACCTTCCATCCGTCTCCCGGTTCACCGACGATGTTGGCGAGCGGCGTGCGCGCCCCGGCGAAGAAGACTTCGTTGAACTCGGACGTCCCGGTCATCTGGCGGATGGGTCGGATCTCGACTCCGTCCTGGTCGAGGGGAACCAACAGATACGACAGGCCCTTGTGCTTGGGGGCGTCCCGATCGGTCCGACAGAGCACGAACGCCCATCCGGCCCACTGGGCGAGCGAGGTCCATACCTTCTGACCGGTGATCACCCAGTCGTCGCCGTCCCGCACGGCGCGGGTCTGCACGTTGGCGAGGTCCGAGCCGGCATCGGGCTCGGAATAGCCCTGGGCCCACAGGTCCCGACCCGCCACGATGCCCGGGAGAAAACGCCGCTGCTGATCGTCATCGCCGAAGTGGATCAGGGTCGGGCCCAACAAGGTCTCGCCGATGTGGCCGAGGCGACCGGGACCACCTGCCCGGGCGTACTCCTCGAACCAGATCACCTGTCGGTGGAGCGAGAGTCCCCTGCCCCCGAACTCGCGGGGCCAGCCCACGCACGTCCAACCTCCTTCGGCCAGAGTGTGTTCCCAGGCGAGACGCTCGTCGAACAGCGCGTGTTCGTCGCCGGGCCCGCCGCGGTGTCGCACCACCGCATGGGGGCCCTCCAGCTGGCCGGTCAACCAGGCGCGGGCCTCGGCCCGAAACGCCTCGTCGTCCTCACTGAAGGTGAAATCCATGCGTGGGACTGCCCGGGGATTCGTTCAGTACCGCAGACCGGGCGCCCGCGTGCCGAACACGTCGGTGGCGAGCTGGCGGCCGAGCTTGGATGCGTCCCAGCGGGTGGTCGTGGAGATGGAGGGGCCATCCGACCAACCGTGCATGAGCACGATCTTGTCGCCCACCGCCCGCAACACCTGGCCGGTCACCAACTGGGATTCATCGCTCGCCAGCCAGGCGACGAGCGGCGACGAAGTGGAAGGGTCCATCGGGTTGAATTCGTCTTCGGGGATCTCGTCCGCTTCGATCACCGCCGGCGCGTTGGGCATGGTGCCGGTGATGCGGGTCGCCGCCGCCGGACCGACACAGTTGACCGTGACCCCCATCTTGGCGAGCTCGAGGCTGAGCGTCTGGGTGAGACCGGCGATGCCGGCCTTGGCGGTGGCGTAGTTGGACTGGCCGAAGTTGCCGACCAGACCGGCCCCGGAGGTGGTGTTGATGATCCGACCGGTGAAGGTCTCACCGGCCTTCGCGCGGTTGCGGAAGTGGATGGCCGCGTGCTTGGAGGGGGCCCAGGTGCCTTTGAGGTGCACGCTGATGACCGAGTCGAAGTCCTCTTCGTCCATGTTCCAGATCGCCGCGTCACGCACGATTCCGGCGTTGTTGACCAGAATGTCGAGCTTTCCGAAGCGGTCCACGGCCTGCGCGATCATCCGACCGGCACCCTCGTAGTCGGCGACGTTCTCATAGTTGCCGACCGCTTCGCCGCCACGCTCGGCGATCAGATCGACCGTCAGGTCCGCGTCCTTGCCGGTTCCCTCACCACTGACCGTCGAGCCCAGATCGTTGACCACGACCTTGGCGCCGTGCTTCGCGAGCTCCAATGCGTGACCCCGGCCGATGCCGTGGCCGGCTCCGGTGACGATCGCGACCTTGCCGTCCAACATGCCCATTGCTCAATGACCTTTCGTACGGGAAACGACCGACTCCGAGCACTGTGCGCGCTGCGACGGCCCTAGATCTGACGAGGCGTCAGATTCTATTCGCTTGGTCTCCGGTCGGCGAACCTTCAGGTCCCGCGCCTGGACGACCGACGGCCCGTTAGCCGAAAAATTTGCGGGAGTGCCGCTGTGATCGGCAGGGCCGTGCAAATTTCGGAGGTGGGGGGGTCGTGCCTGGACGTCAGTCCGAATAGCGCTCGCGCAGCTCGTTCTTGACGATCTTGCCCGATGCGTTGCGGGGCAGTTCGTCGACATGTTCGAGGCGTTCGGGCAACGCCTGGATGCGCAGCCCCTTGTCCTTGAGGAACTCCTGCATCTCGACCATCTCCAGCGGAGCAGCGTCGGCCTCCACGACGACGACCGCCACGACCATCTCGCCACGCTCCTCGTCGGCCACCCCGACCACCGCCACGTCCCGGACCCGCTCGTGTTCGTACAACAGGTCCTCGACCTCCTTGGCAGAGACGTTCTCGCCCTTGCGGATGATCACGTCTTTCAGTCGTCCGGTGATGCGCACGTAGCCCTGCTCGTCGATGACTCCAAGATCGCCGGTCCGGAACCACCCGTCCGAATACCCGTCCACGTTCAAGGATTCGTCCAGATAGCCCCGCATCAGTTGCGGCGCCTGGGCCTGCAACTCGCCCTCCTCGCCTGGGCCCACGATCCGACCGTCCACCGGGGACACGGCTCGGAGCTGCACCCCGGGCATGGCCCGACCTTCGGTGTTGGCGAGCTTCTCGTCGGGGTCCCGCACATGCCCCATGGTCAGGATCGGCGCCTCGGTGAGTCCCCATCCGGAGACGATGCCCTGTCCACCGAGCTCACGTTGGATGTCGTAGTGCAACTGCGGCGGCTTCGGGGCACCGCCACCGGGACAGTTGCGCAGATGGGGAAAGAGCTTCTCGGCACCGTGGGCGCGTTGGGCGGCGAGATAGGCCATGTGGAAATACGTCGCCGAACCGGCCATCGTCACGTCGTTCCGGGAGGCCAGCGCGGGTGTCTCGGCCGGGTCGAAACCCTCGGTGATCACGTTGGACAACGGGTACATCAGCGACGAGCACAGCCAGATCGCCCCGGCGATGTGGGTCACCGGGAAGGCCATGAGGTTCCGATCGCCTTCGACACAGCCCAGGCAGTCGCACATGCCCCGGGCGGTGACGATGATGTCACCGTCGGAATGCTGGGCGCCCTTCGGGTCAGAGGTGGTGCCCGACGTGTACATCAGCCAGGTGACCGGCTCCTCGGCACGGGTGGCCGGTGGCTCCGCCGCATCCGGCAACGTCGCCGGGTCGCCCGCGGGTAGGTCCGGCGACGCAGTGAGGATCGCCATGTCCGGGGCCTGCGCGTCGCGCACCCGCTCGGCCATCGCCACGTAGTCGAATCCGCGCCACTCCCCGGGCACGATCAGGAGTTTCGATCCGGCCTGATGGGTGATGAATCCCACCTCACGGTCCCGGTAGATCGGGATGATCGGATTCTGCACCGCACCCAGTCGACACAGCGCGGCGATCAGCACCAGTGAGGAGTGCCAGGTGGGAAGCATCCAGGTCACCACGTCACCCGCGCCGATCCCGTGCTCGGCCACCAGACCCGCCGCAGCCCGCTCCGCGGCGTCGCGGTAGGCGCCATAGGTCATCTCGACCCCGGCCTCGTCGATGGTCATCACCAGGTCGGGCGATTCGGCGGCGCGCTTGGTGACCAGTTCCCAGATGTTGCGACCATCCAGCATTGGTGTCTCTCCTCCTGGCTGGGCCGGGTCCGTCACGCTCGTCGACAGGCCCCGTACATTTTCTGACGGCCCGTCAGCTTAGACGGGTGGCAACTAGGGTGCGGGCGTGGACTACTGGGCGTCGATCGCATTTCTGGACACCGAGGTACAGCTCGAGGCGGCACGGTGTGCCGAGGAGTTCGGCTACGCCGGCGTGGCGCTCCCCGACCATCTGTTCTGGGCCGAATCGCTCGAGGCTGCCTACCCCTACACCCCCGACGGTTCCCCGATGTGGACCGCGGACATGCACTGGCCGGATCCCTGGGTGCTGATGTCGGCGATCTCCCAGATCACGACCCGGATCCGCTTCACGACCAACATCTACGTGGCACCCGCCCGCGACCTGTTCACCGTCGCCAAGGCGGTTTCGACGACCGCGGTGCTCTCCGGGAACCGGGCCCTGCTCGGATTGGCGGCCGGGTGGTGTTCTGACGAATTCGTCCAGACCGGACAGGACTTCGCCACCCGCGGCAAGCGGCTGAACGAGATGATCGAAGCCCTACGACTCCTCTTCGCCGGCGGCCCGACGAGCTATCACGGCCAGCATCTCGACTTCACCGACCTGAGCATCCAACCCGTGCCCTCGGCGCCGGTGCCGATCCTGGTGGGTGGCAACTCGAGGCCCGCGATGCGACGGGCCGCGACCCTGGGCGACGGATGGATCCCGGCGTCGAGCCCGAAACCCGACGAGTTCGCCCCGATGCTGGCCGAGGTGCAGAAGCTCCGCAGTGAGGCAGGGCGCGACAGCGACCCCTTCGAGGTGATCGTCGCGCTCGCCGCACGACCCGATCCGGACCTGTACAGCCGTTTTTCCGACCTGGGGGTCGCCGGAGTGATGTGTGCACCGTGGCTGACCCGGGCCCCGGGCAAGGACCGGTACGGCTATGACGCCGACCACGTCCGCTCATCCATGGAGCGCTTCGCCGACACCTTCATCCGTTGACCCTCGCGTACCGCGCGGCTTCTGGCCACTGACGGCCCAGAACAGGATGCGGGCCATCGCTTCGCGCAGTTCGTCACGCGACGATCCCCACTCCTCGAGCCCACGCCGGTGGGCGGCGACGTTGGCCATCATCGACACCAGCACCCCGGCCATCGCGGTCGGGCTGACCGCGTCGCTGTGCCGACCTTCGGCCTGCATGTCGGCCACCGCCCCGCGCAGGGCCTCCGCGGTTGCCGCGAGGTAGGTGGTGCGCACGTCCCGGAACCGACCGTCGCCCTCGAAGGTCGCCAGGTCGATCACCTTGAGAATGGCGCGATGCTCCTCCCAGAACGACAGGAACGCCTCGGCCACCTGCGTTGCGGCGTCGAACCCTTCCCGCCCGCGCCAGGAGGTGGTGGCGATCAACTCGGCGAAGCGCTCCCCCTCGGCCGAAAGCTCTTCGGCAAGGACGAGCACCGCGGCTTCGACGTCACCGAAGTACTGGTAGAAGGTCGCCGGCGAGGTCCCCGCCTCGCGGGCGATGTCCACGACTTTCAGGTCGCGGTATGCCGTGGTGTGCAGCATGTCCCGGGTGCATTCGAGCAGACGCTGACGGGTGGCCATGCCCCGCCGCCCGGGCACCCGACCGTCCACCGCGCGCGGCTCGCCGTCCTCGTTGAACGTCGTTCCCGAGGTCATCGCCACCCGACCGAGATTACCGAGCGCCCCGGAACGTATGGAGGATGAGACCACGTGCTCATGTTCGGGAAGCCTTCCTGACCGGGTCGATGAACCGCTGCGCGTACCGGCTCATCGCCGCCATCGACGCGTCGAGGTCGCCCGGGTCGGTACGGCCGAATCCGAACGCCGACGTGAGGATCGTGTCGACCCCTCGGGCCTCGAGTTCGACGCACAGCTCCACTTCCGGTTTGGCGCGCACCCCGGTCGCGATCTCGAACGCCGAACCGCTCCGCCCCGCGTCGTCCCGCAGGTCGCGGAGACGGTCGAGGATGCCGAACAATTCATCAACCGGGTAGTCGAGACCGAGCCACCCGTCCCCGATGGCGGCCGCACGCCGGATGGCCCGGTCGGTGTGACCCCCGATCAGGATCGGGATCGGGGCTGCGGGTGCCGGGGACATCTGTACCGGCGCGAACTCGTAGAACTCCCCGTGGTGATCCACCGGTCGTCCCGACCAGAGGGCACGCAGGATCTCGATCTGCTCCTCCATGCGCGCGCCCCGGCGGGCGAAGGGCTCGGCGAGTACGGCGAATTCCTCTTCCATCCACCCGGCCCCGACCCCGAGCGACAGTCGTCCACCGGCGAGAAACGACGTGGACGAGATCTGCTTCGCCGCGGCCACCGGGTGCCGGTAGCCAAGCACGTAGACATTCGTGTAGAAGCGCAGACGTCGGGTCGCGGCGGCGCACGCAGCGATGGCCACGAGCGGGTCGAGCCACGGTGAGTCGGCGGTGTACGCGGGCATCCCGTCGGCGGAGTACGGATAGGCAGAGGTGAAGCCCACGGGGTAGACGATGTGGTCGCTGAAGGCCACCGCGTCGAAGCCGACCTGCTCGGCGTGCCGGGCGAGTGGGACGAGATGCTCAGCAGGGGTGAAGGTGAGGATCTGACAGAAGCGCACGTCGTCAGCCCGTCGAGGGGATCGCCGCAGCGAACGAGGGGATCATGCGTTCGCCAGGCGGTCACGGAGTTCGTACTTGAGCACCTTGCCCGAGGCGTTCAGTGGCAGCGCATCGACCACGTGCACGCTGCGGGGCGCCTTGAAGTTCGCCATCCGATCCCGGGCCCAGGCAACGACCTCGTCCGGGTCGACGGTCGCGCCGGAGGCGGGCACCACGAACGCCGCGCCGACTTCGCCCATGCGCTCGTCGGGCACACCGACCACGGCGACCTGGGCGAGATCAGGGTGGTCGGCCATGAGGTTCTCGATCTCGGCCGGGTACGCGTTGAACCCACCACAGATGAACATGTCCTTGACCCGATCGGTGATCGTCAGGTTCCCCGCGTCGTCCATCACGCCGATGTCGCCCGTGTGCAACCAGCCCTGGTCGTCGATGGCCTTCGCGGTCTGCTCGGGATCTTCGAAGTAGCCCTGCATCACGTTGTAGCCACGCACGACGATCTCGCCGGGTTCACCCCGGGGCACCTCGTTGCCGATGTCGTCGACGACGAGGACCTCGACGTCGACCATCGCCCGTCCCGACGTCGTGGCGATGATCTCGGGCGGGTCGTCGTGTTGGCAGATCGTGGCGAACCCGCCCGCTTCGGTGAGCCCGTACGCGGTCACGACGGTGTCGAACCCGAGCACGTCCTTCATCTGTTGCACCAACGACACCGGGACGGCCGCTGCACCGGTGACGGCCAGCCGCAGGCTCGACAGGTCGTGGTCGGCACGGTCGTCCCGGTTCAGCATCGTCTGGTAGATCGTCGGCGCGCCCGGCAACACGCTGATGCGCTCGGCTTCGATGAGCTGCATCATCGTGGGCACGTCGAAGGTGGCGAGGGGCACCATCGTGGCCCCCGCGATCGCACAGGCGACGATGCCCGCCTTGTAGCCGAAGGAGTGGAAGAACGGGTTCACGATCAGGTAGCGGTCGTGGTCGCCCAGACCGACCGCGTCGACCCAGCCGGCCACGCAGCGCAGCAGTTGACCGTGGGCGCTGAGCACGCCCTTGGGTCGCCCGGTCGTACCGGAGGTGAACAGCATGTCGGCGATGTCCTCGGGTCGGCCGGCGTCGATCCGGGCGTCGAGATCCGCATCGGAGACCGCCTCCGACGTGGCGAGGAACTCGTCGAAGCCGATGGTGCCCTCGGGGGGATCGTCGCGCAGCACCACCACTGCTTCGAGCGCCCCCAGACCCGGGACCGGCCCGTCGGTGGCGCCCGGGTCGAGCGGCGCGGCAGCGGCCGCTCCTCGCAGCATCGCCACGTAGTCGTTGTCGAGGAACCCGTCCACGGTCACGAGTGCCCGGGCCCGGCTCCGGGCGAGAATCCAGGCCGCCTCAGCTCCCTTGTAGCGGGTGTTGAGCGGGACGACCATCGCCCCGGCGGACTGCAGACCGACGAGCGTGACGACCCATTCGGCGCAGTTCGGCGCCCAGATCGCCACCCGGTCACCAGGTTGTATCCCTGCTGCGAGAAATGCCTTGGCCGCGGCACGGGACCGTTCGTGCACGTCGGACCACGACCAGCGCAGGTCGCCGTCGACGAGCGCCTCGGCGTCACCGCGACGGGCCGCGGCGTCGGCGAAGAGCTGGGGCACGGTGCCCCAGTGCAGGTCGGCCCGGGTGGCGTCGGTCATGGGTCCTCCTCGATGGTTTGGCCTGCCTGTCCCGTTGGCGACACCGCGGACCACCGGTCGATCACGACGTCGACGGTGGTGATAGTCGCCAGCAGGGCGAGGGTGTGGTCGATGACCGCATCGGCATAGTCGGTGGGTATCCCGGCGACCGCGTCGCGTGGCAGCACGAACTGGTAGCCCAGGTTGACGGCGTCCATGACGAAGTTGGTCATACCGACGTTGACCGACACGCCGACCCCCACGATCGTCGTGACGCCGAGGTTCCGCAGGATCGGGTCGAGGTCGGTGCCCGCCAGCGGCCCGAGACCGTGGAGGCGGGTGATCGAGAAGTCCTCCGGCTCGGGACCGAGCTCGGGAATCACCTGTGCGGCGGCGGTTCCGGCGAGCAGCTTCACCGGCGACTTGGCGACACCGTGGAACAGGCGTGCGTTGGCGTTCGCTCCCCGGCCGTCCGACCGGCGCGCCGCGAGACAGTGGACGACCGGCACGTCCGCAGCCCGGGCCAGCGCGGGCCAACGCGCCCAGGCGTTGGCGCATCCCCGCAGCCGCCTCGGCCAGCTGCGGGAGCGCGGACTGTTCGCCGATCACCCCGCCCTGGCATTCCTGGGTGACCAGCGCACAGCGCCGGGGGTCGAGCAGCGCGGCCAGGTCGACGGTCATGGACCGTCAACCTACCTGACACTCCGTCAGGTTTCGACGGGTACGACCCAGTTCCGTCGAATCGAACCGATCCGGTGCATCGGGGTGCGAAACGTGCGACCATGGTGGGACCGGGTCGGCGATCCCCGGCCCGAGTTCTCCCCCATTGGAGGCGTCATGAACGTTGCGGAAATTCTCGCCGTCAAGGGCAGCGAGGTCGCCACGATCGGCGCGGACCGGCCCATCATCGAGGCCGTCAGGCTGCTCGTGGAACGTCGTGTCGGAGCGCTGGTCGTCTCCGACGACGGTCGCCACATCGACGGGGTCATCTCCGAGCGCGACATCGTGCGTCATGTCGCCGAGGGAAACGACCTCGAGGTCTCGGCCCCGGTCAGCAGCGTCATGAGCACCGACGTGCGGACCTGCGCGCCCACCGACCGGGTCGAGTCGCTCATGGTGCTCATGACCGAGCGGCGCATCCGCCACCTGCCGGTTCGTGGTCACGACGAGGAGCTGTGCGGCATCATCAGCATCGGCGACGTGGTCAAGACCCGGGTCAACGAGCTCGAGGCCGAGCACGACCAACTCGTGGAGTACGTCCGCAGCGGTCAGTGAACCAGCGCAGCGGCGAAGCTCACGGATCGTCGTCGCGTTGCACCAACGCGTCGAACGCCTCGGCCGCGGCCCGGGTCAGGGGGCCGGGTGGTGCGGGGAGCGCTCGGTCGTCGATGACGGCGAGCGGGTGCACGTCGCGGGTCGACGAGGTCAGGAACGCTTCGCTCGTCGCGGCCAGATCCCCCGCGTCGAGGTGGTCACACACGTCCACGTCGACCAGCTCACCGACCAGCTCCGCGGTCACCCCTGCGAGACAGCCGTTGGCCGGCGCCGGTGTGCACAGCCGCCCGTCGACCTCGACGAACACGTTGCTGGCGGTTCCCTCCGAGAGGAATCCGCGGGTGTCGAACAACAGCGCCTCGTCCGCGCCGTGGTCCAGCGCGAACCGCCGGGCGGCGAGATTCTCGGCATACGACGTCGTCTTGGCCCCGGCCAGCGCACTCCGCTCGTTGCGAACCCACGGGGACGTCACCGCGCGGGCGACCGCCGGCCAATCTCGGCGCTGCTCGGTGTGAACGATCGTGGTCGGCGAGTCGTTCGCCGCCCGCCCGGCCAGCACGGTGATGCGGATCTTCGTCGCGCCCGAATCCCTCTCGAGGACCTGATCCAACGCGTCTGCCATCGTCGAGCGATCGGGAGGTGCCAGACCCACGATCTCGGCGCTCCGGCACAGGCGGATCAGGTGCCGGGTACGCGCGAAGGCCCGGCCACGCACCACCTGCATCGACTCGAACACGCCCCGGCCTGCCTGCACGCCGTCACCGAGCGCACCGACCACCGCTTGGTCCTCGGGCAGGAGTCGGCCGTTCACCCACACGTCGGTCACGAACCCCATCATCGCCCGACAGCCGCCGCGACCGCCAACAGGTTCGCCGCCTTCAGTTCGGTCTCGGTCCATTCGCCGTCCGGGTCGGATCCCCAGGTGATGGCCCCGCCGGTACCGAAACACAGCTCTCCCTCGGCGAACCAGAACGTCCGGATGGTCACGGCGAGGTCGCCCAGTCCCCGGTCGGCATCGATCCAGCCGAGCGCCCCGCAGTACGGGCCCCGCGCCACCGGCTCGAGCGCGGCGATCCGGGTCAGCGCTGCGAGCTTGGGCGCACCGGTGACCGAACCGGGCGGAAAGGTGGCGTCGATCAGCTCGGGCCAACCGACATCGGCGCGCAGGACCCCGGTCACCGTGGACACCAGGTGCGCCAGCCCCGGGTGGCGCTCCACCGAACAGAGCGCCGGGACCTCGACCGAACCCCACTCGCAGACCCGGCCCAGGTCGTTGCGGACCAGGTCGGTGATCATCACGTTCTCCGCCCGGTCCTTGTCGAGGAATCCCGCGGGATCAGCGGCCGTGCCCTTGATGGGCGACGACCACACCGCCCGTCCCTGTCGGGCCAGGAACCGCTCGGGCGACGCGGAGGCGACGGCGACCCCGGCATCGGGAAGTGACAGCACCGCGGCGTGCGGTGCGGGATTGCCCCGATCGAGCGCCGCGAAGAGCGAGAGCAGGTCCGCGCCCTTCGGCAGTGCCGTGTGCAGACGTCGCGTCAGGTTCACCTGGTACACCTCACCGGCTGCGATCTGGTCGCGGATCGATCGAACTCCCGCGGCGAATGCGGCCGCGTCGAGGGACGAGACCCAATGGGCGTGTCCACCCAGGCCCGGCCAGCGACGGGCCGATCGCGCCACCCACGGCCGCCGGGTCGCGAAGCGGGCACAGCAGGGCACGTCGTCGAAGGGGAGCAGTACCGCCCAGGTGCCACACGAATCGAGCGCCGCGAGGTCCGACGTCTGGTCGATCAGATCGGTCAGGACCTGCCCGCCCATCACCGCGATCGGAGCCGGGGTCTCGGGTGCCGCCACGGCGGGGAGATCCTAGGAGCCCAGGATCGACCACGGGCCACCGGTTCGTCCATCGCCGATATGGCAGGCTGACCGGATCATGGATGCACCGACGCGGGTCACGGAGTTCACCAACGACGGCCTCACCTTCCGGGTCACCGATCAGGGACCTGTCGACGGGGAGCCGGTCGTGTGCCTGCACGGGTTTCCCCAGCCGGCGAGCTCCTGGTCACAGGTGGCCGGGCAGCTGGCCGCGGCCGGGTACCGGGTCCTGGCGCCCGACCAGCGGGGCTACTCCCCCGACGCGCGACCGCCGGGCCGACGCGACTACGCCATCGACAAACTGGCCGGCGACGTCGTGGCCCTGCTCGATGCCGCCGGGGTGGACCGCGCCCACGTGGTCGGCCACGACTGGGGAGGGGGCGTGGCCTGGGCACTGGCCGCGTTGCATCCGGACCGAGTGGCCACCCTGAGCGTGATTTCCACGCCACACCCCGGTGCGATGCGCCAGGCGATGCTCCACAGCACCCAGGGGCTGCACTCGTGGTACATGCTGGCCTTCCAGATTCCGGCCCTGCCCGAATGGTTGATCGCCAGGAGCGGCGCCGAGCGGATCCGCACGGGCCTGGTCTCCGACGGTCTCGGTGCGGACGCGGCGGCCGCTGCCACCGCGCTGCTCTGCGACCGCGAGGCCGCTCGGGCGATGATCAACTGGTATCGGGCTCTGCCCTTCAGCGCCAAGGTCCCCATCGGCGCGATCGACGTGCCCACCACCTACATCTGGAGCGACCACGATCGCTATCTCGGACGCTACGCCGCCGAGCACACCTCAGACTGGGTGACCGGCCCCTACCGGTTCGTCGAGATCCCGGGCGGGACCCACTGGTTGCCCGACACCCACCCGAGCCAGATCACCGACGCAGTGCGCCGGCTCGCCGAGGAGACCGCCGCGGGCGCCACCGACTGATCCGGGTCGGCTACCGTGCCGGTCGATGAGCGACCGGACGTATCAGACGATCATCTGGGACCAGGAGGACGCGGTCGGCCGGGTCACCCTCGATCGCCCCGATCGTCACAATGCGTTCGACAAGGTCATGTGCGACGAGCTCGCCGATCTGTGGGGCGAGCTGCGGCACGACGACACGGTGTCGGTGGTGGTGCTCACCGGGAGTGGCGACAAGGCCTTCTGCACGGGGATCGACCGGGACTTCGTGCCCGCCGAAGGCGGCGTCGACTACGACTTCTCCCCGTTCACCTACGACGACCCGGGCAAGCTGCTCGGCCCCCGGGCGAACGAGCTGTGGAAACCGGTCATCGGCGCGGTGAACGGCATGGCCTGCGGCGGGGCCTTCTATCTGCTCGGCGAATGCGACTTTCTCATCGCAGCCGAACATGCGACCTTCTTCGACCCCCACGTCACCTACGGGATGCCCGCGGTGTTCGAACCGATGGCCATGCTGCGCCGCATGCCCTTCGGTGAGGTGATGCGCATGACCCTCACCGGGAATCACGAACGGCTCAGCGCGTCTCGCGCGTTCGAAACCGGCCTCGTCTCCGAAGTGGTGCCGGCAACGGAGCTGGCCGATGCGGCGATGCGGGTCGCGGCGTCCATCGCCTCCCAACCGTTGGAACCGCTCATGGCGACGGTCCGCGCCTTGTGGGCCGCCCGCGAGGTGCCACCCTCGGTCGCGGTGTCGCTCGGAAACAGCCTGCTGAATCTGGGGATGAGCGAGCAGTCCCTCGACGAGGGATCCAAGGTGTTCTCCTCGGGTCGCCGTATCGAACCCCGCATCCGCTAGGTGCTGGGAGAAGTCGTCGCCGAGGCGGCCCGACGCTTCGGCGACCGGCCCGCGCTGACCACTCCGGCGGGATGGTCGCTCACCTACGCCGAGCTCGACCACCTCGCCGACGAGGCCGCGGCCGGACTCGCCCGCCGCGGGGTCGCGGCCGGCGACGTGGTCGCCCTCGTCCTGCCCTCGGGGTGTGCCTATGCCGTGGCGTACGTCGCCCTGGCACGCCTGGGCGCCATCACGGTCGGAATCAACCCGGTGCTCGCCCCGACCGAACGCGTGGTGGCCTGCGACCTGGTCGGGCCGAAGCTGATCGTGGCGACCGAAGAGCTCGCCGCCGGGTTGCCGGACGATCGGACCGAGGTGGTCGAGGTCGCGACCAGTCCTGACCACGTGCTGACGACCCTGCGGGTCGACGGACCTGCCCCCGCACCGCCACCGGAGGACCCCGACCGTGCGGTGGCCATCGTGCTGACCTCGGGGACGACCGGTCGGCCGAAAGGCGCGGTGTTCTGCAACCGGCATCTCGCCGCGGTGACGCGCTACGACCTCGGCCGGGACGGACTGGACCGTTGGGGTGGCGGCAACGCGATGTTGGCCGGCACGCAGTTCGCCCACGTGGGGTTCATGACCAAGTTCGCCTGGTATGTCCGGACCGGCGCGACCCTGATGTTGCTGGACCGTTGGCGCGCCGCGGACGTCCTCGACATCGTGGAGGCCACGCGCATGCCCGTGATCGGTGGGGTCGCCCCGCAGGTGGCGCTCATGCTGCAGGACCGGCGCTTCGACCAGCGGGACCTCTCCGCGGTGCAGGCCCTCATCGTCGGTGGCGCGCCGTCACCCCCGACGTTGGTGACCGAGGCCCGCCGCCGCTTCGGGGCGGCGTACTCGATCCGCTACTCGTCGACCGAGTCGGGGGGCGTGGGGACGGGTACCGCCCTGGATGCGCCCGACGACGAGGCACTGCACACCGTCGGGCGGCCCCGACCGGGGATGGGCCTCGCCATCCGGGGTGAGGACGGACGCGACCTGCCCACCGGCGAGGTCGGCGAGGTGTGGCTGCGGTCGGACGCCGCGATGGATCGCTACTGGGACGACCCGGCTGCAACGGCCGAGGCGCTACGAGACGGGTGGTTGCGCACCGGGGATCTCGGCTCGTTGGGCGCTGCCGGTTGTCTGACCCTGGTCGGCCGGGACTCGGAGATGTATCTGCGTGGCGGCGAGAACGTCTATCCGGTGCAGGTCGAAACGGTTCTGGCCACCCATCCGCGGGTACGCGAGATCGCGGTGGTGCCGCGACCCGACGAGGTCATGGGCAACCGCGGCGTGGCCGTGGTCGTGCCGACCGACCCGGGACATCCCCCGGCACTGGAGGATCTGCGTTCGTTCGCAGCCGATGATCTGGCCCGGTACAAACTTCCCGAGGACCTCGTGATCACCGACACCCTCCCCCTGACCCCCGGTCACAAACTCGACCGTCACGCGTTGCGCCGCCGCCTCACCGGGCACGACGGGCCATCCGATTCCGAATCCTGAACCGGCGCGGCACCCGCGCCGAGGTCCCGGCTGCGAGGTCGTGCGTGCCAGCTGCGTGCGGTAGGGTGTGCGTGGCGGTGACCGACGGCAGACGCGGGCACCCGGTCAAGGCGAACTCCATCAGGAGGAGAAAACATGAAGGTACGTCGGATTTGCGCGGTATGCAGCGCGGGGCTCCTCGTCGTTGCGTTCACCGGCTGCGGCAAGGTCGCCGACAAGGTGGCCAAGAAGGGTGTCGAGAAGAGCATCGAGCACTCGACAGGCGGAAGTGTCGATGTCAATTCCAATGGAAACGGCTTCAGCATCAAGGACAAGAACGGGAACGAGTACTCGGCCGGGCAGGCCAACTCGCTCCCCCAAGGGTGGCCCAAGGCGATCCTGCCGGTCCCCGACGGCTTCAAGATCGTCAGCTCGACGAAGTTGAAGCAGAGCGACGGCATGAGCCGGAGCGTCTCCGCGCAGGGTAAGGGTGATCCCGAGAAGATCATCGCCAGCTACAAGAAGGGTCTCACGTCGGCCGGGTACGAGATCCAGACCGAATCCCAGATCGGCGGGATGAACAGCATCGCCGCCAAGAAGGGCAACACGAATGTCAGCGTCGGCACCGTCGGAGACTCGGGCTCGTCCGATCTCACCGTCACCATGAACGTCGTCGAGTCGGCCAACAGTTCGAACTGATCCGCTCGCTCGGGCGACGTGACCCGGTGACCAGCACGAAGACCGATGGGACGACCGAGCCCTCCAATCTCGGGGTCCCACCGGTCTTCTTCGCGCCGGTCGTGATCAGGTCGTGATCAGGTCGCCGGCGCGAAGGTCGCGGTGAAGGTGTTGCCGCCGCCGGGGATGATCAGGTTCATCAACGGCGTGGCGAAGCCGCAGTGCTTCAACTTGGGCAACGTGTAGGTCGAACTGAACGTCTGGGATCCGGTCAGGCTCACCGGTCCGCTCATCGACACGTTGATCGGCTGGGTGCCCTGACACGAGTTGCCCACGATGTTCCACCAGGGCAGGAACGACAACGTCGCGCTCTTGATCGAGAAGTTGAACGACGAGTTCACCGTGACCTGCATCGTCGAAAGGTCGACGTGGCCGGTGATCGGACCGTTCTCCGTCATTGCGAAGGTCGCGGTCGCGACCGGCACCCCGAACAGCTTGATGGTCTTGGCTGCCGGCGGCAGGTTCAGATTCCCGGTGAGGTCACCGGTCGCCAGGTCGATCTCGCCGTCGAAGGTCCCCGCGGGGATCTGAACGTCCATGTTCAACGACTTGATGTGGGTCGAAGCCTGGACCGTCCAGTGGATCGGAAGGGTCGATGCCGCTGTGGCCGGCGCCGCCGAGGCCGAGAAGGCCGCGACGGTCAGTACCAGTGCGCTCAGCGCGGTCATGACCGAAACCGGTGCGCGTCGAAGGGAACGTTGCATGAAGGACTACTCCTTGATGTACCACCGCCCGAGCCGGACTTTCCGACCGACGGGCACGATCGCGCCAGGTGTGACCGTTGTCAACCCCTTCGGAGAGTATTATTTTCTCACGCTACGTACGGTAATGATTTCGGTACGGAACGGGGCCGGAAGACGAACTTTCCCTCACGATTTGCAGGGTTTCCGGGCCATGATCCGGCTCCTGCCGGCCCCGACCCGAGCTGCCGGACCTCTCGGCGGTCTCGCCCGGATTCGACGATTCGCCGACGGCGGAGCTGACACGACGGTCTCGGTACGCTAGTTTCTGACGGGTCGTCAGATTTTGGACGACGGGCACGACCCACCCACGATCCAGGAGCAGCGGTGAACTTCGACTTCTCCCCCGAACAACTCGCTTTCGTCGACGAGGTCGAGGCGTTCCTCGACGCCAACGACGACCCCGACGTCTTCGACGTCACCCGGGAGAACATGGCCCAGATCGTCGACACCCCCAAACGTCGCGCGTTCATGGCCAAGCTCGGCGAGAAGGGGTGGCTGGGGATGACCTGGCCCACCGAGTACGGCGGCACCGACGGCGAAGGGGTCTACGAGTACCTGCTGAACGAGGCCCTCGCGCGACGGGGCGGCCCTCAGATCGGCAAAGGCGTCGGCATCGTGGGCAAGACCATCATCCACGAGGGCTCCGAAGGCCTCAAGGCCGAGTTCCTCCCCAAGATCCTGCGCAACGAGATCGAGTTCGCCGTCGGCTACTCCGAACCGAACGCCGGATCGGACGCCGCGTCGATGAAGCTCAAGGCCGAACGCCACACCTCCGACGGTGTCGAGGGTTGGTTGCTGAACGGCCAGAAGACCTGGACCACTTCGGCCCATTTCGCCGAGTGGTACTGGCTGGGCACCCGCACCGACCCGAACGACAAGCACCACGGCATCACCTTGATGCTCGTGCCCCTCGACCAGCCCGGGATCACCATCAAGGGCATCTGGACGATGGGCGACGAGCGCACGAACGAGGTCTTCCTGGACGACGTGTTCGTCCCCGATTCCCACGTGGTCGGCGAGGTCAACCGGGGCTTCCAGTACATCTCCCAGGCACTCGACCTCGAGCGCTTCACGATGTTCACGTTCTCTCCCATGCAACAGCGCCTCGAGGTCCTCACCGACTACGTGCGCTCGACGACCCGCGACGGCGAACCGCTCGCGGCCGACCCGGTCGTGCGCCAACGCATGGCCCAGCTGCACACCGACGCCGAGGTCGCCCGGGTGATGGGATTGAAGGTCGTGGACGCGTCGACGAAGGGCGAAGCGGCCAACCGGGCCGGCGGCCATGTACCGCCCCCCACGGTCGAGGCATCCGAGTACAAGTTGTTCGCCACCGAATTCTCCCAACGGCTCGCCAACGCCTCGATGGACATCGGCGGACCGGGCAGCCAACTGCGGGTCAAGACGCCGGACAGCGCCGATGGAGGGCCGCGCCGAATCGACGTATCGCTACACGGTGATCGACACGATCGGCGGCGGGGCTTCGGAGATCCAGCGCAACATCATCGACCGCCGCGGCCTCGGCCTGCCGAAGAACTTCTGAGCCGGCAGCCATCCGTGTCCACTGCGATGCTCGAAGGGGTCAGAATCATCGACCTGGCGTCGGTCGGCCCAGCGGCGCGGGCCTCCGCACTGCTCGCCGACTACGGCGCCGACATCGTCAAGGTCGCTCCGGTACCTCGGGACGCGGCGCGTCAGATCACCCCGCCCGCCTACGCCTACAGCGGCCAGCGCGGTACCCGACGGGTGCAGGTCGACCTGAAGAACCCGGACGGGCGTGCGGCTTTCCTCGACCTGGCAGAGCGGGCGGATGTGATCCTCGAGTCGTTCCGACCCGGTGTGGTCGACCGACTCGGCATCGGCTACGACGACGTGTGCGCCCGCAACCCGGCCATCATCTTCGCCTCGACCAGCGGCTACGGCCAGGACGGTCCGGCCGCATCGTGGGCCGGTCACGACATCGACTATCAGGCCGTGGCCGGAGTGCTCGGATGCGCCGAGCCCGCCGCCGGCGGCAAACCGGGCCTGCCCGGTGCCACCTTCGCCGATTCGGCCGGAGGTGGGATGCACGCGGTGATCGCGATCCTCGCATCCCTCGTGCGCCGGAAAGTCACCGGCGAGGGCGCCCGCCTGGACGTGTCGATCACCGACGGTGTCCTCTCGCTCATGTCGCTCGCCGTGGACGAATACCTCGCCACCGGCAACGAGCCCGGACCGGGACACGGCATGCTCACCGGCCGCTACGCCTGCTACGACACCTACCGCTGTGCGGACGACGCCTGGGTCGCGGTGGGTGCGATCGAGCCGGCCTTCTTCGCCAACCTGTGTCGGATTCTGGGCTGTGAACAGTGGGTCGACCGCCAGACCGACGACGACGCCCAGGACGAGATCCGCCGGGCCTTCGCCGAGGCCTTCGCGTCGAGACCAAGACGGGAATGGCTGCACGCACTGGCACCGGAGGACACCTGTGTGGCTCCGGTCTGGAGCGTGGCGGAAGTCGTCGAGGATCCGCAGTTCGCCGCCCGCGGCGTCATCTGTGACGCCGAACACCCCACCGCCGGTCGGTTCCGCCAACTCGGTCCGCTGCTGGCCGGCATGGAGCCCGGGCCGACGGTCAACCGGCTGCCCGACGTGACGGTCGGCAACACCGACGAGGTCTTCACCGGCATCGGTTACGAACCCGAACAGATCGCCGACCTGCGCGAGCGAGGAGTCCTGGCATGAGCGAGCCCACCCGAGACGTGGCGGAGGACATCCCCGCCGAGATCGCCGCCAAGGTCGGGACCTCCCAGTACGAGACCACCGGCGAGTTCCCCGTCGAGATGGGCTACGTGTGGACCGGCTGCGCGTCGGTCGAGAACGGCAACCCGTTGTTCTGGGAACCGGCCGTGGCCGAGGTCCTCTGCGGAGGTAACATCGCCCCCCCTTCGATGATCTCGGTGTGGTTCCGGCCCCATCACTGGGCGCCGAACCGGTCGGCCGGGGCCTTGCCCCTGCAGGTGCACTTCGACCTGAAAGCTGCCCTCGACCTGCCCGAAGCGGTGATGAGCGACAACACGATCGTCTTCCACGAGCCCGTGCGACCGGGCGACCTGCTGACGACCCGACAGATTCTGCATTCGATCAGCGACGAGAAGACCACCAAGCTGGGCACCGGGCGCTTCTGGGTCATCGGCGTCGAGTACCACAACCCGGCGGGAGCGTTGGTCGCAACCGAGTCCTACACCGGATTCGGCTACCGCCGGACCGAACCTCCGACGACCGCGACCCAAGACGGCGGGACCGAAGCCGATCCGATCGACCCGGCACTGATCGGCCCACCGCCGGGTGACACGAAGCGTCCCACGGGCACCGGGTCCCGACTGCTCCGCGACGTCGCCGAGGGCGAACGGCTGGCCACCTTCGAACAACCGGTGAGCGCCACCACCGTCGTGCTCGGCGCGCTGGCCAGCCGCGACTGGCGGCCGATGCACCACGATCATGCCTTCGCGGTGCACCGCAACGGCACCCGGGACATCTTCCTCAACACCCCGAACCTGGCCCACTGGTTCGAGCGGTATCTCACCGACTGGTCCGGCCCGAAGGGACGACTGGGCCGCATGACGTTCCGGATGCTCGGATCGATCTTCCCCGGCGACGTGATGGCCTTCGACGCCACCGTCACCGAGATCGCCACCGACGGCACGGGATGCGGTTGGGTGAACCTCGACGTGGCCGTCACCGTCGAGGGCGTGACCAAGACGTCCTGTGCGGTGCGCATGGCCCTCCCGGTCGACGAGGACGACAACCCCTGGGCCCGCACCGGACCGCGGTGGACCCCGTGACCCCGACCCTCTGTCCCCCACCCCCGGCTTTTCTGGGTGCCGGTTCCGGTCACTTCGTGACCGGAACCGGCACCCAGAACACCACTGATCGACCCGGAAGGACCTGAAGACATGGATCTCGATTTCACCGACGAACAGGACATGCTGCGCAAGGTCGTGCGCGACATGTGCTCCAGCCCGGCCATCACTGCGGGCGTGCGCGAACTGGAAGACGACCCGACCGGCTATTCGCCCGACTTCTGGGACCAGCTCACCCGGGCCGACCTGTTGGGCCTGTTGATCCCCGAAGCACACGGCGGGTCGGGCATGGGCCTGCTCGAGGGGTTCATCGTCGCCGAAGAGCTCGGCCGCTCACTCGTACCGTCCCCCTGGTACGTCTCCTCGGTGCTCGCCGCCGGAGTCATCGCCCGCGTGGGCACCGACGACCAGCAGTCGGCCTGGCTGCCCCGGATCGCCTCGGGCGATGCGGTGCTCACCGTCGCCTGGCTGGAACCCGGGAACGGTTTCCGTCCCGGCGGAGTGCAGCTCGACGCCACCGCCGACGGCGACGATCTCGTGCTGAACGGCACGAAGCGGCACGTGTTCTTCGCCTCGGCGGCCGACCGGCTCGTCACCCTGGTGCGCACCGGACCGGCCGAGACCGATGTTGCCGTCGTGCTCGTGGACCCGAACGCCGACGGGGTGACCCTGACCCAGAAGCTGTCGATCGCGTCGGACACCCAGTACGACGTCGCCTTCGACGGAGTACGGGTCGCCGGGTCGGACCGGCTGGGCGGAGTCGGGGTGAACGCCTGGGAGGGGTGGGACGCCACGATGCACGACGGGGCGATCCTGGCCGCGGCGCTCGCGACCGGCGGGGCGACCTACACCCTGGAGATCACCAACCAGTACGCCAAGGACCGTGAGCAGTTCGACAAGCCCCTCGGCGCGTTCCAGGCGATCGCGCACTACCTCGCCAACGCGAAGACCAACATCGACGGGGCGACGCTGCTGACCCAGGAGGCGGCGTGGACCCGCTCGGAAGGCCGGGACGTGACCACGCTCGCCCCGATGGCGAAGACGTTCGCGTGCCGGACCTACCGGGACGTCACCGCGATGGCCCAGCAGGTCTTCGGCGGGGTGGGCTTCACCGTGGACTACGACGTCCAGCTCTATTTCCGCCGCGCCAAGGCGTTGCAGCTCAACTGGTGGGACGACCGCGAGTGCGAACGCCGCATCGCCCACGCCGTCCTGGACTGACCCGCTTCGCCCTCCCCCTCCCCCAACGCCCCACGCCGCTGCCCTACGCCCCACGCCCCCACCCCCTCCCCCTCCCGCTTCCCGAAATTTGCACGGCCACGCTGCACGACGCGGCCTCACCGGAAATATTTCAGATGACTCCGGCCGGATCAGGCCCGCCGGTGCGCGGGAATCACCCAGTCGAGATCGACGGCTGACGGCTCAGCCGGTGTAGCGCGGCTCCCCGGCGACGGGAGTTGCCGGTGAGGCGCCGCCCGGGGCAGGGGTGGGAGACGGTACCGACGACGTGGCCGCCACCTTCGAGCCGTCGAAGGAGATCTCGACCCGACCGTCGGCTCCGGAGTCATCGCCGGTCGTGACCTGAACGAGCGACGCGAACGCCGGATCGACGTGATCGGTTCCCGGCTGGCCATTGCCGGTGCACGAAACCACTTCGCTGCTTCCCGGCGAGGCCTGCCAGACGGTCGGGTGCCCGCCCGCACCACCGATCCAGCCACCACCGCCCCCGCCGCCCGCGAAATAGTGATACCGGCCGTCCGATCCGACAGGGGAACCCGTGCCACCGTCGTGACCGCCGGGCGTCGCAGCGACCAGGCAGTTGGCCGGCAGACTCGGAGGCACCGGAGGTGAGCTCGTCGTGGTCGTCGAACACTCCGAACCCGCGCTCATGATGCAAGTTCCGACCGCCAAGAATTCTTCGGGAGTGCTGCCGCCCCCACCGCCAGCGACCACGACCGGTGTGGATCCGGTGAGGATCGCCGATCCACCGCCACCCCCGGCCCCATGTTCCGGCCCACCGAGGCTCCCGTCCGCTCCACCGTCGCCCCCGGCACCAAGACCTGCACCCCCGGCCCCCGTACCATCTCGGCCGGTCCCGCCGGCCCGACCGACCACCACCTTCATCGTTCGCGCCGGCAGCTTCGTCACGTCGACGGTCGCGGTCACCGAGTTGCCCGAACCGCCGGCATGCAGCTCGAAGCCCGACGGGCCCGGGCCCGCAGTCGCGTCCCCCGTACCGATCGCGGGACCCGTGGTGGGAGGCGCGCTTTGCGTTCCGGACGCGCCTCCACCGGCGCCCACCACGGTCACCTGCAACGTGCTCACCCCATCGGGGATGGTGAAGACGCCGTCACTGGTGAAGTCGACGGTCCTGGACGATGACGTGCCCGAACCCGGGTCGCTCCCCGCATCCGCGGTCGTGGCCATCACCCCCGCCCGCGTACCGATCACGACTGCCAGCGCGGCGACGACCGCAACCGTGCGCACCCGCGCCTGTCCCCGAATCCCCACGATTGCGACCGTACCACCACGCGACGACGAGGACGTTTCGTTCGACCGGTGAGCATCGGCGTGCGCCTCGGTGCCCGAACCAGCCGGCGGGTGCTCCCGACCCGCGTAGCATCGTCGCGGATCGCCGGGACCACGGACGGGACCACATGGCCACGAAGCACAAGACACCCCTCGGCGCGTTCGGCGCAGCGTTGGCGTTGATGGCCGCGTTGGGCGCCTGCCGGCTCGCGCCACCGATTGCCGGGTCGGTCCTCATAGGCTGCGACCAGGCATCGAACCAGGTGACCGTCACCGCGAATGCCCACCTCGACCCGAACTGCGTCTACACCGGCGGGTTCGTCATCACCGCCTCGCACACGACGTTCGACTGTCAGGGCGCCACCATCCACAGCGACACGCCGAGCGGGGTCGGCATCACGATCAGCGCGCCCGTCGGGACCGACCTGGTTGACGTGACCGTGCGCAACTGCCACGTCGAAGGCTTCCTGAACAGCTTGAAGGTCACCCGTCCCGGGTTCCGCGAGCTGCCCGCTGGCGGGGAGTACCAAGACGATCTCCACGGCATCGTCGTGACCGATTCGAGCTTCACCGCCTCCCACGGCGTCGGGGTGTACGTGGACGGGTACGTGACCGGCGTGACGATCACCCACGACGTGATCACCGACGCCGGCAGCAGCGGCATCTATCTCGAGACCGGGTCGCGGGGCTCCACGGTGACCCACACGGTCCTGGCCCACAACGGGTACATCGAGAACGGGCCGGCGGGTCAGCCGTTCAGCTTCCAAGGACTCGACCTGTGGTTCTGGGGCGTCGGCCGGGAAGGCATCTCGGTGGACGGCTCCTACGAGAACACCATCAGCGACAACGTGTTCGCCGAGAACTCGAACGGCGGAGTGCTGCTCTACAAGAACTGCGGCGAGTACCCCGACCGGAGCCGCTACTTTCCGCGCCGCTACCACGCGGACGACAACCTGATCACGGGCAACGACTTCATCGACGAACGCAACGGCGTCTGGGTCGGATCCCGGATGGCCGAGAACACCCTTCCCATGGACTGCACCGACCCGGCGTACATCGACACATCGCTGCAACGGGTCGTACTCGACTACGCCCAGCACAACACCGTGTCCCACAACACCTTCGACGACGTGACCTACGGAGTCCGTGTCGAGGACGACCACAACCGCGTCATCGGCAACCACTTCACGGCTGCCGGTCCCGATCACCACGGCATCCTGATCGGTACCCCGTTGCGAGCCCAGGTACTGGCCGAGCCGGTGACCGGAACGATCGTCGAGGACAACTCCTCGGACATCGCCGGCAACACCGACCCCTACCGCTGGATCGACGGGACGACCGGCACGATCGACGACGGAAACACCGCGCTCGGGCAACCGACCACGGTGTGCCCGGGTGTGGAGCCCCCGCGCAGTCAGTTCATCTTCGTCGTCGCCGTGGCCGCCGCCGGACCGGGCGGGACCCCACCGGCAACCACACCCGACACCACGGTGCCGACGCTGGGCCCCGTAGCCCCCTGTGGGTCCTGATCGAAGCGATCGAGAGCGCGGTCCACCTGCTGCTGAACGTGGTCACGTCGTCGGGACCGTGTAGGGCGGGCCGACGTCTGCGGTGACCTCCCAATCCGGCCCATAACGTTCCTTGAAGTACAGGTAGCGCGCCACGAGACCCTGTGCGGAGCCGCCGCGCCACAGGTCGTAGCGGTCGTCACGGTACTCGTCCCAGAACTGGTCGATGCGCGCTCCCAGCTCCGCGACGACCGGCGCGTAGTCGGGGCGGGCTGCCACGTTGCTCCACTGCCCGGGGTCGTCGACCAGGTCGTAGAGCTCGGCCGGGCCGGTCTGGCCGAGGTGGCGGGTGAACAGGTAGCGGGGGGTGCGAATCGAGCGGGCCGTCTCGTTCTCGAAGAACGCCTCGTCCACCCAGCCGTCCAGCGCTGCACCGTCCAGCGCGGCGGCGAAGCTGCGGCCCGGCGAGGCCGCCAGGTCGGCTTCGATGCCCACGTGGGCACACACCGTGGGGAACACGTCACAGTGGCTCACGATGCGGTCGTTCACCCGTTGTTCGGCCACGGTTCCGGGACGCCGCACGATCAGGGGCACGTTGAAGGTCACGTCATGCATGAACGGCGGATCGGTCCAGATCGGATGCCCCCAGAGGCCGCGCTGGCCGTAGGGGTTGCCCTGATCGGTGGTGTAGATCACGAGGGTGTCCTCGGTCTGGCCGGAGTCCTCCAGGGCGTCGAGGATCCTGCCGGTGTCCTCGTCGACGAGAGCGTTCTGGGCGGCGATGTTGGCCCGCGTGGCGCGATCGTTGTGGATCCGAAACGTCCACCAGGTGTTGTTGAACGCCGATTCGAGCGTGTATTCCTCATCGGGATCCACGTCGAAGTCGAACGGCACCGCCAGCGACCTGACGAGGCGCTCGTCGATGGGTGGAAACGGCTGGTAGGTGCGGCCCGCGAAGCGATCCCAGAACCGGTTGCGGGTGTCGGCTCCGACCACCGTGGGGGGCAGCACGTAGGGACCGTCGAAGTTGACCTGGAGGAACCAGGGCTTCTCGCCGTGGTCGTCGTTCACGAACTCGATGGCCCGGTCGGTGAAGTAGTCGACGATGTGGGTGCCCGACACGGTGTGGGTCTGCCCGCCCTCGTACACCAGGTTCTCGTAGAAGTCGGTGGTATGGCCCTTGGTGAGCGCCACCCAGTGATCGAAGCCGTTTCCCGGGTGGGCGTTGTTGCCCAGATGCCACTTGCCCACCATGCCGGTGGTATAGCCGTGGCCGGAAAGGGTGGAGGCCAGCGTGGGGAACTCCCGGCTGGTGTCGTAGTCGTCGGCTTTCGGAAGCACCTCGTCGTCGGGCATCGCGAGGTGCACACCGTGTTGACTCGGCATGAGCCCGCTCAAAAGCGACAGGCGCGACGGCGAGCACAGCCCGTTGGTGCAGAACGCCCGCAGGAACCGGGTGCCCTCGCGGGCCAGTCGGTCGATGCGGGGGGTCTCGTGGTCGACCGAGCCGTAGCAGCCCAGCGAATCCGCCGACTGGTTGTCCGAAACGATCATCAGCACGTTGGGTCGGCGACGACGACTCCCGGTTCGGCTCGACACGGATCTTGTCTACCAGGCCTCGTGAAGCCGATCATCTCACCGCAGGCCGCGGCGGAGTGCTGCTGCGATCACGTTCCACGTCCGGGCGCGCAGCACCCCGGGCGGCCCGACGGTTGGGCGCGGCGCGGTGCGTCACGGTGCGGGGCGGGTCATGCACCACACCGGCGGAGCACCGCGGACCTCGACGGTCTCGGTGACCGCGAACCCGAACCGCTGATACCACGACACGTTCGACAGCTTCTGGGTTTCCAGATAGCAGGGCAGGCCGTCGGCCGTGGCCCGGTCCAGTCCGGGTCGGATCAACCGGGTGCCCAGGCCGCGGCCCTGCACGTCGGGGTCCACGATGAGCAGGGCCAGATACCAGTGGGGGTACTTGGGATGAAGATGCTCGATCTGCGCCAACATCCGGGCGCCGTTGATCGGGTGCGCCACCTGCAACGCGCTCAGCGCGGAGGCGATGGCGATCCGGGCTTCACGGGCCGAACTCCGCGGCAGCTGCGACGGTGACAGCCATCCGGCGATTCCCACCGCGGCCCCGTCCGCGTCGTCGGCCACCCAACAGTCTCCGACGTCGATGAGATCGTTGACCGTCCCGCGCAACATGCCCGGCAGGAGTCGGTGGGCGCGCAACCGGTCGCCGGCGATGTAGTCGAACATGGGATCGTGGGTGAACGCCCGGGCAGCGCTGGCGATGATGTTCCGCCGGTCAGAGGCTCGGAGCCGACGCAGCGCACCTTCGTTCGTCTCCGCCGCGTCCAAGGTGGGCCCATTCGAGATCATGGCACCGTTCTACCCCGCCGGCCCACCGAGCGCGAGCACAGTGGCGCCGTCGTGTGGGTCAGCCCTGGCGAACGCACGCCGGGCCCACTCGGATCCGGCCGATCTGACGGGTCGTCAGGTCGGCCGGTACGCTGTGGTTCCACCGTTCGTCGGAAGCATCGGGAGCATCATGCGAGGCATCATCTCCGCGGCAGGCTACGTGCCCCACCACCGACTCGACCGCGCCGCCATCAAAGACTTCTTCGGGTCAGGCGGCGGGTCGGGCTCACGCAGCGTCGCCGCGTACGACGAGGACACCACCACCCTCGCCGTCGAGGCCGCCCGGCTCGCCCACCGCGACGCTCCCGCCACCGCGCCGGGTGCGATCTGGTTCGCGACGTCGACGCCCACGTACGCCGACAAGACCAACGCCACGATCATCCACGCCGCCCTGCGCGTCGATCGTGACGCCGCGGCCTTCGACTTCGCCGGCGGCGTGCGCTCGGGTGTCGGCGCACTTCGCACCGCGCTGAAGAGCGCCGAGCCGAGCGTGTTGGTCGCCACCGCGGACATTCGCACCGGGAGACCCACTTCGCCAGATGAAACAGCCGGAGGCGACGCCGGCGCGGCGCTGCTCGTCGGCGACGACACCGCCGGTCCGGTGATCGCCGAGCTGGTCGGCGTGGGGTCGGCCACCCGGGAGTTCCTCGACACCTGGCGGGCCCCGGGCGATTTCGCGCTCCACCACTGGGAGGACCGTTTCGGCGAGACCCAGTTCAAACCACTCGTCGCGGACGCCTGGCGGGACGCCACCAAGCATGCCGGTCTCGGCGACGCCCAGGTCGACGTGTGCATCGTGTCCGGAGCCCACGCCCGGGCGGTCAGATCCACCACCAAATCGCTGAGCGGGTCCACCGCCAGCATCGCCGCGGACCTGGCCGACACGGTCGGCCAGTGCGGGACCGCGGACGCCGCGCTCCGACTCGCCGACGTCCTGCAATCGGCCGAGGCGGACCAGACCATCGCGCTCGTGTGCCTCGCGGACGGCGTCGACGTGCTGATCTTCCGCACGACCGAGGCGATCAGCTCCTGGCAACCTGATCGCACGATCGCCGCGCAGATCGCAAGCGGCGACGCGGGCCTTCCCTACGCCAAGTTCCTCGCCTGGCGCGGCGCGGTCGAAGTCCAGCCTCCCAACCGTCCCCTCCCCGCCCGCGTGTCCGCGTCCGCCGCCGGACGCAGCGTGGACTGGAAGTACGGACTCGTCGGATCGAAGGACCGTGCGAGCGGCGCGGTGCAGCTGCCCCCGGCACGGGTCAGCTTCGACGGTGGCAACGTGGACGACGCCGATCCGATCCCCATGGCAGACGCCCACGGCACGATCGTCACCTTCACCGTCGACCGCCTCGCCTACTCACCCTCACCGCCGGTCATCTTCGCGGTGGTCGACTTCGACGAGGGCGGTCGGCTCCCCATCGAGCTCACCGACACGACCCCCGACGAGGTCGCCATCGGGGACCGGGTCGAGATGACTTTCCGTCGGCTGAACACTGCCGACGGCATCGCCAACTACTTCTGGAAGGCACGGCCGGTCCGCTGAGCGGAACGGCCGGGAATCGGGAACATTCATGGGATCACACGGCATCAGGGACAAGGTCGCCATCGTCGGCATGAGCTGCACGCCGTTCCGCGAGCACTTCGACAAGAGCCACGACGACCTGGCGATCGACGCCGCGCAGGACGCGTTCACCACGTCCGGCATCGCCAAGGAGGACATCGACGCGTTCTGGTACGGCACGGCCCAGTCGGGCATGTCGGGCGTGTCGCTGGCGGCACCACTGAAGATCCAGGGCAAGCCGGTCACCAGGGTGGAGAACATGTGCGCCACCGGCTCCGAGGCCCTCCGCCAGGCCGCCTACGCGGTCGCGTCGGGCGCGTACGACACCGCCATGGCGATCGGAGTGGAGAAGGTCAAGGATTCGGGCTACCAGGGGTTGAACGCGTTCCCCATCCCCAGTGACGGAACCAACCGCACCCTCACGGCCGCGGCGATGTTCTCGCTCGTGCTTCCCGCCTACGCCGAGAAATACGACGTGGACATCGACGAGTTGCGCCGGGTCGTGGCCCGCATCGCCTCGAAGAACCACGCCAACGGGGTGCACAACCCGCTGGCGCAGTTCCGACGCGAAATGAGCGTGGACGCCATCTGCAACATGGCCGCGGTGGCGGGGCGACTCAGCGTGTTCGACTGTGCCGGGGTGGCGGACGGGGCTGCGGCGGCGATCGTCGTGCGGGCCGAGGATGCGCACCGGTACACCGACAGCCCGCTGTACATCAAGGCGTTGTCACTGGTCGCCGGGGACGGATCGGGAGTGCTCGACCCGACCTATGACTACACGACTTTCCGTGAGTGCAAAGCGGCCGCGGACGACGCCTACGCCCAGGCCGGCATCGACGATCCGCGCTCGGTGCTGGCCCTCGCCGAGGTGCACGACTGTTTCACCCCCACCGAGCTGGTGCTGATGGAGGACCTCGGGTTCGCCGAGCGGGGTACCGCCTGGAAAGAGGAGCTCGCCGGCACGTTCGACCTGCACGGTGACCTGCCGGTGAACACCGACGGCGGGCTCAAGAGCTTCGGACACCCCGTCGGCGCCTCGGGGCTGCGCATGATCTACGAGGCATGGCTGCAGCTCCGGCGCGAGGTGCCCGCCGAGCGGGCCATCGACAACGACCGCACGATGGCTCTGACCCACAATCTGGGCGGCTACCCGGGAGAGATGGTCAGCTTCGTCGGCATCTTCGGCACCGAACCCGAGGCCTGAGGCGTCTCGTCAGTCGTTTTGGGTGCGGGTTCCGGTCACGCAGTGACCGGAACCCGCACCCAAAACGCGCAAGAGGGGGGCAGCGCCGTCAGAGTCGATCGTCGACGAAAGCGCCGGCCAACAGTTCGTCGAAACGCTCGACGTCCTCGCAGGGTTCGTCGATCCCCCGGTGTGGCGACGGCGGCGCGAGATGCGCCCGCACGAACAGCCGGGCCACGAGCGCTTTGCGTCCGGACGGCCCGACACCGAGGCGCTTCTCGGTGCCCGACTGGGCGAGCAGCAGCGCCGCCGACCACACGTCGGCGAAATACTCGGTCAACGGGAACAGCTTCGCCTCGGCAACCGGTCCCTCCAACTGCTTCCAGCGCGCGACGGTCCCGGCC
The DNA here is from genome assembly GCA_963764215.1 of uncultured Actinomycetes bacterium. Taxonomy (GTDB): domain Bacteria; phylum Actinomycetota; class Acidimicrobiia; order Acidimicrobiales; family Iamiaceae; genus JAFDWI01. The sequence continues at coordinate 330,378 of CAVXRS010000002.1, forward strand.
AGGTCCTCGACCGCGTCGACCACGATCTTCTCGGTGCCCGGGTCGTCACCGGGCGCCTCGGCGAGCAGTTCGCGCAGTCGCTCCAGCAACGCCACGTCGCCCTGGTTGCGACGGATCCCCCGCGCCACGTCCAGGCACAGGATGTTGTCCGGGCCCTCCCAGACGGGGTTGACCTGCGCGTCCCGCAGGATCCTCGCAATCGGCCAGTCCTCGATGTAGCCGTTGCCGCCGTGCAGTTCGAGCGCGTCGGATGCCGCGGTGATGCCCAGGCGCGCCGCCCGCATCTTGATGACCGGTGCGCCGAGTCGCAGCCGGGTCCGGCAGAAGCCTTCGAACACGAGCGCCTGGGCGGCCTCGATCTCGACGATCAGTTCGGCCAACTTGCGCCGGGCCAGCGGTTGCTCGATGACCGGCTTGCCGAATGCCTCCCGTGCCCGGCAGTAGCAGATCGCCTCGACCAGTGCCCGGCGGGCACAACCCAACCCCATGTTCGCGATGCCGATGCGGGCCCCGTTCGTGAGCGTCATCAGTCCACCGAGACCACCCCGCAGGCGTCCGTCACTGCCCGCGGGAGCGGCAGATTCCTCTCGACGTTCGAGCAGCCACCCTTCGGCGTCGACGAGTTCGGCTTCACCCGATGGCACCGACCTGGTTCCGAGCTTGTCCTTGAGCCGGCGCACGTTCACGCCGTTCGGCGTGCCGTCCATCCGGTCCCGCAGCACCAGGAAGCTCTTCACCTCGTCGGAGCCCGCGATCTTCGCCAGCACGATGAACGTCGACGAATGGGCGTTCGAGACGAACCACTTCACCCCGTTGAGCAGGTAGTGGTCGCCGGCGGGGGTGGCCACGGTCTCCAGGGCACGCAGGTCCGCACCGCCGCTGCGTTCGGTGAACATCTGTGCGGTCGTCGCGGTGCCGTCTTCGACGCTGAGCAGCTCTTTGACCCGGGCCTGCACGTGCTCGGGAGCGAACGCCTCGGACAACCGCTCGACCATGTCCCGTCCGGTGCCCACCGAGCAGTAGATCCCGACATCGGCCTGGCTGAGCAGGTACCCCCATGCCGCCGTCATCATGTTCGGATCCACACCGGCTTCCGACGCCGTCGCCCGGAACGCCTCGGACGAGAAGTTCTCGGCCTCGACCGCGGCCCGCGACGCCTGGAACGCCCGCGGCAACACTACGTGGCCGACTTCGTTGCCCCAGCGGTCGTACCGCTCCAGACTCGGGGGGTCCCGGTCGATCTCCACGGCCCATGCCGCGACCGGGCCACCCATCAGCGCGCCGATCCGCTCGAGATGCGCTTCCGCCCACGCCTGCTCGGCACCGTCGAACGCCCCACGGATCAGGAACTGCAGGGTGGGATCAGAGCGGTACCAGTTCAGACCCACCGCCGAGTGGTAGCGACCGGTCTCGTAGCGCTCGCGGCGATCTGTCCCGGCTGCGGTGTCCGTGGTCGTCGTCATCTGGGCCCCTTTCGATCGAATCCACGACCTGCCCTGGGGCTCACGCTATCCCGGCTGGGCCGCGAGGCCGGCGGGGCGGATCGTGCAGCGCCGGGGTGGTGGCACTACGTTCCCCTGATCATGGAGCTGCCGCTCACCGGACGATGTGCCCCCGGCTACGAGTCGGTGCGTGAGGCGTTCGTCGCCAACTTCACCGAACGCGGGGAGATCGGCGCGGCGGTGTGTGTGATCCGCGACGGCCAAGTCGTGGTCGACCTGGCGGGCGGCTGGGTGGATGCGGCCGCGACCCGGCCCTGGCGGCACGACACCCTCTGTGACTTCTACTCGGTGGGCAAGGGACTGCTCGCCCTGTTGCTCCTCCAACAGGTCGACGCCGGCCGGATCGGGCTCGACGACGAGATCGCCTCGGTCTGGCCCGAGTTCGCCGTCGGCGGCAAGGAACACGCCACGATCCGTCACGCGCTGTCCCACCAGGCAGGGGTTCCGGCGATCGACGAACCGCTGACCAACGAGGACCTGTTCGACTGGGACCGCATGACCGGGGCCCTCGCGGCCACCGACGCCTGGTTCGTGCCCGGCACCCGGCACGTGTACCACACCAACACGTTCGGACATCTCGTGGGGGAGCTGATCCACCGCATCACCGGTCAGATGCCCCGAGAGGCCCTGCGTGCGCTCGCGGATCCCCTGGATGCCGATGTGCACTTCGGGGTTCCCGTCTCCGAGCAGCACCGCTGTGCCGAGGTGATCTGGCCATCCGAACAGTCGATGCAGCCGCTCGACCCGACCCAGCTCGCCACCCTGGAAGGTGAGGCTGCGATGGTTGCGAAGGGGTACTTCAACCCACCCGGCTATTCGTCGATGGGCGTGGTGAACACGGCGGCGTGGCGGTCCTGCCAGGTCGGATCGACCGCCGGACACGGATCGGCGCGGGGCATCGCCCGCGTCTACGCCGCGCTGGCCGACGACGATCGGCTGCTCTCCCGGGAGCTCCGCACCGTGGCCACGTCGGCGCAGTCGACGGGTCCCTGTCCGGTGCTGGGAGAAGAGGTGACCTTCGGACTCGGGTTCTCGCCTTCCACCCGACGACGACCGCTCGGACCCAATCGGGACAGCTTCGGCCATTTCGGCACCGGCGGTGCCCTCGGCTTCTGTGACCCTTCCGCTCGGATCGGTTTCGGCTATGTGATGAACCAGGTCATCCCGCGCTGGCAGTCGACTCGGAACCGTTCCCTGATCGACGCGTTGTACGCGTCGGGCCCATCCGGCGCAGGGACAACCCCGCTGTGACACCTTGCACACGAACGACTTGCGACTCGCTAGGCTGACGCCCGTCCACCGCGATCGACATCCCGTCGAAGGATGGTGCCCGTGAGCGTCGAAGCCGCAACGACCGCCGCGACTTCGGAACCTGGCGTGCCACCGTCGATACTGAGCGTGCGCAACCTCGAGGTGGTCTACAACGATGTGGCGCTGGTGCTGCGAAGTGTCAGCATCGACGTACCCACCGGCGGGATCGTGGCGCTGCTCGGCGCCAACGGGGCCGGCAAGACGACGCTGCTCCGGGCGATCTCGGGGCTGCTGGACCTGCATCACGGCAAGATCACCAAAGGCGAGGTCCGGTTCCGCGGCGAAGCCACCCACCGATCCGATGCCGCGTCGATCGTGCGCAAAGGTCTCGCCCAGGTGATGGAAGGCCGGCGCATCTTCGCGGAGTTGACCGTGGACGAGAATCTGCGCACCGGCGCTGCCACCCGCCGGGACAAAGCGGCCATCAAGGAGACCTACGAGAGGATCATGGAGCTGTTTCCGACGCTCACCGACCGCCGGAAGGACACCGCCGGCTATCTGTCGGGGGGCGAACAGCAGATGGTCGCGATGGGCCGGGCCTTGATGGCCGATCCGAGACTGCTGGTCCTCGACGAACCGTCGCTCGGGTTGGCGCCGATGATCGTCGAACAGATATCCACGATCATCGGCGACATCAACGCGCAGGGAACCAGCGTGCTCCTGGTGGAGCAGAACGCCCAGATGGCCCTGCGGATCGCACACCACGGATACGTGCTCGAAACCGGGCGGGTCGTCAAAGAGGGACCGGCGGCCGATCTGCTCGGAGACCGGGACATCCAGGAGTTCTATCTGGGAGTCGGCGACCGTGGCCGGCGTTCCTTCCGGGACGTGAAGACCTACCGACGGAGGAAGACGTGGCGGAGTTGAACGACACGTCCGATGTGCTCCTGGAGGTATCGGGGATCACGCTCCGATTCGGCGGGGTCGACGCGTTGAACGACGTCACCTTCCAGGTGCACCATGGCGAACTGTTCGCCGTGATCGGCCCGAACGGGGCCGGCAAGACGTCGATCTTCAACTGCCTCAACGGGGTGTACCGACCCCAGGAGGGTCGCATCGTCTTCGACGGTGTGGATCTCTCGTCGAAGCGACCCGTGCAGACCGCTCGACTGGGCATCGCCCGGACGTTCCAGAACCTCGGCCTGTTCGCGAACCTCGACCTCGTCGAGAACTTGATGCTGGGACGTCACCACCTGATGCGCTCGGGATTCGCCGCCGGGGCGCTGTGGTGGTTCAAGGCGAAGCCAGAGGAACTGCGCCACCGTGAAGCCGTCGAGGAGATCGTGGACCTGTTGGAGCTCGACCGCTTCCGACGGCAACCGGTCGGCATGCTGCCCTACGGGATCCAGAAGCGGATCGAGCTGGGCCGTGCCCTGGCCATGGAACCGAAGTTGCTCCTGTTGGACGAGCCGGTGGCCGGCATGAACGTCGAGGAGAGCGAGGACATGGCCCGGTACATCCTCCAGATCCAGGCCCGCCTCGAGCTCGCGATGATCCTGGTCGAACACGACATGCAGATGGTCATGGATCTCGCCGACCGGGTCATGGCGCTCAACTTCGGTGTCCCGCTCGCCACGGGAACCCCCGCCGAGGTCCAGAGCGATCCGACGGTCATCGAGGCCTACCTGGGAGCGTCCGCGTGACCGGGGTGATCTCGCCGGCCGCGTCGGACACAGTGGCAGGCGTCGCCCCGCTCGACCAGGTGCCCGCGACCACGATGCCGGCATGGCTTTTCGCACGAGCCGCGAGCACACCGGATCACGTCGCGCTCCGCAAGCGGCACCGCGGACGTTGGAAGACCTACACCTGGGCCGAATACCTGCGCCGCGCGGGCCGGGTCGGCATGGCGCTCTCTGACCTCGGGGTTCGGGCCGGCGACCGGGTGGCCGTGCTGGCCGGCAACCGACCGGCATGGCTGTTCACCGACCTGGGCGCCCAGGGGATCGGGGCCGTCACCGTGGGGATCTACCCGACCAATCCCCCGGACGAGGTCGCCTACGTCCTGGGCCACTCCGGTGCGGTCGTCGTCGTCTGTGAAGACGAGGAACAGACCGACAAGGTGCTCGAGGTCCGGGACCGCTGCCCCGACCTCCGCCACATCGTCGTGGTCGACCCGACGGGCCTGCGTGACGTCGACACCGGTGGCGCCCTCATCAGCTTCGCCGCCCTGGAACGCACCGCCGAGGACGACGATCCAGCCACGTTCGCCGCGACGGTGCGCGAACTCGACCCGGACGCCCCGGCGATCATCGTCTACACCTCCGGGACCACCGGACCGCCGAAAGGCGCCATGCTCTCCCAGCGGAACCTGATGACGGCCGCGCGCTCGGGCACCCAGGTCTTCGCCACCTCGCCCCGTGACGAGGCCCTCTCGTACCTGCCCTTGTGTCACATCGCCGAGCGCCTGCTCTCGGTGGTGTTTCCCCTGGCGTCCGGCTACGTCGTCAACTTCGGTGGCGGGATCGACGAGTTGGCCAGCGACCTGGTCGAAGTCCAGCCGACCGTGTTCCTCGGAGTCCCCAGGGTGTGGGAGAAGCTCCTCGCCGGGGTCGAGATCCGCATCGGAGACGCGACCCGGCTCAAGCGACTGGTGTACCGGCACTTCACGCGAACCGGAGCCGGCATCGCCGAGCGACGCACCTCGGGGACCTTCACCCCGATCGACCGCCTGCGCTTCCGGATCGGCTGGGCCCTGCTGTACCGGCCGTTGCGGACGAAGCTGGGACTCCGTCGGGTCCGACTCGCCCTGTCCGGGGCGGCGCCGATCGCCCCGGCGGTCCTGCGCTACTTCTGGGCGCTCGGGATCCCGGTGTACGAAGCCTACGGACAGACCGAGAACACGGCCCAGGCGACCGCCACCCGTGACGGCGCCCTCGAGTTGGGGACGGTGGGCACCGCGCTCCCCCTTGCCGAGGTTCGCATCGATGCCGAATCCGGCGAGATCCAGACCCGGGGACCCGGGACCTTTCTGGGCTACTTCCGCGACGAAGCGGCCACGGCCGACACGATGACCCAAGACGGCTGGCTGCGAACCGGCGACGTGGGGGTCCTCGACGAAAATGGCTTCCTCACCATCACCGACCGGATGAAGGACCTGATCATCACCGCCGGCGGGAAGAACATCTCGCCGTCGGAGATCGAGAACCGCCTCAAGGTCTCGCCCTTCGTGCAAGAGGCCGTCGTCATCGGCGACGGCCGGCCGTACCTGACCGCCCTCATCGGCATCGACGAGGACACCGTCGGCAACTGGTGCACCCGCCAGCGGATCCCCTACACCACCTATGAGGATCTCGCCTCCAGCGACGCGGTCACCACGCTGATCGACGCCGTCGTCGACGAGGTCAACACCCACCTCGCCAAGGTCGAATCCATCAAGGCGTTCCGGCTCCTGCCCAAGATCCTGGACCAGGACGACGGTGAGGTCACCGCGACCCAGAAGGTGAAGCGACGCGCGATCGCCGCGTCCTTTCAAGAGCTGATCGCCGAGATGTACCCATGAGCACGTTCCTCGACGTCACGCTCAACGGCATCGCACTCGGCTCGGCCTATGCGCTCATCGCGCTCGCGTTCGTGATCATCTACAAGGCGACGGGCGTCATCAACTTCGCGCAGGGCACGATGATGCTGGCCGGCGCGTTGATCGCCTACAGCATCCACGACGAATGGGGTCTGTCGTTCTATCCGTCGCTCCTCCTCGCGCTCGTCGCCGGTGCGCTGCTCGGCATCGTCATCGAACGGCTGATCATGCGGCATCTGGTGGGCCAGCCGGCCTTCGCCCAGCTCATGGTGACGATCGGGGTGCTGTTCGTGCTGACGGAGGTCTGCAACGACATCTGGGGGATCAGTCCGCTGGTGTTCACCACTCCGTGGGGCAACGACACGGTGACCATCGGCGGGGCCACCTTGGCGGTCGCGAACCTGTGGCGCATCGGGTTCACCGCCGTCGCGATGCTGATCTTCTTCGCCTTCTTCCGCTATTCGTCCACCGGGCTGTCGATGCGGGCCACCGCGCTCGATCAGGAGGCGGCCCTGGCCCAGGGCATCAGCGCACGACGGGTCTACATGACGGCCTGGGGCATCTCGGGAGCCGTGGCGACCCTGGCCGGAGTGCTGCTCACGACCAGCTTCGGGCTGGGACCGAACCTTCAGTTCCTCGCCCTGCTGGCCTTCCCCGCGATGATTCTCGGCGGGCTCGATTCACCCGGGGGCGCCGTGGTCGGAGGCCTCGTGATCGGCGTGTCCCAGAACATCGCGAGCCAGTACTTCCCGATGAACGGGTTCGACCAGGTCTTTCCCTACGTGGTGATGATCGCGGTCTTGTTGGTCCGCCCGTTCGGACTCTGGGGTACCGAGGAGGTGCGTCGGATCTGATGACGACCGTCTCCACGCCTCTTGCCGACACCGGCGCGACACGTCCGCGACGCCGGGGACGGGGAAGGCCGAACGGGGCGATGGTGATCGGCTACGCCCAGGATCTGCGTCTGTTCCCATCGGTTCCGGCCCGTATCGGGCTGGTGGCCCTGGCAGTCCTGTTCGTGATCACCCCCTTGCAGATCGACAACTCCTGGCTGCAGATCCTCACCACCTGCGGGTGCTTCGCGATCGGCGGAATCGGACTGAACCTCCTGACCGGATACACCGGCCAGGTCTCACTCGGTCACGCCTTCTTCGTCGCCGTCGGGGCCTACGTGGCGGCAAACATCGGCTCGAAGTGGTCCCTGACGTTGGGCAGCTACGTCTTCCACCCCCCGTTCCTGGTCTGGCTCGCGGCGGCCGCTCTGGCGGGCGCCGCCATCGGCGCGCTGATCGGGCCTTTCGCGCTGCGCCTGCGGGGCAACTACCTGGCGATCATCACGTTGGCGCTGTTGTTCTTCGCGGCCTGGTTGTTCGACGAGCTCCCCCAGATCACCGGTGGGGGCAACGGCATCACCATCGATGCGCCCATGAAGATCGGACCGTTCGATTTCGCCGATCCCGGCGGTGGACTGGAGGCGCCCCAGACCGAGTTCTGGCTCATCTGGGCGCTCGTCGCCCTCGCCGCGCTGGTGGCGGGCAACATCGTGCGCAGCCGAGCCGGTCGGGCGATGCAGGCGGTCCGGGACCGCGACGTCGCCGCGGAGGTGTGTGGCGTGAGTCTGTTCCGCACCAAGATCGGGGCGTTTGCCTGGTCGAGCGCATTCGCCGCGGTCGGCGGAGCGCTCTACTACTCGTTGCAGGGATTCATCGGACCCACGTCGGTCACCAATCTCGAAGGGCTGATCCTGTCGATCAACTACGTCGCGATCATCATCATCGGGGGACTGTCGACGGTTCGCGGTGCGATCATCGGCGCGCTCATCGTCATCGGGTTCCCGCAGGTCATCCAGCGCTACAGCTCGTCGTTGACGTTCCTGTCCGGTCCACACATGAGCATCGCATCGTTCAACAACATCCTCTTCGGGGTGTTCATCATCGTGTTCCTCCTCGCCGAGCCCCTCGGCATCGCCAACCTCATCCGCCGGCTCCAGAACTACTTCCGCACCTGGCCGTTCTCGTACTGACGATCGTTCCCACGAAGTTCCCACCACCCGACCCGACCCCTAGCAGAAAGAACCGACATGAAGAGAAGCAAGACCGCCAGCGTCATCGCCTTCGCGATGGCGATCGGCCTCGTCGCCACGGCGTGTGGCCGCAGCAGCTCGAGTTCCGGTAAGTCGAATTCCGGAACTCAGACATCCGCACCTTCGAAGGTGCCCGGCTTCGACGGCACGACCATCACCCTCGGAGCCCTCACGCCGCTCACCGGGCAGGCGAACATCATCGGACAGCCGCTCACGAACGGCAACCAGGTGTACTACAAGATGCTGAACGCGAAGGGCGGCATCGACGGGAAGTACAAGGTGAAGTTGGACGTCAAGGACAACAAGTACACGGCCCAGGACACGATCACCGCGTACAACCAGATCAAGAGCAACGTGGTCGCCTTCCAGCAGATCCTGGGGACGCCGCCGCTCAAGGCCCTGCAGCCCACCCTGGACAAGGACAACGGATTCGCCGGCCCGGCCACGCTCGATGCGCCGTGGTACGAGGACGGACATCTGATGCCGATCCTTGCGCCCTACCAGATCCAGGCCATCAACTCGGTCAGCTACTACGTCAACTCCATGGGCGGCAAGGGCAAGAAGATCTGCTCGCTCACCAGCACCGACCCCTACGGTCAGGCCGGCAAGGAAGGGGTCGACTTCGCGGCCAAGCAGCTGAACGTGAAGGTGACCGATTCCGAGACGTTCAGCCCTGGTCAGACCGACTACACCGCCCAGATCGGCGCGCTTCAGAAGGCCAACTGTGACATGGTCTGGTTGACGGCGCTCCCGACCGAATCGATCCCGATCTTCAAACGCGCCACGCAGGTGAACTTCGCGCCGCAGTGGATGGCGCAGTCGCCCTCGTGGCTCACGTCACTCCCTTCGCTCACCGATCCCGCCTACCTCAAGGCCCACCTGATCGTGGCGAGTGAAGGGGTCCCGTGGGGAGACACGAGCGTTCCCGGCATGAAGACGATGCTCGACGCCATCAAGAAGTACGCGCCGGATCAGAAGCCCGACATCTACTTCGCGTTCGGCTGGATGCAGGCAGAAGCGATGAGCCAGATCCTCACGACAGCCGTGAAGAACGGTGATCTCTCCCACCAGGGAATCGTCAAAGCCGGCGCCGACACCAAGAAGCTCACCTTCAACGGCATGGTCAAGGACGAGACGTTCGGCGCACCCAGTGATCGCAATCCGTCACGGTTCACCACGCTCTACAAGGTGACTCCGGACACGGCCGACACCAATGGGTCGTTGACACTTCTGAACAGCGATTCGGAGAACTTCTCGACTCCGGCGGCCAAGGCATTCAAGTTCACCAAGTGATGCCCGGCTGAACAACCCTCGTCGGGGCCGGGTCACCTCCTTGGTGGCCCGGCCCCGATCAGGTTTTTCGACCGGTGAAAGGTGGGACCTATTCGGTCGCCTCTGCAGGGCGACGGAAGAACACGGAGAGCTGCAGAACTGCTCCGCCGACACCGAGGATCAGCGCGATCAACAGTCCCGTGACCCCGTTGTAAGCGAAGGAGATTCCGATCAGGTGATCGAGTGAGTACTTGCCGGCGCCGACGGTCGCGACGGCCAACGCTGCGAGCGAGTAGATGAAGGTCAGTTCGTAGCCGTTCTTGGCACTGTAGAAGCCATTGGGAAGGTGGACGGTCCAACCGGCGACGATCATCAGGCCGATGAAGCCTGCTGCCGCGAACGGGGTGAGCAGACCGAGCGCCATGAGCCCACCGGCCACGAGTTCGGTGGTGGAAGCCATGACCGCGCAGATCGTGCCCGTTCCCGGTTTCATGCCGATCGACTCGAACCAGCGCGCCGTGCCGGGAATACGGCCACCACCGAAGAAGTGGTGCCAGCCGTGCGCGGCGAGCGAAATCCCGATCCCCAACCGCAGGATCAGGATGCCATAACTCGCGGCGTAGACGTCGTCGATCGAGAAATGCTTCGGCGGAGTCGCTGCAACGAGAATGGAAAGCACGCCACGCCACGCTAGTGATGCTGACGGGCCATCAGAAAAGTACCTCTAAGATGCACGACGCCATGAACGACGACCGTCCCACCTCTGAACTGCCCATCGACGAACAGGTCCGCTACCGCGTGACCGAATCGGGTGTCGCCTGGATCACCCTCGATCGACCGGATGTGAAGAACGCGATCTCACCGGATCAACGGGACCGGGTCATCGCACTGCTCGAGGAGGCCGGGCGACTGCTGGCGGTGCGGTCGGTGGTGCTCACGGCGACGGGGACCGCCTTCTGCACCGGAGCGGATCTGCGCGCCAAGCGCATCTCCGACCCTCGGCCGCAGGGCGCGCCCGACCAGCCGGTCGGACACGTCGCGCACATGATCGCCACCGGTGCCCAGGCGTTGATCGCGTCGGTGATGGACTGCCCGAAACCGGTGATCGCCGCCGTTAACGGCACGGCCGCCGGCATTGGCGCGCACCTCGCCTTTGCCGCCGACCTGGTGATCGCATCGGTGGACGCGCGCTTCATCGAGGTGTTCGTGCGCCGGGCCCTGGTTCCCGACGGTGGGGGCGCCTATCTGCTCCCGCGCCTCGTCGGCATGCAACGAGCCAAGGAGTTGCTGTTCCTGGGCGACGACGTGTCCGCCGAAGAGGCCCAGCGACTCGGTCTCGTCAACCGGGTCGTTCCCGACGAACGGCTGATTCCGACTGCGACCGAGTTCGCCGATCGGCTCGCGGCAGGTCCCACCCGGGCGTTGGCCTTCACCAAGGCACTCTGCAATCGTTCCCTGGATTCGGACCGTGCGACAGCCTTCCACGAGGAGGCCTGGGCTCAGGACGCCAACATGCGCACCGACGATGCGCAGGAAGGCGTGCGGTCCTTCGTCGAGCGCCGCGCTCCCGAGTTTCGTGGTTGGTGAGTTCCGGAACCTGAGAGCCGTTCGACAAGATCGGGCCCGGTCAGGCCCACTCGTCTTCGGTGCGCGCCAGGTCCTCAGGCGGCCAGGACGAGTCGAGCTGGCCCAGGAACGTCGCGCAGCGAGCGACTTCGTCGGCCTCACCGATGGCTTCGGCACACTCGCCGAGTCGGGCGACGCAGCGCAGAAACCCCCGGTTTGCCACGTGGTCCCAGCGGACCGGTCCGCTTCCCCGCCAACCGCTCTGCCGGAGGGCGTCCAGGCCTCGGTGGTAGCCGACCCGGGCCGCGGCGTACCGCTCGACCGGATCACGACCGAGCTCGCTCAACGCGGCCCAGGCATCCAGATACCGCGGGTTGGCGGCCACCACGGTCGCCACGGCGGAACGTCTCGGACCTTCCATGACCACGTTCAATGCCGCCCGCAGCGCGTCACGGACCGCGAACGGTTCCGGGTCGAGGATCGTCTCCGGCGGCTTCGGGGCGGGCGACGCGATTCGTCTGGTGGACACGGTCATCGACCTCCGGTCGGGAATGGTTCGGGACCTGCAGGATGCATCAGATCCCGACAGGGGCGCCGGTCGGGGCGCCGGTCACGTCTGGGCACGGTACGCCTGATGGCACCAAGGTGCGGGTCACCTCCGGGTCGCACAGGTTGCGGGCTTGCCGAGACGCAGGGTGAGCGTCGCGTAGCCGGGCACGTGGTCGATCTCGGTGGCGCCCCGCTCATGGAGGCATTGCCAGGTGGGGCCGTCGGGAATCCAATGTCGGACTCGATCGTGATCGATGTACCACGTGGTGCCGTCGTCATGGCGCAGGATGTTACCGACTGCATTCTTCGGGACGAATGATGCGGGATCTGCGACGGGCGCGAAGCTGAGCGTCCCCGAGTAGCTCAGCGTCAAGCGTCCGTGGGCGAAGTCCTGGTAGTACCCGACGGCGTTGTTCAACGGATTGGAGGCCACCATGCCCATTTCTCCGGTGTCCTCGCCGGTCGCCTTCCACCGGGTCCAGACAGGTCCGCCAAGATAGAAGCCGGGCTGGTCGACACCCTGGCTCGCGAGGACGCCGTGATCCGTGTAGATCAGCCAGGCCTTCCCCGACGGACTCGTCCCGCGCCGTCTCGGTAGTCCCTCGATCGACTGGGCCTGGGTTCCGTCCTTGCCACCGATCTGCCGGTAGGACCCGTACTCGGCTTCGGTCATGACCATGACGTGGTCGGGATCTTCCGCCACGATCGCGCCGGCGGCACCACCTGCATCGGTCAACTTCTGGATGACGAGTTGGCCCCACCTGGTCACGGGCCCGGCACCGCAGGGGGCGACCTGGCCGGGTGGGGTGAGCTGGTCGATCTGGGTGATGAAGGGATCCCGGTACGGCTTCAGGTCGGCACGCTCGACCTGGCCGATCGGGTGCGCACAACTGGAGCCGGTGGGATGCGCGGCATCCGAGGGGGCCGATGCGGCCTGCTCCCCCCGAGCCCGCTTCGGCGCGTTGCGGCCCGAGAGTGCGACGACGACGGCGACGACGACGGCGACGGCGACGGCGAGGAGGGCGATCCCCCCGAGGGCCATCGCCAAGCGTCGGCGACGGGGTCCAGCTTCGTGCGAGTGCGTCTCCTCGGGGTCCGACGTTCCCCCGGCTCCACCGGGTGACGAGGAGTCCGGATCGACCCCTGGTTCCGGTATCGGGATTTCGGCCCTGCGTCGGTCCACCAGACTCCGCGAGAGTTGCTCGACCGTCTCGTCGAGCAGGCTCGTCCCGGTCGAGCGGCGCGCCCGGCGGAATGCATCGAATGAACACGAGAATGCCGATGAGGCAACTTCTCCGCGTTTGCGCAGCGGAGCCCAACGTTGGTCGTCGAAGGCGAAGAGCGCCCGGGCGGCAGCCCGGAACTGCGGGTCGGGAATGGAATCCAGCGCATCGGTGATGGCACGCCTGATGCGATCGACGCGGACGTCGGGTTCGGCACCGACGTCCAGGAGAGCGAAGATCGCCGGGAATTCAGCGTCCCGGAGTGCCTTGGGAGATCGGATCGCGGCGATTCTCCGCAAATCCTCGGCCACCGCGGCACCACTCGGCAACGGGGGTCCGTCCGATGGACCCAGGTTTTGGTCGCTCAAGTCTCCCTCCGGCGCGTCGTCCTGCCTACATGTCCAAGGTGATTTCGGCCCAGAGTCTACTCCGATCGGCTGGGCGACTGGCCGCTTCGCGGCACCCAGCGCCCGACCTCACCGACCAATTTCCCAATGCCCCTCGTATTTCCCCGGTTCCGTGCGCATTGGGCCTTGACTCTCGCGGCCCAGATGCCGTACCCAGTGGATTGCCGCCGGAATCTTGGGTCTCCTGACGGAGGGAAGGTGGGCCGGGGGATCGGCATGTGGTTGCCGCCGCAATCCGATCCCCCGGTGCTGATCCGGGCCCGGTAGCGCCGCGCGCCGGGCGGAGCGGCAGGTCCCCGCGTGCGCGTCACCGTCGTTCGGACACCGTGATCGGCCATGGCCGCAGGCACGATGCGTCACCGACGCCTCGGCGCGGCGTCGCCGCCGAGGGTTTCGTGTTGGCAGCCCCAACGGGATTCGAACCCGTGTCTCCACCTTGAGAGGGTGGTGTCCTCGGCCTCTAGACGATGGGGCCATCACGAACACCCCGACGAAGGTGCCGGGGAGCCTCAGAATCCTAACCGCTGTTCCCCACCCGGCTCCCATCGCAACGAGGCCGACTCGCCTCGGCGCCACGGAGACGCCACACGCCGAAGCGAGCTGCACCGAGCCCCCCGACAGGGCGATTTGGATCCGGCCCGGGGCACCGAAGTGTCATAGTGGCACGATGTCCAACGGCGACTTCGCGCTCATCAGACGGATCCACCGCACCATCGACCCGTACCATTCGATCGTCTACTTCTCCACGGCCGCGCCCGAGGTCTACGGGCGTCTCGGGTTGCACACCCGGTCGGGGTACTTTGCGTCGCGGTCGGCGGCTCTCGGCACGGTTCCGACCCCGGTGGTGAGCGCGACCTTCTTCAACTTCGCGCCACGACTCGTCGCAGCAGCCATGGACGGCGTCTGGGACCGCACCACCCCTGGCGAGGTGCTCGGAGCCCGGCTGGAGGTCGCAGACGAAGCGCTGACACAAGCGCTGGGCGCGGCCGTCGTCACGTCGGCGGACATGACCCGGGCCGCCGATCTCACCCGAGAAGTCGCGATGGAAGCAACCGCACACGGTGAAGGACGACCGCTGTTCGCGGCGCACGGATCGTTGCCCTGGCCCGACACCCCACATCTCGTCCTCTGGCATGCGGCGACCCTGCTCCGTGAGTTCCGCGGCGATGCCCACATCTCGGCACTGGTCACCGCCGGTCTGGACGGCCTGGACGCCATCGTGATCCATGCGGCTTCCCGCAAGGTCCCGACCGCGTTCCTCCGCACGACCCGCGGCTGGAGCGACGAGGCATGGGACAGCGCCGTGGAGTTGCATCGCGCATCCGGCTGGCTCGCACCGCAGAACGGGTCCGACGGCGAGCCCGAGCTCAGCGAAGCGGGGACGGCGCTGCGCGAGGAGATCGAACTCGCCACCGATCGGGCGTCGGCCATGCCCTGGTCGACACTCGACGACGCTCAGGTGGACGAACTCCGGCGCCTCGTCCGGCCTTGGGCCCGCACGCTCTCGGATGCGATGTTCGCCGGGCTCGCGACCTGAGCAGGCTGCCAGGCGCGCCCGATCCGGCACCGCGCGGATCGTCGTGGCTCGGGGGGGAGGACTCGAACCCCCAATAACTGGACCAGAACCAGTCGTGTTGCCGATTACACCACCCCCGATCGGGTGAGGAGACGAGTGTAGTTTCCCGAGATCGGACGGGCGAACCCCGATCCTCACCTCACCGATGGTCGAGCACGTGGTAGCCGACGATCCGTCCGAACCCGACGGCGATCGTCTCGCGCACCTCGGCGCGCAACCGGGTAGCCCTCGAGAGCCGCTCCTCGGAGGGGGAGACACGGGCGTCCAGTCCCACTTCGGCGGCGATGCCCAACAAGCGTTTGGAGTGGTACGAATCGGAGACCAGGATCACCCGCTCGATGTTGCGGGCATGCAGAAAGTTCGACGCCGACCGCAGGGACTCCCAGGTCGTCCGTCCGTGGACCTCCTTGAGAATCGCCGCATCGGGCACCCCGTGGGCACGCAGATAGTCGTAGCCCGTCGTGGCCTCGGTGTACCGGTCGCCGGGCTGGCGCCCGCCGGTCACCACCACCACCGGCGCCAATCCCCACCGGTACAGCGTCAGCGCGTGTTCCAGGCGCGCCCGCAGCACCGGGGAGGGAACGCCGTTGTACTGCGCGGCGCCGAGCACGATCAGTGCCTGGGCCGGCTGGGCCGTCGCGTCGGGGGCATCGTCGATGTGGGACGCGGCGACGACCTGGATGAAGGTGATCCCGAAATAGACGACCACGATCGTGGCGATCGCCCCCAGAACCATCACGGTGCGGCGGAGCCGGGAGTGTCCGCGTCGGCGACGTCGGGATCGCGCCGGTTCCGGGCCCACCGGCCTCGGGTCGGTCGTCATCCCAACCGGTGGAGTGCGGCATCCAGCCGCGCCAGCGTCCGGTCCCGCCCCAGATACGCCATCGACTCCCACAGCGGCGGACCGACGGCCCGCCCGGTGAGCGCGACCCGCACCGGACCCTGGGTCTTGGCCAGGCGCGGCTTTCCTTCGTCGTTGACGAATCCCAGCTCGACGGTCGCGGCCACGACCGCTTCCTGCACCCGCTCGGCCGACCAGTCGTCGGCGTCGATCCGCCCGAGCAACCCCAAGGTGGCGCTGATCATGTCGGCGCCGGCGGCACCACGGACGACGTGCTTGTCCCAGGCGGCCTCGTCGATGGTCGGTTCACGCCAGAGGAAGTCGATCATCCCGGCGACTTCGCCCAAGGTCTTGACCCGCTCCTGTACCAGCGGCGCAACGGCCCGCAGGGCATCCTGCTCAGGCGCACCGCCCGAGAGGAACTCCCCGGCGCGAGCGCAGAACTCCTCGGGGCTCAGCGCCCGCAGGTACTCCCCGTTGACGTGGTCGAGCTTCGCCACGTCGAAGAACGCCGGCGACGCGTTCACAGCGGACAGATCGAACAACGCGACGATCTCGTCGATCGGGCGCACCTCGACCCCGTCGGGGGGACCCCATCCCAGGAGTGAGAGATAGTTGACCATGGCTTCGGGCAGATAGCCCTGGGCCCGGTAGTCCCCGACGGCCACGTCGTCACGCCGCTTGGACAGCTTCCGGCGCTGGGCGTCGACCAGCAGTGGCAGATGGGCGAACAGCGGGTGGTAGTCGAGGTCGAGCGCCTCGCCGAGCAGCAGGTACTTGGGTGTCCCGTTGACGTGCTCCTCGCCTCGGATCACGTGGGTGATCCCCATGTCGGCGTCGTCGGCGATGTTGGCGAGCAGGAATGTCGGTGTGCCGTTGGCACGCAACAGGACGAAATCCTCGATCGTCGCATTCTGCACGGACACGTGGCCGCGCACGAGATCGTCGAACTCGGTGGTGCCCTCGTCGGGCGCGCGGAAGCGCAGCGCCCGACCTTCGCCCGGCCCCAGATCCCGGTCGCGGCAGTGCCCGTCGTAACCGGGCGGACCGCCACGTGCCTTCGCGCGATCGGCCACCGCCTCGGGGGTGCAGTCGCAGAAGTAGGCGGATCCGGCGGTCTGCAGTCGCGTCGCCGCATCCCGGTAGAGCTCGAATCTCGCTGACTGGTGGACCGGTTCGCCATCCCAGTCGAGCCCCAGCCACTCCATCGCCGAGAAGATCGCGTCGGTCAACTCCGGTCGGTTGCGCATCGTGTCGGTGTCCTCGATGCGCAACAGAAACGATCCACCGCAGTGGCGAGCCCAGAGCCAGTTGAACAACACCGTCCGGGCACCGCCGACGTGCAGGAAGCCGGTGGGCGACGGGGCGAATCGGACTCTCACGGATGCATCGGACACCTGCTCAGGGTACCGATCCCGGTCGGCTTCTCAGCGGTCGATGAACAGACCGGCCCAGTCGGACCGGTAGGCCGCCTCGACGGCCTTGGGGGTCATGCGCAGCGCATTTTCGGACACCACGTTGGCGATCTCCCGACGCAGGGCATAGCCCTGGAGCGGCGACGCGGCGCCTTCGAACATCTCGGCACGCAGCACCCGCAGTCCGCTGGGCGGCTGCGAGTCGTAGAACCCCCAGAGGGTGAACGCCACGTCGAGGTCGGCCAACACCGGCGCCCGACCGAAGAGTGCCGCCCGTCGCATGGCAACGGCCAATGCGCCGGCCTCGGCATCGTGGAGCGACTCGGTTCCCGCCAGTTCGACCTTGTCGGTGACCAGGTGGACGAGTTTGTAGGCGTAGCCGATGTCGGGCCCCTGGTTGCCGTACAGGCCCCCGGCCGGCATTCGCGCCCGACCATCTCACCTGGACGACGGGCCGGCCACGGGTTGCCACGGCGAGGTGAGGACTCGTAATCGCGGGGGTGTTCCCGCGGGTCGACGGGAACGTAGGAGGGTGCAGCCATAGGCACGTGATTCTACCCCCGGCCCGCGGTCGAGCAGGATCCGGAACTTCTCACCGATCACAGACCGACCCGACTCGACCTCGGGTGGCCGGCGCAACCGGAGATCAGTCCTGGTGGGCCAGGTACCAGATCACCCCGTCGGCGAGCGCCTGCCAGGAGGCTTCGATCACGTTCTCCGACACCCCGATCGTGGACCAGGTCCGATCCCCGTCGGTGAAATCCACCAGGACTCTGGTGACCGCACCGGTGCCCGACGACGAATCGAGCACCCGCACCTTGAAGTCGATCAACCGCAGGTCGGCGAGTTCGGGGTAGCGGTCGCCGATCGCTCCCCGCAGGGCGTTGTCGAGCGCGTTGACCGGTCCGTTCCCCTCCCCCACCGAGGCGAACCGTTCGTCGCCGACCCAGACCTTGACGGTGGCCTCGGTTTCGACCGCGGCCTGCTGCTCGTCGAGGCCGGGGTCGACCCCGGCTGCGGAGGGGAGCCGGTGGTAGGTGGTGACCCGGTAACCCTCCACCCGGAAGTAGGGCTGAACCCAGCCGGTCGCATGACGCATCAACAGCTCCAGTGACGCGTCGGCCGCCTCGTAGACGTACCCGGCGGCTTCGCGCACCTTGAGCTCGTCGCTGAGCGCGGCGGCCGCCCGGTCGTCGAGATCGACGCCCAACTCGGACGCCTTCATCGCCATCCCGGCCTTGCCGCCCAGATCCGACACCAGGACCCGCGTGTGGTTCCCCACCACGGCCGGCTCGACGTGCTCGTAGGAGACGCCGCCGACGCGTCCGAGCGCCGAGGTGTGCAGCCCGCCTTTGTGTGCGAAGGCCGAAGCTCCGACATACGGGTCGGCCGGGTGTGGGGGAAGATTCACCAGTTCGGCGACGTGACGGGACACCGAGGTGAGTCGCTCGAGATTGCCCTCGGGCAGGCACTTCACGCCGAGCTTGCACTCGAGGTTCGGGATCACGGTCATCAGGTTGGCATTGCCCGTGCGCTCGCCGTAGCCGTTCACCGTACCCTGGACCTGGGTGGCGCCGGCGAGCACCGCGGCAACCGAGTTGGCCACCGCGCTACCGGTGTCGTTCTGGGTGTGGATGCCGATCTGGACGTCTGCGCCGAAGGCGGCGACCACTCCCGCGGTCGCTTCGCTCACCTGATGGGGGAGCGATCCCCCGTTGGTGTCGCAGAGCACCAGGGCGTCGGCGCCGGCGATCGCCGCAGCCTCCAGCACCCGCAACGTGAACTCCGCGTTCGCCCGGAATCCGTCGAAGAAGTGTTCGGCGTCGAAGAACACCCGCAGGCCTTCTCCTTTGAGGAAACGCACCGAGTCCGCGACCATCGCGACCCCTTCGTCGGGGGTGCAGCGCAGCGCCTCGACGACGTGGAACTCCGAGGACTTGCCGACGATGCAGACCGTCGACGTGCCCGCCCCCACCAGGGCCCGCAGCGTCGGATCGTCGTCCACCTTCCCGCGGGGACGACGGGTGGAGCCGAAAGCGACCAGCTCGGCGGTCGCGAGGTGCAATTCGTCGGGTGCACGACGGAAGAACTCGGCATCTTTGGGGTTGGCCTGGGGGTAGCCACCTTCGATCCAGCGCACCCCGAGCCACTCGAGCTGTTCGGCGACCCGCAGCTTGTCGTCCACCGAGAGCGAGATGCCCTCGAACTGTGATCCGTCCCGCAGGGTCGTGTCGAAGATGTCCACCGCTTCGGGGAGCCCCAGCCCCGCGGCACCGCCCGGTGCGCCCCGGTCAGCCGACATGTTCGACCCAGTCCTTGTACCGGTCGACCTCACCGGTCACGGCGGCCGCGTACTCCTTCGCGATGGCGAGGGTCATCTCCCCCGGACAGGGAATCGAACGGTCGTCGATGGCGTTCACCGCGGCGATCTCGGCAGCCGAACCGCACAGGAACATCTCCTCGGCCAGGTAGAGGTCGCTGCGCGAGAGATCTCCGAGGACCGTTTCGATCCCCAGATCGGCGGCGATCCGCATCACCGAATCCTGGGTGATGCCTTCGAGCGCTCCGGCCGAGAGCGGAGGGGTGACGAGGCGGCCGTGCCGGGCCACGAAGACGTTTTCGCCGGTGCATTCGGCGACCATGCCGGCACGGTTCAACAACACGGCTTCGTCGTAGCCGGCCTTGAGCGCCTGGACCTTGGCCAGCGAGGAATTCACGTAGTTGCCCGTGACCTTGGCCGCGGGCGGCATGGTGTTGTGGTCGTGGCGCTGCCAGGAGGAGACCTGCAGGCCGATTCCCTTGGTCAACCCGTCGTCGCCCAGGTAGGCGCCCCAGGGCCAGCAGGCGATCGCCACGTCGATCGAACACGGAATCGTGTTCAGACCCATCTCGCCGTAGCCGTAGTAGGCAATCGGGCGGACGTACGCGCCCTGCAGTCCGGAGCTGCGCACGACCTCCTTGGACGCTTCCACCAGTTCGTCGACCGTGTAGGGCAGTTCCATCATCATGATCTTCGCCGAGTTGTGGAGTCGCTCGATGTGGTCGGTCAGACGGAAGATGGCCGGCCCGTCAGCGGTCGGGTACGCCCGCATGCCTTCGAACACGCCCATGCCGTAGTGCAGCGAATGGGTGAGCACGTGGATCTGCGCGTCCTCCCAGTCGACGAGCGAACCGTTCATCCAGATCTTGTCGGTGGGGGTGATGGGCATGGTGGGGGTCTCCCGGTCGGGGTGGTGGCGCGACGCGCACACCAGTTGATCAGAGGCGGGCGATGATGGCGTCAGCGATTTCGTCGGTGGATCCGGTGACGGTTCCCGACGCCGTACAGGCCGAGCGGATCTTCGCCGCGGCGTCGTCCTCCCCGAGAAAGTCGAGCATCATCGCGGCACTGAGCACGGCGGCGACCGGATTGGCCCGGTTGCGGCCGGCGATGTCGGGGGCCGAGCCGTGGACCGGTTCGAACATCGAGGGTGCGTGGCGCTCGGGGTTCAGACAGCCCGACGCGGCGAGTCCGATTCCACCGGTCACCGCGCCGGCCAGGTCGGTGAGGATGTCCCCGAACAGGTTGTCGGTGACGATGACGTCGTAGCGGCCCGGGTCGTCGACGAGATGGATGCACGCCGCGTCCACGTGGTGGTACGCGGTGTCGATGTCGGGGTGTTCTGCGGCGACCTCGTCGAAGGTGCGCTGCCACAGGTCCCCGGCGAAGGTCAACACATTGGTCTTGTGGACGAGTGTGAGGTGTCGGGACGGGCGGCGCTCGGCCAGATCGAAGGCGTAGCGGATACACCTTTCGACCCCGAACCGGGTGTTGACCGAACCTTGCGTGGCGATCTCGTGGGGGGTGCCGAACCGCAGGAACCCTCCCTCGCCCGCATAGGTGCCCTCGGTGTTCTCGCGGATCACCACGAAGTCGACAGCACCGTCGGGCGAACGGAACGGCCGCTGGTTGATGTACTGATCCAGCCCGAAACGCATCTTGAGCAGCAGTCCCCGCTCGATCACGCCGGGAGGCACATCCGGGGTGCCCACGGCGCCGAGCAGAATCGCATCGAAGCCACGCAACTCGTCGAGCACGTCGTCGGGAAGAATCGTGCCGTCACGCAGAAACCGTTCGCCGCCCAGTTCATAGTGCTCGGTGGCCAGTTCGACGCCGGTGGCGGCGACGACCCGGAGCGCCGCCGGGACGACCTCCTGCCCGATCCCGTCGCCCGGGACGACTGCGATCCGATGTGCCACGTGGGCTCCTTGTTTCGATGTTGGAGGCGGCCGCGGGATCCACCGGACGTCACCGACCTGTCCACCCGTGGGTGGGCAGGATGGGGCATGACGGGGATTCCCACCGTCAACCGTAGGCGCGCTCTGCTCGTTGCGGCCATCCCGACCGTTCCGAAGCGGCCGCGGCCACCATGGGGCCGCGCGGTGGATCTGCGATCATGTGGCGATGCCCGCGGACCCTGCGCCGATCGTGCCACTGGCACCCCGACGTTTCCGGCCCGAGCGGCTCCGCGAACAGCTCAGGGAAGGACTCTGGGTGCTCCCCACCGCGGCGACCGTCCTCGCGGCGCTCTTCGCTTGGGCGATGGTCACGTTCGATCACCACCGGGGCCAGGCCACCCAGACCGGATGGGCCTTCAGCGGCGGACCGTCCAATGCGCAGCAGGTCCTCAGCACCATCGCGACTGCGGTGCTCAGCTTCACCGGCCTGGTCTTCTCGATCATGATCGTGGCCCTGCAGCTCGCGAGCAGCCAGTTCTCCCCCCGGGTGATGCGCACCTTTCTGCGCGACCGGGGCACCCAGGTCGTGCTGGCCATCTTCGTGGGCACGTTCGTCTACACGCTCGTGGCCCTCCAGGCGGTGCGCGTCGGCGTGGGGACGTCGCGCCAGTTCGTGCCGGGTGATGCCATCACCGTGGCCATCGTGCTCGTGCTCCTCACGGTCCTGGCCTTCGTCTACATGGTGCAGCACATGGCACGGTCGATCCGGGTGGTGGCGATCATCGAAGCGGTGGCCCGGGAGGCCCGTGCGACGATCGAGGCGAACTTCCCCGCGCCGGTTGCCCTCGAGAAGGTGTGCCAGCTCGGGGCGTCGAATGGTGCCGCCGAGCGCGCCGCCGCCCGTGACGAGCTCGCCGACCGGGACAGGATCGTCTACGGATCTCCGCGTGCAGGCGTGCTGACCGATTTCGACGAGGCCGGCCTCACCCGGCTGGCGATGCATCACGACGTGGTCATCGAGATCCTGTGCGCGGTGGGCGACTTCGTCCCCCGGGGGGCACCGTTGATCCGGGTGTTCGGAACAGCCAGGCCGGATCTGGCGAACCGTCTCCGTCGCCACGTCGGCATCGCCGCGGAACGCACGATGATCCAGGACGTGGCGTTCGGTTTCCGCCAACTGGTCGACATCGCAGAGCGGGCCCTCTCCCCGTCGATGAACGATCCGACCACCGCGGTGCAGTCGCTCGACCGGATCCACGACCTGCTCCGCGGGCTCGGGGCCCGGCCGTTTCCGAGCGGGGTGGTCCACGACGACCGGGGCGCACTGCGTCTGGTGGTGCCCCGTGAGACCTGGCAGGACCTCGTGACGTTGTCGTTTGCGGAGATCCGCGCCTACGGGGAGACCTCGCTGCAGATCGCGCGTCGGCTCCGGGCGGCATTCGACGATCTGATCGACTTCGTCGCCCCGGAGCGTTGCGAGGCGCTCGAGGAGATGCTGGGCGAGCTACGGCACGGCATCGAGCGGGGATTCGCCGACCCGGGTGACCGCGAACGTGCCGAGGTGCCCGACGCCGGCGGGTTGGGAAGCGACGACGACCAGGCGGAGGACGTGTGAGTCCACGGGCCGAAGCCAGGAGCGACCGCGGGCGCCGACTCCCCTGGGTTCCCGAGGGTCGCACCGTCGACCTGGGAGCGGGGCGGTCCATCTTCGTGCGGGATTCGGGTGGTCATGAGGATGCGCCGCCGCTGTTGCTGCTCCACGGATGGATGGCGACGGCCGACCTGAACTTCGGGTTCGCCTATGCCGAGCTGGCCGAACAGTTTCGAGTGGTGGCGTTCGACCAGGCGGGTCACGGTCGCGGTGTGCGCACCCGCCGCGGGTTCACGATCGACTCCTGTGCCGACGACGCCGCGGCCGCCCTGGACGCGCTGCACATCGACGCAGCCATCGCCGTGGGCTATTCGATGGGCGGTCCGATCGCGCTCAGCTTCGCCCGACGTCACGGGTCGCGGGCCGCGGGGTTGGTGTTGTGTGCAACGGCGGGGTCGTTCAGCCGGTCACCCCTGCACCGGGCCACCCTGGCACCGTTGTCGCCGATCATCGGTGCCGCGAGAATCCTGCCGGACTCCCCGGTGCGTCGGGCACTCAGGCGTCGGATCATCACCAGCCGCGCGAACGGGATGTTCGCGGACTGGATCGCCGATCAGCTCGTTCCGTCCGATCTGACGACCGTGACCCAGGCGGGGATCGCCCTGGGCCGATTCGACGCACTGTCCTGGGCCGGAGAGCTCGACACGCCGGTGGTCTCGGTGGTGACCGTCGACGACGAGCTGGTCAAGCCCGAGGCGCAGCACGCCCTGGCGCGTACGGTCGGCGCGGAACCGGTCTTCGAGGTCACCGGCGGCCACACGACGTGTTTCGAGCACCCGGACCGCTTCACCCCGGTGCTCGTCGAGGCCAGCCGGGCTGCGGCAGATCGGGCGAGAGCGGGCCGTCCCCCATCGACCCACTGATGAAAGCGCGGCTGCTGCGGCTTCAGTCCGCGACCGATACGATCCGAGGTGCTATGGCTGACCGAATCGAGCTCTCCCAGGCCGCCTTCGACCGGCTCAAGGCCGAACACGACGACCTGTCCACCCGGGGTCGGGTGGACATCGCCCGCAAGATCGAGACCGCCCGAGAGTTGGGCGACCTGTCGGAGAACGGCGACTACCACGCCGCCAAGGAAGAGCAGGGAAAGATGGAGGGGCGGATCGCCCACCTCGCCAAGATGATCGAGAACGCCGACATCGTGGCAGCGGACGGTTCCGGTCGGGTCGGTCCCGGTTCGGTGGTGACGATCCGCTACGAGGGGGACGACGAGGACGAGACCGAGCGCTACCTGCTCGGCTCGATCGAGGAGCGCCACAGCGACCTCGAGGTCATGTCGACCACGTCGCCGCTGGGCGACGCCCTGCGTGGCCACGAGCCCGGCGACACGGTGAGCTACGAGACCCCGGCCGGGACGACCCTGCGGGTCGAGCTCGTCGCCGTCGACTGACCCGGGGCCGCGCCGCCGGCTACCCAGGTCCGGTCGTTGCCGGGCGCCGCGGTTCGCTCCATGGCGACGTCAAGAAGGCGCGCCCGGGTCCACAGTGGCTTCGAGTCGCCGCGCGGCAGCCACCACCGCTTTGCCGTAACGCTGCCCGGGACGGCGGGTCGTCCGGTCGACCGGGCCCGACACCCCGATCGCCGCGACGATCTGCCCGTCGTTCCCCCGCACCGGCGCCGAGACCGACGCGACCCCCACCTCCCGCTCGGCCACGCTCTCGACCCATCCCGTCGCGGGAATCTCGCCCAACAGCACCCTGCCCGCCGAACCCCTGTCGACGGGCAGCACCGCACCGGGCGCCACGATCGTGCGCAGGCCGTGCGCCGACTCCGTCGCCGCCACACACACCCGGTGGTCGCCGTCGCGCAGGTAGAGCTGGGCCGACTCGCCCGTGGCATCGCGCAACTCGTCGAGCACGGGGGACGCCTCGGCGATCAGGCTGTTGCCCATCTCCGCGGCCCGGCCCAACGCCACCAGCCGCCACCCCAGATCGAAGCGTCCGTCTCCACCACGTCGCAGCAGACCATGATCCACCAACGCCACGGCCAGCCGGTGCGCGGTCGCCCGTGAGAACCCGGTCGCCTCGACGAGCTCGTTCAAGGTTCCCGCGCCGTCCTGAACCGCCTCGAGCACGGCCATCGACTTGTCGAGCACACCGACACCGCTTATGATCGATTCCATCTAACGAGAATACCATCTCATCATTTGAAACAGGGAACGGTGCCGCCCGATCCCCCGATGCGCAACGTCGAACCGGAGTCCGACCCCATGCACAAGCCCCGTACATTGAGCGAGAAGGTGTGGGACCACCACGTAGTCGGCCAGACCGACGGCGCCGACCTGCTCTACGTCGACCTGCACCTGGTCCACGAGGTCACCAGCCCCCAGGCGTTCGACGGCCTGCGCCTCGCCGGGCGGGGGGTCCGACGACCCGACCTGACGGTGGCGACGATGGACCACAACGTCCCCACCACCGATCTCACCCAACCGGTGGCCGACCCGATCTCGGCCAAGCAGATGGACACGCTCGCCGCCAACTGCGCCGAATTCGGCATCACGCTGTACCCGATGGGCGACGCCAACCAGGGCATCGTGCACATCATCGGCCCCGAACAGGGCCTCACCCAGCCCGGGATGACCGTCGTGTGCGGAGATTCCCACACCGCCACCCACGGCGCCTTCGGTGCACTCGCCTTCGGGATCGGCACCTCCGAGGTCGAACATGTGCTCGCCACCCAGACCCTCCCCCAGATGCGACCCGGCACGATGTCGGTCACGATCGACGGTGATCTGCCCGCGGGGTCGACGGCCAAGGACCTGATCCTCGCCGTCATCGGCCGCATCGGTACCGGCGGCGGCATCGGCTCGATCATCGAGTACCGCGGCGATGCGATCCGGTCGCTGTCGATGGAGGGCCGCATGACCGTGTGCAACATGTCGATCGAGGCCGGGGCGAAGGCCGGCATGATCGCCCCCGACGACACCACCTTCGCCTACCTCGAGGGTCGCCCGCACGCGCCCAAGGGCGCCGACTGGGACGCGGCGCTGGACGCCTGGCGGGCCCTGCCGACCGATCCGGGCGCGACGTTCGACAAGGAAGTCGTGCTCGCAGGCGCCGACATCGCTCCACACGTCTCGTGGGGCACGAACCCGTCCCAGGTCGTGCCGCTGAGCGGTGCGATCCCCGACCCGGACTCGTTCGCCGAGCCCGGCATGCGGGACGCCGCCCACCGGGCGCTGGACTACATGGACCTGCCCGCCGGCACCCCGATGCGCGACATCACCGTGGACACGATCTTCATCGGCTCCTGCACCAACTCGCGCATCGAGGACCTACGCGCCGCGGCCCAGGTGCTCGAAGGCCGCCACGTCGCCGCCGGCAAGCGGGCGATGGTCGTGCCCGGTTCTTTCGCCGTGAAGGCCCAGGCCGAGGCCGAAGGGCTGGACAAGGTCTTCGCAGCCGCCGGATTCGAATGGCGCCAGCCCGGTTGTTCGATGTGCCTCGCGATGAACCCCGACAAGCTCGCCCCGGGCGAACGGGCCGCGTCCACGTCCAATCGCAACTTCGAAGGCCGCCAGGGACGCGGCGGACGGACCCACCTCGTTTCCCCGGCCGTGGCGGCCGCGACCGCCGTGGCCGGTCACTTCGCTGCACCGTCCGATCTCACCTGACCCTCAGGAGTCGACCCGCCATGCAAGCCGTCCACATCGTCACCGGCACCGCCGTGCCCCTCGACCGTTCCGACGTCGACACCGATCAGATCATCCCCGCCGAATGGCTCAAGCGGGTCGAACGTACCGGCTTCGGCAAGGGTCTGTTCTCGACATGGCGGGACGACCGTGACTTCGTGTTGAACGACGAGCGGTTCGCCCACGCCACGATCCTCGTGGCCGGTCCCAACTTCGGTACGGGCTCATCCCGGGAACACGCCGTGTGGGCGCTGATGGACTACGGGTTCCAGGCCGTGGTCTCCCCACGCTTCAGCGACATCTTCCGCAACAACTGCACCAAGAACGGCCTGATCCCTGTGGTGGTGCCCGACGGGACCGAGGCAACCCTCATCGAGGCCATCGACGCGGACCCGAATCTGGAGATCACGATCGACGTCGACCGGCGGACGCTGGAAGCGCCTTCGATCGGGTTGGTCGTCGAGTTCCCGTTGGACGACTCGGTCCGCCACCGCTTCCTGGAAGGGTTGGACGACATCGGCATCACCCTGCAGCCTCGCCGACCGCATCGACGCTTTCGAAGCCGGCCGACCCTCCTGGATGCCGGCGAGCGCCTGACCCCTGGTCCCCACGGCGCCATGCCCGCGGCGGGGTCGACGACGACCAACGACCAACGACGTCGTTGCGCGAACATGGAGTGATGTCCGTCAGCTACGAGATGAACGCCATCGACGCACTCGAAGCCGAGGCGATCCACATCTTCCGCGAGGTCGCCGCGGTGTTCGACCGCCCCGCGCTCATGTTCTCCGGTGGCAAGGACTCCTGCGTGATGCTGCATCTCGCCGCCAAGGCGTTCGCGCCGTGTCCGATCCCCTTCCCGGTGCTCCACGTCGACACCGGTCAGAACCTTCCCGGGGTGATCGAGTTCCGCGACCAGCTCGTCGCGAGAGCACGGTGTGCGCCTGGTCGTCGCCTCGGTCCAGGAGGCCATCGACGCCGGCAAGGTCGTCGAGCAGACCGGCCCCGGCGCATCACGGAACCGTCTGCAGATCACGCCGCTCCTCGAATCCATCGAGACCAATCGGTTCCAGGCGCTGTTCGGCGGCGCCCGTCGCGACGAGGAGAAGGCCCGCGCCAAGGAACGGGTCTTCTCGTTCCGCGACGACTTCGGCCAATGGGATCCGAAGAATCAACGACCCGAGCTGTGGGACCTGTACAACGGCCGGATCGGGAACGGCGAACACATTCGTGTGTTTCCCCTCTCCAACTGGACCGAGCTGGACATCTGGCGCTACATCGCCTCCGACGACGTCGCCATCCCCGACCTCTACTACGCCCACCCCGCAACCGTGGTGCGTCGTGACGGCATGCTGCTGGCGGTGAACGAGTACCTGGTTCCCACCGATGACGAGGAACCGTTCACGGCGACCATCCGCTACCGCACGGTCGGTGACGCGTCGTGCACCGGCGCGGTGGAATCGGCCGCGACCACTGCCGATGAGGTCGTCGCCGAAGTCGCCACCAGCCGGCTCTCCGAGCGTGGCGCCACCCGCGCCGATGACCGGTTCTCGGATACCGCCATGGAGGACCGCAAGCGACAGGGGTACTTCTGATGAACGAGGACATCGAACTGTTGCGGTTCGCGACCGCCGGCTCGGTCGACGACGGCAAGTCCACCCTCATCGGGCGCCTGTTGTACGACTCGAAGACGGTGATGTCCGATCAGCTCGCGGCGGTCGAGCGGGTGAGCGTGGAGCGCGGCGACGAGCACACCGATCTGGCGCTGCTGACCGACGGGCTGCGTTCCGAACGTGAACAGGGCATCACCATCGATGTCGCGTACCGCTACTTCGCGACGCCCCGCCGCAAGTTCATCATCGCCGACACCCCAGGGCACATCCAGTACACCCGCAACATGGTCACCGGCGCCTCGACCGCCGATCTGGCCCTGGTGCTGGTGGACGCCCGCAAAGGGATCGTCGAACAGACCCGCCGCCACGCCTTCCTGGCGTCGCTGCTGCGCATTCCGCACCTGGTGCTCTGTGTCAACAAGATGGACCTGGTCGACTACGACGAAAAGGTCTACGACGCGATCCACGACGAGTTCCGGTCGTTCGCCGCGAAGCTCGCCGTCACGGACCTGACCTTCGTGCCCGTCTCCGCGCTGCATGGCGACAACATCGTCGAACGCTCCCGGAACATGCCCTGGTACGAGGGCACGTCGCTGCTCCATCATCTGGAAGAGGCGCACATCGCTTCGGACCGGAACCTGGTGGACGCCCGACTGCCGATCCAGTACGTGCTGCGACCGCACAACACCGCCCATCACGACCACCGCGCCTACGCGGGCACCATCGCCGGTGGGGTGTTCAAACCCGGCGACGAGGTCGTCGCACTGCCGTCCGGTTTCACCACCCGGATCGCGGCGATCGACACCCCCCAGGGCCAGGTGGACGAGGCGTTCGCCCCGATGGCGGTGGCCGTGCACCTCACCGACGACATCGACGTCTCGCGGGGGGACATGATCTGTCGCCCCCACAACCGTCCCACGGTCGGACAGGACCTGGACGCGATGGTCTGTTGGATGTCGGCGACGAGTTCACTCGAAGTCGGCCGCACCTACGCGCTGCATCACACCACCCGCACGGCCCGCGCCAGGATCGAGGACATCCAGTACCGTCTCGACGTGAACACCCTGCACCGCGTGGAGGCACCGGGATCGCTGTCGCTCAACGACATCGGCCGGGTCCGGCTGCGCGCCAGCGTGCCGCTGTTCTACGACGACTATGCCAGGAACCGCACCACGGGCAGCTTCATCCTCATCGACGAGGCCACGAACGACACCGTCGCCGCCGGAATGATCAACGCCGACCGCAACTGAGGCACGCGCGAGATGACCGAGTCGGAGATCACCTGGCATCCCGGAGCGGTCGACCGCTCCGGAACGACCCGTGGTGCGACGGTGTGGTTCACGGGACTGTCCGGATCGGGCAAGTCCACCATTGCGGTTGCCGTGGAACAGCTCTTGTGGGAGGCCGATCGTCCCGTCTACCGGCTCGACGGTGACAACCTGCGCCATGGTCTGAACGCCGACCTCGGGTTCGGCACGGATGATCGTCAGGAGAACATCCGCCGGGTCGGTGAGGTGGCGCGGCTGTTCGCCGATGCGGGTCTGGTGGCGCTGGTACCGGTGATCAGCCCGTACTCGGCCCACCGGGAACGGGCCCGCCGGGTGCACGCCGAGTCGGGACTCCCGTTCTTCGAGGTCTTCGTGGACACCCCTCTGGCCGAGTGCGAGCGTCGTGACCCCAAAGGCCTGTACGCGCGGGCTCGTGCAGGGCAGATCACCGGGTTCACGGGCATCGACGACCCCTACGAGCCGCCCCGGTCGCCCGATCTCGTGCTCACCCCCGACGATGGCGATGCCCTTGCGCAGGCCGCGAAGGTGCTGGCGCTGCTGCGGGTGGACGCCGGCTGACGCGTCAGCCGGCGAGTGGGAAATCCTGCGACCATTCGGCGAAGTCACGGTCCCACTGGCGCCGCAGTTCCGCGATGTCGCTCCGGTAGACATCGGCCACCCAACGGCGGTCCGCCGCGCTCATCGTGCGTGCGGGCCTGGTCAGGCGCCCGACGCGGCGCCCGGCTCCGGCCGCGAGGCGCCCCACCGCGGGCCAACGCTGCAGCCCGACCCGCACGCCCCTGATGGCACGTGCCGGGAGGTCGCGACGATCCTGGCGTACCACCTTGCGGCCTTCGAGCACCGCGGTCAGCCGGGGAAACCGAAGGTACTCGGTGACGTTGCGACGATTTTCCGGGGTGAAGGAGATCGGCTCGACACCGGCGTGGCGCCAGCACCGGGCAAGTGCCGCCTCGGGGTCTGAGGCCAACTCCTCGGTGGTGACCACCAGCATCGCCTCGTCGCCGAAGGCGTCGCGGAAGCGGCCGAGCTGCTCCGCGTAGCGGCCTTCGCGCTGATAGGTGAAGTAGTGACCGCCGATGTGGCGATCCTGGTCCTGGGGACCCCGATCGGCCGCGAACGCCACACGGAACGGGCGATGCTCGACGCCCCGGCTGCGGAGCCACATGTACTCCGACCAGGCCCGGTCCACCGGGTTGCGCAACAGGAAGATCAGCCGCACGTCGGGCACCGTTGCGCGCATCCGCTCGATCACGTTCGGGAACGAGAAGTACAACGGGCTCGACTCCCCCCGCACGGCGCAGTCCTCCCCGCCGGCGAAATGGCGGCGATACCAGTCGAGACCCTCGTTCCAGTGCACGTCCAACGCGAAGAAGCGCGGCTCCTTCTCCGCCGACATGAACACGTCCGGGTGGGTGCCGAGGTAGGTGTGCAGGCTCGACGTCCCGCTCTTGGCCACGCCGGCGATGATCAGGTTCGGAAGGCTGGGATCGCTCATAGGTCGGGTCGTCGCCGGCCCAGGATAGTCGACCGGATGCCGGGGCCTCCCAGCGGGCTTCCCGGGTTGTCAGCCCTCCGATCAGCAGCCGTACCGGGTCCGCGCGTCCGCCCGATTCGAGATCGCCGCAGGTGACCTTCACCACGACCGGACCGACCTGATGGCCACGGTCGCCCCAAGAAGCAGCGGCCACCGATTACCGTTTCCCAGTGTCATGAACGCAACCTTCGATCGACGCCGCTTTCTCGCCGGCTTCGCCTCTGCGATCGCCGCGGGGTCGCTGCTGTCAGCGTGTTCCGGGGGTTCGTCGTCCACGCAACCGACCGGCGACGACACGATCCTGTACCGCCCCTCGGATTGGCTACCTGGGAGCGGAAAGCACGGGAGCACCCGGCTGCCGATCACCCAGACCGCCCAACAGGGGCCGGGAAGGTTGAGCGTCCATCGATCTCGGGTCCGGATCACTGCTGATCCCCGTCATCCGACCAAACGCGAATGCTTCGTCCTGAACTCGACGGAAGGGGTCGAAGACTCGGAGATCTTCTCCACCTGGTACCCGGCGGCGAAAAACAGCCAACTTCCACAGATGGGCCACGTCCACCGCGCCGGTGACGGCGGCGCGATCGTCCTCGATCAGGACGTCCTGGGCTGGACCACCACCTGGCTCTCGGTCTGGTCGTGGGACGGATCTCACTCAACGACTGCTTTCGGGAAGATCCCTGCCATCACCGCCACGAGCGACCTTCCCGTCATCGTCGGGTGGCAGCGACCCAAAGCCGATCCCCGCCTCATCTCCGTGTATCTCAACCACGCCGGAGGGATCGACAAAGGCGACAAGATCCGGATCGTCGGAACGGGCGTTGCGGCGCTCGACGGCGACTGGACCGTGCACAGGCTCCTCAAGAATGCCGCATCCGTGGCGATGGCGACGGGCCCGCTCATCCTGCTCGAGGACGCGGCCCACGCCTCGGTCGTTCCGTACACGCCGGTCCGCGGTCTCGTCGAATTCCAAGGGATGAATCCCAAGGAGCTCTACCCCTGCAACGTGCGGTCTCGTGTCATCGGCAATCTGGTTCAGGCGAAGAAGTGGAATGCCCGGGTCCCCGAACCGCCTTGGGAACCCGGGATCTACACGAGCGGTCAGGCATGGGAGCTCGACCTGTCCAAGCTGAGCCACGGCCGGGTCCCCCGGTCCGGGAAATGTGGCATCCTCGCCAATCATCTCCAACCCGGCGGGCATGTCGACTACGACGACATCACCATCACCGACCTCTCCTGACAGCCGAAAGGTCGCCCGCTTCACCGCCCCGACTGGATCCGGGCGACCAGCTCGGTGAGGGGGGCGTGAAAATCCCGGGTCTCGGGCAGCCCGCACAGCCTGAGCGCCGCGTTGTCGAGCACCGAGTTGGCAGGGCGGGGTGCAGGTCGGGGCGGTTGCAGATCGGCCGTGGAACACGGATCGACCCGGTCAGGGTCGTCACCAGCGGCTTCCAAGACGGCGCGGGCGAACTCGTACCAACTCACCGCGCCTTGGTTGGTCACGTGGTACAAACCCGGTCGGCGGTCGCTCACCAGCCGCTCGATGACCTCGGCCAGATCGGCGGTGAAGCTGGGATGCCCCCGTTGGTCGTCGACGAAGCTGAGCCGCCCCGGGACTGCGGCGATCCGGAGAATGGTCTTGACCATGTTCGCCCCGTGAAAGCCACACACCCAGGAGGTCCGCACCACGGTGGCGCCCGGGTCGAGCTCGCGCTCGCCCGCGAGCTTCGAGCGGCCGTAGACCGACCGGGGATTCGGCTCGTCCCACTCCCGGTACGGTTCGGACTTCGTCCCGTCGAAGACATAATCGGTCGACACGTAGGTGACCGGCGCGCCGACCCGTCGGGCCGCTTCGGCCACGTGGCGGGTGCCCAAGACGTTCACCGCGAACGCCGTGTCCGGTTCGGTCTCGCATCGGTCGACCGCGGTGAACGCCGCCGGGTGCACCACGGAGTCGGGTCGGGCCGCTGTGATCGCGGCGATGACCGCGTCGCGATCGGTGAGGTCGACCTCGTCGATGTCCACTGCGGTCAGGGCGTGCCCGGCGGCGGTGAACTGCTCGACGAGGTCGGTACCGAGTTGGCCTTTCGCCCCGGTCAGGAAGATCCGCATCGATCAGGCGACCTTGAGGGGTTCCCACCAGGCCCGGTTGGCCCGATACCACTCCACGGTGTCGGCCAGTGCCTCGTCGAGCGACCGCTCGGGCTTCCAGCCCAGCGCCCGCATCTTGGCCGTGTCGATCGAGTACCGACGGTCGTGGCCGAGCCGGTCGTCCACGTGGTCGATGCGGGACTCGTCAGCGCCCAGCAGCGTCAGCAGCCGTCGGGTCAGCTCGGCGTTGGTGGTCTCGTTGCCGGCGCCGATGTTGTAGATCTCCCCCACGGTCCCGCGGCGCAACACCAGGTCGACGGCCGCACAGTTGTCAGCGACGTGGCACCAGTCGCGGACGTTGCCCCCGTCTCCGTACAGCGGGACGTTCGCCCCGTCGAGCAGGTTGGTGGTGAACAACGGAATCAGCTTCTCGGGGTACTGGTAGGGCCCGAAGTTGTTCGACGAGCGGGTCACGAGAACCGGCAGGTCGAAGGTCTCACCGTAGGACAGTGCGATCAGATCCGACCCGGCCTTCGAGGCGCTGTAGGGCGAGCGGGGCCCCAGTCGATCGGTCTCGACGAACGAGCCGGTTTCGATCGAGCCGTAGACCTCGTCGGTGGAGATGTGCACGAACCGTTCGATTCCGACGGTGCGCGCGACGTCGCACAGCGTGTTGGTCCCGTCGCAGTTCGTCTTCACGAACGCGTCGGGCCCGGTGATCGAACGGTCGACGTGGCTCTCGGCCGCGAAGTGGACCACGGCGTCGTGACCGGGCAGGACCGCGGCGAGGGCGTCGCGGTCGCAGATGTCGCCCTGGACGAAGCCGACCCGATCGTCAGCCAGGAGATCCTCGATCGTCGAGCGATTCCCCGCATAGGTGAGCGCGTCGAAGATCGTCACCTCGTCATCCGAGGTGGCCAACACCTGACGGACGTAGTTCGAACCGATGAATCCGGCCGCCCCGGTCACGAAGAGTCGCATGTGCTCATCCTTTCACACCGCAGGAAAACCGACGTCTCCACCGAGGCGGGATCGCGTTCAGCTCCGCAGTCGGTAGTGGGGCTGCCACTGGGGATCGATGTCCGCGCGCCGCGGATTCGAGCGGTCCCGCTCGGAGAGCACCGGATCCGAGACACCCCAGTCGGCATCGACCGCCGGATCGTCCCATGCGACCCCGAGCTCGTCGGCCGGGTTGTAGTAGCCATCGACGAGGTAGGTGATGGTCATGTCGCTGAGCGCGGCGAACCCGTGCGCGACGCCGGGTGGGATGAACACCCCGGCATGAGACTTGGTGCCATCGGACTGGACGCCCAGATCGAGGGTCAGCGTGGCGCCGTCGGTCGGAGATCCGGTCCGCAGGTCGTGCAAGACAACTCGGGCGGTGCCATTGGGCACGTACCAGTAGTCGGCCTGGTGCAGGTGGTAGTGCAGGCCCACCACCGCGCCCTGTTGGCGGTCGCCCCGGTTGCCCTGGATCATCTCACGCCCCTGGGGGAACCATTCGCGCCGGTAGGTCTCGACGAAATACCCCCGCTCGTCGCCATGGACGTCGGGGTGGACGACGTACACACCGCTGATCGTGTCCGATTCGGTCACTTCTGCCATTGCATCGCACTCCAGGATCGGGCTCGAGGCTCGGTTCGAGCAGTCCGTGACGGTACCACCAGATTTGCGACCAACCGAATTCCCTCGATACGAGAGCAGAGGGGATCTTGCCCGTTCCCGAACGAAACGCTAGAACGTCGGATCCATGGG
This sequence comes from uncultured Actinomycetes bacterium, assembly GCA_963764215.1. GTDB lineage: Bacteria > Actinomycetota > Acidimicrobiia > Acidimicrobiales > Iamiaceae > JAFDWI01. The sequence continues at coordinate 365,419 of CAVXRS010000002.1, forward strand.
TGAGCCCAATCCGGAGGTTCGGCAGTCACGCTCCGAGCCGACCCGCGAACGGAGGTCCGGGAATGGCCTCGGCTACCAACCCGCACTGGATGGCATGCGCGGCGTCGGGCTCGTGACGGTGATGGGCGCCCATTTGGCCGTTGCCTTCCCGTGGATCGCGCCGTACACGTCCTGGCTCGGGGTGGATCTGTTCTTTGTACTCAGCGGATTTCTGATCACCACACTTCTGCTCCGAGAATACGGTCGAACGGATCGCATAGACTTGGGCGCGTTCTACCTCAGGCGGGTGGCACGCCTCTACCCGGCAATCGTCGCGGTCCTCGTCACATCGGTCTTTCTCCGCATTGCCTTCAGCGATCTCTACCTCACCCCCAAATGGCTTGGCATCGCCTCCATTGCCGGCTACTTCTCCAACTGGGTTGTGCTCGCGCAGAACAGCTTCCGTTCTCTGGCCGCATTCAGCCCGGTGTGGTCGCTGGCCATCGAAGAGCAATTCTACATTGCCTGGCCTTTCATCATCTACCTGATGCTCAAGTCCGGACTGCATCGGAAATGGATGGCTGCGCTCATCGGCTCTGCTCTGGTTGTCATGGATCTTCATCGTGCGTATCTCTGGATGCAGTGGATACGCTATGCGCACGCATATCCCGACAAGGCAGCAGTAGAACGGTACGGAAACATCCTCTGGATCCATCTCTTCAACGGAACGTTCACTCGTCCGGACGGTCTCTTGATCGGATCTTTGGCGGCTATAATCATCGGATACAATCCGAAGACACCAGGGTCGCGCACTCGATTGTTTCTCTGGATCGCCGGCCCGGCGGGTCTTCTCATCGATGCGATCATCTTCAGCCACACGCCGATCGACGGTCGCCCAAAATTCATTTTCCTCTGGGGTCTCGTCGTCTTCAATTTCGCCACATTACTGATGATCATCCACACCATCTACACCCCAAAATCGCCGCTGACACGGGTCTTCAGCATTCCGCCGCTTGTCTGGCTCGGCCAAAGATCGTACGGCATCTACCTCATTCATCTCTTCGCGTATCAGATCGCTGCCCACAACGGCTGGGGATCTCCACTCCAAATCAGCCTGGTAACGCTGTTGATCTTCGTCGTGGCCGGCTTGTCTTACACGTACTTCGAGACCCCTGTCCGTCAATGGATGAAGCGGCGGTTGATCGCACGAGCGACCGTGCGACCACACGTCAGGACCACGACGTAGAGCGGGCCCAGGAGCAGGGGGTCGAGGGGCGCTCTGAACCTCGCGTTCTCGAACGTGTCGAGCATCACGCTCACCACGGTGATCGCCAGCACCATGAAGGCGATGAAGATCCGCGTACGATCAGCCGGGCGCAGCCGGTGGCGCGCGGCATGCAGGAGGCCGCGCAATCCGTAGCCGAACGACACTGCGAACGCGAGGAGGATCGTGATCGACAGTCGGTCGCTCTGGACCAGCGGTCCGATGCCCCGGACGTAGAGCTGGGGATCGCCGTCTCCAAAGGAGTAGTGGACCCTCACTGGCAAGCGCGTGGAGGCGTACAGACCTTCCCACCGGTGCCACAGCGCCGAGTCCGGTTCGGCGAAATGGCTGTCGGTGCTCGAGTAGATCAGTGCGGCCACCCCGACCGAGTGGGCGTAGATGCCCGGATCACTGCGGATCGCGTGCAACGAATCCCGCATTGCCCGGCGATAGACGGGCAGGTAACAGACGCTGTTCAGGTTCGGGCGGCCGTTGCTCGACTTCGTCGTGTCGTCGAGCACCGGCGTGCCCCGGTCCGCATGGCAGGCACCGAAATAGGGCTCGTAGGCCGAGTACGGGGAATACGGGGCCACTCTGGCAGCCGGCGACAACCGTCCTTGTGCGATGAGTTGATCGAGGCGCGCCCGGGGCAGTTGGACGACGCTGATCCGGGACAGGTTCATCCCCGCGTAGCTCGAGAGCCCCACCGTCTTGAACGAGACGGCGTCGTGCACGATGGGAACGGCGACGACGATGGTCGCCACACCGATGACGGCGACGGTTGCGCGACGCGACGCACGCGGTCTGCGCAGGATCAGCACGACAGCGAATGCCGCGACGAACCAGAGGGGATTCAGCGTGGTCCGGGTGAGGACGCCGATGACGAGCAGCGCGGCGAAGGCGACGAGACGCGGCAGATCGGGCCGACGGAAGTAGCGGTCGGCGGCGAGCGCGGTCAGCATGATGATCAGCGCGACCGGCGTTTCGTAGGTCAGGATCGTCTCGTCTCGCATGAGGAAGGGATCCCAGGCGACCAGCACTGCCGCGACGGTCGCCATCCAGGGCACCGCACCCAGATTGCGCAGCAACGACCACAACGCGACGACGGTGATCAGTCCGGCACCGAGGTACAGGATCTGGAAGCTGATTCCCGCAGGGAACGGGGACCAACGCGACACGGCGCCGACGAAGAAGTTGAACAACGGAGGCTGGATGTGCAGGCTCGTGAACGCGAGGAACGGATCGGCCCGCAGGGCGTCGAGGCTGAGCAGATGGATCTGGCCGGCCGGGTCGGCCCGGAAGCGCAGTCCCCCGATGACGAAGGCCAGGCGTGCGACGACGAACGCCGCGACCACGACGGTCAGGTGGACAGGGTTGCGAGGACGGAGGCGGGCAGCAGGGCCGGGTCGGTGGGGCACGTGACCGCCGGCGGTCTCGGCGATGTCGGTCGGACCTGGGTCAGTTGATTTCGACAACGGAATGGTCGCCCAACATGACCCTGTTCGCCCGGGGTTTCCGGTCTGATCGCATGAGACGGACCTGCTTGCCGATGAGGGAATCGGTCAGATGGGGAACCCCGACGATGCTGCTCTCGGCCAACACGATCGAGTGCTCGATCTCGCTGTCGACGAGCACGCAGTCGTGGTAGATCGACGTGTAGGGACCGACGTAGCTGCTGCGCACCTCGGTGTCGCGACCGATGATCGCGGGCCCACGGACGACCGAGTCGACGACGGTCGCGCCCTCTTCGATCACCACCTTGCCCAGCAGCGTCGACCGATCGTCCACCTCGCCCTGGACCGACGGCGTGAGCGTGTCGAGGACCAGCCGGTTTCCTTCGAGCAGCGGGTCGAGCTTGCCCGTGTCGATCCACCAGCCCTCGACCACTTCGTGGCGAACCCGGTGACCGTTGTCGATCAACCACTGGATCGCGTCGGTGATCTCGAGCTCACCGCGTTCCGACGGCTCGATCGCCGCGACGGCTTCGTGGATGTGGCGGTCGAAGAGGTACACGCCGACCAGCGCCAGATCCGAGGGTGGATCGTCGGGCTTCTCGACCAACCGGACGACCTCCCCGTCCGGCCCGATCTCGGCGACGCCGAAGCGTTCGGGGTCGGGCACCCGGGCCAACAGGATCTGGGCGCTCGCCTGCTGTGCGGAGCCACCCAGTGCCGGCTGTGCGACACGGCGACGATCGTGTTCGAAAGCCTCGACGAATTCGGCGACGCCCTGGCGGAGCAGATTGTCGCCGAGGTACATGACGAAGTCGTCGTCACCCAGGAAGTCCCGGGCGATCAAGACACAGTGGGCGAGGCCGAGGGGTTCGTCCTGGGGGATGAAGGTGACCTTCACGCCGAACGCCGATCCGTCCCCCACCGCGGCGATGATCTCGTCCCGGGTTTCGCCGACGATGATGCCGATCTCGGTGATGCCGGCCGCGGCGAGGTCCTCGATCCCATAGAACAGGATCGGCTTGTTGGCGACCGGCACGAGTTGCTTCGCGCTGGTGTGGGTGATCGGTCGCAGTCGGGTTCCGGCGCCCCCGGACAGGATCAGTCCTTTCACGGCCGTCCTGTCTAGCAGCCCGGCCACCTCGGGGTTTTGGGTGCGGGTTCCGGTCACCTGGTGACCGGAACCCGCACCCAAAACCGGACAGGTGCCGCAAAACCGACAATTGACGGGGCCCGCGGCTCAGCCGGCGAGCACCCCGACCTCGGAGACGCCGTCGACGTCGCCCAGACGATCGACCGTGTCGTCGTCGATCGGTCCGGAGGTGAGCACGATCATCAGCGCGCCGGCTCCCGACGGGGACCGACCCACGGCCATGTCCGAGATGTTCACCCCGGCGTCGCCCAACACCGTGCCGACCCGGCCGATGACCCCGGGGCGGTCGTCGTTGCGGACGACCAGCATGTTCTTCGCCGGGGGCACGTCGAGCGCGTGGTCGTCGACCATGACCACCCGGGCTTCCCCCTTGAGCCCGCTGAGCGTGCCGGCGATGGCGTGATCGGGACCGCGCAGGGTGATCAGGTTCACGTAGTCGTGCACGGTCGTGGTGGACGTGTCGCGCACTTCGATGCCCCGGTCGGCGGCGAGCTGGGGCGCATTCACATAGGACACCGGCTCGTCGGTCGAGAGGCTGAAGTAGCCCTTGAGCACCGCCAGGGTCAGGATGCGGGTGTCGTAGTCGGCCAATTGCCCCTGGTAGGCGATCTCGAGGGTCTCGGGGGCCCCCTCGGACAGCGACGCGAACAGTGCACCGAGCTTCTCGGCCAGGGGCAGGAACGGTCGCACGGTCTCCGACGCGGCCGACGCATCCACGTTCACCGCATAGGGGACGAACTCGCCGGCGAGCGCCAACTCGACCATCTCGGCGATCGTGACCCCGGCCTTGTCCTGGGCCTCCCGGGTCGATGCGCCCAGATGCGGGGTGACGACCACCTCGGGCAGCGAGAACAGGGGCGATTCGGTGGTGGGCTCGGCGGCGAACACGTCGAGCGCGGCACCGCCGACGTGGCCGGATTCGATGGCCGCGGCCAGGTCGGCTTCGTTGACGATGCCCCCACGGGCGACGTTGACGATCCGGATGCCCTGCTTCGCCTTGGCAAGTGCCGCGGCGTCGATGAGGTCCATGGTCTCGGGGGTCTTGGCCACGTGCAGGGTCACGAAATCCGCGGTGGCCAGCAACGTGTCCAGATCCACCAGGTCGATGTTGAGCTGACGGGCCCGCTCGGGGGCGACGAAGGGATCATGCGCGATGAGCTTCATGCCGAAAGCCATGGCCCGTTGGGCGACGAGTTTGCCGATCCGACCGAGACCGACGACGCCGAGGGTCTTGTCGGCGAGCTCGACCCCCTGCCACTTGCTGCGTTCCCACCGACCGTCGACGAGCGCGGCGTGCGCCTGGGGCACGTTGCGGGCCTGGGCGAGCAGGAGGGCCATCGTGTGTTCGGCGGCCGACAGGATGTTCGACTGGGGGGCGTTCACCACCATCACCCCGGCCTTCGTCGCGGCGTCGGTGTCCACGTTGTCCAGGCCGATGCCGGCCCGCCCGACCACGACCAGATCCGACCCGGCCGCGACCACCTCGGCGGTGACCGTGGTGGCCGACCGGATGATCAGCGCGTGCGCGCCCCGGATCGCCTCGAGCAACTGGTCGGCATCGAGCCCGGTGCGCACGTCCACCTCGTGGCCCGCGGCGCGCAGCCGATCGAGTCCGGATTCGGCGATCTTTTCGGTGACGAGGATGCGGGCCATGGCCGCCATTGTCGCGACTGCGCGCTCGGGATCACCAAACGACCCGACGCCGCTCCACCGGCCGGGGGGTTCAGGCGTTCGTCGGGGCGATGACCCGTTCGCCGAACTCGGCGAGGCGGTCGCCGATCGTGTCGAGGTCGAAACCCAGTGGCGGGATCGCCACCCGGGACACGCCCATGTCGGCCAGTTCTGCCAGCGCGCCGACCGGGTCGGGGGCGAACGCGGCCCCGCCACCGGCGGTGATCTCGATCCCGATCCGGATCCCGTCCGGCCTGCTCCGCGGAGCTCCGCATGATGCCGATCAGCTCCCGCAACCGGTCGTTGTCGCCCTTGCCGGGGAAGAAGCCGTCGCCGATCCGCCCGGCACGTCGAGCGGACACGTCGCTGTGCCCGCCCACGATGATCGGAATCCGGCCCGCATGGGGACCGGGCCGCGAGATCGCGTCGGTGAACGACACGGTGTCGCCGTGATAGCTGGCCGGCACGTCGTCCCAGAGCGCCCGCATGGCGGCGATGTACTCCTCGGTGCGGGCGCCGCGCCCGGCGAAGGGGACGCCGATGACGTCGAACTCCTCTTCGAGCCAGCCCACGCCGACACCGAGTCGCAGTCGGCCCTGCGAGAGCACGTCGAGGGTGGCGCAGGCCTTGGCGAGCACCACGGGATTCCGTTCGGGAAGGATCAGGATTCCCGTGCCGACGTTGAGCGTCGTGGTGTGTGCCGCGGCCCAGGTCAACCACACGACCGGATCGGCGATCGGGGTGGCCTCACTGCCGGGCATGCGGCCGGATTCGCTGTAGGGATAGGTCGATTCGTAGCCGGCGGGGACGACCACGTGTTCGACGGTCCACACCGACTCGAAGCCGGCCGATTCTGCGGCCCGGGCGACGGTCGTGGCGCCGGCCGCGGTGGCGTACGGACCGGTGTTGGCGTACATGAGTCCGAAATCCACGTCGGATCCCCTTTCCGGCCCCGTCGATCTGGCGGGGCCAGGGCCAACCGTACGCCGTTGCGACCTTTTTGGGTGCCGGTTCCGGTCGCTCAGCGACCGGAACCGGCACCCAAAACCCGGCCATCGGGTCGGCGCCACCGGGTCACTCCACTTGGCCGAGCCCCGCACCCGGTACCGGTTCGATGGGCTCGGAGAGCTCCAGCCCGAACGCGTGGGCGAAGAACCAGAGCTCGGCCTCCAGCGCTCTGACGATGTTGGGGCCTTTGCGAAACCCGTGCCCCTCGTCGGGAAAGCTGAGGGCCGCGTACGGGATGCCCTTGGAGCGGAGCGCGGCGACGATCGCCTCGGCCTGCGTCGGGGGCACCACGGCATCCTGGGCGCCCTGGAGCACGCCGACGGGGCAGTGCAACCGGTCGAGATGGTGGATCGGGGAACGGGCCCGGTAGATCTCGGAGTCCTCGGGCCAGGGACCGACGAGCCGGTCGAGGTAGCGGGACTCGAACTTGTGCGTGTCGTGCACCAGGATCTCCAGGTCCGCGATCCCATAGGCGCTCAACCCGGCCGAAAAGGTGTCGGTGAAACACAGCGCCGCGAGGGTCGTGTAGCCCCCGGCGCTACTTCCTCGGATGCCCAGGCGCGCCGGGTCGACCTGCCCGGTTTCGGCCAGATGACGGGCGACGGCCGCGCAGTCGGCCACGTCGGCCACGCCCCACGCCCCGTTCAGAGCGTCGCGGTACGCACGGCCGAAGCCAGTGGATCCGCGGTAGTTCACGTCCGCGACGCTGAACCCACGCGAGGTCCAGAACTGCACCGTGAGGTTCAACTGGACCCGGGCCGCGGCTGTCGGGCCGCCGTGGCCGAGCACGATCAACGGTGGCGAATCGGCGGTGGCGTCCTCGTCGACGTCGGGATTCGTCGGCCGGTAGAGCACGGCGTGAGTCGTGGTGTCCGCATCGACCGGTACGTCGATCGTCTCGGGCGTGGCGAACCAGGTGTGGCCGACGCCGACGTCCCGTGGGGCACGCAGCCGGCGCACCCGCTCCGGTTCCTCGGCCAGCGCCTCGAAGCCCGGAGCGGGCAGGTCGATGCGCCACACGTCGCTTTCGTCTTCCGGGGTGCCGGCGACGACGAGCACCGAATGGCCCGGACCGGCGACGAGCTGTGGGATGTGGGTGAACGCCAGGTCGAAGTCGCGCGGTGGCGTGCCGTCGCCTTGCGCGATGGCGAGGGTGTCGGTGCCGCCCACGCTCACGACACAGACGAGCCGCTCGGTGCCGAGCCAGGCGTACGAGCGGTTGCCGAACACCCACACCGGCCCGCCCACCTCGCCTTCGACGGGGGCGATGGCGTCCGGTGCGGCGTCCGGTCGGTCGAGGTCGATCCGGTACAGGTTCCACCAGTTCGACCGGTCCGAGCAGCACACCAGTGTCCCGTCCGGCGCCCACCCGGGTTCGACGATCGACTCTCCAGGCCCGCCGGCCACCACCGTCGTGGCGCCGCCGTCCAGTTCGACCACCACCAGCTCGGTGGCGTCCCAGGGCATGTCGGGCAGCATCCAGGTGATGAAGGCCAGGCGGCGGCCGTCGGGGTCGAGGGCGAGTTGCGCGTAGAAGTCCGCACCGTGGGCCACGACCGTGATCGCATCAGGATCGTCGACCGCCCGCCCGTCGAGCGGGATCGCGACGACGTCGTTGACGACCTCGTCGACCAGGTGGCGTTCGCGTACGGCGAACACCTCGCCGGATCGAGCGCCGATGCAGAGGTCCGCGTAGCGCACCGAATAGGGCGCGGCGCCTTCGATGTGGGGCGGACTCAGGGCGAGCGCGGTCGGCTCCGCGTCCCCGTCGAGATCGAGCCGGTAGAGCCGCCCGTCATCGGCATCGTCGACGTAGACGACGGTCCCATCCGACACGGCCCAGGCACCGCCCCCGTATTCGTGGACCCGGGTGCGTGCGGACACCCCGTCTCCCAGCAGGTCACGTCGGGTGCCGTCGGCTCCCTCGAGCACGATCTGGACGCGGCCACCCTCGTCGGGTCGCCGTTCGGACCACAGGACCGACTCCCCGCTGCAGCGCACCTCACCCGGCGTGGCCGCGCCGGCGACGACGAGCTCGGCACTCAGTGGGGACGGCCAGACGTGCATTTTCGACTTCGGTGCCATCACCCCAGCCTGTCAGCCCACGACCAGAGTGACACGGGGCGGCCGCAGCCCGGATGCTTCCAGTGCGCTTGCCACGGAATCCGATTTCGCCGCGTCGGCCAGCGCGGCGTCCTGGGTCACGAGCAGATGCCGATCGACGACGGTGCGTGCCAGGATCCACTTGTCGTTGTGCGAGAGCGATCGCCCGAGTGTTGCGGAGAGGATCCCGAAGACGGCCGCTTCCGCGCGTCAGGTGGTGGCGCAGCGACGAGTTCGTCGAGGACGAAGTCGAGCGTCGCCTGTCGGTGGGCCAGCACGTCCGGTGCTCCGATCCGGGCCCGTTCCACGCCTTCGCAGAGTTCACCGATGGTGACCACGTGAACGACCGGAAGCTCGTCTCCGGCTTCGATCGCGGCGGCCACACCCGCTGCGGCGCGCTCGAGCCAGCCGATGACCGCGGAGGTGTCGAGGATCAGTCCCATCGATCGGGTTGCGCCGCGCGGTCAGCAGCTTTGGCCTCGTCGAGCTCGTCTGCCCAGCCGGTTTCGACACTGCCGAGCTCGGCTGCCTTGGCAAGCAGGGCCTCCACGGGCGATTGGGTGATCGACCGGAGCTCGCGACCCGTCGACCTCGATTGGTCAGATAGACCTGATCGCCGGCTTCGGCGGCTTCCAAGACGTGGCGCGTGTGGTTGCGCAGCGCGCGGATGGAGAACTCCCGAACGGCCATGCACCGTATTGTAGCACCATGACCTTCAATTATGCTACGAACGGCTGGAGCGTGCCGCCGACCGAGCGCACGGCGCCTGCGTTCCACCGGAATTCACGTGTCGGGCAACGTGTCAGGCGTTGTTGAGCAGGTTCGCGATGCGGGTGACCCCTTCGACGAGGTCGTCGTCACCCAGCGCGGTGGACAGCCGGGCATAGCCGGGTGCGGCGAACGCCTCTCCCGGCACGATCGCGACCTTGACCTCGTCGAGCAGCACCGCGGCCAGATCGAGGGTGGTGTCGACTCTCCGCCCCGCGATCGTGCGGCCGAGCAGCGCGGTGAAGGACGGAAAGGCGTAGAACGCGCCTTGCGGGTCGAGGACCTCGACACCTTCGATGCCACGGAGCAGTTCGACCATCTTGTGGCCCCGCCGGTCGAACGCGGCGCGCATTTCGGCCACGGCGTCGAGTGGACCGGTGACCGCCGCGAGCGCGGCGCGTTGGGACACGTTCGCCACGTTCGAGGTCTGGTGCGACTGGAGGTTCGCGGCAGCCCCGACCACGTCGGCGGGTCCGATCATCCAGCCGACCCGCCAGCCCGTCATCGCATACGTCTTGGCGACCCCGTTCACGATCACGACCTTGTCGCCCAGTTCGGGCACCGCCGTGGCGATCGACGTGAAGACGTGGTCGCCGTAGGTGAGGTGCTCGTAGATCTCGTCGGTGAGCACCCAGATGTCGTGCTCGGCCGCCCAGCGGCCGATGGCGACGACCTCGTCGGGGTCGTACACCACCCCGGTCGGGTTCGACGGCGACACGAACACGAGGACCTTGGTCCGGTCGGTCCGCGCCGCTTCGAGCTGGTCGACGGTGACCTTGAACCCGTCCTGCGCGGTGGTGGGAAGTTCGACCACCACTCCCCCGGCGAAGCGGACCGGTTCGGGATAGGTCGTCCAGTAGGGCGCCGGGAGGAGGACCTCGTCGCCCGGGTCGATCAACGCGTTGAACGCGTTGGAAATCGCGTGCTTGCCCCCGTTGGTGATGAGCACCTGTTCGGGCTCGATGTGATATCCGGAGTCCCGACGGGTCTTGGCGGCCACGGCGGCACGCAGCTCGGGCAGGCCGCCGGCGGGCGAATAGCGGTGGTTCTGCGGGTCCCGGCAGGCGTCCACGGCGGCTTCGACGATGTGGTCGGGAGTGGCGAAATCGGGCTCGCCGGCACCGAAGACGATCACCGGTTCACCGGCGGCCTTGAGCGCCTTGGCCCTGGCGGTGATGGCCAACGTCGCCGACGGCGGAATGGCCGCGGTGCGGGCAGCGATACGGTTCGTCGTCATCGGGGTTTCACTCCTGTTCCTCTTCGGGCCATAGTGGCAGACGATGACCCCACCACCTGAAGCCGTTTCCGTCCCCGACATCACCATTCCCGACGACCTGCGACCCGGTGACGGGCGCTTCGGATGCGGCCCGTCCAAGGTGCGCCCCGAGGCGGTTGCCGCGCTCGCGGCCGACGCACCCACATACCTGGGCACCTCGCACCGCCAGCCGACGGTCAAGTTCATGGTGGCGCGGCTGCGCAACGCGATCGCCGAGTTGTTCGCCGCCCCCGACGGCTACGAGGTGCTGCTCGGCAACGGTGGGACGACCGCGTTCTGGGACGCCCTCGCGTTCGGTCTGATCGAACAGCGCAGCCAACACCTCGTCTTCGGGGAGTTCTCGTCCAAGTTCGCGAAGGTGACCGCGGCGGCGCCGTTCCTCGGGGACCCGCAGGTCATCGAGAGCGAACCCGGAACCCACCCGGATGCGCAGGCTTCGAACGACGTCGACGTGTACGCCATGACCCAGAACGAGACCTCGACCGGGGTGATGATGCCGATCGTCCGGCCCGAGGGCGCCACGGGCCTCGTCGCGGTGGACGCCACGAGCGCGGCCGGCGGCCTGCGGGTCGACCTCGGTCAGACCGACGTGTACTACTTCGCCCCCCAGAAGTGCCTGGCCGCGGACGGTGGCCTGTGGCTCGCGGTCTGCTCGCCCGCGGCGATCGCCCGCATCGAGGTGGTCAGCCGTTCGGACCGGTGGGTTCCCCCGTCGCTGGATCTGGCGACCGCTTTGGACAACTCCCGCAAGGACCAGACCTACAACACCCCGGCGCTGGCGACGATCCACCTCGCGGTCAGCCAGCTCGAATGGATCAACAACCACGGCGGGCTGGAGTTCGCCGCCGGGCGCTGCGACCGTTCGGCACAGATCATGTACGACTGGGCCGATGCGTCGTCGTTCGCGACACCCTTCGTCACCGACGCGTCGATGCGCAGCCATGTGGTCGCCACGATCGACCTGGACGACTCGGTGGATGCGACGATGGTCTCCAAGGTGTTGCGGGCGAACGGCATCGTCGACACCGAGGCCTACCGCAAGCTGGGTCGCAACCAGTTGCGCGTCGGGATGTTCCCCGCGATCGAGCCCGACGACGTGGCGGCGCTCACCGGCTGCATCGACCACGTGGTCGGGGCCCTGAGCTGACCCGGCACCTTCACCGTCCGTCGACCCATCCGGGGTTCGCGACCGCGATCCGCGCGGTCACCGCGGCACGGATCGCCGCCTGTTCGGCGGCGGTGACCGGTGCGCCGTCGCGGATCCGCGCCGCGAGGCCGGCCTCGTCGATGTCGCTGGATCGAGCAGGTTCGGCCGCCAGTTCGCGTTCGACGATTCCGAGCGCATTGGCCGCCACGCGCGTGGCATAGGCCGTGGAGCCGGCGAGCTCGGGCACGACCCGGTCGGCGAGCTGGCGGCGCACCGCGGCGACCAGCTCGACGGCTCGGGGCCGGCCGTGGTCGACCACGGGCAGCGGCTCGTCCTCGGGATGCGCGGGGACGCCGAGCAGGTCGAGCACGTCGTGTTCGTTCTCGGCGATGCGCCGACCGACGGCGGCGAGCTCGACCGACGGGACCTCGCCGCGGAGGTGACGGGCGGCCTGGACCGCGCAGATCAACCCCCACCGCAGCGTGCCGGCGATGATCCACCACTGCAGGTGATCGGCGGTCACCTCCGCCCCGCCGGCGCGCCGGTAGGCGGCGGTCAGCTCGTCGAGTTCGCCGATGCCGGCGACCGGTCCGGCGCCGCCGAACCTCCACGCCCGCACGCACAACCAGCCGAGGTCCTCGACGGGGTCGCCGAGGTCCGCGAGCTCCCAGTCGAGCACGGCGAGCAGGCCGGCGTGTTCGTCGACGATCAGGTTGCCGATCCGGAAGTCCCCGTGGACGACTCCGTGCGACGGGTCGTCCGGTCGGTTCGCCTCCAACCAGATCAGCGCCAGCTCGAAGGCGGGCGAGACGACACCGAGCGCGTCCAGCCCGGAGCGGACCAGGCCGACCGGGTCGGCGTCGTCGAGGCCGTCGAGCCCGTCGATGGGCACCGCGTGGATCCGCGCCGAGCGCGTCGGCCATCTGGTCGACCAGTCGGGGGCGCACCGCGGCGAAGCGTTCGCCGCGCACGATCCGTGACCCGATCGTCTCGCCGTCGAGCCGCCGGGTGATGCGGGCATCGCCGAGTTCGCGGCAACCCGCGGCATCGACGACCACTTCGGGCATCGGCACCCCGGCCGCCCGGGCGCGGCGCAACAGGTCGTCCTCGACGGCGAAAGGAAGACCGAGCGTCGCGCCGCCGCGGTGCCGCTGGAGGATGAGGGCATGACGGGTGCGGTCACCGTCGACCGCGTCGAACGACCAGGTCTCCCGGGATGCGCCACCGGTCAGCCGCGTCAGCCCTTCGACCACGACCCCGCCGAAGCGGTCCTGGAGTGCCGCGACGAGGCACCGGGCGAGCTCGTCGTGGTCCATCGCGCCGATGCTAGGAGCCTGCTCCGCGGCCGTTCGGGTTCCACCGCTAGATTCGCGGCGTGCGCATGCGGCTGCTTCCCGTCGACGACGAAATGCACGAGCCGGAAGATGCGCCGAACTACAACGAGAGTCGCTACTACAACTTCTTCGAACCGTCGTCCGGTTTCGGCGGCTGGGTGCGGATGGGCAACCGGGTCCACGAGGGCCACGCCGAGTTGTCGGTGTGTCTGTACCTGCCCGACGGGCGGGTCGCGTTCAACTACGACCGCCCGAGGATCACCGACAATCTCGCGCACGACGCCGGCGGTATGCGCTTCGCAGTGCTCGAACCCTTCGTCCGCCACCGCATCGACTACGCGGGTCGGGTCTGTGTGCTCGCCGAACCCCGGGACATGGCCGAACCCCGTGCGGCGTTCGCCGCGAACCCGATGGTCGCCTGCACGATCGGGTTGGATCTCACCGCGGTCGGGCCGATCCAGGGTGGCGAACCCGAATGGGAAGAGGGCGACGAACGCGGCGACACCGATCCCGAGCGGATGTTCGCCCGTGGTCACACCGAACAGCACATGGCGGTGCACGGGAGCGTGCGCATCGGCGCCGAGGAGTTCGCCGTGGGTGACGGTCTGGGGATGCGGGACCACTCCTGGGGTCCGCGCTACTGGCAGAACGTCTACTGGTACCGCTGGCTGACCGTGAACCTCGGGCCGGAGCTGGGCATGGGTTGCACCATCGCCGGCGACGAGCGCGGCGACGTCGGTGCCCGGGGGTTCGTGTACGACCGCGCCCGTTACGGGGACGACCGCATCATTGCGATCCGGGACGCCACGATCCACTCCGACTACGACGCCGAGTGGTTTCCGCTCACGAACCGCCTCGAGGTCGTCACCGACGACCACACCTACGTCGTCTCCGGTGAGGTGTGGTCGAACATCCCGCTGCGGAATCGCCGCGACGGACTCGTCACCCGGATCACCGAAGGCGCGACCCGTTGGCGGTGCGACGAGGCAGTCGGCACGGGCATGTCGGAGTACCTGGACCAGATCGTCGACGGAACCCCGGTCGGAACCCGTGCCGGATTCTGATCGACCGCGGTGCGCTCAGCGAAATGGGCCGGCGCATCGACCGCGCCCCAACGATTCCGACCGTCGGCAACGATCAGCAGTGACCCTGGCCCGCAAACTGACGATCGCCCTGGGGATCGTGGCGCTCGGCTGGCTGGTCGTGCTGGTGGTCTGGGGGCCGGCGCCGTTCGCGTCGAGCTTCGACGACGCCTACTACTACTTCACGATCGGCCGGAACTGGGCGCACGGCAACGCGTCGACGTTCGATCTGATCGACCGCACCAACGGCTACCACCCCCTGTGGCAGCTCATCTCGATCGTTCCCTACCTGGTGGGCCTGGACGGGTTGGCCGCGGTGCGTGCGCTGTTCGTGGTCCAACTCCTGCTCTGGGTCGGCGCGATGGCGGCGGTGATCCGGGTCGTGACGCGGGTGGTGGACGGATGGCCGCGCCTGTCCGACGATGCGGCGGCCCGTCGGTGGTGTGACGGGGCGGTCGTCGCGGCGTTCGTGGTGGTCGCCGCGAACCCGTATCTGTTCAAGATGACCGTCAACGGCCTGGAGTCCGGTCTCGTCGTCCCGGTCGGCGCGGCGCTGATCGCGTACGCGATGGGGTTCCGCGGGCGGTTCGTCTCCCGGGCGACCTCGACGCAGCGCTGGGTGACCGGTCTGTTGTTGGCGCTGGCGTTCCTGGCCCGCACCGACGCGGTGATCCTCATCGCGGTGCTCGTGGTGTGGTGCGTGCTCGACGCGGGCGACGAACCGATCCCCTGGCCGCGCCGGGTCCGGCGCATCGCCGAGGTGTTCGTCATCCCGGCGGTGGTGATCGTGGCGTACCTGGCGGTCAACCAGGCGTACTTCGACACGCCCTTGCAGATCTCGGGGACGGTCAAGCGGTTGCCGCTCACGCCGGTTCGGGCGGTCGTGTCGCTGGTGTGGGCGGCGATCGGTGTCGCCGTCCTGCTCGGCGTGCGCCGTCCGATCCGCCGGTCGGCCCGGCTCCTGTTGACCCGGCGCTTCCTGGCGGCGACCGGCTGGTACGCGGCGTTCTGTGTCGGTCTGCTCGGCTACTACTCGACGCTGCAGGCGGTGCCCTACCTGTGGTATTTCGCGCCGCTCGCCCTCGAGGGCACGTTGCTGGTGATGCTGCTGGTGGCCGACCTCGCCCAGGGTGCGATCCTCGAAGCAGCCGACCGGCCGGGCGCGAATGCCCGCGTCGCCGCCCGAATCCCGGCGTTCATCCTGCTCGTGCCGTTGGTGGGAGCGCTCGTCTGGTCGATTCCGGGCTACGTCTCCCCGGGTACCCGGGCATTGATGACCCACGACGCCCGGGCCGGGTCCTGGATCGACCATCATCTGCCTCCTTCGGCGCGGGTCGGCTCGTGGGATGCAGGGGTGATCGGGTACTTCGCGCACCGCCGGGTGGTCAACCTTGACGGCGTGGTGAACAGCCACGCCTACTACGAGGCGGGCCGGCACGGTCGCATCCCGGATTTTCTCGCCGCCCGGGGGGTCGACTGGGTGGCCAACCACGGCGGTGACGTGCGCGGCCACGACCCTGGCGTGAACCGGCAGATCCGCGCCTTTTTCGGCGATCAGCGGGCCCGTCGCATCACCGTCGTGTACCGGGACACCTACGACTACTCGGGTTCGCTGGACGGGTCGCGCACCGATCTGTCGACCAAACGGATGGGCACGTACGTGTACCGGCTCAGCCCGTGAGCACGCCGGTTCGGCGGTCACACGCCGGTCGCCCGCGCCGCTCACCGGTGGCGGGCAGTCACCTTCGGCCGGCTCGGACGGGGTGGAGGGCGCCCGACGTGGTAGTGTACGGGGTCGTGTGAGTAGATGGGAACGGCGACCACCGATCCGTTCGGGAGGATCCAATGAGCACGAGCATCGACAGGCGAAAGTTCCTCACCTATACCGGCGCCGCGGGCGCGGCGGCCGGTTCGTTGTGGGTGGCGCCGAGCGTGGTGGGGTCATCGAGCGCGTTCGCCATCAACAGCGCCAGTGCCTGCACCTACGCGGGCACCCTGCTCTGGGCCAGCTCGAGCTGGGCATCGGGTGGGACGGGAAACGACTCCTGGATCAGTGGAGACCTGAGTAGCGGCATCCCCCAGGCTCCGGACAATTCGTCGAACGGTGCATCCCGGACGTTCGTGGCCAAGGTCGGAGGAACCGGGAACTCGTATGTCTATGTCCGCGTGACCGTCACCGCGATCGGACCACCCTTGGCTGACGACTCCGTTACCCCTGCCTCGACCGGTGGTCCCCGGAACACCGGCGGCTACGGACCGAACAAGGACGAATACGCGATCCTTGCGAAGACGGCCGTCACGAACCCGTCGACCACTTCGGGCGGCTATACCATCCAGGTGGCGTTCTTCAGCGACTCCACACTCACCAGCCCAACGTCGGTGTCGAACCTGTCCTTCGACATTCGCGACATCGACGGCATAGCGACCACCTATTCCGAGCAGATCTGGATCACCGGTGCCAGCGGGGTCACCCGTACGGACTCCAATACCAACATCAGCAGCACTGCAGGCACCTCGGGGGGCACTGCGTGGCACAACGTCACTACCAACTCGGACCTGACTCCACCTAACGGGAACATCACGGTGTCGATTCCGTCAGCGAACTCGTTCGTTGTGCACGATGCGGCCAAAGGGACGGGACCGAGTGAAAACCATGGCTGGTCGATCGGCTCGATCACCTGGGGTTGCTGATCCCCGCCCTGCGCCGCTCAGCGAGGGTCTTTCGAGCGAACTTCCCGGGCCTCGACACCAACTTCACCGTTGACACTGCCGTCCCCATTGGCATGGGCAGCCCGATCGACGATTTCCGCGGCGTCGCTTCGAAGCACGGTGCGAGAGCCTCTCTCGGAGGTCGATCCAGCTTTGCGCACGTAGCCGTAGTTGTAGCCGTAGCCGTAGCCGTAGTACTCGTTCATCTCGGCCCGGTCGCAGCTGTTGAGCACCACGCCCAGGGCGTCGGCCTGGAACCGCCGCAACATGTCGCCCACGAGCCGGGCCGGTTTGGACCGGGTCTTGTCGGCGCGGAGCACCAGCACCACCGCGTCGGACGCGGAGAGCAGATCGACCGCGTCGTTGGTGGTGAGGATCGGCGGCGTGTCGAGGATGATCAGGTCCCACCTGGACCGCTGCGCCTCGATCATCCCCCGCAGTGACGCCACCGCTGCGTCGGGCCCCACCGCATCGTGCGGTCCGGCGAGGAAGCGCACGCCCTCGACGCGGGTGTCACACGGTACGTCGGGGTCGACCAGATTGGGGACGGGGTTGAGGAACCGTCGGATCGCGGGACGGCGGAAGTCCCCGTCGATGACCAGTACCCGCTGACCGCCATCCGCGAACGCCGCGGCGAGGTTCGACGCGGTGGTCGTCTTGCCTTCGCTGGGACCCGGCGAGGTGACCATCACCACCGGCGCGGACTGACCGGTCCCGGTGCCGACGCCGTCGCCGGTGCCGTCGACCGGGTCTTGTCCGAGGGCGAAGCTGATCGCGGTGCGGGCGGCCCGGTAGCGCTCGCCGGCGGCGCTGGTGGGCTCGTCCACGACGGCGATCTGGTGGCTGCGCACGTCGTGACGGGAGAATCGGGGGATCTCGGCGAGCACGCCGAGCCCGGTGAGCTCTTCGACGCGTTCACGACGGCGGACCCGGTCGTCCCAGGCTTCCACGATGAACGCGCTGATCAGCCCGAAAACGAGGCCTGCGGCGCCGCCCAGCAGCATTCGGGTCGACTTGCCGAGCGGCGCGCCGGTCGACAGATTGGTCTCGTCGAAGCTGGGCGTGCTGCTGTCGCCCTTCTGGGGCAGCTGGCTGCGGGCGTTCTGATTGCGATCGAGGCGGTAGTTGTAGCCGCGGGCGTTGATCTCGATCGGCGAGGCGGGTTGGAGGACCGACAGTGCGAACACGTTCGTCGAAGCCGGCAGGTTCTGCAGCTGCGACTTGACGTCGGACAGTTGGGACGTCACGGTGTCGAGTTGCGTGGTGAGCGCCGCGGCGTTCGGCGGTTTGGCGGCGATGGCTGCTTCGATTTGTTGCCGCTGACTGGTGAGGTCGTTCTGACGTTTCTGGAGGTCGGCCCGTTGCGCGGCGGTGACGTCACCGGCCTGCGCCTCGGCCATCGTGCGCATGTTCTCCGCCGCGGTGTTGGCGATCTTCACCGCGACGGTCGGATCGGTGGCGATCCCGGTGACGTCGATGGCGGACACGTCGGTTCGCACGGTCGCGTCGAGTTGCTCGGCCACCTGTTTGGTCGACAGATCCGTGGCTCGGGCGACGTTGTCGAGCAGCTTCGAGGACTGGGCCAGCAGGGCTGCCTGGCTCATGGTGTAGCTCGGGGCGGTGGAGCTGCTCGCGCTGCCCTGGCCGGCCTGCGACTGGGCGAGCGTGTTGGTGGCCTTGTAGTAGTGCACTTTGGGGCCGGTCGGCTTCTTCGTCAGCAACGTCGACGCCACCCCGGCGACCAGACCGATGACGAGGCCGAGCACCACCCAGCGCCAGCGGCGTCGGAGGATGGACGCGTAGTGGCGCAGCAGGTTCTCCGAGCGCAGGTCCGCGTCGCCTCCGACTGGCACGCCGGCGGCAGAATGCATGGCGTTCGAGTCAGTCATGGACAGCGCGATTTTCCCTCCGAGAACGGAACGGCCAGTTTAGTCCCCGACGACGCCTTTTCGGTGAACCGGGAACCATCGTCTGACGCTGCCCGTTACCAGGGTTTGTCGGCCGGCAACACCGGTGGCGCCGGCCGCCACGGTGGCTCAGCGCTTCACCAGCTGGGCATAGACGGCTTCGAGTTGGTCGACGTGGGCTTCGATGGTGAACGCCTCGGCCCAGCGCTGCTGCACCTGACGACTCAGCTCCGCAGCCCAGTCGGCGTCGTCGGCGACACGCCTGAGCAACGCCCCGGCCCTGTCGGCGTCGTCGACGGCGAACAGCGTCGCAGGGGTGGCCGACCCGATCGTTTCGCGGTGCGCTCCCCCGTCGGCGGCGATCACCGGCAACCCGGCCGCCATCGCCTCGACCACACTGAGCCCGAAGGGCTCGGCGGGCGCCGAGGCGAGCAGCACCCCTGCGCGCCGCATGCGTGCACCGAGGTCGGTGACCTGTCCGAGCGGCACGAAGGACGCGGCGATGCCGAGCGTCTGGGCGAGGCGGGCCAACTCGTCGTGCTGGGATCCCGCACCGGCCAGGTGCAGTTCCCAGCCCTGCCCACCCAGGCCGCTCGCCGCGAAGGCCTGCAGGGCGACGTGGGTGTGCTTTTCGCTTTCGAGTCGTTGGGCGACGAGCACGACCCGGTCCCGCCCAGCCACAGAGCCGGCCGGCGCCGGCACACCGTTGAGGATCACCTGCGGGTTCCCGCCGGCGGCGTCGGCGACGAACCGGCTGATGGCGATCTGGGTATTGACCAGGCGTGGGATCACCGCGTAGACGCGACGGGTGAACCCGTCGTGGCCGCGGGGCTGGGCGAAGTGCAGGGTCGAGACGACCGGCGCCCGCACCAGTGGCTTCGTGGCCACCGCAACGACGTCGGCGGCGGTCATGTGGGCGTGGACGATGTCGGGCCGGGGTCGGCGCAGGTTCGCCCGCAACGCGGCCCGCACACCGGTGGCTGGGACGAAATCGATCGGCGCGGCGCCCAGAGCGGCGCGCATGGCCGCCGCGTTGCCACCGAGCACGTCGACGTGGTGACCCCGTCGGGCGAGTTCGACCGAGGTGGTGGCGACGTAGCGTTCGACGCCGGCGAAGTTGTCGGTGCCAACGAGGTGGCGGATGTGCATGGGGGCGGGTGCATTCATGGGGCGGACCGCCCCGCAGCGTACAATCGTCGGCATTCACGCTGGGAGGAGCGCTTTCGCTTCGATGTCCACAACCGTCTCCGGTGGTCGTCATGCGCGCACACGCGCACAAGCGTGATCTGCGCTCACCGGTGCTCGTCGCGTTCGTCGCGGCGGGCGAGTTCGTGGCGGCCCTGGTGGCCACCTCGTCGGTGGCCGCGGCGTTGGCCCTGATCTTCGGCGTGCTGGCGGTCACGGCGGCGGTGTTGTGGCCGACGCTGCTGATGTCGGCGGCGTTTCCGGCCAGTTTCGGGGTCCACCGCGTCGGCCCGTCGGTGGTCGACATGAGCATCGCCGACGCGGTCGGCTTCTTCGGGGCGGTCGCGGCGCTGCCGTCGGTGCCCTGGCGGGCCCGGGCGTTCCGCAAGGTGCTCGGGGTCACCGCCGGCTACTCCGCGGTGGTGGCGGTGGCGGTGGTGCTGCACCCGTCGGTGGCGGGCGCGGTCGAGGTGGTGCACCGGTTCGTGATGGTGATGGGGGCGGTGTGCATCGGTGCGGCCGTGGTGAACCGGGGCAAGGTCACCGTGGCGTTGCGGGCGATGACGGTGGCGGCGTGCGCGGTGGCGATCGCGGCGATTCTCGACACGTTGAGCAACGGACTGCGGCCCGCGTACGCCTTCGAGATGCAGAAGAACGCCAGTGGCAGTCTGCTGGTGACCAGCCTGGTGGTGATCCTCTTCGGCCGTCGCCACCTGCGCCTGCCGACCTGGGCGTTCGCCGGGGCCGTGGTGGTGATCATGGCCGGGATCACCGCCACGCAGTCCCGTGGGTCCGGCGTGGCATTGGGTTCGGTGTTGTTGATCTTCGGGGTGCGCAGCCTGTGGGAGCAACGCAACCGGCGGGTCTGGCGGTTCGCTCCTCTCGTGCTGTTGCTGGCAGGAGCGGTCGGGTTCGCCATGGTGGCGAGCTTCCAGCGCGAAGCGGCCCAGCACACCGGTGCCAACTACAAGTTCGGCTCGGTCGGCTCGCGCACGATCACCTACACCACGGTGTGGGACGACGTCATCAAGCCCCAGCCGGTGCTCGGATTCGGGCCGAAATGGTTTCGCCAACCGGGTGCACCCGCCGGTGAACCGCACAACCTGATCCTCGACGAGCTGTCCAGCGACGGCCTGGTCGGCCTGTTGGCGTTCATCGTGTTGCTGTGGACGTGTCTGCGCGTGTGCCGTTCGACGAGCTCGGTGCTCGGTGAGATGGCCTGGTACGTGCTGGTCGCGCGCCTCATCGCGCGACCTGTTCGATCTGTTCTGGGTGGCGGGGCCCAACACGTTGCCGTTCCTCATCTTCGGCCTGGCCGTCGGCGCCGCGGCACTCGAGGAGAACCCGCGCCGCCGCGCCTGGTACCGCTCGCACGGCCGTGCCCGTTTCGTGACCGACCGAGTCGCCGCAACGTCTCGGCCGTTCCGCGTGCTGCGCGTCTACCGGTCAGCGGTGGTCACGGCGTGGCGCAAGCGGGAAGCCGCCTTGGAGCACGAAGACCTCGAGGTGTCCACGGTCACGGCCCGTCGGTGGAACGAAGGCGGAGCGATGGTGCCCCTGGAGGCCCGAGCCGACGAGGACATCACCGGGGTGCGGACCTTCGGCGCCCACCCTTTCCTGTTCGTCTACGAGCCGATCGCGCTGTTCCGTGCACTGCGCCGGAACCGTCGCGTCGATGTGCTCGACATCCACGAAGAGCCCGCCGCGTTGGCGATGATCGAGACGCTCGTGCTGGCACGGGCGGCGGGCTGTCGGGCACCGGTCGTCTGTTACAGCGCGCAGAACATCCTCAAGCGCTACCCGCCACCGTTCCGCTGGTTCGAACGTTGGGTGCTCGGTCGTGTGGCGGCGGTGCATTCCTGCAACGACGAGGTCGCCGAGGTGCTCGCCGCCAAGGGCTTCACCGGCGAGGTGGTGAACCTCGGCCTGGGCGTGGATCTCGACCATTTCTCCCCGACCGCGCCCGACGCCACAGCCGACGGTCCCACCTGCGAGGCGTTTCGGGTCGGCTACGTGGGGCGCTTCACCGAACAGAAGGGCATCTTCACGCTGCTCGCTGCGCTCGCACAACTCGAGGGCGTGCAGGCGAGCTTCGTGGGTGCCGGCCCGGACGAGGCCCGTCTGCGTGACGCCGTCGCGGCACGTGGCCTGGAGATGCGCGTGTGCATCCAGGGCTTCGTCGCCCACGATGAGCTGCCCGCGCTCTACCGCGACTTCGACGTGGTCGTGGTGCCGTCACTGGACATGCCCTCCTGGAAGGAGCAGTTCGGGCGGGTCGTGGTCGAGGCGATGGCCTGTGGCACCCCGGTCGTCGTCTCCGACGGGGGTGCGCTGCCCGAAGTGGCCGGCGATGCCGGCATCGTCGTGGCCCAGGGCGACGCGTCGGGCCTCGCCGAGGTGCTGGCCGACCTCCGCCGCCGCCCTGAGCTGGCGCGGCAGCTGCGCTCCCGAGGTCTCGAGCGGGCCCGCCATTTCTCCTGGGAGCGCATCGCCCATGATCAGGCGATGGTGTACCGCCGGGCCATGCGGTAGACTGCAGTCGCTGAGGTAGTCGGCTGTTCCGAGGGAGGGAACTCGTGAACCTCGAAGTCGTGATCGTGACGCACAACTCGGCGTCACTGCTCGCCGATGCGATCGGCGCACTGCCAGCCGGCATCGACGTGACCGTTGTCGACAACGCCTCGGTCGATGATTCAGTCGCAGTCGCCGACAGGCTGGGGGCGAGGGTCGTTCGCAATGCCACGAACGCCGGGTTCGCCGCGGCCTGCAACCGTGGGGCCGCGATCGGCGATGCCAAGACGATCCTGTTCTTGAACCCCGATGCCATCATCGGCGAGCAGGCACTCGAAAGGCTGCTCGCCGCGATGGACGACGACGTGCAGATCGGTGTCGCGTCGCCCCGCCTGATCCACCGCGACGGGTCGAAACAGCGCGTGCAGTGGCCCTACCCGAGCGCGTCGGGTGCCTGGCGCGAAGCGCTCGGCTTGCACGACGACGTCGAAGAAGCACCTGAAGGGTTCGTCATCGGCGCGGTGTTCGCGGTGCGCCGTGAGGCCTTCGAAGCGGCGGGCGGGTTCGACGAGCGCTTCTGGCTCTATGGCGAAGAGGCAGATCTGTGCCGTCGGATCGAGGATCTGGGCTGGACCGTCAAGCGCATTCCCGCGGCGACCGCGACCCACATCGGCGGCGCCAGCGGCGGCGGTGCCAAGACCCAGAACCCGTTGGTGTTCGAGCACTTCCAACGTGGCGGGGAGCATTTCGTTGCCAAACACGGTGGCCGCGGCGCGCTGGTCTCCTACCGGGCGGCGAACTTGGTCGGCTCCCTGGGCAGGGGTGTGCTGGGCCTCGGACATCGAAGCGCCGAACACCGCGTCCGGGCGCGTCGCCTGGTGCGCACTGCCGTTGCTGCGCCGACGTCGGTTCCCCTCGACAGCCCGGCGACCAGCAGAACCGGAAACGGCCTGGTCGTCTGTTCACTCGAGGCCTGGGACGACGTCTGGCGGCGCAACCAGTTCTTCGTCCGCGAACTGCTCGCAGCCGACCCGGATCTGCGGGTGCTGTTCGTGGAGCCGGCCTTCGACGTCGTGCACGAGCAGCGGCGCCGCTCGGGCCGTCGGCACAGGTCGGGCCTGCGCCCCTTGGCAGGTGATGGCCGCATCGTGCGTTTCGAGCCGGTCAAGTGGGCGCCTCGACGCCTGGGGGCGTTCGCGGATCGCTCCCGGGATCGCCAGGTCATCGACGCAGTCAGCGGCGTTGGGGTTCACCGCACCGCGGCTGTGGGTGAACGACCCGAGCTACGCGACGCTTGCGGACCGGGTCGATTGGCCTGCGGTGTATGACATCACCGACGACTGGACCGCGGCCGACGACCCGACGACCGCCGCCGCGGCACGCCGGAACGAAGAGCGGCTGTTCGCCCGCTGCGAAGCAGTCACCGTCTGTTCCCCAGGACTGCTCGAATCCAAGTCGGCCTACCGCGACGATCTGGTGCTGATCCCGAACGGCGTCGACGCCGAGGAACTGCAACGCCCACGACCCCGACCCGACGATCTACCTGCGGGCCCGTGCGCGGTGTACGTGGGCACGCTGCACACCGATCGCCTCGATGTCGACCTGACCGCCAGGTTGGCCGAAGCACTGCCCGAGGCGTCGGTCGTCCTCGTCGGACCGGATGCGCTCGATGAAACCTCGAGACGCCGTCTGGACGCGGCCGGGGTGCTGCGGCTCGGAGCGCGACCGTATTCCCAGATTCCCGGCTACCTCCAACACGCTGACGTGCTCGTCGTGCCCCACGTCGTGAGCGCGTTCACCGAGTCGCTCGACCCGATCAAGGCCCATGAGTGCCTGGCGGTGGGCACGCCGACCGTGGCCACCCCGGTGGCGGGATTCCGCGACCTCGATGAGCCGGTGCGCGTCGCGGCCGCCGCCGAATACATCGACGCGGTCCGCAACGTCGTTCGCGAGCGACCCGCGGCCTTGCCCCAGCCGACCACGTCGTGGGCGGAGCGAGCCAAGGAATTCGGTCAGATCATCGATTCCCTCGCGCGACGCGACGAGCACGCAACCGACCCGCCTCAGCGGCGGGAAGCGAGGACCCGCACGCGTGGACCGAGGCGCTCACGCACCAGACGGCTCGTCGTCAACGCACGCTTCCGCCAGCGACCGGTCACCGGCGTCGAGCGGGCGGGTGTCTTCGCCCAGGTCCTCGATTCGACCAGCGCGGGAGCACAGGCGGTCGAGTTTGCGGGTCGTCTATTTCGACCATTGTGCCAAGCTCTCCGGTGGAGAGCTGGCACTGGCTCGGCTGATACCTGCGCTCGAGGGGGTCGATGCGCATGTCATTCTCGGCGAACACGGGCCACTCGAACAGCTGCTCGAAGGCGAGGGCATCAACTTCGAAGTCATGCGCTTGGACGGCCGCCTCAACGGCATGTCGAAAGATGAGGTCGGCTCGTCGACTCTTCCGGTCGGGGCTGCAAGGTTGACCATTCAGTCGGTGTGGCGTCTTCGCGGCGCCTGAAGGACCTTCGACCTGACATACTGCATGCGAACTCGCTCAAGGCCGGGCTGATCGGGTCGATCGCGGGTCGCAGTGCCGGGGTGCCGGTCGTCTGGCACCTTCACGACCGGATCGCCCCCGACTACCTGCCGTCCCGCGCCGTTTCGCTCATGCGCGGGCAATCGGGGCCCTCCCCAACGCCGTGATCGCGAACTCCGAGACAACCCGAGCGACGCTCCGCCACCCCGAGGCCGCTTCGGTCGTGGGCAATGTCTGTCCATGGACCGATGTCAACCCGAACCCTGCAGCGTCGATCTCACCGGGCGGCGGTCCGCGCATTCTCATGCTGGGGCGGTTGTCGCCATGGAAGGGCCAAAATGTCTTCCTCGATGCGTTCGCCGGTGCCTTTCCCAACGGGGGCGCTTCGGCAGTGATTGCGGGAGAGGCACTCTTCGGCGAAGAATCCTACGGAGCTCAGCTCCGCGAGCAGGTTCGGCGACTGGGCCTGGACGAGTTCGTGGAGTTCACCGGCCACGTGGACGACACCCGGTCGCTGATCGAATCGTCCGACATCGTCGTGCACGCGTCGACTTCGGCTGAACCGTTCGGCCAAGTTGTGGTCGAGGCCATGGCGCTGGGCCGGCCGGCGATCGCCTCGAACGCGGGCGGCCCGGCGGAGATCATCACTGACGGCGTCAACGGACTGCTCATCGAACCTGGAAATTCAGCCGATCTCGCAGAGGCGATGCGCCAATTGGCCGCTGACAACGAAATGCGTGTCTCGCTTGCCTGCGCTGCGCGCGATCGTGCGAGGGAATTCACGCCTTCCCGCATCGGGGCCGAAGTCCACGACGTATACGATCGTCTCGTAGGGCAGCGTTCCCTCGGATGAGAGTGACGCGTCGGAAGAGACCAACGCCCAGTTGACTGTCACAACCCGCCCTTGCAAGAAGGGACCGCTCCTACCGGCCGCAGAAGCGCTTGTCTCGAGACTTCACTGGGTAGCGTCTCCGCTCTATGCGGCCCCGAGTGCTTGCGGTGGCGCACCTCTGCAGTGTGCAGGCGGGATGCCCCTGAGAGGTTCGCTCTTCATGTCGACGCCTCAGCGATATCGGGCCGCTGGGTCGGGTTCGCGAAATCTCGACTTTGTGACCGACTGGGTCCCGATCAAAGTCGGATGCCCATCGCGCCGACTGGGCATCGACGCGGAGTTCTTCAACGGCGACTGCAAGTTGACGAGCGGGCAACGCATGCAACTGGGGCTGGGCGATCGCCCGTTCCGGCTTTCGCTGGCAATACACGAACCGCGCAAGAACCCCGCTGAAGTAGTCGCCGTATTCGAGAGCGTGCATGAGTCCCAGTCGGGCCTGACTCTGGCCCTTGCGAGAATCTCGAACCGAAGCGATATTTTCGAGTCCCGACGGTTGGAACCCTTCCTTGAACGCCAGTGCGGTCCGCCAGATTGGCGACGTGCCAGAGGATCTGCTTCCCGAGCTCTACGGCAGCGCCGAGGCACTCGTGTACGTACCCTATTGCGAGGGGTTTGGACTCCCCCGCTCGAGGCCGCCGCAGCCGGCACCCCAAGTGTGCTGTCGGACATAGCATTGCTTCGGGAGTTCAATCTGCCCGCCACGCGGGTCGACCCCATGGGCGTGGGAGCATCGCCGTGGGCATCGCCAGGACCCTGACCCACCAAGCGGTCGATTCCACGCCCCTGGTCGACTGCGCAAGCACCTACACCTGGGAACAGTCGTTCGAGCACCTCACGGCCACGTTTCGGTCGCCCGGGATCGCGGTCAAGAATCCGGCCGTGAGCGATTGAACGCAAGCCTTCAGCAGAGAGTCTCGCTTTCCACCACGCGAGCTTCGTCGCCAGGCGAGATTCCCTATGGTGCGATCGGAGTGAATCCCATTGGACCGTGTGGGTCGGCAGGAACCATCGAAGCATGTGGATGGCGACCATGTGATTCCAAGACAATGCAATCAGCTGCGAGGGATCAAACGATGGCCGATTGCGAACCTCCGCTTCCTGTCCATTCAGAAGACTCGGAGCGAGGCTCGGATGGGGGAACCGAAACGATTCGACGTCGCACCGACCTTCACCGATCTGCTCAGCGTGGAACCCGCACTCGCATGCTTACGGAGGTCAGCGGGAATCGACGCACCGCTGCCCTGGCCTTGGCGCGCAAGACCCGGCCTATTCGCGTCGCCCCGGTGGCCACGATCGACCACGTTGGGATTGTCCCGGGATTCGCGCGCTGGATCTGCACGTGGAGCCACCAGATCCGAAGCGTCTTGCGCGCAGCGCGATCACTTCTGGACGTTCGGTTTCCATATCGGCGGTATTCCACCGCCGTAGCATCGACATGCACCCCACGAACGCCCCTGTCCGCCAGGTCGAGAACGAAGTCCCAATCCTCCAATGCGGGCAGTCGAACGTCGAAGCGCGTTCTCCCGATCGCCGAGGTACGAAAGACACTGGCAGGTGTCACGAAGTTCCGGTCCCGGAGTTCTCGGATATCCCACTCGGGCACGCGTCGAAGCCCGGTTTCGCGCCGAACATTTGCAGATTGGGGTAGGCGTACCCGGCCTCCGGATGAGCCTCAAGAGCTTCCATGCACGTCGCGATGAAACCGTCTGGGAGGCGGTCGTCGCCGTCGAGCAACACCACGTACTCGGTCTTTACGGCCTCGAGCCCCTCATTTCTCGAGGCCGCCACCCCCCTGTTGGGGGTAGCCACCAGCCTCACCTGGGCTTCGAAGTCTTTGATCCTGGCTCGTGACGCGTCGGTCGATCCGTCGTCGACGACGACTACCGCGGGCCGGGGCCTCTGGTTCAGTGCGGACGCGATCGCTTCGGCTATGTAAGCCTCCTGGTTGTGACAGGTGATTGCCACGGTAACCGTCGGTTCGGCCTCAGTAGCCGTCATCGTGGACTCCCGCGCACGTGATTGAGGCCAACGGTCACACCTTCTGCTGAGCGGCGGAGGCCAGCTCGCTCCTGATCACCTCAAGGTAACCGTTGCCGAAGCGGAGGTCGGGTTCGAGATGGTTGCCCTCAGCCCATTCGTTCCACGACTTGACGAACACAAGCTGCTCGTCGTCAGGCAGGTCGCGTACCCGGCTGATCGCTTGCCGGACATGCGGCCGGAATCTCTCGGGTGAAGAGCCGTGCAGGATCACTGCGCCGTGAGCACTGCGAGGGGAATTGTCCCACCCTGGGTAGACGGCTGCATAGGTCTGGCCAAGTCGATGATCGGCAGGCACCGGCATTGGTTCGGAACGGTACCGGAAGACTTCGCCGATGCCGATCTTTCTGGTAAGCCGCATCAGCTGGTGGCCGGCGGCGGAAGTGTCGGCAGGTAGGCGCATGTACAGCGATGCGTCGAAGCCGTCTGCGAGGGTGCCCGTGTAGGCGGGTCCACGTCCGAACAGATCCGACACCTCGGCGATGATGTGAAGGCCGGAGAGGCCCGCTTCGATTGCCATCTTCTGCCAGCGTTCAACAAAGTCTGCTGCATTGGGGAGCTGTTCGGGCCGGAAGATGTAGAGGAGCGGCTTGCCATGCACAGTGATGTAGCGGGGGTCGGTGAACATCGGCAACAGCACGTCGAAATGTGCACGCTCGTCGTCGACGCCCGGGTAGCGCTGCTCCATGAGGATGCGGTCTTCGGCGCCGTGCCAGATGCCCGACCAGGTCTGGTTCGCCCACCCGATGGCGAACGGAAAGTCCGGTTCGCCCGATGCGACGATTTCATTGACAGGGCGTTCCAGGAGCTGACGTCCGTCCCCGAACCAGTAGTGCCAGTAGACGAAGCCGTGAACGCCGTAAGCCCGTGCAAGTGCCGCCTGTGCAGCCCGAGCCTCGGGAAGCCGCAGGTCGTAGAAGCCCAGGTCAGCCGGAACGTGCGGCTGGTAGTGGCCTGGGAATCGCCGCCGAGCCTTGGCGGTGTTGGTCCACTCGGTGAACCCTTTGCCCCACCACTCATCGTTCTCGGGGATCGGGTGGAACTGGGGAAGGTGGAACGCGAGTACCCGTGGCCTTGTCGGCTCTGTCTCGGCCGATCCATCGCGTCGCATGCCCTCCATAGCCGGTCCGATGCTACCGGGCGCCCCGGCGGAGGTCGCGTTCATCGGTAGGGGTGGACCGCACGTCGGTGGTCAGGTCCGTCGGGCGCGCAGCCGCCTGCGAAGTTCACCCATCGCTGGTATCGAGCCCGCGACCGCGTCGGAGACGAGCCGTCGCCAGAGCTTCCGACGCTGTACGCCGTCCGGATACAGCGCGGCGATGAGATGGCGAAGCTCAGGGAGTGCACGGCGCAGTTCGGCGACGTCGACGCTGGCGATCTGGTCTTCGAGGACGAGGTTGCGCGGCGGCGCATCTTCTCCACTGGCGCGTACCCTGTCGATCGGCAGGTGGAGTTCGCCGTAGCGGAACACGATCGTCGAGGTGAGAAGCGGCCACGGAACACGGGTTCGGCGGGTGATCGAGTTCGGTTGGATCCGGTAGTAGTAGGTGCCGTTGGGCCACTCGACGATGTCGGTGAGCCGGGACAGGTTGAGCATGAACAGGTAGTCGCTGCCAGCACGAGCGTGGGTGGGAAACACCCCGCCTGGATGAACAGGTCGCGTTCGACGACCAACACCTGTGCCGGCGGGACCCAGGTAAGTAGGTCGGCGTGGGTTCGGACAGTCTGTTCGTAGCGGCTCGGGGCCCGGGGTGTTGTGGCAGGTGTGACAACAAGCTCGCTCGGGTCATCGACCCAGTGTTCGACCCAATCGACGAGCTTGCGGTCGCGGAGCTCTCCGAGCGCGACGCTGTCGTCGTGCAACGCGAACGGGACGACCCCCGTATGAAGGGGTATCCCGCCGCTACCGGCCCCGAGCTGTTCGTCGATCACTTCGAGACGATGCGGATGAAACAGGTCGTCGGCATCGAGCCAGGTGAGGTAGCGACCGCGCGACGTGTGACGGCAAGATTGCGGGCCACTGCGACTCCAGTACCAGGGGCGGCGAGTACGAGTGGTTCGATCTCATGTTCACGGGCGATGTCGATGGACCCGTCGGTCGATCCGTCGTCGACGACGATGACCTCGAAGTCGTCGGACGTCTGGGCAACCAGCGAATCGAGCGCGGCACCCAAGGTCGCTGCGCCGTCGCGTACCGCGATCATGACCGTGTAGATCGGGGAAGGCTGATTCGTCGCCACCTAAATAGCCTTCCAGACAGGGCTGTCTTCATCGAACATAGTTACGCATCGCCCTGACGCGCGCCCTCATCGCTGACCCCCGGGTCCCTCGGCGGCGCCGTATAGTCAATGAGTCCGGCGGGTCGCGGCATGAGGCCAAGCACACAAATGGGGACGCGTGACTGGACCCATCGCGTCACCCCGCATTGATGGTCGCCGCCGCCTACGTGGAAGACTCTAGATGGTGACGGGAACGGTCCATGACATCACCCGAAGGGTTTCCAGGCTCCGATCGCATCCGGTTGTGAGTCGAACATGGAACGGCGCGCTCAACCGCGGGCTCCCACTGCTTGGCGCACCCCTCTGCAGCAGAGGCCGTGCCGCCGGTTCGCCGCGGGTGCTCGTTGACGTGTCTGACCGGCCCAGGGCCGGTGCCTTCACGGCTTTGTCGGCCTTGCTCGACGCCCTTGTCGCGGACGGCCTCGAGGTGCGGCTGCTCTCCCCGCAGCCAATGCCCCGCCAGACCTACGAAGTAGTTCATCCACCACCAGAACGACTCTCTTCGATAATCATCGGCCACTACCGCTGGGCCGATGTCGTTCTAACGCAACGTGCTCGTGCGAAGACGGCGAGCAGGCTTGCAGCATTCGCTCGGCGTCCGCTCATCTACATGCTGCACGACCCGACGACCCACGTGGCCGCGGAGCTCGACGCAAACCGGAATTGATGATTCCGGTCGCCAAACACATCCTCAGAGTCAATGACTCGCCGTCGTACGGAATGGTCGTGAGACCCCCGATCAGTGCCGCGCAGTACCGAACGGTGCCGGGAGATGCGGTCACGCTCGTCAATCTCTCCGCGTGGAAGGGTGCCCACGTCTTCTACGCACTCGCGCGCCGAATGCCCGGGACACCGTTCCTCGGCGTGCGCGGTTGGGGCGACCAGGTCATCCCCAACACCGTCCCGCACAACGTGGAACTTCTGGAACCGACCGATGACATGCAATCGGTGTTCAGTCGCACGAGGATTCTGTTGGCCCCTTCATGGAGCGAAGGATTTCCGCGCACGCCAATAGAGGCAGCTGCCTCCGGAATACCCGTAGTCGCCCACACCTGCGACGGACTCCGCGAAGTGCTCGGAGATAGCGGCATATACGCGGACCGCGATGACGTGGATGCCTGGCAGACGGCACTCACCATCCTCCAGGACTCCAACACGTATCGCCAAGCAAGCATCAACATCGCAGGTCGATTCGCCGAACTCGAAGCCCTGTCCCGTTCCGACGTCGCAACCCTGGGCGATTGGATACGAGACGTGACACTGAACTGACCAGCCGGCCTCCCGCGTACGCTAAACCAACACCGGGTGCGCCTCCTCTGCTCGACACGAAATGAAACTCGGCTAGGCTGACAAGATGCCGATGACCGACTACGTCGACGTGCTTCGCTACGCGGATACGTGCATATACGCCTAACGCCGAGGACCTACCTGGAAGTCGGCATATTTCAAGGCAAGACCCTTCGCCTTGCACTCCCGCGAACCCTCGCTCTGGGGGTCGACCCCCAGCCATTGATCTCTCCAGCGATCGCGTCCAACATCCCGCTCTTTCCGATGACAAGCGACAAATTCTTTAGCACCGTGGACGTGCCGTGGGCAATGAATCTACAGCCAGTACTCACCTTGCCTTCATTGACGGGATGCATCTCTTCGAATATGCGCTACGCGACTTCTACAGCATTGAGCAGCTCGCCCATCCAGACACAATTGTCATGATCCACGACTGCCTACCGCTAACTGCGGAAATGGCGAATCGAACCCAGAGCCGCAACACCATCCGTTGGACAGGTGACGTATGGAAGCTGCTTGCTCATCTGTCGAACGACCGCCGAGATCTATATCTTCATCTTATCAATGCCCCTCCCACCGGCTTATTGTTTGTTCGGAAACTTCGATCCGCGCAATTTACATATGATGATTTCGACCAGATCATAGACAGATACCAAGACTTGTCGTTTGACGATTTCCTAGACATCCGCAAGAGGATTCAAATCTGGCCCGCTTCGCGGACGGCTGTCAATCGGTTTTCGCCATGATCGCCGTACGAAGATTTATCTATTGTCGAACGCTCTCAGGTCACAATGAGAGACGCTCGCAGGGGCATTATGTGCTCATCTCTTGGACCGCACCTAAAGGCTGCCCGAGCGTCATTGGGCAGGTGAGCGAGGTGGATGTCACGCATCAGCCTACAGCGCCAGAATAGGGCTCAATTTCGTCAATCTTTGCTCCAGTCAAGAACGTCGACGGAAGGAAGTCCGTCGAACCACGCCCGGATCTCATCGTGGCTGGTGTCCATACCCCTTGCGCCCAGCCAACTATCGCCGCTCTTTCCACCAAAGTGATAGATAAATCTCCGTGGATTATCGACCGCCGTGACCTTCCCTCCAGAGCGTAGAACCTCCGACTGAAACCGAGTGACCGCCCACCACCACTCATATGACTCGTCAAGGCCCCCGAAAGCTGCTCCCAAGTTACGCGATCCACCAAGAAGCAATAGCCGTCCGCGGCTCGCCGACTGGACGACCGCGAGCCCGCCCAAAGGCAGCGACACCCGGTCCTTCGAGTAAGCCGAGAAGGCAGCGAAGCCAGCTGCGGTCCCTGATAACGATATCGGGGTTTAGCAAGAGAAGGTGGGTCGCGTCGCGGGGAGAGATTACCGCACCAAGATTGCACCCCGGAGAGAAAAGAGTGTTCTCGTGGAGGAGGAGGAGGCGATCGATAACTCTTAGCGAGAAGAACAGCTTGAGGATAGTTCGGGTAAACCATCTAGAACCGTTGTCCACGACAATGATGTATCGATCAACATCTCGGGTCCGACAAATGGAGGAGAGAGACAGGGCAACATAGAGGGCTGCATTATATGTGACAATGATGATAGCGACCCTATCGCTGCGCTGACCCGTGGTCATCGTGCCGCATCACTTGCTTCAGCCCCTCCCCGCCCGTGAAGCCTCAGTCTGAGCGCGCACGCACCAGGTAGTCCCGGACAGCGACGGTTCTTGTCCCATTTGTGGCAGTATCTTGCCATCTCGCATGCGTTACGCCTCCTTTGTCCAGGCTTGAGCGATTTCAAAAGCCTCATCGAAGTTCGGTGCGATTCGTACCTTTGCAAGAGCTTCAAGGTGCCACGTTCGAAATGCTGCACTCATCTTGCCGTACGAATTGTCGACCACCGCCACAGGAATTCCATTCATGATGCATATAAGTGCGATGTGCAAGCGGTCCGCCACGACAACTTCGAAAGACGACAACAGTCGGACGGCACGGGCGAGTCGACCGCGAGCGGCAATCGGGTTCCAAGAGAGAGGTCGTGCGGCTGGGGCCGGCAAATCGACGCCGGATTCGTGCAGGGATCAGGCGCGGTTCGATCCACGCGCGGGGCTCGTCAGTCCAAGGGATTAGCGGCCCGTCGGGCACCCGTCCCCGGCGATCCCCGATCTCCATGTCGTGCCGCGCTGCAACCCCAATGCCCCCGCCAGCACGTTCGCGACGTAGGCGCGCCGACCCCGGTGAGCACCGCGTCCGGCACCAGCGTGACCGGGCAATCGAGGTGCCTCGTCGCCCACTCATAGCTCTGGTCATCTCGAACAAGAAGGCGGAAGTCAGGGTGGCCTGCGATCGAACGCCTAAGCCGGTCAGACGCCGAGAGCCGTGAGTAGGAAATGCTTTGCGCGGGGACTCGAGAATCGGCCGATCGTGGAATGCGTCGATGATCCTGGCGTGTCGTTCCGACGTGGGCGGGTAGATGTCGTTGAGCATTCCGCCTCCCCTGAAGAGGATCGGGAGTTGGCCGACGGACCGCACGTAACCTTCCGCTTCGGTGTAACGAAGCTCGAGGTCCAAAGCCGAGATGCGTGCGCGTACATTGACGCCGGCACTCACGAGAATCGCGCCTTCGGCAAGTGATATAGCGTTGTCGCCCGGATTGGGCTGGTCGCAGTAGCCTAGATGGATAATCGGTTGATTGCCCGCCAATCGAGTGAAGTGCTTTCTAAATTCTCGTCGTGCCGCCTCGGTAAACTGTGCCAAATCCGAGTATCGACGTTCGGCCATTCCACTGTCGGTGGTCTCGTCCGCGGACGCGTCCATGTCTGTCATTCAGTAGTCTCCGCGAATGCCGGTTCGTCTAAGGACTGTAGCGAGCCGAGCTCGACGAGATGAGCGAACGTCGGCATTGGTGTCGCGAACCTCTTCGAAGCTCCCGATCGACTCGATCTGGCCGTCTGCCATGAAGATCAACTGGTCACACCTGCGCACGGTGGAGAGACGGTGGGCAACGACGATCATGGTCAATTCGCCGTGCAGCGCGTCGATCGTGTTGGTGATTCGGCGTTCGGTTTCGTTGTCGAGCGCAGAGGTCGCTTCGTCGAGCACGAGAAGCTGGGGTCGCATGTATAGCGCCCGGGCAATGCCGATGCGCTGACGTTGCCCACCCGAGAGGCGCACGCCACGCTCACCGATGACCGTGTTGAGGCCTGTGAGGCCGGAGATCAGGTCGTCTAGCTGGGCGCGGGTGACGGCCTCGGCCAGTCGCCCGGCATCGAATGGATCGGCTCCCCGAAGGTGATGTTCGAGGCGATCGTCTCGTCGAGCAGGTACACCTCTTGGGGCACGAGACCAATCGAGCGTTGCCAGGAATCGAGGTCTCGCGGCGATGTTCGTGCCGTCGGCGATGATCTCCCCCACCGTTCGGGCGGGTAGAGGCCGAGGATCAAATCGACCAGCGTGGTCTTGCCGGCGCCGCTTGCGCCGACTACCGCAAGCGACTGCCGACGGGCAGCTTGAAGCTCACCCCGTGAAGCGCGGCCACATCGGATTCGGGGTACGAAATTCGAGATCGACTACCGAAAGCCCTCTAGCAGGCACGAGCGCTCGACTGGCGCCGGATCGGTCTTGACGGCGGGGACTTCGTCGAAGTCGGCCAAGACGAGATCGACACCGCTCTTGCCGACCCGAACCGTGTTGAACGCGCTCATCACCCGGGTGATGCTCGGCATGATCGGAAACCCGGCGACGATGAACAGCGCCAACGTCGCGGTCGCTTGGGTGGAGTTGGTCTGAGCGAAGATGATCGCGCACATCACGGCGATGCCAAGGATGAACACCATCTCGACCACATAGCGTGGGGCCTCGCTCAGAAAGCCGACATTCGCTGGGGCAGAGCCGTGCGCTGTCGCGACTCGGCGAAGGAGTCGATGAAATGTTGTTGGGTGCCGCGGACCTTCACCTCCTTGATGCCGCCCAGACCCTGCAGCGACGCTTGGTACTGCGTCCGCTGTGCTTCCTGCAAGTTCGACGCCGGCTTCGTGTGCCTGCGCCGTCGCAAAGCGCATGAACCCCAGGCCGTCGCCCCGAAATAGACTACCGCGGCGATCGCGGGCAGCGGGCGCATCACCAACAGCACCAGGCCGATCGCAACCATAGTGGCGCCTTCGGTAATGATGATCATACCGGCACTGAGGACCGAAACATACGCCTGGTTGACCGCCGCTGTTGAGCGTGCGCAAAAGCGCCGCCGAGTTCCGTCGCAGGTGGAAGTCATACGGGCTGTACATGTAGCGGCGGAACAGATCGTCGGCCTGATCGGCGGCATGGACATTCACGAAACCGAGCACCCACCACCGGAAAAACAAGGTGAACAGGCCCTTGGAAAGAAGGTGACGAAGATGATGGCGTTATCTCGATGGCGAGCGTGTCCTGTGACGGGTTGCCGAACACATCCGAGATGCGTTTGAGCAGCTGCTCGGGTTGCCGGGGTCGGTCAGGAGCTGGGTCAAGGGCACAATCAGAGCGACACCGACCACCTCGAGCAGAGCGACCAGGAGCGAACCCAGGGACGCGAACTCGAGCCGCCGGCGTGTCCCACCATCCAGTGCCCGCCAAAGCCGAATCATCGCTACACGCATGGATGACTCCATTTGGCTCCGACCCCTCGTTCCCGATTGTGAAGAACATCTACCTCGCCGAATCGACCTCCCACTCTACCCACCGGCTGCGCCATGGCGCGCATGCGTCCCCGGTGCCGCGCCACTGCCGCCTCGGCCGTGAACACTACGGCCCAGACCTGCGGAACCGGAGGGGCCGATCGGACGAGCACTGCAGAGCTGGCTGAGTGCGTGAGCCGGAGAGACAGTCAGCAATCTCGCGTACCAGGCCGCCCCGGCCACCGGTGCCGCCGGGGACTACGCGGTGCACGGGGATCTGTTCAGAGTGCGCCCCGGCGGGAGGCCGAGCAGTTCCGGCGACCTGGTCTACAGGCCACACAACGGGCCATGGCACAGCCCGAGCTGGAGCCGCACCGCCACTGCCCCCGCCTCGATCGCCTCGTCCACCACCTCGGGAATCGCTACTTCACGCCGGAAGACGTCGATGACCTGAGGCACCTCGGGGAGACCGGCCAGGCCGCAATCTACGGTCGACCCAGGATCTCGTCGTAGGCCGGATAACCCACCTATTGTCAGGTGGTCGAGGCCGGATGCATCACCAGGGGCTTCGCATCGTCCACGTTCGCCAGGCGCGACGGCAAATCAACCGAGTCGATGAAGTTCCTGCCCGCCACGTAGCAGCCTTGCAACCCGAAGGTGAGCGCCGCA
Source organism: uncultured Actinomycetes bacterium (assembly GCA_963764215.1). GTDB lineage: Bacteria > Actinomycetota > Acidimicrobiia > Acidimicrobiales > Iamiaceae > JAFDWI01. The sequence continues at coordinate 402,292 of CAVXRS010000002.1, forward strand.
CCCGGCCCGGCCGGCAGGTAGCGAAGGGCCGGCGGGCGCGGGCAGGGACTCAACAGAATCGGTGGTTCTTGACGCCGTCGATGCTGGAGAGTCCCTGTGGAAACCGATGCTACGCGTGTGTGAGACGCTCGTCGGCTTGGGCGATGTTCATGTGCTCGGCGCGACCGAACCTGACCGGGACGGGTCGCCGTTGCTGGTCGATGCGACCTTGCGGGCTGATCAGGGTTGGCGAGGCACGTGCGGCGTGAAAGTCCAGGTCAAGAACACCACGGCGGTGGTGCTGGTCGACATGACGTGTTTCGGGCGGCCTGCCCGGTTGGTGTGGCACAAGCAGCTCCACACCGGTACGACCATCGTTGCCACGATGAGGAAGAGGGAGTCGCTCGTCCCGGTTTTCCGCTGGACGCAGCCAGCCATGTCGTCGTCGACGGGCCCGACGGAATGACCGACCGTGCCTTGGTCCGCGATCGCGTGACGTCCCCAGGCCCGTCGCCGTTCGAGCGGTGGTATCTCCCCGGCGTCCTGGGGCCGGCCGCCATAGTCGGCGTGCTGCACGCACTTCTCCTGCCCCACGGGCCGCCCTGTGACGAGCCGGGCCACTGCCAGGCCCTCGAGCAGCTGCGTCTCGATCCCGTGCGCGGCGAACCGTTCGACTACGGCCCGGCGCTCTCTCCGACCGTCGCGAGAGCCTCGTCCCCTTTAAGCGGAGCACCGACGGCCTCTCGCAGCCGACGCGCCGAGGAAACCACTCCCGCCTTGCGGTCACGTCGGCGTCGCCACTCGGCGATCGGCCGCTCGAGCGCGAACCAGCTCAAGGTCGCCGCGCCGAGTGTGAGCCCGACCACCAGCAACGATCCGGCGAGGCCCCAGTCTTTGCGGTCGACCCACACCTGGATGGGATAGTCCCACAGGTACGCGGCATAGGAGATCAACCCCAACCACCGCAACGGAACGAACGGGACCGGCACCGACCTCAGGCCGGCGGCCCACAAGATCAGCGCCGCGGCGGCAACACCGATCACGGTGGTCCCGATCGAGAAGGTCAGCGCAAAGGTTTTCAGTTGCAGTCGGCACAGCACCGCCAACACGACGATCGCAACCAGGGGCACGACCGGGCGGACCGCCAAGGATTTGAGCACCTCACGAAACAGGAACGCCGCGCAACCCACCAGCAACGTGACCGCCCACGAAGTCGGCCACACATACAGCGTGGTCGGACGGGACCAGCGCACCGCGGTCATCACCAACGCCACGCCGATCGCACCGACCAACAGCACGATCACCAGCAGCCGCTCACGGCGCCGGCGCAACGCGAACGCCAACAGCACCGGCCAGATCAGGTAGAACTGCTCCTCGGTTGCCAGCGTCCACACGTGACCGATCCCTGTCACGTTGTGTTTTATCAGGGGCGGCACGTTCCCCAGATAGAACGCCGCCACCACGAACGACCACACGGCGGCTCCCGTGCTCGCGCCCTGCACCAGGGCGACAGCGATCACCACCGTGGCCATCACCACCAGCGCCGGATACAGCCGCAGGATGCGGTTGCGGTAGAAGCGCCCGTAGTGCAATCCGTTTGTCCGCCGGAACTGGGTCACCAGCAGACCGGTGATCAGATACCCGCTCAGCGAGAAGAAGATCCCCACCCCCACGACTCCCGCGCCGCCCACGATCTGCGGCCAGCCGTGTTGGATCATCACGAGCGCGATCGCCACGCCGCGGAGCACATCGAGGCCCGGCAGACGACTCGATCCGACCCGGCTCTCGTGTCCCGATGGTCGTTCCTTCATCGATGTCCGCACCGGGGCGCAACCTTACAAACCGCGGCCGGTCGCATCAACGATCCGACCCGGTCACATACCGACGCCAGGATGTCTCCAGGCTCCGCCATACCGGCGGGCCCCAAGGGGGAATGATCTCTTCACGCCGGAAGATGTCGACCACCTCCGGCGCTTCGGCCAGATCGGCCAGGCTCGGATTCGACGCGCGCCCCGGCACCTCGTCGTAGGCCGGGTTCAGGAACTCGACGTTCAGCGGCGTGCGGAGGTGGCGGCGCGCCAGATCGGACCACGGGATTGTCGTCGAAGATCGGTTGCTGCACCAGACCGTGCGCACTCAGCCACGTCCCATCCAAAGCCGCGGCAACGCTGCGGGCGAACACCGCCGGGGCCGCTTCGCAGATCGATCCGACCACGAACGGGTCGGCACGTGTCAGACTTTGGCCGCGGCGAACGCCTGGTCGAGATCGGCGATGATGTCCTCGACGGTTTCCAGACCGACCGACAGACGAACCAGACCCGGCTCGATTCCGATCCGCAGCAGCTCCGCCTCGGTCATCTGGGAATGGGTCGTCGACGCCGGATGGATCGCGAGGCTGCGAACGTCGCCCAGGTTGGCCACGTGCTGGTGCAACTCCAGCGCATTGATGAAGGCCTTCCCGGCCTCCAGTCCACCGGCGATCACGAACGACGGCAACGAGCCGTACCCTTTGCCGCCGAAGTTCTTCGTCGCCCGCTCATGCCACGGCGACGAGGCAAGCCCGGCGTAGTTGACCTTCTCGACCTGGGAGTGCTGGTCGAGGAACGCCGCGACCTTGGCGGCATTCGCGTTGTGCCGCTCGACCCGGTAGCTCAGCGTTTCGATGCCCTGAATGGTCAGAAATGCATTGAACGGCGAGATCGCGGTGCCCAGGTCACGCAGCAGTTGCACCCGGGCCTTGATGATGAATGCACCCGGGCCCAGCGCCGGCCAGTAGGCAAGCCCGTTGTAGGTCTCATCGGGTTCGACCAGACCGGGAAAGCGGTCGTTCTGGGAGAAATCGAAGGTGCCACAGTCGACGATCACCCCGCCGATGGTGGTCCCGTGACCGGACAGGAACTTGGTCGAAGAATGCAAGATGATGTCCGCGCCGTGTTCGCGCGGATTCATCAGCCACGGCGTCGCGACCGTGTTGTCCACGATCATGGGCACGCCGACCTCGTGCGCGATGTCGGCAACCCCACGCAGATCGAGGACATCGTTCTTCGGGTTGCCGATCGTCTCGCCGAAGAATGCCTTGGTGTTGGGTTTTGCTGCGGCACGCCAGGCATCCAGGTCGTCGGGGTCTTCGATGAACTCGAAGTCGATGCCGATCTTGCGGAGCGTGTGGTGGAACAGGTTGAACGTGCCGCCATAGAGCGAAGCCGAAGCGACGACGTGGTCGCCTGCGCCCGCGAGGTTCAAGATCGCCATGAGGGTGGCGGATTGTCCCGAGGAGACTTCCAGCGCGCCGGGCAGACCCACCGCGGTGTCCGGGGCACCTTCCAGAGCCGCCACCTTGGCTTCGACCGCTGCCTGGGTCGGGTTCTGGATGCGGGTGTAGATGTTGCCGATCTCGGCCAGCGCGAACAGGTTCGCGGCATGATCGGTGTCGTTGAACTGATACGACGTGGTCTGATAGATCGGCGTGGCCGTCGCACCCGTGGTCGGGTCCGGCGCGTGGCCGGCGTGGATCTGTTTGGTTTCGAAGCCCCAGGAGTCGTTTGCCATGGGCGTCGAGGCTACCTGTTCGAATCCCGACCCACCAAGTCAGGTATTGGGGCCCGGGTGCGCGGCGGTGCCCTACTCGCGACTGATCACTCCCCCGTGTCGTCCAACGCCCGTGCAAGTTCGTCTCCGAACCGACCGGGCTGTTCGACCATCGGGTAGTGCCCGAACCCGTCCAGGCGGACCAGTCGGGCATTCGTGGCGCGCCCGGCGAGTTGCTCGCCCATCTCCGCCACCGCGACCGGGTCCTGTTGCGCCCACAGGATCGTGAGCGGACTCGGGTGGACTTCGATCGCACCGGTGTAACGGGACTCGGCACGGCGACGGTCATCCAGGTAGCGGATCAGCCTTGGCAGCAGCAGATGCCCGTCACGTTCCTCGATCATCGCCACGAGTGCGGCCCGCTCCCGGTCGTCGGGTTGATGATCGGGGTGGAACACGGCCGCCAGACCGGCCGCGAGGGCGTCACCGCCGATGAGCGCTCCCAGCTCGTCGGGCAGTCGGGCGTCGTCCGCGGACCACAGGCGCTGCTGGCCGTCGGTCAACGACGCAAGATCGAGATAGATCGAACCGTTGACGATCACCCGGGAGACCACCTCGAGCTCGAGCGGCTCGGGAGGCCGGCCGGATCCGGACACGACCACCGGCTGCGTCGGCGGGTGCGGTCCAGGCCGGGTCGTCGGGCACCGTTCCGGGCGGCAACGACCGGGCCAGCAGCTCCCCGCCGACGGTGTCGCCCATGTCGTGGGTGACCAGCACGCACCGGTCGATGCCCAGCGACTGGAACAACGCGACCGCCGTGTCGGCGTGCAGGTCGATGCCGTAGCGCCGGTCGGGCTTGTCCGACAGGCCGAAACCGATGAAGTCGAACAGCACCACCCGGCGACGACCCCAGCCGAGTGCGCCCAGCACGCCCCACCAGTCGAAGGAGCTGGTCGGAAAACCGTGCAGCACCACCACCGGGTCGCCGGTCGCCCCCGGAGGATCGTGGTCGATCACGAACACGTCGCCGAACGGTGTCGTCATCCGATCACCGAGCGCGGCGAACTCGGTAGTGTCCGACGTTGCCGGGGAAATGCCATCAGAGCCCATGGTCGCCATTGTTCCACCCCGGTCCACCGCCGGACAGTGCCGGGTCGCCCCCAGGGTGACGGCTGGCACTTCCCGACCGATATGCCCATCCGATCCGGCCCTCGGCTCCGAAGCAACGACAATGACCCAGCTACCGACCGACCCGCCATGAGGGTTGCCGTCATCGGGGCCGGCATCGCCGGTCTCGGCGCCGCCTACGCACTCCGCGACGTCCACGACGTCACCGTGTTCGAAGCGCGGGCACGCTTGGGTGGCCACGCCCGCACGGTCGAGGTGGCCACCGACGCCGGCCGTCTCGGCTGTGACACCGGGTTCCTCGTCTACAACGAGACGACCTATCCGAACCTGACACGCCTGTTCGCCGAACTCGACGTCGTCACCCAACCCTCGGAGATGTCGTTCTCGGTGCGCTGCCGCCGCCATCGACTGTGCTACTCGGGTCGCTCGCTCATCCGACAGCTCCGCCACCTCACCCACCCCGGGTTCGCGCGGCTCGCCGTGGACATCCTGCGCTGGCAGCGCATCGCGCCGCGGGCACTCGCCGAAGCGGAACAGTCGACCACCCTCGGGGCATTCGTGACCGCCCAGGGACTCTCCGAACAGTTCCTGCGCCACTTCCTCCTGCCCTTCACGGCGGCGTTGTGGTCGACCGGGCCGACACGCGCCCTCGATCTGCCCGCGGCGTTCACCGTCCGGTTCCTCCAACAGCACGGCATGCTCGGCTGGCGGGGACGCCTGCCGTGGCGCACGGTCACCGGGGGCAGCGCCCGGTACGTCGCGCGGCTGACCGAACGCATCGGGCCCACCCGATGCCACACCGCCGCCGGTGTGCGCAGCGTCCAACGGCACCGCGACGGAGTCGAGCTGCGGACCGACGACGACCGGGTGCACGAGTTCGACCAGGTGATCATCGCCACCCACGCCGACCGGGCCAGAGAGCTGCTCCTCGACGCCACCGACACCGAACGCGACGTGCTGGGACGCTTCGAATACACCTCGAACGAGACGATCCTGCACACCGACGAGCGCCTGCTGCCCGACGCAGCCGACGACGTGTCGAGCTGGAACTTCGCGTGCGACGACTGCGCCGCGCCGGCCCAGGTCCCCACGGTCACCTACTCGTTGAACCGGCTGCAGGGACTGGCCAGCTCCCAGGCCTACTGCGTGTCGTTGAACAGCCGGCAACGCGTCCGGGAAGAGACCATCATCGATCGCACCCACCTCGCCCATCCCCTCTTCGGCCCGGACACCCCGGATGCCCAACGCGCCCTGCGGCGCCTGTCGGGCGACCATCACACCCACTACGCCGGCGCCCATTTCGGCTACGGCTTCCACGAGGATGCACTAGCTTCCGGCCTGCGGGCAGCAACCGCTCTCGGGGGTCGCTGGTGAACAGCGCGATGCCGAACTCAGCCATCTACGACGCCACGATCGTCCACCACCGCCGGTCGCCCGAGCACCACTTCACCTACCGGGTCCCCTACCTCTACGTCGACCTCGACGAGCTCGACGACCTGGCCCCGCGGGGACGGCGACCGTGGCTGCTGGGCACCCGCCACCGACCGGTCACCCTGCGCCGCGCCGACCACTTCGACGGCGCCCGATCCGATGGCGACCGGTCCGACGGCCTCGGGTCGCTCCACGACGCCGCCCGCGCCGAACTCGAACGCGCCGGCCATCCCGACGCGCACCTGCCGGGACTGCATTTCAGGGTGCTCACCCAACCTCGGGTGCTCGGCTACGGGTTCAACCCCGTCAGCTTCTGGTGGGCGCTCCGCCCCGACGGCACGACCGCCGCTGTACTGGCCGAGATCAACAACACCTTCGGCGAACGGGTGACCCAGGTGCTCACCGGAGCCTCCGAACCCGACGCCGACGACGACGGGGTCCTGGTGGACCACCGGGACAAACAGTTGCACGTCTCGCCGTTCCTCGCACCCGACCTCACCTACCACTACCGCCTGCCCCACACCCCGGGCGACCGACTGCTGATCCGAATCGACGCCTGCGACGACGACGGTCCCGTGCTGGCCGCCTCGCTGCACGGGCGCCGGCGCCCCCTGGACGATCCGCACCTGCTGGAGATGATCGCCGCCCTGGGACCCCAGCGCACCATGTGGAGCATCCACGCCCAGGCACTCGCCCTGTGGCGGCGGCACGCGCCGTTCCGCCACAAGCCGCCGTTCGTACCCGGCATCGGATCGGTGCCGGACAACTCCAGTCAGGAGGCCGCATGACCATCACCGACTCCCTCGGACCAGCGGTCGTCTCCCGACTGCTGGCCAACCTGCACGGCGCGCGGATCGACCTCGTCGACCCCCGTGGCCGGATCCGACGCTTCGGCGACACCACACAGACCCCGATCACCGTGGAACTGCACGACCCACACGCGATCGGCCACCTGCTGCGGCGACCCCGGCTCGGCCTGGGAGAGACCTACGTGGCAGGAGCCTGGGACACCGACGATCTGGCCGGACTGCTCGAGGTCCTCCACCACCACGCGACCACATCGGCCTCGGCGGGTGCCGCCAAGGGGATCCACACCATCCAGGAGGCCGCCGCCGGTTTCCGGGTCCCCCGACGCGACCACGCCAACCGTGAACGGGCCCGCCGCGACATCGCCTTCCACTACGACCTGGGCAACGAGTTCTACGAGCTGTTCCTGGACCGGACCATGAGCTATTCGTCCGCGTACGTCACCGACGCGGACTTCTCCCTCGAAGACGCCCAACTCGCGAAGTACGCCCGACTCGCCGCCAAAGCCCAGTTGCACGCCGCCGACCATCTGCTCGAGATCGGCTGCGGCTGGGGAGGCTTCGCGGTGTGGGCCGCGGAGAATTTCGGCTGTCGGGTCACCGCGGTGACCCTGTCCGCCGCTCAGGCGCTCGCCGCTCGCAAACGCGCCGCCAACGCCGGGGTCGGCGACCTCGTCGACGTGGTCGAATGCGACTACCGGGACCTGCGGGGAAGCTATTCGAAGATCGTGTCGGTGGAAATGGTCGAAGCCGTCGGCCACGACCTCGCCACGTTCTTCGCCCGCTGCGACGACCTGCTGGCGCCCGACGGGCTGTTCGTCGCCCAGATCATCGTCAAACCCGACCAGCGTGCCCGACGCACCCGGCGACTCGACAACGGCTGGATCGAGACCTACATCTTTCCCGGATCGCTCATTCCCTCGGTCACCGAAATCGCTCTCGCCGCGACCGACCACTCCGGACTGCTGATGCACCACCTCGAAGAGATCGGCGCAGGCTACGGGCCCACCCTGGCGGAGTGGCGCCGCCGCTTCGAGCAGGCCGAACCGTCGGTGCGGGCCCTCGGATTCGACGACGAGTTTCTCCGCACCTGGCGTTTCTATCTCGCCATGGCCGAAGCCGGATTCCGGGCCCGCTACCTCCGCGACGTGCAGCTGGTCTTCACCCGGCCCGGGAACACCACCCTGCCCGCGCACGCCCGGAGAACCTGGAGCTTCTGATGAACACCGACACCCTGCGCGCACGGCTCGACGCCGCGGTGGACGCCACCGCCGACGCGCTGCTCGCCAACGTTCCCATCTCCGACTCCGCGCTGCGTGCCGCGGCACGCGCCTCGTGCGGGCGACGTCTGCAGACCTCGACCCGGGGCAGCCGCGCCGCGCAGCTCCGCCGGGTCGAACAACTCGTCGCCGAACTGCGCCGGGGACCCATCGCCGGAGCTTCCCGGGCGGCGAACGACCAGCACTACACCGTCCCTGCGGCCTTCTTCGAACAACTGCTCGGACCCCGCCTCAAGTACAGCTGCTGCTCCTGGGACCCCGGCGTGACCGACCTGGCCGCCGCGGAGGAAGCCATGCTCGCCCTGGTCGTCGAGCGGGCCGGCATCAGAGACGGCATGCGGATCCTCGACCTCGGGTGCGGGTGGGGCTCGTTGTCGTCCTGGCTGTGCGAGCAGTTCGACGACGTCCAGGTCGAAGCCGTGTCGGACTCGGCCACCCAACGCGACCACATCGTCTCCCACGCCCGGCGCGACGGCTACGCCGACCGCCTGGACGTGCACACCGTCGACATCGGCAGCTACGTGCCAAAACAGCCCTTCGACCGGGTCGTGAGCATCGAGATGTTCGAGCATCTGCGCAACTGGGACGAAGCCCTGCGCCGCGTCGCAACGTGGCTGACCCCGCAAGGCCGGTTCTTCCTGCACGTGTTCGCCCACCGCAGCGACCCGTACCTGTACGACCGGGGCTGGATGGCCCGGAACTTCTTCACCGGCGGTGTGATGCCCTCGCTCGACCTGATCGACCACTTCACCGACGACCTGGTCGTCACCGAACGCTGGGAGGTGAACGGCACCCACTCACGCGCACCGCCCGGGCCTGGCTGGAGAACCTGAACGCCCACGCCGACGCGGCCGCCCGGGCGCTCGGGACGACCACCGACGGTCGCCGCGAGCTGGGCCGGTGGCGGTTGTTCCTGGCCGGATGCGAGGAACTGTGGGGCTACCGCGACGGGAACGAATGGCTCGTCGCCCACTACCTGCTCGAACCGGCACGATGAGCGCCGCGGGGTGCTTCGCACGGGTCGTCGACACGGCCCTGGAAGCCACGATCGTCGGCAGTTTCACCAGCATCGGTTACCGGGCCCGCGCCGCGCTGGAAGGCTGGGACGACACCCTCGCCCGACTGGACGGCTCCGCCGCGGTCGTCACCGGCGCCAGCTCCGGACTGGGCGCGGCCATCGCCACCGATCTGGCCGACCGCGGCGCCGCGGTGACCGGCGTGGCCCGCCGCACCCCAGCCGACACCCGGGTCACGGCCGCGCCCTGCGACCTCGGTGACCTCGCCGACGTCCGCCGACTGGCCACCCGCCTGGTCGCATCCACCCCCACCGTCGACGTCGTCGTCCACTGCGCCGGCCTGCTCTCGCCCACGTTCAGCCAAACCGACGACGGCATCGAGGTGACCCTCGCGGTCCACCTGATCGGCCCGTATCTGCTGACCCGGCTGATCGAGCCGCACCTGGCCGACGACGCCCGGGTGCTGTGGATGTCCAGTGGTGGCATGTACGCCCAGGGCCTGCACCTGAACGATCTCGAGATGGACCCGGACCGCTACCGCGGTGCGACCGCCTACGCCCGGGCCAAGCGGGCGCAGGTGACCCTGGCCGGCGGGCTCGCCGAAACGTGGCCGCCCGGTCGCATGAGTGCGGCCGTCCACCCCGGTTGGGCCGACACCCCGGGGGTGGTCAGCGCGCTCCCCCGCTTCCATCGCCTGCTCGGGCCGATCCTGCGCACCCCACGCCAGGGCATCGACACGATGTGCTGGCTGGTCGCCGATGCACCGGACGAACCGGACGGGGCGTTCTGGTTCGACCGTCGGCCCCGCCGCACGGTCTACGTGCCGGGCACCGGCGGTGGCGCGACCGGCGCGGAGCTGATCGACTGGTTGGACGCCCGCATCGCGCAGGTCGACCCGGACCTGCTGGCACCACTCGGGTGAGCCCGCCGCGCCGCGGCGCCGGTGCCGACACCGCAATCGTGTGGTTCCGGCGCGACCTGCGGGTCGGTGACCACCGGGCGTTGGCCACCGCGCTCGACCGTCATCGGGCCGTGGTGGCCCTGTTCGTCGCCGATCCGGAGCTGCTGCGGTGCTCCGGGGCCCCACGCAGAGCGTTCCTGTCCGGTTGCGTCGAAGCGTTGGACCGCGCCATCGGGGGACGCCTCCTCGTCGTGCACGGCGACCCGACCACCGTCGTCCCCGCGGTCGCGGGTAAGACCGGCGCACGGGCGGTGTACGTGACCGAGGACTTCGGCCCGTACGGCAGGCGACGCGACGCCGCGGTGGACACGGCGCTGGAGGCGATCCCACTGGTCAGGATCGACACGCCCTACACGGTGGCCCCCGGTTCGCTCGCAACGTCGTCGGGCACGCCGTACCAGGTGTTCACCCCCTATGCACGGGCGTGGCGGGCCCGACCGATCGACGACCCGACCCCGCCGCCCCGACTGGACCGCCTCGTCGAACCACCCGAGAGCGACGGGTTCCCCCGCATCGAAGCGACACGGCGATCCCCGCACCCGGTGAGGCCGCGGCGCACCGGGTGCTCGACGTGTTTCTCCGCGACCGCATCGACCACTACGACTCGACTCGGGACCGGCCCGATCTGGACGGCAGCTCGCAACTGTCGCCGTATCTGCGGTTCGGCTGCGTCCATCCCCGCCAGGTGCTCGCCGAATGCAACGCGGACGAATCTGCCGGCCACGCCGCGTTCGTGAACGAGATCGCCTGGCGCGACTTTCTGGCCGACCTGCTCTACCACCGGCCCGACGCGGCGCGTGGCCCCTACCGCAGCGGGTGGGAGCACTTCGCCTGGGACACCGGCCCCGAAGCGGACGCGAAGTTCGCTGCGTGGTGCGCCGGACGCACCGGCTTTCCGCTCGTCGACGCCGGCATGCGCCAGCTGCTCGCCCAAGGGTGGATGCCCAATCGTGTGCGCATGGTCGCGGCCGGCTTGCTGGTCAAGGACCTGCACGTGCACTGGCGGCGCGGCGCCCGGTGGTTCATGCGCCACCTCGTCGACGGGGACCTGGCGTCGAACCAGCTCAACTGGCAGTGGGTGGCCGGCAGCGGCGCGGACGCGGCGCCCTATTTCCGGATCTTCAACCCGACCCGCCAGGCCGAACGCTTCGACCCCGAAGGGACCTACGTGGCCCGCTGGCTACCCGAGCTGGGCGGCCCGGCCTACCCCGACCCGATCGTCGACCATGCCCGCGAACGACGCGAAGCGCTCGCCCGCTACGAGGCCTTCAAGAACCGGTAGCCGAACGGGGGGCGCGGCCGAACAGGTGCGCCAGCGTGTCGTACAGATCGACCGAGCGGAAGTGGTGTCCCAACTCGGTGGCCTTCGCCGGCACCACCCGTTGACTGGCCAGCGCGAGCTGCCGCGCACCCTGGGCTCCGAGCAGCAGCGCCGGCCCGAGTGGCGGCACCGGGATCACCGCCGGTCGGTGCAGCACCTCGGCCAGCACCGCGGTGTACTCGCGGTTGCGGACCGGGTTCGGCGCGACGGCGTTGAGCGGCCCGACGACCCGGTCATCGAGCACGGCACGCAGGTACAGGTCGCACAGGTCGTCGATGCCGATCCACGCCAGCCACTGGTCGCCCGTGCCCAGGCGGCCTCCCAGCCCGAGCGCGAACAGCGGCCACTGCAACCTGAGCGACCCACCGGCGGGGGTCTGCACGATGCCGGTGCGCACCTGGACGCTGCGCACACCCAGATCGTCGGCGACCCGGGCGTCGGCCTCCCAGTCGGCGACGACCCGGGCGAGAAAGTCGTCGCCGGGACTGCTGGACTCGTCGAGCACGCGGTCGCCCCGGTCGGCGCCGTAGTAGCCGACCGCCGACGCCGACACGAACACCGACGGGCCATCGTCGGCCCGGCCGGCACTCCGGGCCAGTCGGGCGGTCGGTCCGATGCGACTGTCGCGCAACGTCCGCTTGTGCGCCGCGGTGAACCGTCCGGCGATCGACGATCCGGCCAGGTGCACCACGGCATCGAGACCGGAGCACAGCTCCGGGTCCGGATCTTCCGGGTTCCAGCGAGCGCTCGTCGGGCCGCCGGGGGGCCCGACGCACCAGGCGGACCACCTCATGCCCGGCGGTGGTCAGCAGCGAGCACAGCGCGGTGCCGATCAACCCGGACGAACCGGTGACCCCGACGGTGCGGACGCCCGACGTGCGAGCCGCGAAGCGGCGTTGGGCGGCGATGTCGAAGGCGAGCTGGGCATGACGGTAGGTGAACATGTGACGAAGCGCGCGTTCGGGCACCGGCGTGGCGACGTCGTCGACGATGCGGGTCCCCCCGGCGATCGGTTCGAAGCGGTGGGTGTGGGTCCAGGGCAACGTGCCCGGGCCCGGCGTGTCGACGAGCCGATCGACGAACTGGCGTCCCTCGCGGTAGCCGTCGGCCTGATGCTGCGCCCGCCAGCGGAGCCCACCGGGCAACGAGAACTCGGTGACGCCGTCGCGCAGCGATCCCGCCTCGGTCACCACTCGGGTCGGCATCCAGGGTGGGGTCAACCGGTGCGCGGCGCCGGGACGGGTGTGCCAGGCGAAGACCTCCTCGACCGGGGCGTCCACACGGCTGGAGCGATGCAGTCCCATCACCCCATCCTGGCGTACCCGGCACCCGGTGGCGACTTCGTCGGGTCAGGTTCTTCCCGCCCGAGGGGTCGGGGTCGGTGCCCGCTCAACGTCCCTTCGCGTGCTCTTCGCGGTGGCGGGCGAGCACCTCCCTGAAGATGACGAACGGCAGCAGGAACTGGGCGACCAGACCGATCAGCCAGACCAGCACGGTGGCTTCGATCCAGGTGACGCCCCCGGTGATGCTCAACCCCTTGGACACGATGTCCGCCACGATCAGGGCGATGAGGGTGGCGACCAGGGCGGTGCCGCCCATCAGATAGTTCGCCTTGGTCAACGCGATCTGTCGCAGGAGCGGGCTGATCAGGACCATGACCGCGGAGAACACCACCACCGCGACGATGAACCCGGACCAATCGAGCGAGAAGTCCGCCAGGATCGCGGCGGTGGCGATGAACGCCACCGCGCTGGAGAGCAGTGAGACCACCATCGTCGCCAGAAGTCGGAGCACGCTTGACACCTCGGTTCGTGGGATTGGGGTTCCAACCCGATTCGGTAACGCCCGATCCGCCGCATGGCATCCTGACGTGGACCGATCGTATCGGAATCGAAGCCCCGGATCAGCAGGACGTCCCCGGCCCGAGCAGCCGAGCGGCGATGTCGCCCAGCGCGTCGAGTTGGGCATCGTCCAATCGGTCGACGAACACCCGTCGGACTTCGGCCACATGCAGCGGTGCGGCCGCCTCGATCGCGACGCGACCTGCCTCGGTGATCGAGGTGGTCACGCCGCGTCGATCCTGCGGGCAGGGGTGTCGGCGCACCAGGCCGCGTCGCTCCATCCGACCGAGATGGTGCGACAGACGGCTCGCCTCCCAACCGATGGCATCGGCGATCTCGTGGGACCGACGCTCCCCGCCGGCCGCTTCGGAGAGGCCGACCAGGACCGCGTAGTCGCCGAGCGACAGCTCCGTGTCGCGCTGGAGCTGTCTGGCGAGCGCACGCATGACCGCTGCGTGCGCCTCCAGGAACCCGCGCCACGCACGCTGTTCCCGGTCGTTCAACCACGGTCCGTTCGGTGCAGCCTCGGTCACGATCTTCCCCGTTTCCATCGGGCCGATCCGGAAGCCTGGTGCGCACCGTGCACCCCGTCGCGAACGGGGATCAGGCGTCCTTGGTCGCCGCCACGTCGAAGGAGAGGGTCACCTTCTCGCTCACCAGCACGCCCCCGGAGTCCAACGGCGTGTTCCAGTTGAGATTCCAGTCCTTGCGGTTTACCACGACCGAACCCTCCAACCCGATTCGGGTGTTGCCCCAGGGGTCGGTGACCGGACCGGTCAGCTCGAGGGGAAAGAGATCGACTTGGTCACGCCACGGACACTCAGCTCGCCTTCCACCTCGTAGTGCGCATCGTCGACGGTTTTCACCGCCGTGGAGTGGAAGGTGATCTCGGGATGATTCGGAGCGTCGAAGAAGTCGTTGGTGCGCAGGTGTTCGTCGCGCTGCGCATTGTTGGTGTCCACGCTCGCGACCTGTGCGGTCAACGAAAACGTCGACCTGGTCGGGTCGTCCGCATCGAAATGCCCCGTCCCGCTGACGTCGGTGAAGGTCCCGCGGACCTTCGTGACCATCGCGTGGCGGGCGACGAAACCGATCGTCGAATGGGCCGGGTCGAGGGTGTAGTCACCGGTGGGCGCTGTGTCGGTTGCCATGTGGGCTCCTTTGTTGACGTGTCAACTACACATCGTCCAACCGCTGCCCCGGTTCGCATATTCCCGCCACCTGCAACAGTGTCCGCGGCTCGCCGCGGGTACCGCTCAGTCGCCGCCCGAGGCGTCCTCGACGCGCACCTTGCCCGCGGCGATCCAGGGCATCATGGCCCGCAACTCGGCGCCGACGACCTCGACCTGGTGGGCCTTGCCGGCCTCGCGCAACTCGGCGAACCGCTCCCCGCCACTGCGCACCTCGCCGATGAACTCCTCGGCGAACGCCCCGCTGCGAATCTCGTCCAGCACGTTGCGCATCTCGTCACGCACCGCCTGGTTGATGATGCGCGGCCCCCGGGTCAGATCGCCGTATTCGGCGGTCGTCGAGATCGAATAGCGCATCCCGGAGATGCCCTGTTCGTACATCAGGTCGACGATCAGCTTCAGCTCGTGCAGACACTCGAAGTAGGCGGACTCGGGCTGGTAGCCCGCGCCCACCAACGTGTCGAACCCGGCCTGGACCAGCGCGGAGAGCCCGCCACAGAGCACCACCTGCTCGCCGAACAGGTCGGTCTCGGTCTCCTCCTCGAAGGTGGTCTCCAACACGCCGGCCCGGGTGCCGCCGATCGCATCGGCATACGCCAGCGCCAGATCGTGCGCCTTGCCGGTCGCATCCTGGGCGACCGCGATCAGATCGGGCACCCCACCACCTTCGGTGTAGGTGCGCCGCACCAGGTGACCCGGCCCTTTCGGGGCGACCATCGCCACGTCCACGTCGTCGGGCGCGACCACGTAGCCGAAGCGCACGTTGAAGCCGTGCGCGAAGAAGATCGCGTCGCCGGCCGCCAGGTTCGGCTTGATCTCGGACTCGAACACCGCCTGCTGTTCGGTGTCGGGCAGCAGGATCATGATCAGGTCCGCTTCCGCGGCGGCATCGGCCACGCTCAACACGCGCAGACCCGCTTCGGCGGCCTTGGCGCGGGACGACGATCCCTCGCGCAGCCCGACCCGCACGTCGATGCCCGAGTCGGCCAGGTTCAGGGCGTGGGCGTGGCCCTGGGAGCCGTACCCGAGAATCGCGACCTTCCGGTCGGCGAGAACCGAGCGATCGGCGTCTTTTTCGTAAGAGATGGTTGCCATTGGCGTCAGGAAGCCTTTCCATGAATGGATTTGCGTGCGGACTTGGTCCGAGGGGCGGAACGGTCGAGCTTGCCGAGAGCGATCCGGCCGGTGCGCTGGATCTCCACGATCCCGTACGGGCGCACCAACTCCTCGAAGTCGTCGATCTTGTCAGGTGAGCCGTCCAGCGACATCGTCATCGCCCCGTGGGCGACGGCGAGGATGCGGGCCTCGAAGATCTGGGCGAGCTCGATCACCTCGTTGCGCACGTCCCGGTCCACGGCGAGGGTGACCATGCACAGCTCCCGCTCGACCGAGTCGCGGGCGTCCAGTTCGATAATCTTGATGACGTTCACCAGCTTGTTGAGCTGCTTGACCATCTGCTCGATGGGAGTCAGCTCGACGTCCACGACGACGGTGATCCGGCTCAGCCGCGGGTCCTCGGTGGGGGCGACCGCGAGGGATTCGATGTTGTAACCGCGACGGGCGAACAGCCCGGCGACCCGGGCGAGCACCCCGGAGCGGTTCTCCACCACCACCGACAAAGTGTGCAGGCGACGGGCGCTCATTTCACGTTCCCTTCCTGTTGGAACGGGGGCACGACGATCTCGTCGTTCGCCCGTCCGGACGGCACCATCGGGAAGACCTTCTCGCGGTCATCGGTGCGGAACTCGACCACGACCGGTCGGTCGTCGATGTCGTTCGCCTTGTCGATCGCCGGCGCGACCTCCTCGGGCGATTCGACCCGGATGGCCTCACAACCCATGGCCTCGGCCCACTTCACGTAGTCGGGCAGGTCGAGCGACAGGTAGACCTCCGAGTACCGCTCCTCGTAGAACATCTCCTGCCACTGGCGGACCATCCCCAGGTAGCCGTTGTTGAGGATCGCGACCTTCACCGGGATGCGTTCGGTCGCGGCGGTCACCAACTCCTGCGCGGTCATCTGGAAACAGCCGTCCCCGTCGACGGCCCACACGGTCCGGTCCGGTCGGCCGACCTTCGCGCCGATCGCCGCGGGCACACAAAACCCCATCGTGCCCAGGCCCCCGGAGTTGACCCAGGTGTAGGGCTCCTCGAACTGCCAGTACTGGCTGCACCACATCTGGTGCTGTCCCACACCGGAAACCAGAATCGTGCCGTCGTCGGCCGCGTCCCGGAGCTGCTCGATGATCGCCTGGGGCTTGAGGGGGTCACCCTCGACGTGAGGTTCGTACGCGAGCGGGTAGCGCTCCTGCCAACCGCTGATCGTCGAGCGCCATTCACTGCGGTCCGGCGCTTTCGTGCCAGCAGCCTCCAGGGACCGGATGGCATGGGTGATCTCGCCGATGATCTGGCGGCAGTCGCCCACGATCGGCACGTCGGGCTCACGCACCTTGCCGAGTTCGGCCGGGTCGATGTCGACATGGATGACCTTGGCGTCCGGGGCGAAACCCGAGATCTTTCCGGTGACCCGGTCGTCGAACCGGGTGCCCAGGGCGATCAGCAGGTCGGCCCGCTGCAGGGACATCACCGACGTGTAGTTGCCGTGCATGCCCGGCATGCCCAGCGCCAGAGGGTGCGAGTCGGGGAACGCGCCACGGGCCATCAGCGTGGTGACCACCGGGAGGTCGCACAGCTCGGCCAGTTCCCGCAGCGCTTCCGCGGCGCGGGCCTTGAGGATGCCGCCGCCCGCGTAGATCACCGGACGGCGGGCCGACTGGATCAGCTCCGCGGCCTCACGGATCTTGAGCGGGTGCCCCTTGAGCGTGGGCCGGTAACCGGGCAGCTCGCCGGCGACGTCGGCGTCGGAGGGCCAGTCCCACTCCATCGCCGACGCGGGGTTGTTGGCGTCGACCAGGTCCTTGGGCAGGTCGATCAGGACCGGACCGGGGCGACCGGTGGTGGCGATGTGGAACGCCTCGCGCACGATCATGGGGATGTCCTGCGCGGACTGCACCAGGAAGTTGTGCTTGGTGACGGCCTGGGTGATGCCGGTGATGTCCGCTTCCTGGAAGGCGTCGGTGCCGATGGACGGGGTGGCGACCTGCCCGGTGATGCACACCATGGGAACCGAATCCATGTACGCATCGGCCAGGGGGGTGACCACGTTGGTGCCGCCGGGACCACTGGTGACCATGGCCACGCCGGGCCGACCCGTGACGTGCGCGTAGCCCTCGGCCATGTGGCCGGCACCCTGTTCGTGGCGCACCAGGATGTGCCGTATCGGCGAATCGAGGAGCGGGTCGTACACGGGCAGGATCGCGCCGCCCGGCAGGCCGAACACCACGTCGACCCCTTCGGCCTCCAGGCTGCGAATCAGGGCCTGACCACCATCGATCTTCATCTTCGGACTACCTCGAGTCGATTGGGAACGGAGACTTCACACACGTGACCCTTGCGGGCGACGCTAGGCGAACCGGTTGCGAAAACGACAACGACCTCCCGGTCGGGGAGGTCGGAGACGCACGCGGGTATGGGGTTCGGCGTGCGTCAGGCGCGTACTACGAGGGTGCGGCGATCAGTCATTGGACCCAGTCTGCCACGTCCCCGAAGATCCCACAACCGAGTTCGTCGAGCTGATCACGTCTCGCCGCGCCCAACTCGACGCCTACGAAAACGGTGAACGTGTGTTCTCAAAGACTTGGAACACCGACACCCTTGGTCAGTTGCGCTTCCGATCGGCGAGTTCGATGGACTTGACGTCTACGTTGCCGTCGAGAAAGTCCTGGGCCAACTCGCCGAGGCGCAGGTTGTGGCTCCGGGCGTAAGTGCGCAACCATCCAAAAGCCTCATCGACTTCGATCGAAGCCCGCTCGGCCAACATGCCCTTGGCCTGTTCGATGGTGACCCGGCTGTTCAGGGCGTGGTTGAGCTGGACGTTGACGGTCCGGGCATCGATTGCCGCTTGGTGTTGCAGGACCGCAATGGTCGCCACATCCGCGAACGCCCGCACCGCTGACACCTCGGACGCGGCCAGGCCCGCTTTGTCGGTGCCGAACAAGTTGAGCGCACCGATGGTCGTGCCACGCAGACGCATCGGCACGGCCGAGACCGAGGCGAACCCGGCCGCGGTTGCCACCGGTGTGAACTGCGGCCAGCGTGCCACTGCGATAGCGAGGTCCTGGTTGATGATCGGCACACCGGATTGGTAGCACTCGATGCACGGGCCCTCGCTGGCTTGGAGCTCATAGAGCTCCACGTCGTGCATGACGACACTCGATGACGCGATCAATCGCAGCGCACCACCAATCGGCGCGGCAAGCATGACCCCGGCGCCCTGCACGGTGAAGGTTTCGATGCAGCGGTCCGTCAACATGGTCAGCAGGTCGACGACATCGAATTCGTCGACGAGCGTGTCGGCCAAATCGACCAACGTGCGGGTGAGAGCATTCTGGTCAGCCATGACGGCGATCCTTTCCGCCGAAGCCGAGCTTACCGGGCCCAGCTCCCAAGCACGATCGAAGGTAACTCATGTCGGAGATTCTCGGTCGTCGGAGAGACGCAGTCGTCGGGCGACCACATCCTGGGCGACCTCGGTGAGGGGGCGGCCGTGGCCAAAGGCGTGGCCACGAAGTCGGATGAGGGCTTGGGCGACGCTGACCTCGAGTTGCGCCGCGACCATCCCCGCTGCCTGGTGCACGACATATTGGAAATTTGCGTTCAATTCCAGCTCGGTTGCCAACGCGCCGGGGGCGCGTTGGCCTGCATGATCAGCAACGCCTGGGCGGCGACATCGGCCATGACCATTGCGTCTGCGTACTGGTCTGAACTGAGGTCTCCCGGGGTGGAGGTGTACAGGTTCAGCGCCCCGAGGCGCACCGAACCGACCTGCAACGGAAACCCGAACACCGCGCGAGCGCCCGCCTCGACTGCCGGAGGTGTGAACGCCGTCCAACGGATCTCGACCGGACTCGCAAGATCGGGTTCCAGCACGGGAATGTCGTTGCGATACGCGTCGACACACGGCCCCTCCCCCAGCGCGAACTGCAGGTCCTCGATCGTTGTGCTCACCGAGTCGGTGGTCGCCACCGACCCTCGTGGGGCGTCGCCCGACATCAGCATCAGCCCCGCTCCGGTCACTCCGGTCACCTCGGCACACACCTCACCGAGGTGCTGGGATTCCAGGTCCGACTCGCCCGAAGGGTAAAGCCGGTCGAGAATGCGCATCCGCCGGTCTGACGTCATCGACGTGCGCTGTCGGAGTCTTTGCGCAGTGGCTCAGCCTCGATGGGCAGATCGGCTTGGTCCGATCGGGCGGCAACCGGGACCTCCACAAAGGTCTCCAGCGGGGTTGCGGCCACAAAGGTCTCCAGCGGAGTTGCGGCTTCCAAGAAGGTCACGTTCGTCATGTCGACCACCACTTCGAGATCCACCGCGGCATCGGCATCGGCAAGTGCCCTTTCGAGAAGCCTGATGTCGGACCGATCGTGTTCGCCCCACATCCGCACACAGACTCTGTCCTCTTGCCAATGCAGCTCGACACCACCGGGCTCTGAGGTCACGTCACCGGGGCTTGGTGTCCTGGCAACCGGTGCAATGGGCTGCCCGTCGTCAGACGCCGATCGCACGACACGGGTTCTGTCAGGGGTGGCGCTCGTCGTCCCGATGAGCTCGGCGACCGGGACCACAACGGACGGGGGACCTACGGGTTTCGGCGCTGCAGCAGCGCGCCCGAGGTGGCGGTCCAACACCCGTTCCACGTTGCGGAGCGAATGGCTGATTTCGACCAGGCTGGTCGCGAACGGCTCGTCTTCGAGATCGACCACGTCGCGCCACTGGGCGACGACGCACTGCTGCGCATGGCGAATCGAACGTCTGGCATGGACCAAAGCGACGCGTGCCTCGAGTGCGCGGTCGCGAGAATCTTCACCAGGAGTCGACACGTACACCTTCCAACGACTGCCACCCTCGGCCTTGGCCCGGTACATGGCACGATCCGCGCCGTGCACCAAGGCTTCAGCCGACCGGGCATCACCATCGGAGAACGCCACACCGACGCTCGCGCCGATTCGCATCGTCTCGCCGTCGAAGCTGACGTCGTCGTCACAGACCCGCACAATTCGTTCTGCCAGGTATTTTGCGTCATCGGCAGAGTCGACGGACGGGACGAACACGGCCAACTCGTCACCCCCCAAACGACCCAGGCAGTCTCCGATGCGAAGCACCGACTCGATCCGGCGACAGACCGCGATGAGAACCTGATCCCCCGCCTGATGGCCGAGGCGATCATTCACGTCCTTGAAACAGTCGAGATCGATGAACAAGAGCGCGCTCAGTGCCACAGACCCCTCGGAAGCCCGGCCGAGCACGCGGTCGGCTTCGGCCATGAACGAGGCATGGTCCACCAGCCCGGTCAACGAGTCGAACGTCGTCGGGCGCACCCCACGTTCACGCGCGCCCTTCGACCCGGGTGGGTCGACGTTGCTCGATACCTCGGTGTCCGCCATAGGAGGCCCAAACGTGTTCGGGTACTTCCGCCGAGGTCTGGGGCGAACTACTTGGTAGGAGTAGCTGACCGTATATCGTTTCCGTCCCCTTTGCAACCGGGCCGAACCACCGGGCACACCGATCCGGTCGACCTGTTGACGCAACAGTGCCGCGACACCCTCCAGTGCGGCCCCAGCCCCACGAAGATCTCCTCTGTTGACATCGAGATGGTGGAGCAGACCTGGGTGAGTCGGTCAGCTGCCGCTCTGGTCGTCGGGAACCATCGCGTAGGTCCCGAAGCACATCTCGTCCTCGGTGCCCTCGGCGAACACGATGTACTTCGGGTCCCGGTTCGGATCGAGTGAACGATCCCACGTGCAGGACAACTTCACCACGTCGCCACGTTTGACGTGCACCGGGTGCACCAGCCCGAAGTTGAGCTGCCAGTCGAAGTTCCACACCGGAATGTCGAGCAGCACGGTCTGATCGGGCTTGCCCGGATTCACCGTGAGGTTGATGCTCTTGCCGAGCGTGTGCATGTGGCCGAGCACGGAGAAGATCGTCCCCGCCTCGGGCACCGGCAGGGTGCACTCGGAATGCGCCACCGAGCCGTTGAAATCAGCAGTCAGCTTCGCCGGGGTCTGGTGGCAGAGCGTGAGCAGGCCCGCTTCGATGTAGGAACCGGCCGATCCGTAGAGGCGGACATCGTCCCTGATCGCCGCGTCGCGGTCACACAGCTTCGCGGTGGACCCTGGTGCACAGGGGATCTCCACCGGCGCCAGCGGGTTGACGACCCGCACCTTCTTGATGTTCGGATGCGTGGCGGCATCGTCGAGTTGCAACGTCAGCCCCGAACGGTCCGGGGTCGCCTTGCCTTCGTGGTGGTAGTGGATCTGGAGCACCAGTGCGTCACCGGCATTCATCAGCACCCCGGCATTGTCGGGATACTTCGTCGGGTTCTGGCCCGGCACCCAGCCGGCGACCAGGTCGTTCTGGCCACTGAAACCGGCGTCGCGCCGATTGCTGAACCCCTCGGTGGGCGGTGTGCCCGGCACGTCGACGCCGCCGAAGCACTGCCATCCGGGTTTGCCGTCCCTGCCGGACATCTTGCGCGCGTGCTTCTTCTGGTCCGCGGAGATCAGGAAGACCTGTGCGTGGTGCAGCTCTCTGACCTGATCGGCCACGAAGCCGTACCCGGTGAGGAACGTGGGCTTTGCTCACGTGCGGGTCGAGCACGAAACAGCGGTAGTCGTTCTCCTCGTCGTCGACACCGGTGTAGGCCGCCGGGATGAGCACCTTCTCGTCGACCCGCGGCTGGGTTCCCCGCACCTTCGCCGACGGTCGAAGTCGCGTCGACGCGGGCACATCCAACTTGCCACCGGCCTGAGCCCAGTCGGCAATCGACTGGATCTGCGCCTTGGTCAGCACGTTCGGATGGGCGAGGGGCACACCCTTCTTCGACGCCGGCCACGGCGGCATGTAGTGGGCTTCGGTGACCGTCTGGATGCCTTCGGCGACCTTGGACGCGTCACCGGCGGTGCCCATCTCCCAGTGGATCGCCCCGACTTCCCCGGGCTGATGGCACGACGAGCAGTGGTCTTCGAGGATCGGCTTGATCGTGGTCTTGAACGACGGACCGGTTCCGGACGCTTTGGCCTCGGGGCCGCTGATGTTGGTGGGGACCGTGACCGTTCCCGGGTCGACCGCATGGATCTTCAACTCGAGGTTCGCGTCGTTGCCCGCGGAGACCAGCCCGGCGATCGCAACGTGTTCGATGCCGAAGTCGTCCAGCTTGACCGGCGCGGTGGCGCGCACGTCGAACCCGTCGGCGCCCAGGGTCCCGGTCGCCGCCCACTTCACAGGGCGGGTCACGCCGTGCACCTTGGCACGGCCGAGCACGGTGAACTTCGTCGGCGTCCCCTCGGTCAACGTGGCCGGCAGGCCCTCGATCCCCGTCACGGTGAACTCGGCCAACGGGAAGGTGTGCGACTGCAGGAAATCGTCACGGATGCGGGCGTCGCGGCAGGCGGTTGTCCGAATGGAACTGTTCGATGTTGGCCACGATCGTCCCCAGACGGGACCGCCCCGGAGCATCGTGGTTGACCGCGATGTCCCCGGCGATGCCGTTGGTGGTGCCGTGCGCCTTCGAAACGCTCCGCCCGCCGATGCGTTCCTGGATCGTGTAGGCGAGCGACGAGCGCGTCGGGTCGATGCGGTACACCTTCTCGCCGGGGCGGGCGACCAGATGCGGCGCGCTCGGCACCACGTAGGCGACGGTCTTGTAGGGCGTGTCGGTCAGATCGTGCACCTGCTTGGCGACGTAGGCGCCGCCGGCGACGACGATCAGGATGATGGGCGTCGCGATCCACACCAGGCGCTGCCGCCACGTCTTCGGCGACGATTCGGCCCCGCCGGTGTCATCTGGCGACTGGTCGTCGGCAACCGACGACATTCCGTTCCCCTGCATGGTGTGCACAACCCCCGTCGACTGCACGATGTGACCCGCAGTCTGCCACACATCGACTCCGTCGACGATCTGGAAGCGCCAACCGGTACCGAGATCGTCAACATCACGACCGCCGATCCGACTGACACATCGATGACCGACGCGAGCACGACCCCGGCCCGGACCGGTCGCCGGTCGTGGTGGTGGGTGCTCGCGGCCGGGCTGCTCGCGGTGGCCGTCGTCGTCGGCGTCGTCGTCCAACACGACAGCGTCACCGGGCTGATCGGGGTCGGACCGGCAAGTCCCGCCTACCCGGTGGTCCACCACGATCTGCCCGACGCGGTGGAGTTCACCGGCACCGGTCTGGACGGCGCGCTGTTCTACGCCATCGCCCGCAGTCCCTTCGACGTGCACAAAGCCGCCCGCTCACTGGACTACCCGACCTATCGGCTCCGCCGGATCCTGTACCCGGCGTTGGGGTGGGCGGTCGCACCGTCGGGCGGCGCTCCGCTCATCTGGGCGCTCGCGGGCATCTCGATCGCCGGCGTCGTGCTCGGCGCCTGGGCCCTGAGCCGGTTTCCGGGCGCGCCGCCGTGGCTGCCCCTGGCGATGGTGATCAACCCGGGGGTCATCCTCGCGCTCTCGTTGACGCTCAGCGACGCACTGGCGACCGGGCTGGTGCTGGCCGCGTTCGCCGCGATGTTCCGCCGCCGCACGGCCGTGGCCGTGGCTTTGCTGGTGCTCGCCTGCCTCACCCGGGAGACGTCCTACGTCGCGGCGTTGTCGCTGGCCTTCTGGCCAGGGTTGACCAGAACCCGGAGGGCCGCGCTGGCTGTGGTGCCCGCCATGCCCCTCGGACTCTGGTCGCTCTTCGTCGCCCACACCCTGGGTGAACCGCTGTTGCAACAGAACGGCGGCGGCACGTTCAGCCTGCCGCTCGTCGGTTGGGCCCGGTCGGGTGCGGGAGCGGCCGACGTACTGGTCGGGCTGCTCGCCGTCGGGTTGATCGGCGCGGCCCTCACCCGCTGGCGGCGTACGCCGCTGCCGGTGACGATCTACCTCGCCGTGACCCTGGTCATGGTGATCTGTTCGGCGCCGATCATCGCCCAGACCTGGTTCGGCACCGGACGGGTCATCGCGGTGGCGTACCCGCTGGCGATCTGGGTGTTGGCCCGACGCCCGGGCCCGGCACGGCTCAGGGCCGCGTGACCGCGCCCTGCTCCGCCCCCTGGGCGAGGCGGGCGTACTTGGCGAGCACGCCTTTGGTGTAGCGGGGTTCGGGAAGCTTCCAGTCGGCCCGACGTTCGGCGAGTTCGGCCTCGTCGACATCGAGGTCGATCGAGTGCGCGTCGACGTCGATCCGGATCCGGTCTCCCTCGCGCACGAACGCGATCGGTCCCCCGTCCACCGCCTCGGGGGCGACGTGACCGATGCAGAACCCGTGCGTGCCGCCGGAGAACCGACCGTCGGTGATCAGCGCACAGTCGCCGCCACGCCCGGCGCCCTTCATCGCGCCGGTCACCGCGAGCATCTCGCGCATCCCGGGCCCGCCCTTGGGGCCCTCGTAGCGGATCACCAGGACGTCGCCGGCGTTGATCCGGCCGGCCAGGATCGCGTCCATCGCTTCCTGTTCGCCCTCGAACACCCGGGCCGGACCTTCGAAGGTGTCGAAGTCGATGCCGGCGACCTTGACGACCGAACCCTTCGGGGCGAGGGATCCGGTGAGGATCGCCAGGCCCCCCTGCGCGTGGATCGGCTCGGACAACGTGTGGATCACGTCACCGTCGGGTGCGGGTGGGTCGATCGCGGCGAGATTCTCGGCCATGGTCCTCCCCGTCACCGTCAGACAGTCGCCGTGCAGGATCCCGCCCTCGAGCAGTTCGCGCAGCACCACGGGAATGCCGCCGACCCGGTCGATGTCGACCATGTGGTATCTGCCGTGGGGCTTGGTGTCGGCGATGTGCGGGGCCCGGGCGGCGACCCGGTTGAAGTCGTCCAGGTGCAGCTCCACCTCGGCCTCGGCGGCGATGGCCAGCAGGTGCAGCACCGCGTTGGTGGAGCCACCCAGGGCCATCACCACGGCGATCGCGTTCTCGAACGCCTCCTTGGTCATGATGTCGCGGGGCCGGATGCCCTGGCGCACCAGGTTCATCACCGCCTGGCCCGTGGCATAGGCGAAGTCGTCGCGGCGCCGGTCCACGGCCGGCGGGGTGGAACTCCCCGGCAACGACATGCCCAGCGCCTCGCCCACCGAGGCCATCGTGTTGGCGGTGAACATCCCCGCGCACGCCCCTTCGGTCGGGCACGCGTTGCGCTCGATCGCGTCGAAGTCCTCGTCGGAGATCGACCCGGCGGACTTGGCGCCGACGGCTTCGAACACACTGGTGATGTCCAGTGCCTGGCCGTTGTAGTGGCCCGGCAGGATGCTGCCCGCGTACAGAAAGGCCGAGGGCACGTTCAGTCGGGCCGCGGCCATCAGCATGCCGGGCAGCGACTTGTCACAGCCGGCGAAGGTGACCAGCGCATCGAACCGTTCGGCGTGCATGACCGTCTCGACCGAGTCGGCGATGACCTCCCGGGAGACGAGGGAGGCCCGCATGCCCTCGTGGCCCATCGAGATGCCGTCGGACACCGAAACGGTCACGAATTCGATCGGGAAACCGCCTGCGTCGTGCACGCCGACCTTGGAGCGTTTGGCGAGCCGGTCGAGGGGCAGATTGCACGGGGTGACCTCGTTCCACGACGACGCCACCCCGACCTGGGCCTTGGACCAGTCGTCGTCGGTCATGCCGATCGCCCGCAGCATCGCCCGGGCCGGGGCACGTTCGTAGCCGTCGGTGACCTCGCCTGAGCGGGTCTTGATCTTCACCTTGGTGCCGTCTTCGTCCATGCCGGTGACTGTACTGTCAGCCGCGCGGGACGGAGCAGGAGATTCCCGGGGCAGCTCAGCGGTGGGCGCGGCGCCGGCGGTGGCTGCTCGCGATCGACGGAGGGGTCCAGCCGGCGTCCGCCTCGGAGAAGGTGGTCCCGGGCGGGACGATCTCGTCGATGCGGTCGAGCACGTCGTCGTCCAGGGCCACGTCCGCAGCCGCGAGCTGCGATTCGAGATGTTCCATGGTGCGCGGTCCGATGATCGGACACGTCACCGCCGGATGGGCGAGCACGAACCCGATGGCCAGCTGGATCAGCGTGAGTGACGACTCGGCCGCGAGCGCAGCGAGCTGGTCGACCGCGGCGAGCTTCGCCTGGTTCTCGGGCAGGTCCAGGTCGTAGCGCGCGGGGATGCGGGCGGCGCGGCGCGACTCGTTCGCCTGACCGGTTCCGAAGGTGCCCGCCAACCAGCCACCGGCCAGCGGACTCCAGGGCAGCACGCCCAGTCCGTACTTCTCGGCGACGGGCAGGACCTCACGTTCGATGCCCCGCGCCAGGATCGAATAGGGGGGTTGCTCGGTCGAGAAGCGTTCCCGGTTGCGGCGCTCGGCAACCCATTGGGCCTCCACGAGTTGATACGCGGGATAGGTCGAGGAGCCGAAATAGCGGATCTTGCCGGCGTGGACCAGGTCGCTGAGCGCACCGAGCGTCTCGTCGATGTCGGTCGTGGGAATCGGCCGGTGCATCTGGTAGAGGTCGATGTAGTCGACGCCGAGACGGCGCAGGCTGTTCTCACACTCCTCGATGATCCACCGCCGCGACACGCCCAGCTGGTTGGGGCCCTCGCCCATCGGCGCGCAGGCCTTGGTCGCCACGACGACCCGGTCGCGGTCGACCTGGGCGAGTGCCTTGCCCACGATCTGCTCGGACTCGCCCTGGGAATAGACATCCGCGGTGTCGATGAAGTTGATGCCCGCATCGAGGGCGCGGTGGATGATCCGGATCGAATCCCCGTGGTCGGGATTTCCCATCTGGCCGAACATCATCGCCCCGAGGCACAGGTTGCTGACCTCGACGCCGGTCCGACCCAGTCTGCGTGTCTTCATGGCGGCGACCATACCCCCGTGTCCGGATCGCCGCTCGACCCGCCACAGATAGGCTCGTGCGCCATGACCGGAGCCACCGCCACGCCCCAGGCAGGAGCCGGGTACGACGGCGACATCGTCGTCGGTGAGTCGGTCTCCAAGCACTGGGGAGCCACGTCGGTGCTGGAGAACGCCCAGGTCCGCATCGGTTCCGGCGTCACCGGGCTGCTGGGTGAGAACGGTTCCGGCAAGACCACGCTCATCGGCATGATCCTGGGCCTGCACCGTCCCGATGCGGGAACACTCCGGGTCCTCGGACTCGATCCGTTCACGGCCGGACCCCAGATCCGGGCCCGGGTCGGCTACAGCCCCGAGCACCATCGACTCCCTCCCGACGTGCGGGTCAACGACTTCGTCGCGCACATCGCCCAGATCCACGGCCTGCCACGGCGTGCGGCCATCAACCGGGCCAGCGACGCGCTGTGGCACGTCGGGCTCGGTGAGGAGCGGTTCCGTCCCCTCGGCACCATGTCGACCGGGCAGCGTCAACGCGCCAAGTTGGCCCAGGCGATCGTGCACGACCCGGCGCTCGTCCTGCTCGACGAACCGACCGACGGCCTCGACCCGCTCCAACGCGACGCCATGCTGGATCTGATCCGGCGGATGGGCCGCGAGTTCGGCATGCAGGTCGTGCTGTCCTCCCATCTGCTCGAAGAGGTCGAGCAGGTCTGCGACAGCGTGGTCATCATCGCCGACCGCACCGTGGCCGTGTCCGGGCCGATCGAAACCGTGCGCGGCCAGGGCACCGGCATCGTCGTGGAGTTGGTGGGCGACCCCGATCCGGTGCGGTCCCGGCTGCACGAATCCGGCTACGAGGTGTCCCGGGACGGCACGCGTCTGGTGGTCCTCCCCCGGTCGACCGGTGGCACCGAACCGGATGAGCTGTTCGACGCCGTGCGCGACGCCGTCGCGGCGTCGGGGGGCGGAATCCGCCGCCTCACCGAGCGGCGCAGCACGCTCGAGGACGTCTTCCTGGCATCGGATCGCGGCGACGTTGCACGCCAGGGCGCACCATGAGTGGGCCGTACGGCGCCGTCCCACCGGTCCCCGGGGGCGACACCGCCGGTGCCCCGGCACAGATCTTCGAACGCGGCTACCGACGCTACGACGACATCCGGTTGGGTCGCCTCGCGTCGATGCGAACGGTCTGGGCGTTTTCGTTGCAACGGATGCTGGGCATCCGCCGCAGTGTCTGGGCGAAGCTGCTGCCGGCACTGGTAATCGCCACCTCGTACGTACCGGCGATCGTGTTCGTGGGCGTCGCGGCGCTGACCAAGGACAACCCGGATGTGATCAGGAGCCTGCCGCCCTATTCGGATTACTACCTCCACGTGGTGCTCGCCGTGATGCTCTTCGCCGCGTTCATCGCGCCCGACGTGCTGTGCCCGGACCGACGTACCGGTCTGCTCGGGCTGTACCTCGCCTCGCCGCTGACGCGTGGCACCTACCTGTTGGCCAAGGCCGCCGCGATCTTCACCGGCCTGCTGCTGGTGACCACCGGGCCACAGGTGCTCCTGCTGACGGCGAACACCTTGCAGGGCCAGGGCGTCGGCAGCGCCGGAGCGACCGCCCTGATGTACCTGCGAGTGGTCGCCGCCGGGCGTCGTCGTTTCCGTCGTGCTCACCGCCATCGTCACGACGATCTCGGCGTTCACCGATCGCAAGGGGTTTGCGAGCGCAGGCATCATCCTCGTCTTCCTCGCGTCCGAAGCGGTCGCGGGCGCGCTGCACGACGCCCACCCTTCCCTGGTGCTCATCGGTCTGCCCGTGCACCTGCCCGAAGCCATCACCACCAGAGTCTTCGGGGTGACCAGCAACGGCATCTCCAACGGGGTGCCGACGCTCGCGGTCTGGTTGGTCGCCGCCGGATGTTGCGTGGTCGGCGCCGTCGTCACCCACCTGCGCTACAAGACGCTGCGGGTGACGCGATGAGCACGTCCACGGTCCCGCCACCGCCACCGCCGCCCACGCCTCCGTCGGTTCCCGTCTCGGCACGACCCTCGCCGCCGATCGTGGTGTTGGACCGGGTCTCCAAGTGGTTCGGCGGCGTCGTCGCGGTGTCCGAGGTGAGTTGTGGCATCGGCGCCGGCGTCACGGCGATCCTGGGACCCAACGGAGCGGGCAAGTCGACCCTGTTGCGGCTGCTGTGCGGTCTGACTGCCCCGTCGATGGGCACGGTTCGCATCCATGACGCCGATCCGCGTCGGGATCTGGCTATCCGCAGCACGCTGGGCCTGGTGCCCCAGCAGGAGACGATGTTCGACTCCCAGACCCCCGCGGCTTTCGTCCGTCTCGCCGCGCAGCTGCACGGCATCGAGGACCCGGCCGCGGCTGCGGTCGCCGCGCTCGGCACCGTCGAGCTCGATCCTGACGACACGCGACGCATCAGCACCTACTCCAAGGGGATGCGCCAGCGGGTGAAGGTGGCGGCCGCACTCGTGCACGACCCGAGCGTGCTGGTGATGGACGAACCCCTCACCGGGCTCGACCCCCGTCAGCGGCGTGCCATGATCGAACTGTTTCACCGGCTCGGCGACCAGGGCCGGTGCGTGCTGGTTTCCAGTCACGTGCTCGACGAAGTCGAACGGCTCGGTTCGCGGGTGCTGATGCTGGCCAAGGGACGCCTGGCCGCGACCGGGGACTTTCGGGCGATCCGGGACCTGATGGACGATCGGCCGCACCGCATCCGGATCGGCACCGATGCGCCCGCACGGCTCGCCGGTGCGCTGCTCGCGGCCGGGACGGTGAGCGGCGTGCAGCTCGTCGGGGCGAACGTGGTGCACGTGGAAACCGCCGATGTGGCCCGGCTGCGTTCGATGGTGGCGACCGCTGCCGCCGATCAGGACGCGCACCTCCGGGAGTTCCTCCCCCTCGACGACGACCTCGACAGCGTGTTCCGCTATCTGGTCGGGGGACCGTGAGCGCCGGGGTCGCCGCGCCACCCGCGACCGGCGGGGCCGATCGCAAGGTGGCGCGCGTCGCCACGCTGCGCACCCTGTTCGCGTTGCTGCTGCGGAGCCAGGCCACGAAAGGCCGGCTCGCAGCACTCGGGGCGCTCGGAGTGGTCGGCATCATCGTCGGAGCGGTCGCGACCAACAGCAGCAACCTCGACACGCTGACCGCAGGCACCCGGTTCGTGAACCTCTACGGCCTGTCACTGCTGACCCCGGTGGTGTCGCTGGTTTTCGGTACCGGGGTGCTCGGCGACCTGGTCGAGGACCGCTCGTTGGTCTATCTGTGGCTCCCACCCGTTCCCCGCTGGGTCGTCGCCGCGGCCGCATGGGCCGCGACGCTCGTGGTGTGCGCACCGTTCGCGGTGGGCGTCTGCGTGTTGATCGCCGTGGCCACCGGCGGTGGCACCGATCTGGTGGTGGGCACCCTGTGGGCGAGCCTGCTGGGCATGGTCGCCTATTCGGGGTTGTTCACCGCGCTCGGCCTGCGCTTTCGGCGGGCGCTGGTGTGGGGGTTCGCGTATCTGTTGATCTGGGAGAACTTCATCGCCCAGGCCGGCGCGGGCACCGCACGGCTGTCGATCCTCTCGTACCTGCGCTCGGTGCTGTCCGCATACACCGGCGTCGGGCTGGAACTTGCCGACCGGGACCTGATCTGGTCGTTCGTGATACCGATCGCGGTCGGGTTGGCCGGCCTGTGGTACACGACGAGACGACTGCACTCTCAGGACATCGACTGAGCGCGTGGCAAGACGCCGCGGGCCGCCCTCGCCCGACAGGAGGGCGTCACGGTCCACCCTCTACCGGACAGCTCGGGCAACATTCCGTCCTGACACACACGGATCCTGCCTTCCATGAACAGGCAAGCCCCCCGAGGGATCATGCGCTCAGAGTACGTGAGGCACCACCAAACCCGAACCGCTCAAAGTATGTGAGGCATGTCGAGACGCGAGGTGCCTCACGGGAAAGTGAGCGTGTAGGTGTTGGTGGTGCCTCACGTGTTGTGAGCGCGTGAGGGCTTGCGTTTCTTCGGGACCAATCGGTTGATTGATGATTGCAATGATTCCAGATCGAGGGGTTTGCCGGTGGCGAGGGCTTCGGTTTTTGCTTGGGCGATCTCGGTGAGTCGGGTCTGGATCTGGTTGATCTGGCGGGTCAGATCCGCGGGGTTCACTCCGGTGATGCGTTCTTCGAGCTTGGCAGCCTCATCTGCGGTGAGGATGCCGGCGTCCTGGACGCGTTGCCATGGTGTGGCCGGGTTGTCATAGACGCGTCGTCGGCGACCATCAGCGGTGGTGGTGTAGTCGATGGGTTTGCGGGTCGGGGTGAAGAAGTTCATTCGCAGCGAAACCAGGGGCCACAACTTGTTCAGCAGGTCGAGTTCGGTTGGGGTGTCGTAAGGGACTCCTGGCATGGCCTTGATTTGCTGCTGATGGAAGTACGGAGGTCATCTGGAAAATGAAATATTCGATGAGACACACACCTCGACACGATGAATTTCCAAGGGCGCGACGGATCTGTGGTTGGGCGGCGCTCGCGACCGCCTTCGCATTGGCCGTAAGTGCCTGTGGCAATGACGCATCGACAACCACAAGATCAGCGCCACCAAGGCAGAAGGCGGTTCCGGCACTTGCCCAAGCACAGTTGGTGGCCGGGTTCCCGAAGGACTCAGGTGTGGCTCAGGTGGCTCTGTATGGCACGACAGCGTGGATGCTCACGGGCCACGCCGGAAAGTCCGACCGTTGGAACTCGCCCTCCCCTCGAACGGGATCCCACGCGCTCAAAGTATGTGAGGCACCACTCAACCCGGCGCGCTCAAAGTATGTGAGGCACGTCGCCGGGTTGACCCTCTACACTTCGGGTACTACCATGAGTATCTGCCGAGCCTGAGGGTGCTTCGGCATTTCTGATCAACTGTGATGATTGGGGCAGATCCATGCAGAGCGAGAGTGGAATTTCTGGCCGCGGATCTGAGATACTTAGGTCCAACGATCGAAGCCAACACGCAGTACTGCTACGAAGAGTTAGCTGGGTTCCTGTGCTTATACTGGTAGTCGCGACCGCGGGCGTTGGCTTTCAATCAAAACCGGCATATGCAGGCGCGGGAAACTGCAGTACCGGTCAGAACGGGTTCTACTTTGATGGGGGCGTGGATTTCGGTGATGGAAATACTACGTATACAACCGGGACGTCCGCTCTAATTACAGTACAAGGCGGTATCTGGTGCTATGGCAACCATACCAACCATGTGATGGCGGGCTGGGCGATGCTGACTCCAAAGAACGTCCAAAGCCAATATGCTCAATCTGGGTGGGCAAGAATATATAACAATCCGACATTTCCCGAACATTTTTCGCAGTACACCCCGCTGCCCGGTCAAGGTACGACGCCAATTTCCAATTTTACTGGTGATCAGGCACCATACGGCGATACCTATGAATATTGGACATCGTATGACTCTAATTGTGGCTGTGAGGACATGTGGGTTGGCGGTCTCAAGCTTGATTCCACGTATTTTAACCCAGGCGTTGATTGGCAACACCCTTTAGGAATTCAAGATTTGGGAGAGGTACATAACTCTCATGACGGAATGATTGGCAAGCCGTATCCCAACACATCACACTGGGATTACACCTCCACGCAGGTAATAGGTGGTACTTGGCAACCCTTTAGGCCAGATACGCCAATCAATGATAATCCGTCACTTTGGTACCTTAACTTTAGCCATTCATGCGGCTATGTCAATGTACAATGGTGTCTTGACACGTGGAGTTGAACATGCAAACTAGTTCTAACATATTGAGTAAGCGCTCGCGGAACCTTGGCTATGGCATTTGCGCCATCGTCATGGCGATTGGACTGATCGGTTGTGGCAGGTCGTCTGGTTCGGTGTCGAGCCGAGGACCGTCAAGCCAGCTAGCGGTGCATAAAGTCACAAGTGTCGAACACCTTGACTATGGTGCCGTCACGCTGGCTCCGCCAGCGCAAAGAAAGGCGTTCACGACTGCGATTCGATCACGAATAGAAGGCAACCAAGCAGTTTCTAGTCTTCTGACAAAAGGCTACAGCGCTAGCGTGGAATATGTCGACTATACGAGTAATAAATACGGAACTTCGATTGCCGGAATGGATCCCAGTAAGGCCGCTGCTATCCATCCGACAGATTCGGAACGCAGAGTGCTTGAGGCGAACGCAGATAAAATACGTCCGGTCTTTAATAAAACCCCGACATGGTTTGTAATATTTGACGGCATTCCGGGCAGCGCAATTCCTGAGTATATTCATCCTGGAGCGGCACCCGGCAAATCTACAACGACATCGGGCCCGGACTCCGGGGGAACGGTTGCTATTGTTTTTGATGACGACGCCGAAGCTCAGGTTCAGCTCCTGACCTTTCCAAAAGATTCTGGTTCGGCTGAAATTTCGGCGAGACACCCTGGATGATCGTAGGGCGCTACCAAGATGGCGTTTTACGTAAGTACGGTGAAGGTGGGCGAGTTCAACCGGTCATCGCTACAGCGGCATGGTAGCGGGCGGCTGCGGTGTCCCAGCCGAGTGAGCGGCGGGGGATGGTGTTGATGCGGTACTCGACGAGGCGGAGGATGTCGGTGTCGTGAACGCCGAGGTCGGTGCTTTTGGGGAACCAGCGGCGCAGAAGTCCGGTGCCGTTCTCGTTGGTGGGGACAGTTCTAGCAGACTGCTGAGCAATCTGGGGTAGGTGCTCGCGTTTTGGGTCGGGATGTAAAAGAATGGGGGGATGCAAGGTTCTTCTCGTCCTGATCGTGAGCTGCTTGACGCTGCTGCGTTGTGTGGTCATCTGCTCGGGGAGGGGTCGGTGCACGCGTTGCTCGCGGAGCACCGTCACCGGTTGTTCCCCGGTTCGATGTTCGAGGATCTGTTCCCGACGAACCGGGGCCGGCCTTCGGTCCCCGCGGATGTGATCGCGTCGGTGATGGTGCTTCAGGCGTTGGAGGGCCTGTCGGATCGGGAAGCGGTCCGGCAGCTCGAGACGAACATCGCGTGGAAGTGCCGCGACGGGCCTGGCGTTGACTGATGAGGCGTTCCACTCGACGGTGTTGGTGTTGTGGCGGAACAAGCTTCGGGCGTCGGCGAAGCCGCAGCGGATCTTTGATGCGGTCCGCACGGTGATCAACGAGACCGGTGTGATCGCCGGGAAGTCCCGGCGGGCTCTCGACTCGACGGTGCTCGATGATGCGGTGGCCCGCCAGGACACGGTCACGATGATCTCGACCCAGATCCGCCGGGTCATCAAACTCATTCCCGAGTTGGAGTCGGTGTGGGTTCGTGAACACAACCTGGAACCGGGTCGTCCGCCGTGTGACTGGGAAGACCCGACGGATCGTGACCGGCTGGTGTCTGAGTTGGTCGATGACGC
Source organism: uncultured Actinomycetes bacterium (assembly GCA_963764215.1). Taxonomy (GTDB): domain Bacteria; phylum Actinomycetota; class Acidimicrobiia; order Acidimicrobiales; family Iamiaceae; genus JAFDWI01. The sequence continues at coordinate 437,062 of CAVXRS010000002.1, forward strand.
GAACGAACTGGTGTGGGCAACCGAGGATCTCGTCGCCGCCGGTCTCGAGCTGACCGATGCCCAGGCTGACGCGGTCGCGTTGTTGGCGTTGGTCGCCGGTCAAGACGTCGAACCGGGCGACAAGCCCGGCCAGTGGCGCATCAGCCGTGGCACTGCCACGGACCGGGTGATCTCCACCGTTGACCCCGAGACCCGTCACGCCCACAAGACCCGGTCCGCGTACCGCGACGGCTACAAAGCCCACGTCGCAGCCGAACCCGACACCGGCCTGGTCACCGCGTGCGATATCGGACCCGGCAACGTCGGCGACGCCGACGCAGCCCCCGACTTGATCGCACACGAACCGGCCGGGACCGAGGTCCTCGGTGACTGCGCCTATGGGTCCGGGGAGTTCCGCGACCACCTCGAACAGCGTCACATGCAACCCGTGATCAAACCGCCACCGCTGCACCCTGCTGTGCCTGGCGGCTACACCATCGACGACTTCACCATCGACGACACCACCGTGTCGTGCCCCGAGGGTCACACCGTGACCATCACCAAATCGCGTACGGCCCGCTTCGCGAAGCACTGCCGGACCTGCCCAGTCAAGGCCCGCTGCACGAAAGCAACCGCGGGACGCACGATCAAAGTTCATCCCCAGCACCGGCTCCTCGCCGAGGCCCGCCGCCAAGCCGCGACCGACGGCTTCGACGACGTCTACCGGATGAAACGACCGATGATCGAACGGACCATCGCGTGGCTCACCGCGAACTACAACCGGCGGCTCCGCTACCGAGGAATCGAACGCAACCAGCTCGGCTGGTCACACCGCTGCGCGGCGATCAACCTGAAACGACTCCTCAACCTCGGCCTCACCCACGACAACGGCTGGACCATCACCGTCACGGCCACCCCCGCCACCGCCTGAAACGCCCACCACGGGCCAACACGCGGCACCCTCAAACCCTCCACCAGCCCCGACCAGCGCGCTTCTCGCCCCAACAGTCGAAACGCAAACCAGGTCAAGGGTGAGACTTCACCGACCACCATCGATGACCACATCACCCGTCACCGAGACAGCAACCCGCTTTGCTCAGCAGTCTCCTAGTGGTCATTGCACGGTGGCTGCATGATACAGGTCGGCGGGGCGTTGGCAGTCGAGGTTGCGTCGGCGTTGGCCGTTGATGATCGCGGCGACGTGATCGACGTGGGTCTGGTCGAGGATGTCGAGGCGTATCCCGCGTGGGAACCAGAACCGCCAGGCCCTGTTCTGGTTTTCGATCTGGCCTCGCTGCCAGGGCGAGTGCGGCTCACAGAACCAACAGTTGATGTTGTAGGTGACGGCCAGGGTTTCCCATTCGGCCCACTCAGATCCCTGGTCGAAGGTGACCGATTTGAGCAGGTTCGCGGGGATGGAGTCGAGGGCTTCGCACAGCCCGGCGAGCGTGGAGATCGCGTCGTAGCCTTCGGGCATGGTGATCCCGATCGCGTAACGGGTGACCCGTTCGGTCAGGGTCAACAGCGACGAACAGTTGTTGGCGCCGATGATCTGGTCGGCTTCCCAGTGACCAGGTTCTTCCCGGTCATTCACCGTGTCCGGGCGCAGACCGATGTTCGGCAAACCCGCAGATCTGTTGGGGCGTCTGGTCTGGCGGTGGCGTCGACGCGGCCTGCGGGTGCGCAAACACTCCGACGCTTTCAACCCGAGGATGCCGGTGAAGATCGCCTGGTAGATCGTCTCCACACACACCCGCCCATCGAAGTCTTCTGCGACCAGATCCGCCCAGATCGAAAACGGCGAACGACCCTCATCGAGCTCGCGGATCACCCGCTTACGCAGCCCCCCGTCGACGACGAGCAACCGTGCGCGTGGACGAAGCCGCGCCGTCTGTGCAGCACGATCCGCGCTCGCCGGCCGATAGCCGGACCGACCGCCCCGGGCGGTCACCTCACGCATCACCGTGGACCGGTGACGTTCGATCACCCGACCAATCCGGGACCAAGAAACCTCCGGGTCCTCGATCAGCATCCGGGCAATCTCCTCGCGTTCTCCCAACGACAACGGCGAACCTGGCATCCTGGTACCTCCAACGGTCGGTGTGCATTATCAGCACCGGCAATCATGCCGGAACCGTGCACCGACCGTTGGAACTCGCCGACCCCCGAAGCTGCGGCACAGAAGGTCGGGCCACTCGACCCGGACGGGTCGTTCTCACCGATCGGGTTGGGTATCGGTGGATGGAGCCATGGTCTGGTGGTGACCGCGATGCGTTGTGACGACCCACTCCCGCGCCAAGGCGAATGCAACAAGGAGTCCGGGATTGTCCAGTTGCGCAATCCAGACGGCGAAATCGCGGCCAGCGTGGCGCTGTGGAAGAACCGCAAGACCCAGGCCGGCGGCACAGTACCGAATTACCTGGGCGAGCTCGACGGGGACGCGATCGTCGCCGGCGACGCAGACTTGTTTCGAATCACCCCTGCCGGAAAGGTCGCCGCGAAGGTGCCCCGACCGAGCAATGCGACGAGCTGTGTCGTCGCGGACCAGATCTACGCGACAGCGCTCTCCGGCGGCATCGGCGGCAAAGTCGACCTGTCGCCCGCCAAAGTGAAGGAACTCCCGCCCGAGACGGCGAAAATCTCACGGTGGACGGGGTCGAAATGGAAGCCGGTAGCCGGCGCACAGGACGCGAAGGTCCCGGCCCCCGCCCAGATCAATTGTGGGCATGGCCGGATCTGGGCGTGGGCGCTCAACCAACCCGCGGCGACCTGGGCTCCCAAGAGCGGGTGGGAGCAGGTCGACACCACCGGCGCAAACCTGGTGCAATCCTCCGACGTCTCGGGACAGCCGCTACCGAGCATCGCGAACGATGGTGTGGCCTATCGGATCGGGGACGGATTCAGCGTGGAGCGCTTTGACTGGAAGGCCGGGACGACCCGTGCGACCGGGCTCACGCTCGAGCCCGCTTCCGGGAAGACGCCAGTTTCGCTCGAGGTCGCCGAACAAGGGCCGAACCTGTTCGCCTGCGCAGGTCGCCTCGCCGTCACTGGAACCTCCGGATCGCCGACCACGCCGGGTACACACTGCGGTTTCGCTCCGATGCCCTCCTAGCATCCCGTCGGCCGACCCGGCGCCAAATGGTAGGCGTCCTTCACTCCCGGGATTCGTGACCGCAAAGCGCGCTCCCGCGGGAGCGCGGCGACATTCGGCCCCTCCGGCGCGCCCGCGGACGCGCCGAGCCCACGCCACCGATCCGTCGATTGCACAGCGCAGCCAGGGACAGATATGCATCATCGGATGGCGGCCGCCCCGCCTTGGCCATCCTGGCTGTCCTGCTGACAGCCAGGATACCCCGCGCCGGGGACACTTTCCGCTGAGAACGGAGAGCACGAGTGCAGACCGCGCTCCCGCGGGAGCGCGGCGACACTCGGCCCCTCCGACGCGCCCGCAGGCGCGCCCCGGCCGCCGTTCACGCCCCTGACCTGCTTGGCCGTACCCCTTCGGGGAAGGTGCATGAGGTGAACCACCAACGCGACGACGGGTCGGCCCGATGGCGCGGTGGTCGTATCTGGAAACGGTCCAGAGACCGCTTCGTCGAGTCGGTGGGTGGTTTCGACCATGCCCGGATGGTCCTGGTCCTGGCCGCGGTCCTCGCGCTGGACAGCGCCGACAAGGGGGCGGTCAGCGCGGTGGCCGTACCCCTCAAACGCGGCCTGGGCATCGACAACGCGGGCCTCGGACTCATGGCCACGATCGTGTCGCTGGTGGGTCTGGTGTTCACGTTTCCGGCCGGGGTCCTGATGGACCGGGCACCGCGCCTGCGGCTGCTGGGCGTGAGCGTCGTGTTGTGGGCCGGCGCCATGGCCGTGACCGCGACCGCCACCTCCTTCACGTACCTGCTGCTCTCCCGCATCGCGCTCGGCGTCGTGGTTGCGGCCGCCGGGCCCGCGATCGCGTCGCTCACCGGAGACCTGTTCGCAGACGACCTGAGGGGCAAGGTCTACGGCTACATCCTCACCGGCGAGCTACTGGGAACCGGCGTCGGCATCCTGCTCGTCGGCGAGGTCACGGCCTTCGTGTCGTGGCGGTGGGCCTTCGTCGTGCTCGCCATTCCCGCAGGCGCACTCGCCCTGGCCGTCTGGCGCACTCCTGAACCCATCCGCAGAAGAGCCGACGAGGATCGGGGCCGGAACTTCTCGAACCAGTGGCGGGCGGTCAAACGGGTGCTCTCGGTACGGACCAACGTCCTGTTGATCGTCGCATCGGCGTTCAGCTACTTCTTCTTCACCGGGCTGCGGACGTTCGCGATCGTGTTCCTGCACGATCATTTCGGCCTCGGCCAGGCCGAGTCGACCGCCCTGCTCCCCTTGCTCGGCCTCGGCGGCCTCTCCGGAGTGCTCACGGGTGGTCGGCTCGCCGACCACCTGCAGCGTCGGGGGCATCGTGCCGCACGGGTGACGGTCGCTGCCGCCTGTCTGTTCGTCGCGGCCGGTCTGCTGGTGCCCGGCTTTGCCACGTCGTCGCCGGTGATCGCGGTGGGGCTGTTCACCGTGGCCGGCGTCGCCCTGGGCGCGGCGAACCCGGCCATCGACGCCGCCCGACTCGACATCATGGTGCCCGAGTTGTGGGGTCGCGCGGAATCGGTCCGCACGATCCTGCGTACCGGCGGCGAAGCCGCCGCGCCCGTCACCTTCGGGGCACTCGCCGGCTGGTTCGCCGGTCCGGACGGGCGGGGCCTGCAGATCACCTTCCTGCTCATGTTGGTCCCACTCGTGGTGGGCGGCGTCGTGCTCTGGTGGGCGCGTCGCTCCTACCCCGACGACGTCGCGGCAGCCCACGTCCCACGGGCGCAGGACCGACCTGGTCGGGCGTGACCGGTCACCGATGACCCGCAAGGTGCGACCGGGTCGAGCCGGTTAGGGTCGCATCCGATGAGCGAAGATCGAGTGGCACTGGTGACCGGTGGGGCCTCAGGGATCGGACGCGCCGCGGCGTTGCGATTCGCCGGGGCCGGGGCGCGGGTGGTGATCGCGGACGTGAACGAGACCGCCGGCGCGGAGGCGGCCGCCGCGGCCGGCGAGATCGCCGGCGGCGCGGACCGGGTGCGCTTCGTGGCCACCGATGTCACCTCCCCCGAGGACACCGCCGCCATGGTGCAGTGCGCACTCGACACGTTCGGCCGGCTCGACTGGGCGCTCAACAACGCCGGCATGAGCGGCGCGCCCGGCGGCATCGTCGACGTCCCCCTGGAGCAGTGGCACCGCACCCTGGACCTCAACCTCACCAGCGTGCTGCTGTCGATCCGCGCCGAGATCCCCGCCCTGCTCGCCAACGAGACAGGCGGCGCCATCGTCAACACCGCGTCGGTGGCCGGCCTCGTCGGCTTCCCGGCGTTGCCCGCGTACGTGGCCTCCAAACACGGGGTCGTCGGACTCACCCGCTCCGCCGCGCTCGAGTTCGTCCGCCAGGGCATCAGGGTGAACGCGGTGTGCCCGGGCAACACCCGCACCCCGATGCTCGAAAGCTTCATCGGCGGCGACGCGAACATCGAGAAGATGGTGATGCGCGGCGCCCCGATCGGTCGCATGGCCGACCCCGACGAGATCGCCGCCGCAGCAGTCTGGCTGTGCAGCGACGAAGCGAGCTATGTCAACGGCGTGATCTTTCCCGTCGACTCGGGCGCCTCGGCGGGCTAGCGGCGCAGGCCGCTCACGACTCGACCGCTGCCCGAAGCTGACGTACCCAGCCGCGGGTCAGGGCGCGGCCGTTCGGAAGGTCGTCGCCCGGCTCGAAGCGCCACACGGTGGCCATGGCCAATACGAGGAGCCAGCAGTCGCGGACCAGTGTCTGATCGGCGCCCTCGTAGTGCGCAGCGACATCGGTCGGCGGCCCGCTCGCGTCGATGGCCGCATGGGCGACGTCGAACTCGATGGGCCCGCGGCAGCACGTTTCGAGGTCGATGAACACCAGCCCGCCCTCCGTCCTGAGCACGTTGCCCGGGTGCGGCTCGCCGTGCAGTGGCTGCTCGGTCGCGCCCCGGTCGATGATGGCGCGACCCATCGACTGCAAGGTCGTGCCAACCAGCTTTCGATCGGCGCCGGCGATCTCGGGGTTGTTGGAGGGGTCACCGACAAGGCGCCGCGCGTCGTCGACCCGATCCATGAAGTGCGGCAGCCGGACACCCGTCAGATCCGCCTCCCGCATGCCCGCGTGCAGTCGCCCGAGCGCGCTCGCGTACTCACCCGGGGCGATGTCGGACGGCGGCACCGGTTCGTGGTAAGTCCACAACGTGACCACGAAGCCGCCATGCTCATGGACCGCCGGCTCGACCCGCCGATCGAGCGTCGCAAGCGGGGCGTCGGTCTCGGCAAGTCGCCGCGCGAGCTCGACTTCGAGTTCGGCACCGTTCCGGCCGGACCGGGGTGCGACGCGAGCCAGGACGTCACACGGCCGAAGAAGCACCGCGAGCCGATTCGAATCGTGCAGGACGACCGCGTCATCGACACGCAGACCGCAGCTACCGGCCACCGACCTGCACGCCACCACCGCTCGCCGACGGACTTTGGCGTGCACGACCGGAACGCTAGCGGAGCGGTCCGGGTGTGACGCTCGTGACGGGAAGGTCCTCAGCTCATCCGCCGCGCCCACGGGCGCGCCGACACTCCCGACTCCCGCGGGAGTCGACACCGCCACTCCGATTCCCGACCGCGCACGCCGAAAGGCGTCAGGACAGCCTGTCGATGACGACCTCGGGCTCTTCGGTGAGCACCCAGGTGAGGTTGTCGGTGTCGATGAAGGTGTCGACGTCGGCGGCGATGTCGGCATAGTCGGGCTCGGCCACCGAAGCGTCGAACTCCGCACCCGAAGCGAACCACTGCACGGTGACCCCGTCGACATCGGACGCGAACGGCCGGTCGTAGTCGTCGAGCGGCCGGGGATGGCGCTCGTAGCGCAGCACGTGGCTGCCGCTGCGCGACGCCGCCACGAGCGGAGCGTGGACCTCACGCCAGTGCTCGTGGAACTCCTCGGGGCTCATGCCCGGCTTGCGCCGGACCACGGCGAACAACTTGATCATCGCAACCTCACGTTCCTTGCTCTCACGATCTGTCTGCCGGGCCTCCTGGGAGTTCCGGCACGACATTGTGCCACCTGGGCCTCAGGAGGTGGGATCCCCGTCGGGGGGCCGGACGATCGGAATCGACAGCGTGAAACAGGCGCCGCCGTCGGGGGCATTGGTGGCCTCGACCGTGCCCGCATGTTCGGCGGCGATGCCCGCGACGATGGAAAGTCCCAGTCCCGCGCCGGTGCCGACCCGGGCGGTGTCGGCCTGCCAGAACCGATCGAACACGTGGGCGATGGCGTCGTCGTCCAGACCCGGTCCGTGGTCGCGCACCGCCACCGTGGCGACGTCGGCATCGACGCGGGTCGACACCTCGATGGCGGTACCCGCCGGCGTGTGACGCAACGCGTTGGTGACGAGGTTCGCCATCGCCTGGCGCAGATGGGCGGCATCGCCGGTCACGATCACGGGTTCGGGCGCATCCAGGATGATCCGGCGCTCCCGGTCGATGGCCACCGCGTCGGTGCAGGCATCCGCGGCGAGGACCGACAGGTCGACCTGTTCGGCGCGCAACGGTCTGACCTCGTCGAGACGCGCCAGCAGGAGCAGATCCTCGACCAACGACCGCATCCGGGCGGACTCCGCCTCGATCCGGTCCATGACCTCGGCGGGCGCGAGACCCGCGGCACTCGAACCGAGGCGGAACATCTCGGCGAAGCCGTGGATCGAGGTGATCGGGGTCCGCAGTTCGTGTGACGCGTCGGCGAGGAACTGTCGCAGTCGCTGCTCGGTTGCTTCGCGCTCCCGGAATGCCACCTCGATGTCGTCGAGCATGGTGTTCAGCGCCAACCCGAGCTGACCTACCTCGGAATGACCGTCGGCGGGTCGGACCCGCTGGGAGAGGTCCCCGGCCGAGATCGTCGCAGCCGTCCGGGACATGTCCTCGAGTGGCCGCAACGCGTTCCGCAGGATCAGCCACGCTCCCAGTCCGAGTGCGACCAGGAGTCCCGCCGCGGCGAACAGTTCGATGTGCACCAGCCGGGTCATGGCCTCGTCCAGGCCGCTCGTCGGCACGGCGACCACCACCACCTCGCGACCGGAAACGGCCTGGTCCGCCGGGTTCGCCTGCACCGGAATCGCCAGCACCCGCCAGTGCCCCGAACCCTGTGCCGCGGGCACGGTGCGATGCACCGCGCTGACGGTGGTCGCCAGATCCGTGGTGATCCGGGGAATCCCCTCGGTCGACAGCGCCCGGACACAGGCGATCGACGATCCGTCCTGGAAGAGCTGTGCGAAGGCATCGAGGCCCTGACCCGGCCCGGATCCACCACGTTGGCCCCGCGGGGGGATGTACGGCGGCTGGACGGTGCTGGTCGACGCGCAGGTCGCCGACGCCGCACCGTTGTCGAACAGGAAGGCCAGCCGCTCGGCCTGGGACCGACTCACTCCCGAGAGCTGATCGTCGATCTGGCCCACGAGCGACTGCCGGTAGAGCGAATAGGTGACCACACCGAACACGCCCAGTCCGATGGTGGCCAGCAGGATCAGCGCCACGACCAGGCGCCAACGCAGCGTCACCGCCAGGGTCCGGATCCATCGGGGGCGCGCTGATCGCTCATGCCCGACCAGGCTCCGAGCCGACCCTCACCGACGGCTCCACGATTGCTGGGAATCGTCTTGGAATGCCTCGGTGGACCTACATTCGCTGTCCGATCGGCCGTAGCGTACGGGACCGAGATCCGCAACCCGAGAGGCCGACCGGGACCATGGACACGTCCGACGACGCACATATCGATCATCCCCGCATCCTCGTCGTCGACGACGAGGATCACATTACCGAACTCCTGGCGATGACCCTCGGATACCAGGGCTACGAGGTCGAACGGGTCTCCTCGGGCGCGCGGCCCTGGATGCGGTGGTCCGCCAACCGCCCGATCTCGTCATCCTCGACGTCATGCTCGGGGACCTCGACGGCTTCGACGTGGCCAGGCGACTGCGTCAGGACGAAGGTGCGGGCACCCGCATTCCCATCATCTTCCTGTCGGCCCGTGACACGACCGAGGACAAGATCGAAGGACTCCGGCTCGGCAGCGACGACTATGTGACCAAGCCCTTCAGCATCGAAGAGCTCATCGAGCGGGTGAAGGCGGTCCTGCGACGCTCGTCGGGGGTACGACCCGGCGACGGCAAGGTGACCTTCGCCGATCTCGAACTCGACCCGTCGACCCGCGACGTGTGGCGGCAGGGCCGCTTCATCGACCTCACGCCCACCGAGTTTCGTCTGCTCGAATACCTCATGGTCAATGCCAAGGTCGTCCTGACCCGTGACCAGATCCTCGAGTCGGTCTGGGAGTACACCTTCGCCGGCAACACCAGCGTGCTCGAGACCTACATCAGCTACCTGCGGGCCAAGATCGACGAGACCGACCCGCCCCTGATCCACACCGTGCGCGGCGTCGGGTACACGTTGCGTCTCCCGCGCTGAGACGTTCCCGTTCGCTGCGGTCGGTGTCGGTGCGAGATCCCATCCCGTTCTGAGCGATTTCTGAGGTTCATCCGTCAACGTGTCGGTGAGGTGCCGGGCTGGCCGGCTCCTCGAACGTCTCAGGAGCCCCAGCATGAGCGACGACGACCCCGATGCGCAGTGGCATGGAACTGCAGGACCACGCCCCGACGGCACCTCCGCAGCTCCCCCTCCGCCCGCGCCTCCCCTGGCCCCGACTCCCCCGCCGGCTGATCACGGGCCAGGACCGGTCGGCCCGGACACCCCACCACCGAAGGCGTCGACCTGGAAGAACTGGGCCGTCTCGGGTGCGGTCGCGGCGCTCTTCGCCATCGGCGCCATCGTGGCCCTGAACGTCACCAAGGGATCCCATTCGTCGGGCACGGTCGCCGCCGGCGCCCAGACCGGCGCGAACGGAACGGGTGGTCCTCCGGGCGGGCCGGGAATCGCCGGGCGGGCGCCGTTCGTCTCCGGTGCGGTCACCGCCGTCGACGGTTCCACGCTGACCGTGCAGTCATCCGGACGGAGCTTTCCCGGCCGGAACGGTGGCACCGGCAATTCCGGAGGCACGTCCCAGTCCACGACCTTCACCGTGGAGACGAACGGATCCACCAGGTTCACCGAATCGAAAGTCGGGCAAGGTCGCCGACCTCGCCAAAGGCGACAACGTCCTCATCGTCGGCACGACGTCGGGTGGCACCGTCGCCGCCACCCGGGTGACCCAGACCGAAGCACCGCACTTGGGCACCCGTAATGGGCGCAATGGCTCGACGACTCCCGGCGGGAACGGCAACGGATCTGCGGGTCCTCCCGGCGGGTCGAACAGTGGGCCGCCCCAAGGCGGTGGCTTCGTGGGGGAGACCGGGGCCAGGGAGGGCCAGGTGGCCAGGGCAGCCCGGGCGGCCAGTTCGGGAACGGCCAGTTCACGATGGGAACCGTGACCTCGGTGTCGGGGTCGACCCTGAAGGTCACGACTCCACAAGGCGATGCGGTGAAGGTGACCACCGACGCTTCCACCAAGGTCACCGTGATCGCCAAGGTCTCCCTGAAAGACGTCAAGGCCGGCGACCAGGTACGCGTGGAAGGCACCGTCAACGGAACCACGGTGACGGCCAAGTCCGTACAACTCGGCACCAGCGGCTTCGGGCGTGGGGGCTTCGGCCCCGGCGGCTTCGGCGGCCCCCGAAGGGGTGCGCAACGACCCGGCGGGACCTCGATGGGCGGCTCGGGCAATAACGGAACGCACTCGTGAGTTCCGGTCGTGTGAACGGCCTGCTCGGACGACTGGCGAAGCCTTGGATCATGATGCCCCTGGTCGCGGCGATCGCCGTCGGCGCCTGGTGGGGCTTCACCCGCTCGGACGGCTCCGGCGCCACGACGAACACCCCATCGACAGCGACCGTCACCAGGGGCAATCTGTCCCGCACGGTGTCCGCTTCGGGCACGGTGGCGGCAGCGCACACCGATGATCTGAGTTTCAGCACCGGTGGCACCGTGACCGCGGTCAACGTCAAAGCAGGTGACACGGTCACCAAGGGGCAGGTACTCGCCAGCATCGACCCGGGGCAGCTCCAGGCCGCCGTCTCCTCGGCCCAGGCGAGTCTGGCCTCGGCCCAGGCACAGCTCTCCGACGACAGCTCCGCCGGTGCCTCTGCTGCGCAGATCGCGGCCGACAACGCATCAGTGACCACCGCCCAGGACCACCTCGACCAGGCGAATCCGGATCTCGCCGGCGCGAACCTCGTGGCCACGTTCGACGGCACGGTCGCGACCGTCGATCTGACCGTCGGTGAACAACTCGCCTCGAGCGGCGCCGGTGGAACGTCGTCGACCGGGACGGCAAGTGGATCGGGTCGCAGTGCGAACGACCTCGGTTCGTCCTCGCAAGGCACCGCAGGGTTCGGTGGCGGCGGATCCGGCGCGAGCACGACGTCCGGTTCGCCCGCCTCGTCGAACTCTTCGGATCCGCAGATCGAGGTCATCTCCAGCGGCCACTACACCGTCACCCTCGACGTTTCGTCGTCGGACGTGGCCAACGTGAAGGCGGGCCAATCCGCCACCGTCTCGCTGTCCAGTGCGACCTCCTCCAACTCGCGACTCTCCCAGTTCCTGGCCCAATTCGGTGGTGGCCTGCGCTCGTCCAACACCGCCACCGGACAGGGAAGCAGCTCGCAGGCGGCAAGCGTTTCTGGGACCGACGCGACCGGCAAGGTCACCTCGGTCGGTGCGGTCGCCGACGCCTCGTCGGGGGTCGCGACGTATCCGGTGGTCGTCACGTTCACTGGCCGCCCTCGACGTATCAACCCGGAGCGACCGTGAACGCCACGATCACCTACGCCCAGATCGACAACGCCATCCAGGTACCGACGGCAGCGGTGACCACGACCGACTCCGGCTCGACCGTGACGGTCCGGTCGAACGGACACGAAGCACCGGAGGTTTCGGTGTACCGTCGGGCGAGAGCTCCGAGCGGGCATGACCCAGATCACCTCGGGGTGTCAGTAGGCGAGAAGGCCGAGTTGCCGACCTTCAACCTGCTCCGGCGGGGGCGCCGGTCGACCGGCAAGCTCGATCCGGAAACGGCGGTTTCGTCCGGGGCTTCACCGGCGGAGGTCCGCCCGCTGGCTTCTCCGGTGGCCGGTCGGGAACGGGTGAACGGCGAGGTCGGGTCCCCATCCCCCGCAGTCATCCGGCTCGCCCACATCTCCAAGACGTACCAAACCGGATCTCTGGCCGTCGAGGCCCTCCACGACGTCGATCGTTGACCATCAACGCCGCGGCGAGTTCGTGGCCGTCATCGGCCCGTCCGGCTCCGGCAAGTCGACGCTCATGCACATCCTCGGGCTGCCTCGACGTGCCCACCACCGGCGAGTACCGCCTGGCCGGCAACGACGTCGCGCACCTCGACGAGAACCGGCTGGCCGAGGTGCGCAACCGGCACATCGGGTTCGTGTTCCAGCAGTTCAACCTCCTCGCCGTACGCTCGACGGCGCTGGCGCAACGTGGAGCTCCCGCTCGTCTACGCCGGCCTCGACCGGCCGAGCGGCAGCGACGGGCGCTGGCGGCGCTCGACCAGGTCGGCCTCGGCGAACCGGGCCGACCACCAACCGGGGGAGCTCTCCGGCGGCCAGCAGCAGCGCGTCGCGATCGCCCGGGCGCTGGTGACCGAGCCGCGCTGATCCTGGCCGACGAGCCCACCGGCAACCTCGACTCGGCATCGACCACCGAGGTGCTCGACCTCCTCTCCGACCTGCACCGCACCGGCCGGACGATCGTGCTCATCACCCACGAGCCCGACGTGGCCGCACGGGCCGGTGCGCACGATCCAGATCCGTGACGGCCGGATCTGGCACCGCGATCCGGCCCTGGCCGCGATGGAGCGAGCCCGATGACCTGGCGTGACACCTGTCCGCACCGCCGTCCGAGGCGGTGCGCTCCCATCGCCTTCGCTCGGCGCTGACCATGCTCGGCATCCTGATCGGGATCACCGCGGTGATCCTCACCGTCGGCATCGGCAGGGCGCCAAGGCCGACGGTGCGCGACCAGATCAACGCGCTCGGGACCAACCTGCTGGTGGTGTCGCCCGGTTCGCACCACCGACCCGGCCGGCGTCCGCGGCGGGTTCGGTCGCGCCTCGACGCTCACCGTCGCCGACGCCGATGTCCCTCGCCTCCGCCGACGTGGCACCCGACATCCAGGCGGTGGCGCCGGTGGCGACGACGTCCGGCGTCGCTCACCGCCGGCGACGACCAACTGGACCACGACCCTCACCGGCACCACGGCGCGCTGGCAGGACGTGCGGTCCCGCGAGCGTCACGACCGGCCGGTTCCTCACCGACGCCGACGAGGCGCACGCCGCCAACGTGGTCGTGCTCGGGCTCCGACACCGCCTCGCGAGCTGTTCGCGGGCCGGACCCGGTCGGGCAGCAGGTGACCGACAACGGCACGCAGACTCGACGGTCGTCGGCGTGCTCGCGGAGCTCAGCTCGACGGAGTCCACCTCGGACAACGACCTGGCCATCGTGCCCGCTGTCCACCTATCAGCAGAAGCCTCGTCGGCGGAGCGACGCGCGGACTCGGTGAGCCAGATCGTCCTCAAGGCGACCGGCGAGTCGACGCTGTCGGCCGCGTACCAGGAGGCAGACGCCACGCTGTTGAATCTGCACGGGATCACGTCGGCCGGAAGACGCCGACTTCTCGATAGCCACCCAGCAGTCGCTGCTCAGTGCGGCGTCGTCGGTCGACAACACGATGACCGTGATGCTCGCGGGCATCGCGATCATCGCGTTGCTGGTCGGCGGCATCGGCGTGATGAACATCATGTTGGTGTCGGTGACCGAGCGGATCCGGGAGATCGGGTTGCGCAAGGCCATCGGGGCCCGGCCCGGCCTCATCCGGCGTCAGTTCCTGCTCGAAGCCTCGGTGCTCGGCCTGGCCGGCGGCATCCTGGCGTCGTGGTCGGGCTTGTCGGGCGGTGGTCTGGCCGCCCGGTTCACCGGCACCCGGGTATCGTGGCCGACTCTGGGCCATCGTCGGGTCGATCGTCATCGCCGTCGGGATCGGCGTCATGTTCGGGGTGTACCCCGCCTCCCGGGCCGCCCGGCTCACCCCGATCGACGCCCTCCGGACCGAATGAGGGCGCACCACCGATGACCGTTCGACCCAGCCCCGACGATGCCGCCGACTCCACTGCGATCCCACCCGCGTGGAATATCGACTCCGACATCGACGCCGCACCACCCGGCCGCCGTCGACGAAGGCTGGCGGCGATCGGGATCGGGCTGCGCGCTGGTCATCGTGGGTTGCGTGGTCGCCGTGCAGCGCTCCGGCTCGACCCCGGGTCTGCGCACCGCGACCGTCCGACGACGATCGGTGACCCGGACGCTCGACGGCGTCGGCGTCGTCGAGCCCGTCTCCCAGTCGGCCCTGGCATTTCCGATCGCCGGAACCGTGGCCACGGTCGACGTGGCCGTCCGCGACCACGTCACCGCCGGCACCCATCTCGCCAGCCTGCAGACCTCGACCCTGGAGGATTCCCTGCATGCCGCAGAGTCCGACGCCGCCCAGGCCGCACTGGCGCTGCAACGTGCTGAGTCGGGCGAATCGACAGCCCGCCCCGCGACCGGGGCGACCCAGACCGCCGGCGCCACGCCCGGAGCGACCGCCACGAGCGACGCCACCGGCGCCTCGGCGCAGCACACGGCCTCCCCGGCAACCGCAGGATCGGCGCCCAGCTCCACCGGGGGCCAGGACTCGGCGTTGACGGCGGCACAGTCGGAGGTCACCACCGCGCAACATTCGGTGGACACCCTGCAACAGCAGGCCGCGACCACGCTCACCACAGCCACGACCGTGTGCCCGGACGCAACGCCCGCGGCGTCCGCGTCGGGGCCGACGACGACCACCACACCCTCGGGGACTCCTCCTCGGTCAGGGTCGACATCGTGTCCGCGCACACTCACCACCGTTCTGCAGGCCGAGAAGGCGGTGTCGGCGGCCCAACACGAGCTCTCCACGGCGATCACCGCCCTGGATCGTCTCGTCGAGCAGCGTGCGTCGTCCATCGGGAACTCCGGAGCGACGGCTCCGAGCAGCGGCAGCGGTGGCGGGCAGAGCATCGGCACGATCTCCGGGTACCGGCTCGGCTCCGTCCACGAGCACGTCGCAGACAGCTTCGGCCGCGACCTTGGCTGCCAGACAGCCAGGCTCTCGACGCCGCAGACGCCGGGGTCACCGTCGCCGAGCAGAAGCTGCGGGCGGCGACGATCACCAGCCCGATCACCGGAACCGTCGTCTCGGTCGGGCTCCACGCCGGCGACCAGGTGACCGCTGCCTCGACGACCTCGACGATCGTGGTCGTCGGCCGCGGGGGCGACGAGGTGACGATGGACGTGGCCGTGACGGACATCCCCGATATCCGCACCGGCCAGGCGGCGACCGTGACCCCGGACGGCACGACCCGGAGTCGGTCGGGAACCGTGGTGGCCATCGGCCTCGCAGGTGACACGTCGTCGGGTTCGACCACCTACCCGGTCACGATCTCACTCGATGGCAGCGACCGGTTCACTCGGCAATGGCTCGACGGCTTCGGTCGCGATTCCAGACTGCCGCCGCGCACGATGCTGTGGTGGTGCCGATCTCCGCGGTGACCACGAACGGCAACCGCCACACGGTCGACGTCGTCGAGGGGGACACGTCCCACTCGACCAACGTCGGGGTCGGCACCGTTGGCAGCGAATGGGCCCAGATCACCAGTGGCCTCCGCGTGGGCGAGAAGGTCGCCCTCGCCGATCTGGGCGAACCAGTTGCCGAACTCCGCCACCTCCTCGTCGAACTCGAGCGGACGCGGCGGCCGTGGATCGGGCAGATTCGGACCGGCCGGCTTCGCCGGTGGCTTCGGTGGCGCACGTGACAGGGCCGGGGGCGACTGGCGCGCAGCGGCACCATCCAGGTAGCCGAATCAGCATCGGGCGGATGTGCAATACTCGCCCGATGCGAGCCGAAACCGACCTGACCCGCCCTGCAACCCCGCCGACACCGCGGCCGGGACATCGACGCTGGGCAAGGGGTCGTGGCGGTTTCACCGCGCTGGTCGCCGTCGTGGTCGTCATCGGCGCGATGCTGGCGCCCGGGGCCACGACCGCCGGGGCGCGGCCACGTCGCTGACCGGGGTCGTCGAATCCGGCGGCACGGGCCTCAGCGGCTATTCCGTGTCGCTCTATCGGACCGTTCCGGATGGGCAGCCGGTCACCGTCGGCACCGCGGTGACCGATGGGGCCGGAGCGTTCACCATCGACCACGGGGGCGCGCCGACGCCGGGCTCGGTGTACTACCTCGTCGCCCGCTCGCAGAACCAGACCCCCACCCCCGATGAGGTGACCCTGGCCACCGTCCTCGGACCGGACCCGGGCGCCACCGCGACCATCAACCCGCGCACGACCGTGGCCACCGCGTATTCGATGGCCCAGTTCCTCGACAACGGCGTGATCAGGGGACCACGGATCGGGGTCACCAACGCCGCTTCGATGGCGCCGAACGTCGCGGACCCGGTCACGGGCGCCATCGGCCACGTGCTCGACAGCGCACCGAACGGCGCCGAGACCTCCGCGGTCAGGACGTTCGACTCGCTCGCCAACCTGATCGCCGCCTGCGTCGCCACCCCGGCCGACTGCGACGCACTGCGCACCGCCGCCACTCCGGCCGGTGGCACCGAACCCGCCGACTCGCTCCAGGCACTCCGCAACGTGGTCGTCGAGCCGAGCCACAACGTGGGCGACCTGTACACGATCTCGCAGCACGGCCCCACCCCGTATACGCCGGCTCGCATCACGCAACCCGACGCCTGGACGCTCGCCCTGCGTTTCGACGGCACCGGCCACGATCTCGAGGGGCCGGGCAACTTCGCCATGGACCACGAGGGCAACATGTGGGTGGCGACCAACTACACCTACGCACCCCCGGACCAGCTCGCCTGTGCCAGCAAGGAGCTGGCCCGCTTCGCCCCGGACGGCTCCTATCATCCGGGATCGCCCTATACGGGCGGTGGGCTCAGCGGCGCGGGATTCGGTGTCCAGATCGACCGCTACGGCGACGTGTGGGTGGCGAACTTCGGATTCGGTGCCACCGAGTGCAAGGACCAGCCGCCGCACAACACGTTGTCACGCTTCACCAAGGACGGCGAGGCCGTCTCGCCGCCCCAGGGGTACACGATCCAGGGAGGCGACTGGCCCCAGGGCATGGGCTTCGACCCGAAGGGCAACCTCTGGGTCGCCAACTGCTCGAGCAACAACGTCACCTACGTCCCCGGCGGTGACCCCTCCAAGGCACGGACGCTCGACAACCTGGGCGTCAAGAAGCCCTTCGACGTGGCCTTCGGCTCCGACGGCAACACGTACGTCACCGGCACCGAGAGCAACAACGTCGCGGTCATCGGGCCCGATGGCAAGCCGGTGCGCCGCGCCACTCACCGGCTACAACCGGCCGATGGGGATCACCGCGGACGGCGCCGGCGCGCTCTGGATCGCGAACTCCGGTCTCATCGACCTGCCGTGCCCCTCGAAGAACGTGACCGCGGTGCCGCCTCCGTCCGTCGGCTACATCAACCCCGCGACCGGTGAACGTACCGACTTCCAGGGCGGCGGCCTGACGATCCCGTGGGGGATCAGCGTGGACGGTCACCAGAACATCTGGGTGGCGAACTTCGGCGGGGGGCGCATCTCCGAGTTCTGTGGCCGTGACGGCTCGCCGTACTGTCCCGCCGGGGCGAAGAAGGGCGACCCGATCTCCCCCGACGTCACCGGCTACTCCTTCGACGGTCTGCGGAGAACCACGGCCGTCGCCGCCGACACCGCGGGCAACATGTGGGTCACCAACAACTGGAAGGACAAGCCGACCGAGCAGAACCCGGGTGGCTACCAGGTCGTGGTGTACCTCGGGATCGCCGGTCCGGTCCAAGCTCCGGCACCCGAGCCGAAGCCCAAGCCGACGCCGGCTCAGACTCCGCTCGCGCCGGCCACCCCGGTGGCCGCGGAACCCAAGTTCACCGGCTGACGCCGCCGCCCGTCTCCGAGGCGCCGGCCAACGCGGTGTCGACGAATCGTTCGACGTCGGCCCGTCGCACCTTGCCCTCGCCGAACAACGACCGGTACATCAATCCGCCGGAGACGACGTCTGCGAGATGGGCGACGTCGACATCGACGGCCTCGCCACGAGCCCGTGCCGCGATCGACCATCTCGACCACGGCCCGGTGCCGTTCGGCTTTGAACGTGCGCATCAACTTCTTGAGCTCCGGATTCACCGTGGCCTCGACGATGACCTGACCGAGAAGCCGCCCATCCGTCGAATCGCTCTTGGCCCGGTACCGCTCCCAGTACCAGGCCACCAGGTCATCGCGCAGCGAACCGGTGTCGGGAAGCTCGTCGGCGGTCACCACGCAGGACGCCGCGGCGATCACGAGATCCTCCCGGGTGGGCCAACGTCGGTAGATCGTCGCCTTGCCCACCCCCGCACGGGTGGCAACGGCGTCGACCGTCAGACCGGAGAATCCCCGCTCGGCGATGACGTCGAACACCGCGGCGAGAATCGCCTCGTCCGCGGCCGGATCGCGGGGTCGTCCCTGACGCCGCCTTGCCGGTTGTGTGGCGGTCACGACCGGTCCGCCGATGCGAGATCGACCTCACGGTCGGCCCACGAGGAGTCGACGTCGTCACCGTCGTCGTCAGGCCGTGTTGCGCTGGGCCCGTCCGCCGGCTGCATCCGCGGGTGCGGACTCGGCAGGGACCGGGGCGACATAGTCGTGCGCCCGGGAAGGGAGGAAGGCGAACACGATGGCCGCCCCCATGAGCGCCACGGCCGCACCGACGAGGACGGCTCCTCCGAACCCGTCGACGAAGGCGGACTGTGCCGCGTGGAGGACCGGGGCGCCCAGCGCTCCGTGCGCACCACCGGGCAGCTTGTCGGCCACCTGGAACGCGGCGCCGAGCTGGTCGTGGATCGCGCCCATGGCCTGCTGCGCCTGGGCCGCCAACGGTCCGCTGCCCGAAGCGGCTCTGCCGAGTGCGGTGTGCGCCAGGTTCTCGTCCACGTGAGGGCCGTAGACCGACGCGAGCGTCGAGCCGATCACCGCGACCCCGAGGGCACCCCCGACCTGGCGGGTGGTGTCGTTCATCGCGGAACCGACACCGGCCCTCTCCCGGGGAATCGCCCCCATGACCGATTCGGTCGCGGGAGCCATCGTGAGACCCATGCCCGAGGCGAGCACGATCATCGGCCCGACGATGTCCCAGTAGCTCGAGGTCAGTGTGAGGCGGCTCATCCAGGCGAGACCGATCGCCGCCAGGATCAGACCGGATCCCACCACGACCTTGGTGCCGGTCCTCTCGACGATCCGCGCCGACAAGGGCCCCAGGATCAGCAGCGGCACCGCGATCGGGGTCATCGCGAGGCCGGCCTTCAGGGGGCTGTAGTCCATCACGAACTGCAACTGCTGCGTGATGACGAAGCTCGAGCCGAACATCGCGAAGAACACCAGGGTGATACCTGCGTTGGCGGCCGAGAACCGGGCGTTCTTGAAGAACTTCATCTCGAGCATCGGGTGGTCGCTGTGCAGTTCCCATGCGGCGAAGCACGCGATCAGTCCCAGACCGACGGCGAACGCACCGAGGATGCCCGGAGCCGTCCAGCCCCAGGAAGGAGCCTCGATGAGACCCCATACCAGCGTGACCAGAGCGGCGATCGACAACAGCGCGCCGATCGGGTCGAGGCGGGGTGAGGTCGGGTCCTTGGAGTGCGGCAGGACGTAGTGGCCGGCAGCGAGCGCGAGCGCCGCGATCGGGATGTTCACCAGGAACACCGAACCCCACCAGAAATGGCTGAGCAGCAGGCCACCGACGATCGGGCCGAACACGATGCCGCTCGCGGCCACCCCCGCCCAGATCCCGATCGCCCGGGCCCGTTCGGTCGGATCCTTGAAGATGTTCGTGATCAACGACAGCGTCGCCGGCATGATCATGGCGCCACCGACGCCCATGACCATCCGGAACGCGATCAGCGACGCCGCGGTAGGGGCGAACGCCGCACCGACCGAACCGGCCATGAACACCCCGAGGCCGCCGGCCAGGGAACGCTTCCGCCCGAAGCGATCGCCCAGGCTCCCCATCGTGAGGATCAACCCGGCGAACACGATCACGTAGCTGTCGACGATCCACTGCAGTTGGCTGTTCGAGGCATCGAGGCTCTCGGACAGATGTGGGAGGGCGACGTTGAGGATGGTGTTGTCGAGCCCGATGATCACCAGGCTCAGCGACAGCACCCCCAGTGCCAGCCACCGACGCTCGTAGACGGTCTGTTCATCCAATTCGTACATCAGGCGGTTCCAGGCTCTCGGGTTCGACTACCTCCCGAAATATAGAACTGCCTAGTATCGAAACACAACCGACTCGGATGTGTAATCCGTCACCGGTTCAGGACGTGCGCTGGCTGGCACACGCGGTGGCCGCGTCGATCACCTTCTTCTCGAGATCCGCCGGAAGCGAACCGTTGTTCCCGGCGTCGAGCAGCTGCTGGACGGACAGCTCACTTTTGATCTTGTCCCAGATGCACGTACACACACTGCTCGGCGCACCCCCATCCACACAGGACGTCATGAACTGACTCTTGATCTCCGGGGGCAGCGTCCCCGCAGTGCCGCCGGTGGAGGGAGGTTCGGTCGACAGCGGCGGGAGGAGGGTGTCGGGCAGAGTCGTCGACGCCTGCGTCGTGGACGACGCCTCGGTGGTGGTGGGCGCCGCGGTGGTCGACGGCGCAGTGCTCGTCGGCGCAGCAGTGGTGGCCGGAAGGCCAGCGCGCACCGCCTGGGTCGACACGCCGCAGCCGGCCGCCAACGCGACGACCACCAGGACGGCCGCACTCATGCGGAGACCGGAACGTTGTCGACTGGTCATCTCGGAGCCTCGTCTGGGTCGGGGGGCAGCCACCGCCCCCAGGCTAACGAATACCGATCGTCTCAGCCCGTCCCGGAGGATGCACCGGCCCGCTCGACCAGCAACCGGGTGGCCGCCGCGCCGTCGGCCTTGCCCTTGGTGGCCCGCATGATCTGACCCACGAAGAACCCCGTCAGCTTGCCCCTGGCCTTCTCGTCGCCTTCGCAGAACCGTCGCCACTCGTCGGGATGGTCGCTGATCGCCGCGTCGACCGCCGCGGCGAGCGCCTGGCTGGACATCGACTCGAATCCCCTGGCCGCGGCGATCTCCGCCGGGCTTCCCCCTTCGTCGAGCATCACCGCGAGCACCTTCTTGGCCTGCGTGGCGGTGAGCGAACCGGCCGACTCCAGCGCGATCAGCTCGGCCAACTTCACCGGGTCCACCGCCTCGGATGCGACGTCGGCCAGGTGCTGTTCGACGTACACCAGCACCCGGTCCGGCGCGGCGCCGGCTTCGATGGCCGCGAGCGCCACCTCGTCCATTCCCCGCTCCACGATCAGGTGCACCGTCGAGGCTTCGTCGGCACCTGCGGCCTCGGCCAGCCGTCGGCGCCGCTGGGCCGGCAGCATGGGAAGCGCGGCGCCGATCTCGGCGATCCAGGCCTCGTCCGGGACGACGGGAACGAGATCGGGCTCCGGGAAGTACCGGTAGTCGTCCGCGTCCTCCTTGATCCGCATGGTCGCGGTCCGACCGGCCTGCTCGTCCCAGAGTCGGGTCTCCTGTCGAATCACCTCCCCCGCGGCGAGCGCGGCGACCTGACGGCGCGCCTCGTGGTCGACGGCGCGTCCCAGCGAACGCAGCGAATTGAGGTTCTTGATCTCGCATCGGGTGCCCAGCGGTTCATCCGGCCGGTGCACGGACACGTTGGCATCGACCCGCATCGAACCCTCTTCCATCTTCCCGTCCGACACGCCGGTGGCGACCAGAATCGCCCGGAGCTCCGCCGCGTAGGCACGCGCCTCGTCCGAGGAGGCGATGTCGGGACGACTGACGATCTCCAGCAGCGGCACGCCGGCACGGTTGTAGTCGACGAGAGAACGATCCGCGCCCGAGATCCGGCCGGAGCCACCGATGTGGGTCGACTTGCCGGTGTCCTCTTCCAGGTGCGCACGTTCGATCCCGATGCGCTTTCCCGAGGGCAGCTCCAACCAGCCGTCCACGTCGATCGGCCGGTCGTACTGGGAGATCTGGAAGTCCTTGGGCATGTCCGGATAGAAGTAGTTCTTGCGGGCGAACTCGCTCGGCTGGATCCGGCAGTGCAGGGCCAGCCCCAATCGGATGGCGAGCTCGACCGCCTTGCGATTGAGGACCGGGAGCGAACCGGGCAGACCCAGCGACGTCGGGTCGACGTCGGTGTTGGGGTCGGCCCCGTAGGCGTTCGGGGCAGCCGAGAACAGCTTGGTCACGGTCCGCAGTTCGGCGTGGACCTCCAGTCCGACCACCATGACATAGCCGTCGGGCAGGTGCTCGTCGCTCATGGAGCCGCCTCCTCGATCGCCGCCGCGGTTCGGAACATCGCCACTTCCCCCAAGGTGGGCGCCATGATCTGCACACCGATGGGCAGTCCCGAGCGGTCCGAGCCGAACGGCACGGACATGGCGGGGTGGCCGGCGAGGTTCGACGCCGCGGTGCACACGTCGTTCAGGTACATGGTCAACGGGTCGTCGATGCTCGCGCCCAGCCGGAACGCCGTGGTCGGCGAGGTCGGCGAGAGCAGCACGTCGAATCGCTCATATGCCGAGGCGTACCCGTCGCCGATCAACGTGCGAACCTTCTGCGCCGTTCCGTAGTACTCGTCGAAGTAACCGGCCGACAGGGCGTAAGTGCCCAACATGATGCGTCGTTTCACCTCCGCCCCGAACCCTGCGGTGCGGGTCGCCACCATCATCTCGGCGGTCGACGGGGCGTCGACGCGCAGGCCGAATCGGACCCCGTCGAAACGGGCCAGGTTGCTGGATGCCTCGGCGGTGGCGATCAGGTAGTACGCGGACAGCGCATAGCGCAGTTCCGGCAGCTCCACCCGGTCGACGTCGGCGCCGGCCGCGGCGAGACCCTCGGCTGCCGATTCGACGGCGTCGACGACTTCACCTTCGACCCCTTCGCCCATGAGATCGCTCACGACACCGACCCGCAACCCCTTCACTCCGTCCCCGAGATGGTCGACCAACCCCAGTGGAGGTTCGGGGATCGAGGTCGAATCGAGCGGATCATGGCCGGCGAGCACTTCGAGCAACAGGGCCGCATCTGCCACGTCGGCCGCGAACGGGCCGATCTGGTCGAGACTCGACGCGAACGCCACCAGGCCGTACCGGCTCACGGTGCCATAGGTGGGTTTGACGCCGACCACCCCGCACAGCGAAGCCGGTTGCCGGATCGAACCACCCGTGTCGCTCCCCAGTGCGAGCGGCACGAATCCCGCCGCCACTGCCGCGGCGCTCCCCCCACTCGATCCTCCGGGCACCCGGTCGAGATCGTGCGGGTTGCGGGTCACCCCGAACGCGGAATGCTCCGTGGAGGATCCCATGGCGAACTCGTCCATGTTGGTTTTGCCCACGAAGACGGCGCCGGCATCCCGCAACCGATCGACGACCGTGGCGTCATAGGGAGGCTTCCATCCCTCGAGAATCAGGGACGCGCAGGTCGTGGGCACACCGCGGGTGCACAGATTGTCCTTGAGGGCGATCGGTACTCCGGCGAGCGGACCGGGATCGTCGCCACGGGCGATCCTGTCATCGACGGCCGCCGCGGCGGCCCGGGCGTCGTCAGGTGTGAAATGCACGAAGGCGTGCACGTCACGGTCGCGGGACTCGAGGTCGGCGAGGTGGGTCTCGACGACGTCGGCCGCGCTCGTCCGGCCGGCGCGTACGTCGCGGGCAAGGTCCCGGGCCCGTCGCGTCCCGGCGGCTCCGGTCACGACGGATCACCCAGGATGGACGGCACCTCGAACCGGTCGTCCACCGCGGCAGGCGCCGCGCCCAGGACCTCGTCGCGGTCGAGCGTCGGCCCGATCTCGTCTTCGCGCCACACGTTGCGCAGCGGCAGGGGATGCGCGGTCCGTTCGACCCCGGCGAGGTCGAGCGAGGCGATGTCCGACGCATGGTCGAGAATGGCCCCGAGCTGATCGGTCATCGTGGCGACCTCCGTCTCGGTGAGCGCGAGGTTGGCGAGCCGCGCCACGTGTTCGACGTCGTCCTTGGAGATGCGATCGGCCATGGTCGGCGATCCTACCGATCACCCGTGAACACGAAGCAGCGGAAAGATCTCCCCGACCGAAACCACCGGGGACGATCGGCGTTGCACCCCGCGGAGCCGAACCCTTCGCGGTCGCGACTCAGGAACCGCCGGTCACCCGCTGGGCGAACGCGACCGCCTCGGTCTCGATGAGTTCCGCGTCGAAGTCCAGTGTGGCGACGTGGAAGCTGCGCTCGAGGGTGATCCGCTCGACCGGGCCCCCGACGTGCGCGGCGATGTAGTCGCTGTCGGTGGGCGGCACGACGTGGTCCTGGGGCGAATTGCAGATCAACACCGGCGCGGTGATCGCCGCGATCGCCTCGGCGACCTCACCGGCCGCTTCGAGCATCGAGGCCAGGGGGCGGAGCGGGGTCGCCTCGTAGGACAACTCGGTGACATCGTCACGGGCGATGTCGGAGCCGATCGCGTCCATCGTCGACTCGCCCGCGTCGATCATCGACTGGACGAGGTCGCGGATGCCCGGCGGTTCGGTGGCGAGCGCGTTGATCAGGACCAGTCCGGCCACCTCCGGATGGCGGCCACCCAACCACGCCGCGAGGGCGCCGCCCATCGAGAGCCCGGCGACCACGACCCGGTCGGCCCGACCGGACAACGTCTCGTACGCGGCTTCCGCCGCGGCCGCCCAGTCGCTCCACCCCGTCTCGATCATGTCCTCGACGCTGGTACCGTGCCCGGGCAGCAGGGGGAGCTCGACGGCGAAGCCGGCCCGGGCGAAGGCCTGGGCGAGCGGCCGCATCGACTGCGGGTTGCCGGTGAACCCGTGGAGCACGAGCACTCCGTGTGGACCGCCGTCCGGGGACGACCAGGGTTCGGCACCGGGAAGGACGGGGGCGCTCATGGAGCCGATCGTACCCGGCCCGGTCGATCGGCCCGGTCGACCGACATTGACCATGCGGTCAAGTCGAGGTCAAGATGTCACCTCCGATGACCGAGAAACGCCACTTCACCGCGCAGGGCCGTGAACGCAAGCAGCAGCTCATGGACTGCGCGGCCGAACTGTTCGCCGAACGGGGTTATGCGGAGACCCGAGTCGTCGACATCGTGGAAGGCGCCGGAGTCGCCAAGGGCCTCTTCTACTGGTATTTCGAGAACAAGGCGGCACTGTTCAGGGATCTCGTGGTGCAGAACCGGGAGGAGCTGCGACGGGCCCAGGCGCGTGCGATCGATCCCACGGCCACTCCACTGCAACAGATCCGCCAGGGCACCGAGGCGTCGTTGTTCGCCATGGCCGAACGGGCCCCGTTCTTCGCGCTCCTCGAGGTCGAGAACATCAACCGCGCCTTCGCCGATGTGCTGCGGGTGGGGACCGACATCCACCAGGCCGACACCCGGTCGCTGATCGTGGCGGGCATCGAAGAAGGGACCATTCGGGACGATGACCCGGATCTGCTGGCGCTCGGCGTCGTCGGAGCGGTCGGGTACTACGGGCACTTCCACCGCACCGGGCGTACCACGGCGACCGTGGGTGAACTGGCCGGCTTCGTCGGGCGATTCGTGGTCTGCTCGCTGGCCGCCGACGAATCGATCGCCAGGAAGGTCTTGGCGTCCGGGTCCCTGGCACCGGATGCGCCTGCGCAACCCGCAAGGTAGGATTCGCGTCTCGCTCAGCCCTGACCCCGTAGCCGCGGGGCGACCCAGTGGAGGCATGTCCGTGGCGCAGTTCCTTTCCGACGAATGGGTGGTGGCCGCAAAGCAGATCTATGCGATCCACCCGTCGAACACCGCGGCGGCACCACATGAGGTGCAGATCAACCTCGTCGTGCGCGACGCGCCGTTCGGTGACGGCACGATCCAGGCGCATCTGGACACGACCGGGTCCGAACCCGAGATCGACATCGGCCACATCGACGGGGCGCCCACCACGATCACGACCGACTACGCCACCGCCAAGTCGGTCTTCGTCGAACAGGACCAGCAGGCGGCCATGCAGGCCTTCATGGGAGGCAAGATCCAGATCACCGGCGACATGACCAAGGTGATGCTGCTCATGCAGGCGCCCCCGGACCCCTCTGCGGTCGAGATCGCCACGAAGATCCGAGAGCTGACCGACTGACCCCTCCAGCGCTTGTCGGTCACTTCACGACGATGTTCACGCTGCTTCCCTTCGCCACCAGCTGACCCGATGGCGGGTCGAACGCCACCGGTTTCCCCGACAGGTTGCCGGTCCCGGTCAGGTTCGCGGCCACCAGGCCGGCAGCCTGCAACTTGGCGATCGCCGCCGGGACCGTGTCGACACCGGCGAGACTCGGAACCGCGACGAGCAACCCTTTCGAAACGATCACCTGCACGGTCGACCCGCGCGGCACCGACGTGCCCGGCGACGGATCGAGGCCGATGAGACCACCGGTGTCGACCTTGGTGTCGAGCCGCTTGGTCACCTGCGGTTGCAACCCGATCCGTTCGAGCGCGGCGACTGCCTGATCCGGTGTCATCCCCGAGACATCGGGCAACACCCGTGGTTTCGGACCCTCGGAAACCTGCAGCGTCACCGGTGAACCCTTCTCCAGTCGCTTCGGTGTGCCCGCGGCCGTGGCGAGCACCTGGCCCTGGGGGACGTCCTCGGAATACTTCTTCTGCGGTGCGGCGACCGTCAGGCCGACGGATCGGAGGCGATCGGCCGCGGCCGCCTCGGTCATCCCGGCAAGGTCCCGGGGCACGTCGACGAGTGTCTGCCCCGCAGAAACGACCAGGGTCACGGTGTGACCTTCGGCGATCCGGGTACCCGGCGACGGATCGACCCCGAGCAGGCCGCCGGCATGCGTCCCGTCCCGGCGTACCCGACGGGTCGCGACCGTGAAGCCGAGCCGCTCCAGTCGGGCCTTTGCGACCGCGGGCGTCGCACCCGACACCGAAGGGACGAGATGGGTCGGGGTCCGGTGCGCCAGGTACACCGCGCCGGCGACCGCGCCGCCGCCGAGGACGATCACCAGCGCCAGGACCGACCAGGCGATCCGCCAACGACGCCGGTTCTTCTGTCGCCGTCGGTCGTCCAGAGGATCCTCACCGGCTCCGTCCGCCGTGCCGGACCCCCTGGTGTCCTTTCGGGACGTCGTTCCGGAGGGCGGCTCCGACCCGGGCGCCTCCCCCGGCTCCGGCGCATCCCCCACCACCGACATGCCGGCCGCCACCGACGCGTTGGCCGGCACAGGGGCTTCGGCCGGCTCCGGCGCGTCGGTCGGCACAGCCACTTCCCCCGGCGCCACGACCACGGTGATGTCCTCGAGATCGGCGACTTCCCCGGTTCCATCGACCGGGTCGGTGAAAGGCAACGGCCCGGGTTCGGGAAGATCTCCGGCGACGGCCATCAGCGCCGTGACCAGCTCGGAGGCATCGATGCGCTCGACCACCTCGGTTGCGCCGGCACGCGCGAGCGGCCCCTGCAGCGCGTCGAGCGCTTCGGGCACCACGAGCGGTTGGCCGATCCGTGCCATCAGTGTCGCCAACGCGGTGTCCGCGGCGAAGGGCAGCTCGCCGGTGACGGCCTCGACGAGCATCAACGCAAGCGCGTAGACATCGGCCTTGCCGTCGACCCGGTTTCCCTGCGCAGCCTCCGGTGAGGCGTATCTGGCCGAAACCCCACCGGCTCCCATCGGCTCGGTCGACGCGGCTTCCGCGACGGCACGGGCGATGCCGAAGTCGGCGATGCGCAGTCGCCCGTCGCCGGTGAACAGCAGGTTCGTGGGCCGCAGATCCCGATGGACCACCCCCTGGCCGTGGGCGAACGACAGTGCTCGAGCGGCCGCCAACCCGAGCTGCAGCGCCTGCGCGGGCTCCAGTCGGACGCCACGATCGAGCAGGCGTCGGAGGCTTCCGTTCTCCAGGTACTCGCTGACCACGAACACCTCTCCGTCGACCCCCCAGTCGTGGATCACCACGATGTGAGGATGGCGGAGCGCCGCCGCCGCACGCACTTCGGTTCGGAACCGCTGCACGAAGGCTGCCTCGGAGCCGAGCGACTCGTCGAACACCTTCACCGCGACGCGTCGACGGAGGCGCACATCGTCGGCGAGGTAGACGGCATCGACCGTGCCGGAGCCGATCCTGGCGACCAGTCGGTACCGGCCGTTCACGACCTGGCCCGTGACGTCTCGGGATGCAAACGGGGACACTCGTGGGCCAGGGTACTCAGCGGCCTGGCCGCCCCTGTTGGATGCCCAAGGGTTGGGAAGCGCCGACCCGACGTTGCACAATTGAGCTGCGACGATGACCGACAACTCCGCAGAACCCGCCACGCCGAACGGCCGGGCCGAAGTTCCCCGACACGGGGATCCCTGGCGATGGATCAGGCGCGCCGTGATGGCAGGCGCGCTGATCGCCGCGCTCGCGTTCGTGGTGGCGACGGTCCACAAAGCCCCGGAATCCGACAGCCATCCCGATCCCGCGTCGAATCCGGCCGTCGTGGTCCGCAAGCCGTTGCCGGGCTCCCACGTGCTGCGCCAGAGCCAGGTGGGCGTCAAACTCCTCGCCGGCTACGACGGCCGACTCGTGATCGATGGCAGGAACATCCCCGAGGATCAGATGGACGGGGCGATTCCCACCGACAGCCCCATCTACGACCCCCGCTACGGGGTCCGCCCGAACAACAAACAGGATGTCTTCTTCACCCCCGGCCCAGGGAAGGCCATCGACCACTACCCGAGTGGCGAGGTGCACGTGACGGTCCGCTTCTGGAGGATCGTCGACGGCCCGAAGAACGCGGACCGCATCTCCTGGGCCTTCTTCGTCAACTGACCCGCGTGGTGCCTGACCCACACCTGACCGATGTGGCATGCGGCCGCCAATCGTGCAATGGGGATATGACACCCGAGCGGGCGCATAGGCTCTGAATCCATGGCCAACAGCACTCCGTGGGCGGAGCGGTCCGGTGCCGAGCGACGGCGGACCTACGGCCGTTTCGCGCTGGTCTACGGCGCCATCACGCTGGTCGCGCTGCTCCTCGGCTTCGTCGTGATCGCCGTCGTCTTCGGCCTCGGCACGGCAGGGCTCGCCTGGGTCTGGTATGCGACACCGTCGACCGCCCCGGAAACGCCGACCGAGCGGGAGAAGCCCGATTGGATGAAGGCGATGGAGGATCCGGATGCGCCGGATCTCTCGCTCCCCGAGTACCGGGGCACGGCACCCCCCGGCGCCGCCGACGATCACTCGCCCTTCGACCGGCCCGAAGCAGCCGACGAACCCGGGCCGGTCAACGATCCTCCGGAAGATCCCCCGTCTCCAACAGTCTGACGAACTCCTCCTCGTTCAGGACCGGGACACCGTGACGTTCGGCCGCATCGAGCTTCGACTTTCCCGGGTCGTCCCCCACCACCAGCGCCACAGTCGACTTGGCCACGCTCGACGGGGACTTGCCACCACGGGCTTTGATCGCCGCGGCCGCCTCGTCCCGGGTGAACCCCTCCAGCGTTCCGGACACCACCACTGAACGTCCCTGGAGCACCGGCTCGACGTCGACGCCGGACACGCCGGCGGTGAAGGTGAGTCCTGCCGAACGGAGCCTTTCGACGAGCTCCCGATTCTCCGGGTCGTCGAACCAGCTGCGGACGCTGGCGGCGATGACGTCGCCCACGCCGTCCACCGCCGCCAGATCGTCGGTGGTCGCTTCGAGTATCCGGTCCATCGACGAGAAGTGGGCGACCAACGCCTCGGCCGCCGCCGGACCGAGGTGTCGGATGTTCAACCCGACCAGCACCCGATCCAGCGGCCGGTTCCGGGAAGCGTCGATCGACTGCCGAATCATCGCAATCGTGGACGCCCCGAACATCGTCCGGTCATCCGCGTCCTTCAACGTGGCCGCCACCTCCCAGTCGATCGAATAAATCCCACCGACATCGGTGAGCAGTCCCGCCTGCACCAGGCGGTCGATCCGCTGCGGCCCCAGACCCTCGATGTCGAGTGCCCCTCGGGAGACGAAGTGTTCGATCGCGCCGGCCTGCTGAAAAGGGCAGTGCGGGTCGACACAGCGGGTGTCCGCTTCACCCTCGGGCCGATCGAGCTTCGACCGGCGCGGGCACGGGCACCGTCGGGGAAACCGCCATGGGGTCGTACCGGCGGGACGTTCAGAGAGCACGGGGCCCACCACCTCGGGAATCACGTCGCCGGCCCGACGCACGATCACCAGGTCACCGGGGCGCACGTCCTTGAGCTTCACCTGATCGGCGTTGTGCAACGTGGCCCGGGACACCGTCGCCCCGCCGACGAAGACCGGCTCGAGCACGGCGAAGGGCGTCACCCTGCCGGTCCGGCCCACCGACACGTCGATTTCGTTGAGGTGGGTCGTGCGCTCCTCCGGCGGGAACTTGTACGCGATCGCCCAACGCGGTGCCCGGCTGGTCGACCCCAGTTCTCTGCGCAGGGCGAGGTCGTCGACCTTGATCACGACACCGTCGATCTCGTAGTCGAGTTCGTGCCGTTGCTCCTGCCACTTCGCGCAGAACGCGGCGACCGCATCGCGTCCCGTCGCCGTTTCGATGCGCGGGTTCACGGGAAAGCCGAATCCGCGGAGCACCTCGAGCATCTCGTGGTGCTCGGCCACGCCGATCTCCGCTGCGCCGATGCCGACCTGGTAGCTCCAGAACGACAGCCGCCGCGCCGCGGTGAGCGTGGGGTCCTTCTGCCTCAGCCCGCCCGCCGCGGTGTTGCGCGGGTTGACGAACGCCGCATCCCCGGCCGCGATCCGTTGCTCGTTGAGCTCGGCGAACACGCTGTGGCGCAGATAGACCTCACCGCGCACCTCCAAACGGTCGGGCGCCGACGCGGGGAGCTCCGCCGGGATGTCGGCGATCGTGCGGATGTTGTGGGTCACGTCCTCGCCGACGCGGCCGTCTCCTCTGGTGGCGGCCTGCACCAGGGAGCGGTCCTCGTAGGTCAGCGACACCGCGAGACCGTCGATCTTGAGCTCACAGACGAAATCCGGGGTCATTCCGGCGCGGGTCGAGAGTCGTTCCACCCAGGCGGTGAGCGCATCGGGGTCGAACACGTTGTCCAGCGACTCCATCCGAGACGCGTGCCGGACCTCGGCGAAGGCGGGACTGGGCGCGCCACCCACCCGTCGGGTCGGTGAATCCGGGGTGGCGAGGTCGGGGTGCTCGGCTTCGAGTCGACGCAACTCGGCGAAGAGTGCGTCATATTCCACGTCGGGGATCGTCGGGGCATCTCGCACGTAGTAGGCCTCGTCATGAACGCGAATCTGCTCTCGCAACGCTTCGATGCGATCCGCTGCACCTGCCAGGGTCGACGACTCCGAAGGGTTCACGTCCTCATGGTACCCACCCGCCGACATGCTGTTGCGGGCACGAAAATGCAAGAGGATACCCTGGAGGCTCACACCGATCGGGGATCTTCCGATAGAAGGAGGGTGGAACCCGATTTCGCAGCTCAGGCCCCACCGGAGGGGACCTCATCCATGAATGGCACACTCGAGGACACGACTCCCGCCGGAGTACTTCAGGTCCTTTCGTCACAGCGCAAGACCGGAGCGGTTCGCTTTCTGGGTGAAAGCGGCTGCACGGTCTACCTGCACGAGGGACAGCTCTACTTCGCCGAGGCGGCCGAGACCGCCGAGGATCTCGCCGTGGCGCTGGTACGCCCGGGGCGCTTGAGCGCCGAGGAGTGGGACCGGTGCACCGAAACCGGCTACCCCACCCAGACCGTGGGAGAGGAGCTGATCGACACGGGCTCGATCACCCGCGATCTCCTCGCGTCGGTCGTGCTCTCGGTGATCTACGACCCGCTCATCCAACTGTTCCGGGCCCCCGAGGGCGACTACGAGTTCGCGCCCGACGTCGTGCACTGGATCGGCCCGTATCGGACGTTCAGCATCGCCGCGATCGTCTCCGAGGTGCGCCGCAGAACGCGCGAAGCCGACGAGATGGCGCCGTTGGTGCCGTCGCTGGACGCCGTGGTGCGCTCGGCGCGCACGCTTCCCAGCAACCGGGGCAGCGTGAACCTCAAACGCGACGACTGGGAGGTCGTCGTGGCGGCGTCGACGGGTCTGACCGTCAACGAACTCGCCGTCGAGCTCGGTCGAGGTCGCTGGTCGACCGCACGGCTGGTGTATCGCCTGGCCGGCGCCGACCTGTTGATGGTCACTGCCGAGGACGACGGGTACTTCGAGCCGTCGGCCGGTCTCACCGAACCCGACCTTGCGGCCGGGCCGTCGACGTTCGCACCGAACGATGGCCCGCCACCTCTGGATGTCGGTGCCTTCGCACCCGCTGAGGCGGATTCGGACGAATCGGACCCCTGGGCCCTTCCGGACGATTCGACCGGTGGAGGCTGGCAACCGAAGTCACCCCCGCGACCGACAGCGCCACCGACCCGTGGGCCGCCCCGGTTTCCGAGCCCTCGGCCGACGACTGGGCGGCTCCGATCGTCGACGACGACACCGGTGACGACCACGCTGTCGAGACCTCCTTCGACGAGTTCGTGACCTCGACCGACGAGCCCGATTCGGGCGATCTCTCGGACTGGGGAGCGAGCACACTGACTGCGGTTCCCGACCTCGACGAGGGCTCCGGGGGCCAGGACGACTCCTCCCAGCAGAGCGTCGAAGGGGACTTCGAAGCCCCCGCGCTGCACCCCGACATCGCCAAGGCCCTCGCAGAATCGACGTACGCGGACTCCGCGACGGCGATCAACGCCATGGCCGCACGACTCGGCGCCTCCGAAGGTGACGACGAGGACGACTGGGACACCGGTGCGGGCGAAGCCGGCGCGGGCGATTCGTTCTGGTCCGAGGGTGGCGACGGCGAATCGGGCGAGAAGTTCGACTTCATCTGGGAGCCGGCGGTGTGGGACACGGGTGTCGAATCCGCCCCCCTCCCCCAGCGTGAACACGCCGCACCCGAGGACGGGCCTGCCGAGCGTCAGCCCGGTGCCGCCGATCCGGCCTGGCTGAACAGTCTCTACACCCAGTTCATGCCGGGCGAAGGAGGATCGGGCGCCGCTCCGACGGGCGCCGAGGCCCCCAAGGAAGCCGCCGACCCCGGAGCCGCTCCCAAGCAGCGCACCCTCAAGCGGCTCATGTCCGCGATCAAACGTCTCTGACCGACCGCTCGCCTCAAGCGCCCACCGAGAGCTTCACGCTCACCGCCTGTTCCTGCAGGGAGGCGGCGACCAGGGTGCAGAGTTCCAACACGTGCTCGGCCTGATCGATGCCGTGCTCTGCGAGCCCGCAGTGCGGGGTGATCAGTGAGCGGCGCCTGATCAGCACCGGATCGGCGCCCTGCTGCACCAACTCGCACCATTGCGACGACAAGGTCTTCCAGTACAGGCCCGCGTGCTCGCCCACCGGCGCGCTCGTGGGCACCGCACCCCACGCGAACCAACCACCACAATCGAGGAACTGCGATGCCACCCCGACCGAGCGGCCGAGCTGGGCACCCACCGGCAGCGACAGCACCCGTGGGCCGGCCGCGAGGATGACGGGCCAGTCGGCTTCTCCACAACAGTGCAGTCCGGTGACCGCGTCGGACTCGATGACCGCCAACGTGGCAGACACCAGGTCGATGATGTCGTCGGTCTGCAGTGGAAAACCGGTCTGAGCGGTTCCCACCAGAGCGGGCTCGTTCAAGAACGCGACCACCCGGGCGTCCGGGAGTGCCGAACCGATCTTCGCCACGATCGCCCGCGCCCGTTGCCCGACCACCCCTTCGGCAATGCGAAAGGCCACGGACTCGGACACACCGTGCATGGTGAGGGCCAGCCCCACCGTGACCGGACCGGCCAACTGGGTCTTCACCGGACCGGTTCTCCCGGCTGCCGCGTCCAGAAACGTCCGCAGCCCGACGAATGGCTCACCGTCGAGTCCGTCGTCGGCCAGCGGCGCATCCGGATCGATCGCCGACAGGTCGACCTCGATCGCGCCGGACTCGTCGATGGTGACCCCCGCCGCGCCCCAGAGCGCCTGCTGCAGGATGCCTTCGAGTGGGGAACGTCGCGGCAGGCTCGGAGTCGCCGGCAGCTGCGGTTGCATCCGGAGGACGAGCTCCGCAGCCGCCACCGGATCGCGGTGCGGGAGCGCGCCGATCGCGGTCATCCAGCCCGGCGCGAACGGGAGATCCCCGTCGACGGTGCCTTCCGATGGTGAGTCGATCATCCCGTTGCGCCCCTGTCTGCCATCCATACGGATTAGCCACCCGAGCACTCCGCGGACAAATCTCTGTATCGATGAAGCGCAAGCTGCCCTACGTTCTCGTCGTCGCCTGGTTGGTGGTGGCCGGGTTCGGTGCTGCAGCACTCGCCGGCTCGCTCGCGGGTCGCCGCCATGCGCTGGTGCTGACCGCTTCGATCGAAGGATGGACGGTGTGGGCGGCGATCTGGTGCGCACTGCTCGTCCCGCGGACGTCGACGTTGACCGTCGCACGGATCGGCGTTCCCGCCACGCTGGGAGTTGCCGTCGTCGCGGCGGCCACAGGAGGTGCACCGGCGTACTCGGCGGGCTTCGTCGCCGCTTCCCTCGTCGCACTGGGCGCGCTCGCCCACCCGCGCACGATCGACGCGTTCGTCGACGGATCGTCCTATGGACCGGAACGCCGGTTCGGTCTCCGCACGCCACCGGCCCTGGCGCTGATCGCGCTCCCCCTGACCTGGCCGATCGCGGTGGCGGTCCTCGCGGTCCCGCTCCTGGCCGCCGCCCGACTGTGGATCGCCGCGCTCGTGGTCAGCGCCGTCTGGGCCGCCGGTGCCCGCTGGGCGATCCGTTCACTGCATCTTCCGGCACGACGCTGGGTCGTGTTCGTCCCGGCCGGCATGGTGCTGAACGATCCTCTGACCCTCGTCGACGCGGTGCTCCTCCCCCGTCGGGAGATCGCCGGGCTCGGGCCTGCCTTCGCCGGATCGGATGCGACCGATCTCTCCCGCGGCGCACTCGGGCTGGTGCTCCAGATCGATCTCACCGAGCCGTTCGAGGTTCCCCTGCGCATCGGCCGCAGGCGAGAGAGCGAGACGATCTCCACCGATCGGATCATGTTCGCCGTGCTGCGGCCGGGCGCGCTCCTGGAGTCCGCAGCCGGCCACCGGGTCCGCGTCGGCGCAACCCGACCCGACCGCGAAGTCGACGAGGAGACTCAGACGGCGGTGCCGCTCCCCACCACGAGGTCACCGCGGTAGAAGGCGATCGTCTGCCCCGGAGCGACCCGGGTCTGGGGAGCGACCCAGCGCAGCGTCGCCGTCCCTTCGTCGTCCGGGTCGACCTCGGCCGGGGTGGCCGCACCGTGCGCACTTCTCTGGGCCTCGACAGGCCCCCATGCCGGTTCGCCCGACCAGGTCACATCCGTGACGGTCGACGATTCGACGTACAGCCCCTCCCGATCACCCACGGTGACGGTCCGTCGTTGCACGTCGGTGTCGAGCACGTAACGCGGCGCCGTTCCGCCCGCCAGATGCAGTCCGCGCCGTTGGCCGATCGTCACCAACTCGACCGCCGCCACCGAGCCCAGCTCGTTGCCCTGCCGGTCCACGACGCGTCCCGGCGTGAGTTCGACACGCTCCCGAAGAAAACCGCCACGACCCCGGGTCGAGGTGATGAAGCACACGTCCTGGCTGTCGGGCTTCTCCGCGGTCACCAGGTCGAGATCCCGTGCGATCGCACGGACCTGCTCCTTGGTGATCTCCCCCACCGGAAGCTCGAGACCCTCCAGATGCGGCTGATCGAGCATCGCCAGCACGTAGGACTGGTCCTTCGCGGCGTCGACGCCACGTGCGATGCGTCGGGTGACCCCGTCGGCGTCGGTCACGACCCGGGCGTGGTGACCGGTCGCCAGACGCGTGAACCCCAGTGCCTTCGCCCGTTCTGCGAGCCGTTCGAACTTGATGTGCCGGTTGCACTCGATACAGGGGTTCGGGGTTCGCCCGGCGGCGTGCGCGGAGACGTACGGCTCGACCACCCGCGCCGCGAAGTCCTCGGCGAAGTTGAACGTGTGGTGTTCGATCCCCAGCCGATCGGCCACACGGCGGGCGTCGTCGACGTCCGCGATCGAACAACACCCGCTGTCGGATGGGCCGCCCCAGAGCTTCAGCGTCACGCCCACGACGTCGTGGCCTGCCTCGAGCAGCAGCGCCGCGGCCACCGAGGAGTCCACCCCGCCGGACATCGCCACCATGACCCGCGCCGCTCGACTCATGCGGCCCTCGCCGAACGCAAGGTCCCGATCGAATCGACGACCACGTCGATCGCGAAGTCGATCTCCTCGGTCGTGGTCGTCCGACCGACCGAGAGACGCAACGCCCCTCCGGCGAACTCGTCCGGCACGTCCATCGCCGCGAGCACGTGGGACGGTTCGAGGGCACCCGCGGCGCAGGCGGATCCCGCCGACGCGGCCACGCCGGCCTCGTCCAGCAGGAACAGCAGGGCTTCGGACTCGACCCCCGACGCGCACAGTTGCACCGTCCCGCCGACCAGGCCGTCGCGGGCGGCGGTCGTTGGACACGCCGGCTCGATCACCTCGGCGCAGCGCCGCAAGATGCCCTCGGCGAGGCGGTCGCGCAGCTCCGCCACGCGGGCGCCGACCGCTGCGCGCTCCTCGGCGGCGAGGGCGACGGCACGGGCGAGCGCCACGGCGCCGACCACATTCGGCGTGCCGCTTCGCCGCTCGCGTTCCTGACCGCCGCCGCGCAGGCGCGGCGAGAGGGGAACTCCGTCGCGCACCACGAGCGCGCCCACGCCGACCGGTGCCCCCAGTTTGTGTCCGCTGATCGACACCAGGTCCGCCACCCGCGTTTCCTCCGCGAGGTCGAGCCAGGGCGCGGCCTGGACGGCATCGGTGTGCAGCGGTGCGCCCGGAGCAATGGCCCCGACCAGTTCCGCCACGTCATCGAGGGGCTGGCGTACCCCGTTCTCGTTGTTGACGGCCATGACCGAGACCAGTGCGACACCTTCGGTGTCCCGCGCGTGGACCAACCGGCGCTCCAGGTCCTCGAGATCCACACGTCCCTGCCGGTCGACCGCGACGAGGGAACCGTCCCGCTGGACGACCGGGGCGCGGACGGCGTCGTGTTCGACCGCGCTGCACAGCAGGACACCGGGCCGGGCGGCGGCGACACCGTTGACGGCCAGATCGTCGGCCTCGGTTCCTCCCGAGGTGAACACGACTTCTCCCGGCCGCGCGCCCAGATGCGAGGCCAGCTCTTCACGGGCGTCGTCGAGCACCCGGCGGGCCCGGCGACCGGCGCGGTGCCGCGACGACGGATTCAGCGGGCCGAAGTCCGCCACGCGGGCCATCTCGGCGACCACTTCGTCGCGCCGCGGAGTGGTCGCCGCATGATCGAGATACACGTGCATCCGGCTCACGCTACCGCCGGGTCCGGCATACTTCGAGATCGGCTCCTCCGGGTTCTAGTATGAAGTCGTGGACCTGGATCTCCCCGCCGTCTGACGCCGGTGAGCGAACTTCGACTGAATCCTCTGACCGGGCGGTGGGTGACGATCGCCGCCGAGCGGGCAACGCGGCCCGACGAGTTTCCCGCGACCCGGCTCGCGGTCGAAGCGGACCCGACCCGACCCTGTCCGTTCTGTCCCGGACACGAAGAGGACACCCCGTCGGCGCTGGTGACCTACGGGGAGGACGCCGCCTGGCGGGTCCGGGTCGTGCCGAACCGGTATCCCGCCTTCTCGGGAAGCGAACCCCTGGCCGTCCAGAACCTGGGCCCGCTGTTCCGTCGTGCCGACGCGACCGGGATCCACGAAGTCCTGGTGTTGACCCCGGACCACACCACGAGTTTCGCCGACCTGCCCGATGACCAGGTCGCCCTGGTCATGACCACCATCCGGGACCGGTTGGCCGCGCACGCCGACCTGCCGCAGGTGCGCTACAGCCAGGCCATCGTGAACTATGGACGCGAGGCGGGAGCGTCGCTGCGGCATCCTCACGGTCAACTGCTGGGCATCCCGTTCGTGCCCGGGGAGGTGGCCGACGAGGAGTCGGGATTCCGCCGTTTCGGCGCAACCTGTGCCCTGTGCTCGCTGATCGAGGCCGAGACCGATGCCGCCCATCGCATCGTGCACGAAGACGACTCGACGATGGTGATCTGCCCATTCTGGTCGGGTGTGCCCTATGAGATGCTCGTGATCCCCAAGGCCCATGAGGGCCATCTCCCCGACGCGACCGACGCGACGCTCGCCGGGGTCGGCGTCGCGGTTCGCGACGCGCTCGGAGCCCTCCGCTCGAGTGTCGGAGATCTCGCCTACAACCTGGTCGTCCACACGTTGCCCCACGCGCACGATTCGCTGTACCACTGGCACATCCACCTGGTGCCCCGGGTGGCGAGCGTCGTCGGCTTCGAACAGGGCACCGGCGTGCTCATCAACATCGTCGCGCCCGAAGCCGCGGCCGAGCTCCTGGCCCACTGACCGGCGCGACCCGGCTTCGAATCAGCCGGTCGGGCCCCGCAGCACACCGATCTGGTGCATCGCCGCGATCCCGATCGTGTGACGGTGGGTCGCGGTGATGTTGTCCGCGACGATGATGGCAGCCACGATGAACACCACGCACAGCGCCACGCCGCCCGCCCAGGTGACCAGTTCACGGGTGCGTCGGTCCGCGTTGCGCATCCGGTTCGGCAGATCGACCACGACCAGCCCGGCGATGCCCCCGCCGATCAGCCCGCCGACGTGGGCGCCGACGGAGATGTAGCTGGACAGTCCGAATGTCAGCACCAGATTGATGGCCAGGACACCGAGCAGGCCGGTGTCCCGCAGGGCGACGCCGCGTGCCTTGGCGACCACCAGCAGTCCACCCATGAGACCGAAGATCGCTCCCGAAGCACCGACCGTGACCGATTGTGGGCTCGCGACCAGCGCTCCGAGTGATCCGGCGAAGAGCGAGACGAAGTAGATCAACGCCATGCGGGTCCGTCCGAGCAGTTGTTCGGTGATCTTGCCCAAGATCCACAACGCCCACATGTTGATCCCGATGTGCAGGATGTTGGCGTGGACGAAGCCACCGGAGAGCAACCGGTACCACTGGCCGTTCCCGACCCCCAGCAACTCGAGGCCGCTGTTGGTGACCTTCACCCCGTCGGCGAAGAGCGCACCGGCCCGGATCGCCCCGTTGGACGTGTCGAACAGGTTGGACGGCTTCCAGATGATCTGGCCGGCAATCCACACGAAGGTGTTGATGCCGATGAGCACCATCGTGACCACCGGTCGGAAGTGCCCGAGCCCGCGGGCATGTACGACCCGGGTGTGCTCCTTCGCGACGCATTCGGGACAGTGGAATCCCACCGACGCCTGATGCATGCACTGAGGACAGATCGGCCG
Source organism: uncultured Actinomycetes bacterium (assembly GCA_963764215.1). GTDB lineage: Bacteria > Actinomycetota > Acidimicrobiia > Acidimicrobiales > Iamiaceae > JAFDWI01. The sequence goes on from CAVXRS010000002.1 coordinate 476,594, forward strand.
GTCACAACGCTGACACACCACCCCTGCCGGGGCGTTCGGATGGCGATAACAGGTTCGGACGCCCTGGGCTGCACCGTTCACGGGTTCTGGATCCTACCGGCCGGTCGGGATTTCCCCATGCGCCGACGGAACGGTTCCGGTCATGGGACGACCAGACGTCTCAGGGCGGCCGTGGGGATGTACTCGAACTCGCGGCGGTTGGCCCGTTCGTAGCTGACCTCGTACGCCGCCCGTGCCACCTCGCCGACGGCGACGAGCGCACCGACCTCGCCGTCGGAGTCCCGGGCCCGTCGGTAGCCTTCGAACAGCGCGTCCGAGTTCCGGTCGACCCACTTTCGGGCTTCGTCCGAGACGAGGCTTCCGTCGGGGCGGGGCGCGACCCGAGCGGCACGGGTCATCTCGGCCACGTAGTCCAGGGACCGCAGCATCGAGCCGACATCGAACCAACCCGGCCGGGGAACCCGCCGTTCGGCCGTGGGCAACAACGGAGCGCCCTCGAAATCGAGGATCAGCCAGCCCTGGTCGCTCCGGAGAAGCTGCCCGAGATGCAGGTTGCCATGCACCCGGATCGTGGGGATCGACACGTCGAGGGCACTCCGGCAACGCCGTGTCCAGTCCTCGACCCTTTCCCGACCCAGCCCGTCGATCGCAAGATCCACGACCTGTTGGGCGACTTCGGCGAGCAGTTCGTCCCGGTCCTGGGTCATCACGCCGTACGCCGCCTCCGAAGCCCGGTGCATGTCCGCGAGCATCGTGCCCACCCGTCGGGCCTCGGAACTGAAGTCTCCGGGACTCGCCTGCGGGTCGAGACGAGAGGCGAACAGCTCGCGCAACGATGCCGCGGCGAGATCCAGGCCATTGGCCGCGCCGGGGAGAAACGGCCGCCGCAGAGCCAGGTCGACACCATCGGACCTCCAGGCCTCGACGGTCTCCAGCGTCGACTTGAATCCCTCTTCCCCGAGCCTTGCCGGCATGTCGACGCCGGGGTTCGCGCCATCGTGGATCCGTCGGAAGACCTTGCACAACCAGTGCTCGTCGGCAACCACCGAGGTGGAGGTCTTCCCGGCGGTGAGCTTGCGGACCGACCGGACACCGCGCAGACCCTCGAACATCGATTCCAGAGCGGCGATGGTCAGCTCCGGGTCCACCAGCGCGTCGTAGGCGATCCACTCACCGGTTCCCTCCAGCAGCGTCCCGAGCACGCGGGAGTCGGCCCCGGCGAGAAAGGCCGGCGACGGCACGGCTGGCCGCAAGCCGATGAGCACCTGATAGGAGCCCACGTCGACCCCGTCCAACGTGGTGTCCAGGATCGCCCAGACCAACCCGGGATTGCCGTCGCGCCAGATCTCCCGTTCCCGCACCACTGCCCCGACGTCGACCGACTCGCCCTCGCTCGACCGGTTGAGGGCCTCACCGTGGGCGAACCAGGGCTGCCGTGCCAGGTAGGCCGGCAAAAGGGCGTCGAGCGTGGGCAGGTCGATCATGGTTTCGGCGGAGCCTTCTCGACCAGAGTGAACCAGAGAAACCCGTACGGGGGAAGCGTCAGGGTGGTGGTCGCGCCGGTGAGCGTCGGGAAGGGCACCTGACCGAACATCTCGATCGGGGTCCAGCCGCGGAACTCGCTCAGGGTCAGCACTGCGGGCTGGGCCAGACCCGAGAGGTTGTTGACGCACAGCACCGCGTTCGAGGAATCGCCGTCCCGGCGGACATAGGCCAGGATCGCCGGATTCGGGACGCCGATCACGTCGAAGCGACCCGTGCCGAACACCGGGTTCTGTTGTCTGATCGCGATCAACCGTTGGATCCAGTGCAGAAAAGAGCTGGGATCGCGCAGACCGGCCTCGACGTTGATCGACTGGTAGCCGTACACCGGGTCCATCTGCGGCGGCAGGTACAACTGGGCGAAGTCCGCATCCGAGAAACCCGCGTTGCGGTCCGGCGACCACTGCATGGGGGTGCGCACCGCGTCGCGGTCCCCCAGGTAGATGTTGTCGCCCATTCCGATCTCGTCGCCGTAGTAGAGCACCGGCGACCCGGGGAAGCTGAAGAGAAGGGCGTGGAACAGCTCCACTACACGGCGGTCGTTGTCGAGCAACGGGAACAACCGCCGGGCGATTCCTACGTTCCTCTTCATCCTCGGGTCGCGGGCATATTCGGAATACAGGTAGTCGCGCTCGTCGTCGGTGACCATTTCCAGGGTCAGCTCGTCGTGGTTGCGTAGGAACAGGCCCCACTGGCAGCCGTCGGGAATCTCGGGGGTCTCGGCGAGGATCTCGGTGATCGGAAACCGTTGGGCGCGTCGGATGGCGAGGTACATGCGCGGCATCAGGGGGAAGTGGAAGCACATGTGGCATTCGTCGCCGTCGCCGTAGTAGTCGACGACATCGGCCGGCCACTGGTTCGCCTCGGCGAGCAGCATCCGCCCCGGTCCGTACTCGTCGTCCACCGTGGCGCGCAACCGCTTCAGGAACGCGTGGGTCTCGGGGAGGTTCTCGCAGCGGGTTTCGTCCCGCTCGAACAGGTAGGGCACCGCGTCGAGCCGGAACCCGTCGAGTCCGAGATCGAGCCAGAAGCGAACCACGTCCAACATGGCCTCGGCGACTTCGGGATTGTCGTAGTTCAGGTCGGGCTGATGATGGAAGAACCGGTGCCAGTAGTACTGGCCGCGCACGTCGTCCCACGTCCAGTTCGAAGGTTCGGTGTCGACGAACACGATCGGCACCTCGGGCCACCGATGATCGTCGTCGCCCCACACATACCAATCGGCCTTCGGGTTGCTCCGGTTCTGACGGGATTCCTGGAACCACGGATGCTGATCGGAGGTGTGGTTCATGACCAGATCCGCGATCACCCTGATCCCCCTGGCATGACAGGATTCGATCAGTTCGGCGACATCGTCGACATCGCCGAACTCGGGCAGGACGGTGAAAAAGTCGGAGATGTCGTAGCCGCCGTCACGCAACGGAGAATCGAAGATCGGCAGCAGCCACAGACAGTCGACCCCCAGCCATTCGAGATAGTCGAGGCGCTCGATGACCCCCCGCAGCTCACCGGACCCGTCGCCGTTCAGATCGGCGAACCCGCGCACGAGCAACTCGTAGAACACCGCGGTGCGATACCACTCCGGATCGTCGTTCAGGGCCGGTCGAGAAACGACGGTGGGTAGACGGAGGCTCACCGTCCGGTGAACTCGGCGCGGCCCGGACCATGCTCGAGGAACGAGCGGACCCCGATTCGGGCGTCATCGGTGCCGAACACCTCGACGAAGAGGTCATCTTCCAGCGAGAGTCCATCGGCCAGGCTTTCGTTCAGACCCTCGTCGATCGCCCGCTTTGCCAGTCCCTGGGCCACGACCGCGCCACGTGCGAACTCGCCGGCCCGGACGATTGCCCGCTCGAGGACCACATCCACAGCACCGTCGCCATCAGGCTCCGCGTCGACGATCTCGTCGACGAGCCCGATGCTGATCGCCTCATCGGCCTTCACCTGGCGCCCCGAAGCGATGAGCTCCTTGGCCCTCGCCGGTCCGACGAGGCGCGCGAGGCGCTGGGTTCCACCCCCACCCGGAATGATCCCGAGCAGGATCTCCGGCTGACCGAAACGCGCCCGAGCCGAGGCGATGCGCAGGTCACAGGCCAACGCGAGCTCACATCCACCCCCGAGGGCGACCCCGTTCACCGCGGCGATCACCAGACGGGGGATGGCGGCCACGGCGTCGAGCGCCCCACGGAACGCGGCGCCGATCCGTCGGGCGTCCTCCGGACCACCGAACTCTGTGATGTCCGCACCGGCAGCGAACACCCTGGCCCCACCGGTCACCACGACCGCACCCGGCGGGTCGACCGTACAGACCCGCGCCACCTCGGCGAGCTCGTCCAGCACGCCCGTCGCCAGGGCGTTCACCTTGCCGTTGGTGACCCGCACCACCGCCACGCCATCGTCGCGACGTTCGAGGCTCACGAACTCGCCGGATGTGACCGAGTCGTGCGCGGCCGTGTCGTGCGGTGTCATGTCGGGCGATGCTACCGACCCCGGGACCGCACGCCTGCTTCAGCCGTCGAGGTGAGTCGAAAGGCGACACCTCCCGCCCCTCCCGGGCCGTGTCCGGCACTTCAGTTCGTCAGCCGATCGGTGCCGGGGCTTCTAAGCTCCGGCGATGAGCGGCCGAGACCTGGTGGTGCTGGGCACGTCGAGCCAGCTCCCGACCCGCACCCGCAACCACAACGGCTACGTGTTCCGCTGGGACCGGGAAGGGCTGCTGTTCGACCCCGGCGAAGGCACCCAGCGCCAGCTCACCTTCGCCGGCGTCCCGGCCGGTCGCATCACCCGGATCCTGCTCACCCACCTGCACGGCGACCACTGCCTCGGCCTGCCCGGCGTCCTGTTGCGACTCGCGCTCGACGGAGGGGAGGACCCGGTGCCGATCTACTTTCCGGCCAGCGGACAGACCTACGTCGAGCGCCTGTGCGACGCCAGCATCGGCAGACCACGGTCCGTCCGGCTCGTTCCGGTCGACGACGAGGGCGCGGTGATCGACGCGGGGCCGTTCACGGTCACCGCGCAACCGCTTGCCCACCGCGTCCCGACACTCGGGTGGCGCATCGCCGAGCCCGACCGCGTGCACCTCGACCCGGAACGGCTCGCGGCCGCCGGGATCCACGGCCCGGCCGCGGGGCAGCTCCTCGCCGACGGATCGGTCGAGGTCGAGGGCAACACCGTGGTCCTGGACGAGGTGAGCGAGGTCCGACCCGGACCGTCGGTGGCGGTGGTGATGGACACCGCGGTCTGCGACGCCGCGGTGCGGCTGGCCGAGGGCGTCGACCTGCTGCTGTGCGAGGCGACCTTCCTCGAGTCGGAGTCGTTCCTGGCCCGCGACTACGGCCACCTCACCGCCCGCGAGGCTGCGACCATCGCCCGGGAAGCAGGCGCGAAGCGGCTCGTGCTCACCCACTTCTCGTCTCGCTACGACGACCTCGACGCGCACCGACGGGAAGCTGCGGCGGTGTTCCCCGATGTCGTGGTCGCGACCGACCTCGCCGTGATCCCCTTCGTGGACGGCGACCTCCCGGCAGGCTGAGCCGCCGAGCCGACCCTGCGCGCGGGCGACCGGCACGCCGCTGCCGCGGAGGCCTCGACCTCACGCGCTGAGTGACGGTCGACCGGCGGGTCGGGTAATGTCGACGGGCATGGGAACTCGGGCGCGCAGCGTTTCGGCGCTGATCGGGTTCCTGGTACTCGGAACGGCACTCGTCGCGTGCTCGTCGGGTTCCGGGCAGACCACCTCGGCCGGTGCGACGACCACGGTCGCCCGCACCTCCACGTCGGAGTCCGCCTCGACCACCTCGGCCGGCGGCTCCAGCTCCACCACCTGGAAGGGCACCGTGCAGCTCTCGGCGCTTCCGCTCGGAGACGGCAGACTCTCGTCCTCGCCCAAGGTGGGTTACGTCGACTCGTGCACCAGCAACTTCCGCGGGGGCGGGGCACGGCACGACGGACCGTGGATCGACACCGCAGCCGGCACCTGGGACGCCAAAACCAAGCTCGCGGTGCAGGGCTCGGTCGACTGGCCGGCAGCCAGGCACTCGATCACCACCTCGGGTGACGAGCGGAAGATCTCGACCAACGACCTGCCCAAGGGCGAGCCGACCGGGACGTTCCCGATCGCCACCACCGACCCCGCCTACCAGTACGACACGAACCCCAACCACATCGGCGAACAGACGGTCGACTTCACCGTGCCGGTCACGCCGGCCGCGGTGACGACACCGTCCTGTCTCGGGCTCGGACCGATCGGCGTGCTCAGCGACGGGGTGTTCCTGTACAACGCACTCGACGACGCCGGGCGCGACGCCGTGGCACACGAGACCCAGGACGAGTGCAACGGCCACCCCGACGGCCGGGAGCGTTACCACTACCACGACGTCCCGGTCTGCATCCGCGACGCCGCCAAGGGCACCTCGACGCTGGTCGGCTACGCGATCGACGGCTACGGCATCTACGTCGAGCGTGACGCGCACGGGAACCTGCCCACCAACGCCGATCTCGACGCCTGTCACGGCCGCACCAGCCCGGTGAAATGGGACGGCAAGGTCGTCACCATGTACCACTACGACGCCACGTTGGAATACCCGTACACCCTCGGCTGCTATCACGGCACCCCCACGAACGCGCTGCGGCACCCCTGAAAGAACGGCGCCGGGCCCTCGGCGAGGTTCACCGTGGCCGGTCGCCGACCACGGTGACGCGCTCCATGACCCGGCGCGCCGGGAAGTAGTCGCTCACCGCGTAGTGCTGCACACAGCGGTTGTCCCACAGGGCGAGGGTGTCGGGCGCCCAGCGCAGCCGGCACTGGTACTCGGGTATCGACGCCCGGCGGTACAGGAAGGCGAGCAGCCGGTCGCTCTCGGCGCGGTCCATCCCGACGAGATGGTCGGTGAACGCCGCGTTCACGTACAACGACCGGCGGCCCGTGACCGGGTGGGTGCGCACCACCGGGTGCTCGGCCGGCGGGTACGTCTCGCGCAGTTCGGCGAGCTTCTCGGGGGTCTGGCGCCCGCCGAACACCTTGGTGAAGTCGTGGACTGCGGTCAGGCCCGCCAGCCGCTCGCGCAGGGTGTCGTCGAGCGACTCGTAGGCGAGCTCCATGTTGGCGAACAGCGTGTCACCCCCGAGCGGGGGGATCTCGACCGCGCGCAGCATCGACCCCAGCGACGGCTCCTGACGCCAGGTGACGTCGCTGTGCCAGGTGTTCTCGTTGCCCTTGCGCTGGTCGTTCGCGACGACCATCAGCACCTCGGGGTGTCCGGGCTTGGGCGGGGCGAACGGGTGGATCTCGAGGTCGCCGAACTGGCGACAGAACGCGACGTGCTGGTCGGTGGTGATGTGCTGATCGCGGAAGAACAGCACCTTGTGCTCCATGAACGCCTTGTCGAGCTCGGCGAACGTGCCCGGGTCGCAGAGCTCGGACAGGTCGATGCCGCCGACCTCCGCGCCGATCGCCGGCGTGACGGGTCGGATGTCGAGCATCGGTCGTCCTCGGTTCGTCGCTGATGGGACCGGCGTGGCGATGCTACCGATCCGGCCCCTCCGTTGCGTTCGGGGTGAGGGCGATGCGTCGCGCACACCGTCCCGGCCGCGCCAGCATGGAGCATGGCGAGTGTGCAGTGGGACCGATCCAGGCGCAACCACAGCCCCGCGGGCGAGGTGCTGGTCGCGTACCTGACCCAGCAACGAGATCAGCTGCGCGACGCCGATAGGCGGGTGCGCGCCGACGAGCCCGAAGGGGTCCACGACCTGCGGGTGGCGATGCGACGGGCGCGGTCGATGATCGCCACGTCGCGCCGCCTGCTCCTTGCCGGTGAGGTCGGCCAGCTGATCGGGGAGCTGCGTTGGGTCGGGCAGGCGCTCGGCGAGAGCCGCGACGCCGAGGTGCTACGCGACCGACTGCTCGCAGACGTTGCCCAACTCTCCGGCGCGGGCGTGCGAGCCGCGTCGGTTGCGATCGACGCGGCGCTGCAGGCCACGGCCCGGGCCGGGCGCGCCGAAGTGGTCGAGAAGATGGGTAGCGACCGCTACGCCACGGCGCTTGCCGCGTTGGACGCGTTCCTTGCGGATCCACCCTTCGCAGCGGAGGCGGGACGTCCCGCGAGAGGTGCTGCCCGCGCTGTTGCGCCACGATCGTCGGCGCGTGGCGCGGCGGACGCGAGTCGCTCGACGGTGCCGGCCGGGCCCGGCGCGCGACGCGGCGCTGCACTCGGTGCGCAAGGCTGCCAAGCGGCTCCGGTACGCGTCCGAGGCTTCGGCGCCCGTGGCGCCGAAGCGAGGCGCGCGGCTGGTGGACGCCACCACGGCGCTGCACGACACGCTCGGGCTCCACCAGGATGCGGTGGTGGCGATGACGTTCCTGGCCGGATTGGCCGGTGGCGACGTCGACACCGAGGTCGCCTTCGTCCTGGGACAGCTGGACGCACGCGAGCAGCGGCGCGCGGCCGAGGCCGAGCGGGACTTCTTCGCGGCGTGGCGCCACTTTCCGAAGGTGCGCCCGTCTCGGTGGCGCTGATCGGCTCGACGTGCGATACCCACCCCGAGCCGGCCCACCGGAGCGCCGCGCTCGCCCACGACAAGCTGTTGCCCGTCAGTCCTCCAGGCGACCAAGGACCTCTTCGGCTGCTTCGTAGGGATCCAGCTCGCCGGCGAGAACCCGACTTCGCAGACCCGCCCCCGGCTCGTCGTCGAGGAGCTCCCGGGCGCGTTTGCGCAGGCGTTCGCCCACCAGCGTCTCGAGCTCGACCGCCAGTCGCTGGTGACGCCTCCGCACGAGATCGCCGGTCGAATCGAGATGCGCACGGTGCTGCCGGACCGCTTCCCAGAGCGCTTCGACGCCGGTTCCCTCGGTGGCGACCGTTTCGAGAACGGGCGGACTCCACCCGTCGAGGTCGCCCAACTGCACCATGGCCTGCAGATCGTGGCGGGTCTGGCGCACCCCGTCCCGGTCGGCCTTGTTGATCACGAAGATGTCGGCGATCTCCATCAGACCGGCCTTGTTGGCCTGGACCGCGTCTCCCCAACCGGGGTTCACCACCACGACGGTCGTGTCGGCCTGTCCGGCGATGTCGACCTCGACCTGCCCGACCCCGACGGTCTCGACGATCACCCAGTCGAAGCCCGCCGCATCCAGCACCCGGACCGCCTCGGGTACGGCCAGCGCAAGTCCTCCCAGATGTCCCCTGGTGGCCATCGAGCGGATGAACACGTCCTTGTCGAGGGCATGGTCGCCCATGCGGACGCGGTCGCCGAGGATCGCGCCGCCGCTGAACGGTGACGACGGGTCGATCGCCAGCACCGCCGGTCGCCCGCCCGCGGCGCGGATCGTCGCCACGAGCGCGCTGGTGAGCGTCGACTTCCCCGACCCGGGCGCACCGGTGACCCCCACCGTCGTGGCCCGTCCCGAGGACCCGAAGACCTCCGCCGCGATCGTCCTCGCCGCCGGGCCGCCCCGTTCGACCAACGAAAGCACCCGGGCCAGCGCGCGCCGGTCTCCCGCACAGGCGATGCGGACGAGTTCGTCGGGTTCGTTCGGGAATCGTTCGCCGTTCATGGACGCCCACGATGATGGCCGCGTTCACGACGCCGCACCGAACCGGCCCGGGGCGACGGTCCGGCCCACCGCCGTTCACCCTGCCGTCTCCTAGGGTTGGCGGCCGTGGTGTTGGCACATTTCGCGGCGGGGGGAAGCGGCGTGCTCGACATTCCACCGTGGGCGCTCGCCTACGCGGTGTTCGCCGCCGCGGTGATCACCGTTCTGTGGTCACGGAACCATCACATCCGGACCCCGCGTCCGCCGGCCGCCCCGGCAGCGCCCACCACCGCGACGCGGACGGGCACCCGCACCGTGTTCCGCACCGTCGTCGGCGGCCTCTCCACGGTCACGTTCCTGGCGTTGCTCTGCTCGTGTTGGCTCGGGCCGGATTCGATCGCCCAGAACATCGCTCCACTGGCGCTCATCGGCGTGCTGTGGCCGCTCGGTGGCGCCGTGTCGCTGGTGGTCGGACCGGTGTGGGAGGCCCTCGATCCCTTCGGTCTCATCGCATCGCTCGGGGATCGACGTGAGCGGAAGCCGCGGCTACCGAGGTGGGCGCCGGTGCCGGTGTTCGCCACGTTCGTCGTCGTCTGGGTCGCCTGGACGGCCGGTGACGAGCCCCGCAACCTGGCGATCTGGCTCACCGGCTACATCGTCCTCATGGTCGTCGTCGCACTCCGCGGGGGATCCGCCGCCCTGCGCGCGTTCGATCCGCTCCCCGTCGCATTGGATTTTGCCGCCGGGATCTTCTGGGCCGACCGGACCCGGCGGCATCGGGCCGACCGGAGTCGTGCCGGACATCTCGCCCTGCTCGCGGCGATGTTGCTCGCGGCAGTCGGCGCGAACCGGATCAGTGCGGCCCGGTGGTTCACCGACCTCGCCGACGGCCGGGAAGCCGCAGCCGTCACCGGTCTGGTGATGGCGGTGTTCACGGTGGCGTGCGTCGGAATCTGGTTCCTCTGGCGCATCCTGGAACGCCGGGTCGAGCGGGCGCGCGGCGAACCCGGATCCCGGCCATTGGCCGGGCCCCTCGCGACCGCGGCCGGTGCGGTGCTGCTCGCCTGGGGTCTTCCCGTAGGGCTCGTCCAGCTGCAGAATCTCATCGTGCTGGCGTCGGATCCGCTGGCGCGGGGGTGGAACCTCTTCGGTACGGCCTACTGGCAGGTTTCGCTGCAACCGCTCTCGCCGTTCACCTGCGGACTCCTCCAGGCGGGGATCCTGCTGGTGGGGCACCTGAGCGCGTTGGCCGCGATCGGGTACGCCGCGACCGACCGCGACGCCGGTGGCGCGACATCGGCGCGCCGTCGACTGCGCGGCTGGAACGCTTCGCTACCGGCGATGGTGGTGACTTCGGTCGCCGGCGTTGTGTGGACCCTGTTCCTTCTGGGAGAATGATCCCGTGATCCAAGGCCGGTTGCCGCGATGAACCTGGCGACCATGTCGATCCTGGCGCATCAGAGCGACTGGTTGTCGATGGTGCTGGTGGTCATCCCGCTCGGTGCGTTCGCCCTGATCCTCGCCGTGGCGAACCGGCGCGCGGAACGATTCGGTCCGGTCGAGCTCCTGCCCCCGGACCCGGCCGAAGCAGAACGGGAACACGACTGACCTTCGGTGTCGTTCGGGACGTGAAGCCCGGTGGTCAGTCGACGGACTTCGCGGCCGCACCGATCCCGGCCAGCTTGCCGACGAAATCCTCGTAACCCCGGTCGATGTGATGGGCATCGGCGATCCGGGTGACCCCCTCGGCCCGCAGCGCCGCGATCGCCAGCGCGGCGCCGGCCCGAATGTCCGGAGCACGGACCGGTGCCGCGGACAGACGCTCCCGACCGTGCACGACCGCGTGATGACCCTCCACACGGATGTCGGCCCCCATCCGGACCAGTTCCGACACGTACCGGAAACGGCCGTCGAAGATGTTCTCGGTGACGATCCCCGTGCCGTCCGCCACGCACAACAGGGCCACCAGCAGCGGCTTGTAATCCGACGCGATCCCCGGATAGGGCAGGGTCGACACGTCGGTCGCCTTCGCCCGACTGGGCGCCATGGCCCAGAGCCCGTCCGCGGTCGGCGAGATCCGCATCCCCACGCTTCCCAGCTTCGTGATGAGCATGTCCATGTGATCGTGCCGGGCCCCGGTGAGGGTGAGTTCCCCGCCGGCGAGCCCGAGCGCGATGAGAAACGTCGCCGCCTCGATCCGGTCGGGCATCACCTCGTAGGTGACCGGGGCCAGCTCGTCGACTCCCTCGATCACCAGGCGCGAACTGCCGATGCCGATGATCTTCGCGCCCATCCGGTTGAGCATCGAGGCCAGATCGGCGAGCTCCGGCTCTCTGGCGGCGTTCTCGACCACGGTGGTCCCTCGGGCCAGGGTCGCCGCCATCATGATGTTCTCTGTGGCTCCGACGCTCGGAAACTCCAAGGTCACCTCGGTGCCTTGGAGGCGATCCACGGTCGCCTCCACGTAGCCGTGGGCACTGGTCACCTTCGCCCCCATCGTCTCGAGTGCCGCGAGATGCAGATCGATGGGTCGATGGCCGAAGTCGTCGCCGCCGGGCAGGGCCACGCGGGCCCGACCGACGCTGGCGAGCAACGGCCCCAGGACGACGATCGAGGCACGCATCTTCTCGACCAGCTCGTAGGGGGCTTCCGGTTCGATCTGCTCGGGACGATCGATGATCAGGGTGTGGTCGTCACGGGTCACCCGGCACCCCATCGCCTCGATCAGGTCGGCCATGTCGGCCACGTCGGTGATCGCCGGCACGTTGTGCAGCACCGTGCGCCCCGGCGCCATCAAGCTGGCCGCCATCAGCTTGAGGACCGAGTTCTTGGCACCCGCAGATCGCGACATCACCTTCGAGTGGACCGCTCTCGGCGATCTCGATGACGCGGGTCATCGGACCGATGTCGCCGGACGGGACGGCAGAGAGGTTCCGATCAGGTCGCCGGACACCCCGCCATTCAACCACGGGGACGGGGTGGACATCGTGGGCGACGAGGTCCAGGGGGTACCGTGGCCCGGCCCGCGACGATCGACCGGGCGCCGAGATCGACACGCGCTCTGGAGGTCCTCGAACCGGTGACGACCGTGACCTGCGAGTCGAAGGTCCGCAATGATCGCGTCGAACGGTTCCTTGCACCCCGGGACGACCTGGTGGCCGAACGGGAGCATGCGCCCGGAGTCTTCGAACTGCTCGAAGGCCCGTTCTCCTGGTGGCGACGCACCGTGAAGAGCGTGGCCCTCGACGCCACCCACCACCAGGTCACCGAGACCGTGGACTTCCGCATCGCCGCCCCGTTCTGGGGCCGTCTGTTCGTCCGACCGTTGCGTCACCGGATCAGGCAACGCCACCGTCAGCTCGGCGAGGACGAGAACCCGCCGAAGCCGCGCCTTCCCCCGTGGCTGCCCCCGGACCGGCTCGACACCCGGGCCGCGGTCGTGCTCGCCACGGTCTGTTCACTCGGTGTCGTGGTCGGCTACCTGGGCACGATCATCTCCCAGACGATCACCTACTCGGCCGACGAGTTCGGGGCTTCCACCGGTGAACAGGGAACCGTCCTCGCCGCCGTCCGGATCGGGGTGCTGGGGGCACTCGTCATCGTGGCACTGGCCGATCGCAGGGGACGGCGACGACTCCTGCTCGGTTCCATCGCCGCAGCGTGCGTGACCGCGGCGGTGGGTGCCGCGAGCCCGGGCATGTGGACGCTGGCCGCCAGCCAGACCGTCTCCCGGGCGTTCAGCACGGCCGCGTCGATTCTGCTCGCGATCGTCGCCGCCGAAGAGATGCCCCGCTCGAGTCGGGCCTATGCGGTCGGGGTGATGACGCTCACCGCCGGGTTGGGAGCCGGAATCTGCGTGTGGTTCCTGCCACTGGCCGACACCGGACCTGCCGGCTGGCGCTGGCTGTACCTGATTCCGCTCGTCGGGCTCGTCCCGCTGATCCGACTTTCGCCGCGTCCTGCCCGAGACGCGTCGGTTCGTCCGCCACCACACCCCCGTGCGGCTGGCCGGACACGGACGACGGCTGCTGCTGGTCGGATGCGCCCTGTTCGCGGCCGCCCTGTTCGCGACCCCGGCATCCCAACTGCAGAACACGTTCCTGGACCACGAACGCGGGTTCAGCGCCGCCCGGATCGCCCTGTTCACCCTTGCGACCGGAACTCCGGCCGGGCTGGGCGTGGCCTTCGGCGGACGCCTGGCCGACACTCGGGGACGCCGTCTGGTCGGAGGTATCGGCGTTCTGGGAGGCTCGCTGCTCGTCTTCATCGGCTATTTCACGCACGGCTGGCCCCTGTGGATGTGGACGATGGGTGGCACCGTGCTGGGCGGCGCGGCCGTTCCCGCGATCGCCGTCTACGGTCCGGAGCTGTTCCCCACGGCGCTGCGTGGCCGCGCCAACGGCATCCTCCAGACCGCGGCGGTGGTCGGCTCGAGCGCGGGACTGTTGATCGTCGGACATCTCGTCGACCGATGGGGCCACATGAGCTCGGCCATGTCCGTCGTCCTCGTGGGACCGGTCCTGGTGGCCGTGCTCCTGGCGTTCGCCTACCCCGAGACGGCGCATCGCACGCTCGAGGAGGTCAATCCCGAGGACGCACTGGAAGCGATCGGACCCTAAGAAGGGTCGTGCCCGGTGCGGTGAATTTCGTTGTCGCCACCGAAACGTCGACGCGCCCAGTACATTTTCCTCATGCTCATTCGTCGTGTTCTTGTCTCTGCCTGTGTCGCTGCGACCGTGGCGCTCGCAGGCTGCAGCGGGTCCCGCCCCACCCTGGCGCCCGCACCGACCGCAGCCGGACCGACCACGACCGCGACCCCGACGACGACCACCCTGGTCGCTCCGGGAATGTCCCTGGTGGCGACGGCGATTCCGTCCTCGATGGCCGTGTATCCCGCACCCGACAAGTCCCAGAAGCCGAAGACGACGCTGTCGAACCCGAACCAGAACGGCGCTCCGCTGGTGTTCCTGGTCAAGACCAAGAAGGGCAACTGGTACAACGTGTACCTGCCGATCCGGCCGAACGACAGCACCGGTTGGGTCCCAGCCGACCAGGTGACGGTCAAGCCCAACCCCTACCGCATCGTCGTGTCGGCCTCCAATCACAAGCTCACGCTCGAGAAGGTCGGCAAGCCGATCAACACGTTCACGGTCGGGATCGGGCGCGACCAGTACCCCACACCGGGCGGCGTCTACTACATCAAGGAACTGCTGCAACCGCCGAACCCCAATGGCGCGTACGGGCCGTATGCATACGGGCTTTCCGGATTCACCGAAGTCGCCGCGTTGGCCAACTTCGACGGCGGCCAGGGGGTCATCGGAATCCACGGCACCAACGACCCGTCGTCGATCGGGTCCAGCGTGAGTCACGGCTGCATCCGCATGCACAACAACGACATCACCAAGCTCGCCAAGCTCCTCCCCCTGGGCACCCCGGTCACGATCAAGTCCTGATCGAGCCGCCCCGCCCTCGGATCTCAGAGCCGCCCAGCCCTCAGATCTCGTCCAGCCAGGCCCGCACGAGCGCGACCACCGCCTCGTCACAGCCCGACGGGTCGTGACGCTGGCCGTCCAGGAACTCGAGCCGCACCGGGGCCGGGATGCCCGCGACGGCGGTCGTGAGTTCTGCGGGGGTCGCGAACGGATCCCGGGAACCCGAGACGAACAGACACGGCACGTCGATGCCAACGAAGTGCTCGACGCGCAGCCGGTCGGGTTTGCCCGGCGGGTGCAGCGGATAGCTGAGGAGCACCAGCCCGGCGGTGGCCGGCGTGCCGACCGCGGCCATCGAGCACATCCGTCCACCCATCGATCGGCCTCCCAGAACGAGGGTCGGACCGAATGCGTCCCGTGCTTCACCGACCGCGGCCTCGACGTCGGCAAGCAGCTTCGGGGCACGGTCCGGTGGACCGCGGCGCCTGGCGCGATACGAGAAATCCCGACGGTCCACGGGCAGCGGTGCGAGCCCGTTTTCGAGCCCCACCAGCGTGTGATGGCTCCGGTCTCCACCCGCTCCGGGGAAGAGCACCAAGGCGTCAGGGTTCATGGTCAGGGTGACGCTAGCGGAACCCCCGGTTCCGACGACCGGCAGGAACCACGGGTTTTGGCACGATCGGTGTGGATTTCTCGACTATCCTCATGGCGCAACGAACCCGACAGTCGCGAAAGGAAAGTGCGGGCATGAGTGACGTTTCCCAAGGGCCTGGATGGTGGCAGGCTTCAGACGGTAAGTGGTACCCACCCGAGCAGCATCCCGAGGCGCAGAACGGGCCGCAGGGATCGCCCCCGGGCGCCCAGTCCCCGCAAGGTCCGCCCCCGGGCGCTCAGCCCCCGCAAGGTCCGCCCCCGGGGATGCCTCCTCAGGGACCGCCTCCCGGCGGAGCTGGCGCACCCGGCGCACCAGGGCACCCGGCGGAGGGTTCGCGGCTGGCTTCCGGAGCCGGCCCGTCGGTCTCGATCGGCGACGCCTTCAACTGGGGTTTCAAGAAGTTCCAGGAGAACCTCGGTCCGATCCTGATCGCCGCGGTCATCATCTTTGCCGTACTCGCGGTGATCGAGGTGCTTCCTCTGGGTGCTCCTGGGCACGGCGCTGCTGTCCACGACGACGACGCACACGACCACCTACGGCTACACGTACCAGACGACATCCGGTGGTGGCTTCTTCATGACGCTGATCATGACGGGGATCATCACCCTCGTCTTCTACGTCGGCGCGTTCATCCTCCAGATGGCGATCATCCGGGCAACGCTGATGATCACCAACGGTGAGGAGCTGTCGTTGGGCCGCATGTTCAGCACCGAACAGTTCGGCGCCTACCTGCTCGCCAGCGTGCTCGTCGCCATCGGAGTCGGCATCGGATCGATCTTCTGCTACATGCCCGGGCTGATCGTCTGGTTCTTCACGTTCTTCTTCGGATGGTTCGTCATCGACAAGAAGATGGGCGCGATCGATTCGATCAAGGCGAGCTTCAGCCTCGTGAACAAGAACATGGGGACGTGCGTCGGGTTCATTCTCGCCAGCATGCTTGCGATCTTCATCGGGGCCATCCTCTGTGGAATCGGGCTCCTCGTGGCCTTCCCCGTGGTCGTGCTCTCGACCGGGTACGTGTACAAGAAGATGCAGGGCGAAGAGGTCGCCGCCGCCTGACCTAACGGGCATCTCGCAGCCTCATGACCCTCGATGGCCCGTCCGGATTCCCGGGCGGGCCATCGTCGGTTTCGACCCACGGTTGGTACCCGGATCCCTCGGGCTACTGGGAGTACCGCTGGTGGGACGGTTCGAGCTGGTCGACCGATGTCGCCACCGGCCTCTACCGGCACTCCGAGCCGCTGCCGACGATCGCCCCCACACCGGGCGACCCTCGAGCAGCCATCTTCGATGTCGCCGGGACGTACGAACGCGAACCGGCAAGATTCGTGTTGAGCTGGTATTACGTCACTTTCGTACCGACCAGACGGGTCCACGAGACCCGCCATCTTCCTCTCGGTACGGTTGCGGCCGCGAAGGTTGCGAACGCCTCGAGTGTCGACGCCGCGGGCACCGTCCGGTTGGAGATCCGCGGTGCCGGTTACGTGGGCCCGAGTGTGTTCGAGCTCAAGGCTGTCCCGGGCGCCCATTGGGTGCGCGCCCTCATCCTCCGCCAACGGGCCATCGTGACCGGCATCCCGGCCACCGTCGGCTGACCCCCCAAAAAGAAACGAATGTCGGGGCGGCGGGCGGCGGGCCGCGGGTCGAGGTGAACGTCAGGCGATGGGACGGTCGGTCGGAGCGACCGGCGTGGGAAGGTCCGAGGTGCCCATCAGAAACGCATCGGCGGCCGCGGCGGCCGAACGCCCCTCGGAGATCGCCCACACGATCAGGCTCTGGCCCCGACCCATGTCGCCGGCCACGAAGACGCCCGGCACGTTCGTCGCGTAGCCCGCGTCGCGGGCGACGTTGCCCCGTGGGTCCAGATCCACCCCGAGATGATCGAGCAACGGCGACTTCTCCGGCCCGGTGAACCCCAGTGCCAACAGCACCAACTCACAGGGCAACTCGAAGGAGGTGTCGGGGACCTCGACGAAGCTCGGACGACCGTCGACCATCTCGCTGCGCACCTCGTGTGCCCGGAGACCGGCCACATTGCCGGAACCGTCGTCGACGAACTCCTGCGTGTTGACCGCGAAGACCCGCTCGCCGCCCTCCTCGTGCGCCGCGGAGCTGCGCAGCATCAGCGACCACATCGGCCACGGCGTCGACGCATCCCGGGTTTCCGGTGGCCGCGGCATGATCTCGAACTGGTGGACCGACACCGCTCCCTGACGGTGGGCGGTCCCCAGGCAGTCTGCGCCGGTGTCGCCGCCACCGATGATCACCACCCGTTTGCCGTGGGCCGTGATCGGCGAGGCCGCGATGTCGCCGAGCTGGACGCGGTTCGAAGGTGGCAGGTACTCCATCGCCTGATGGATCCCCCCGAGCTCGCGCCCGGGGATCGGCAGGTCCCGCCACTGCGTGGCACCACCGGCGAGGATGATCGCGTCATAGGTCGCGCGGAGTTCGTCGACGGGGAGATCCGCGCCGACTTCGACCGAGGTGCGGAACTCGGTTCCTTCGGCCTCCATCTGGGCGAGCCGACGGTCGATGAACCGCTTCTCCATCTTGAACTCGGGGATCCCATACCGCAGCAGGCCACCGATGCGGTCCGCCCGTTCGAACACGACCACCGTGTGACCGGCGCGGGTGAGCTGCTGCGCGGCCGCCAGCCCTGCCGGCCCGGAACCGACCACGGCCACCTTCCGGCCGGTCTTGACCTCGGCCACCACCGGGCTGACCCAGCCCTCGGCGAACGCCCGCTCGACGATCTCGAACTCGACCTGCTTGATCGTCACCGGCGGCTGGTTGATGCCCAGCACACATGCGGTCTCACACGGCGCCGGACACAGTCGCCCGGTGAAGTCCGGGAAGTTGTTGGTGGCGTGCAACCGGTCGGACGCGTCCTTCCACTGCCCCCGCCAGACCAGGTCGTTCCAGTCGGGGATGATGTTGCCGAGTGGACACCCCTGATTGCAGAACGGGATCCCACAATCCATGCAGCGACTCGCCTGGGCACGCAGCTCGGCCTCGTCGAAGGGCTCGTAGACCTCCTTCCAGTCCTTGAGCCGTACCGGAACAGGTCGGTGCGCCGGCAGTTTGCGTTCGGTGTGTTCGAGAAATCCCTTGATGTCGGCCATGTCGTCTCCTCAACCCGCGGCCGCGGCCATGATGGCCTCGTCGATGTCGGCACCGATCTCCTCGGCCTTGGCGATGGCCGTCAACACCCGCTTGTAGTCCCGTGGCATGACCTTGACGAACTGCCCGGCCGACCACGTCCAGTCGGCCACGATGCGTTCGGCGACCGGCGAATCCGTCAACTCCTGATGACGCATGATCACCGATATCAACCAGGTCCGGTCCAGGTCGTCCAGGGGATCCAGGTCGACCATCTCGGGGTTCACCCGGGTGGCAAAGTCACCTTTGGGGTCCCACACGTACGCGATCCCACCGGACATGCCGGCGGCGAAGTTCCTCCCGGTCTCACCCAGGATCACGGCTCGACCACCGGTCATGTACTCACAGCCGTGGTCCCCCACCCCTTCGACCACCGCGGTGGCTCCGGAGTTGCGCACGCAGAACCGCTCCCCGACCACGCCCCGCAGGAAGATCTCACCGTCGGTGGCACCGTACGCAATGACGTTGCCGGCGATGACGTTGTCCTCGGCGACGAAATCGGAGTGGGCGTCACGAGGAGGACGCACGAAGATCCGACCACCCGACAGGCCCTTGCCCAGATAGTCGTTGGCGTCGCCCTCCAGACGCAGGGTGATGCCCCGGGGCAGGAATGCGCCGAGGCTCTGGCCAGCCGAGCCGGTGAGGGCCACGTCGATCGTGTCGTCGGGCAGGCCTTCGCCCCGGTAGCGGCGGGTGAGTTCCTGGCCGAGCATGGTGCCCACGGTGCGGTTCACGTTCGAGACCTCATAGGCCAGCTCGACGCGCTCGCCACGCTCCAGCGCGGGGGCCGCGTCGGCAATGAGCGTGTTGTCCAGCGCGCGGTCGAGACCGTGGTCCTGGCCGCGCACCGCGAGCCGTGCGGCGCCCGGTTCGACTTCAGGCGCAACGAGGATCGGGGTGAGGTCCAATCCGTCGGCCTTGTAGTGGTCCACGGCTCGAGTGACATCGAGCGCTTCGGCGTGGCCGACCGCTTCGGCGATGCTGCGGAAGCCGAGTTCCGCGAGCAGCTCACGCACTTCGGTGGCGATGAACTCGAAGAACGTCTCGACGAACTCCGGGGCTCCGTTGAACCGTTCCCGCAGCACCGGATCCTGGGTGGCGATCCCGACCGGACAGGTGTTCAGGTGGCAGACCCGCATCATGATGCAGCCGGAAACCACCAGGGGTGCAGTGGCGAACCCGAATTCCTCTGCCCCCAGCAGCGCCGCGACGACGACGTCGCGGCCGGTCTTGAGCTGCCCGTCGACCTGCACGACGATCCGGTCACGCAGATCGTTCGCCAACAGGGTCTGCTGGGTCTCGGCCAGACCGAGTTCCCAGGGACCACCGGCGTGTTTGAGCGAGGTGAGCGGCGCCGCACCCGTGCCACCGTCGTGACCCGAGATCAGCACAACGTCGGAATGGGCCTTGGAGACGCCCGCGGCGACCGTGCCCACCCCGCGCTCGGCCACGAGCTTGACGTGGATGCGCGCCCGGGGATTCGCGTTCTTCAGATCGTGGATGAGCTGGGCCAGGTCCTCGATCGAGTAGATGTCGTGGTGCGGGGGCGGGGAGATCAGCCCGACTCCCGGCGTCGAGTAGCGCACCTTGGCGATCCAGGGGTACACCTTGTGGCCGGGCAGCTGTCCCCCTTCGCCGGGCTTGGCGCCCTGGGCCATCTTGATCTGGATGTCGTCGGAGTTGACGAGATATTCCGAGGTCACGCCGAAGCGCCCGGAGGCGACCTGTTTGATCGAGCTGCGCAACTCGGGGTCGTACAGACGCTCGGGGTCCTCGCCACCCTCACCGGTGTTGGACTTGCCGCCGATCCGGTTCATCGCCACCGCCAGCGTCCGGTGCGCCTCGGCCGAGATCGATCCGTAGCTCATCGCCCCGGTGGCGAAGCGCTTCATGATCTCGGAGATGGGCTCCACCTCGTCGATGGGCACCGGCGTCCGGCCCTCGGCGAAGCGGAACAGCCCCCGCAACGTCGCCAGACGACCTGCCTGGTCGTCCACCGCGCGGGTGTACTCCTTGAAGATGTCGTAACGCCGCGAACGGGTGCCGTGCTGGAGCTTGAACACGGTCTTCGGGTTGAAAAGGTGGATCTCGCCTTCCCGTCGCCACTGGTACTCCCCACCGCCCTCGAGCTCGCGGTGGGCCCGCTCGGTGGGACGGTCGAGGTAGGCCCGGCGGTGCCGTTGGGCGACCTCGGTGGCGATCTCGTCCAGGCCGATCCCGCCCAGCTTGGAGGTCGTCCCGGTGAAGTAGGTGTCCACCAGCTCCTGGGACAGACCGAGTGCTTCGAAGACCTGCGCGCCCGTGTAGGACGCGACCGTGGAGATGCCCATCTTCGACATCACCTTGAGCACGCCCTTGGACGCGGCCTTCAGATAGTTCGCGACCGCCTGGTTGGTGCCCACTCCCTCGAGCAGGCCGCGGTCGCACAGGTCCTCGAGTGTCTCGAAAGCGAGGTACGGGTTGATCGCCGACGCGCCGTAACCGACGAGCAGCGCCATGTGATGGACCTCGCGCGCCTCGCCGGTTTCGACGATGATCCCGGCCCGGGACCGCAGCCGCTCGCGCACCAGATGGTGATGCACGGCCGAGGTCGCCAGCAGGGAGGGAATCGGGGCCAGCTCAGCCGTGGAGTTGCGGTCGCACAGCACCACGATGCGCGCCCCGTCGCGCACCGCATCGGCCGCCGCCGCGCACAGCTCGTCCAGACGGCGGCGCAGGGCGTCACCATCACCGTCGACCTCGTAGAGCGCCGACAGTTCGATCGCGGCCAGATCACCACGCGTCCCGTCGTCGTCGATGTGGATGAGCTTGGCCAGCTCGTCGTTGTCGATCACCGGATAGGGCAGCACGACCTGGGGCGGAGACGGATTGTCCTGGTCCAACAGGTTGCCCTCGGATCCCAGCGTGGCCCGCAGGGAGGTGACGAGCTGCTCGCGGATCGCGTCCAGGGGAGGGTTGGTGACCTGGGCGAACAGTTGGCTGAAGTAGTCGAAGAGCAGCCGGGGCCGCTCGGACAACACCGCCACGGGCGTGTCGGTACCCATCGAACCGATCGCCTCCGCACCGTTGGTGGCCATCGGGGCGAGGAGGATCTTGAGCTCCTCGGTGGTGTACCCGAAGGTCTGTTGGCGACGGGCCACCGAAGCATGCGGCCACCGGGTGTGGGGCCGGTCGGGCAGCTCGGACAACTGCACCAGGCTGCCCTCGACCCAGTCGTCATAGGGGTGCTCGGAGGCGAGGGTGTCCTTGATCTCGTCGTCGTCGATGATCCGGCCCTGGGCGGTGTCGACCAGGAACATCCGACCCGGCTTGAGCCGCCCCTTGCGGATGACCTTGGACGGCTCGATCGGCAACACGCCGACCTCGGAGGCCATCACGACCAGGCCGTCGTCGGTGACCCAGTAGCGCGACGGACGCAGGCCGTTGCGGTCGAGCACCGCGCCGATGACGGTTCCGTCGGTGAAGGCCACCGACGCCGGACCGTCCCAGGGCTCCATCTGCGACGCGTGGTGCTGGTAGAAGCGCGCGGTGCGCCGGGGGCAGGGTGTCATCGTTCTCCCACGCCGCGGGGATCATCATCAACACCGCGTGGTGGATCGGGCGACCCCCCAGGTAGAGCAGTTCGAGCACCTCGTCGAAGGTGGCCGAATCCGACGCCCCGGGGGTGCAGATCGGAAAGATCCGGTCGAGTTCGCCTTCGCCGAAACCCTCGGACGCCAACATCGCTTCGCGGGCCCGCATCCAGTTCCGGTTGCCGCTCACCGTGTTGATCTCGCCGTTGTGGGCGATGTACCGGTACGGATGGGCGAGGGGCCACGAGGGGAACGTGTTGGTCGAGAACCGGCTGTGGACCAGTCCGATCGCGGACACCACCCGCTCGTCCAACAGGTCGGGGTAGAACGCGTCGAGCTGGGGGGTGGTGAGCATCCCCTTGTAGACGATCGTCCGGCCCGACAACGACGGGAAGTAGGCCAGGGGCTGTCCCTGATCGTCGAGCAGCTCCCGTTCGATGCGTTTGCGCAGCACGAACGTCCGGCGTTCCAGGTCGAGACCGCTCAGAGCGCCCTCCTCGTCGGCCACGAACAACTGCCTGAACGACGGCATGGCCTCGCGCGACACCCGACCCAGAGGCGAGGAGTCGGTGGGCACCTTGCGCCAGCCGAGCACGCGGAGTTGCTCGGAAGCGGCGATCTTGGCGATCGCATCGACGGTGCGGGCTGCGGCTTCGCCGTCCGCCGGCAGAAATCCGATCCCGGTCGCGTACGTGCCGGCGTCAGGGAGCTCGAAGTCGACCACGGCCCGGTAGAACGCGTCGGGCACCTGGATGAGGATTCCGGCCCCGTCGCCGGTGTCCACGTCGGCGCCCGAGGCGCCGCGGTGCTCCAGATGGCAGAGCGAACCCACCGCCTTGGACACCAGGTCGTGCGTGGCACGGCCGTGCATGTCCACGACGAAAGAGACGCCGCAGGCGTCGTGTTCGAAAGCAGGGTCGTACAGACCCCGAGGGCCAGGAGGGTGCGGCATGCGTCCTTCCCATGTGAGGCGATCTCGGCGGACAGCTCGCCGGGACGCCATTGGCCCAACGAATAGGAAAGCCAATCGTACAAGATCGATTCCGGACACAGAAAGCCGTTTCCCGGGACTCCCCACTGCAATAGGGTCGGTCGGATGGACGCCACGCACCCGTCACGAGCCTCGGTCGACCTCGGCGATGTCGAGTTGCACTGGCTGGAATGGGGTCCACCCGACGGGCGTGTGGCCCTGGCCGTGCACGGGTTCCCCGACACCGCGCACACCTGGCGTCACCTGGGCCCCGCGCTCGGCGAACAAGGCTGGCGGGTGGTGGCCCCGTTCCTGCGCGGCTATGCCCCCTCGACGGTGCCGGCTTCGGGTGACTACCGCATCGAGCGCGCTGGTCGGCGACGTACGGGGACTCGCCGATCACCTCGAGGCCGAACGTCCGGTGCTCGTCGGCCACGACTGGGGGGCGATCATCGGCTACGCGGCGGTGGCATCGGCGCCGACGCGTTTCGATCGGCTGGTGACCCTCGCGGTGCCGCCGCTGGCCACGGTGATGGCCGGGTTCATGACCTTCGAGCAGATCCGGCGCTCGTGGTACATGTTCGTCTTCCAACACCCGCTCGCCGAAGGTGTGGTGGCCGCCGACGACCTGCGATTCATCGACGAACTGTGGCGCGAGTGGTCGCCCGGCTATGACGCCACCGAGGATCTGGCGTTGGTCAAGGACGCGTTGCGCGACCCGGCGAATCTGGCCGCGGCGATCGGCTACTACCGGGCGATGCTGGGGCCGGCGCCCGCGGATCCGGACCCGGTCGACGCAGCCGTGTTCGAACCTTCGCCGGTGCCGACGCTGTACATCCACGGCGCCGACGACGGGTGCATGGGCGCCGAACTGGTCGGGTCCGCCACGGATTCGCTGCCCACGCCGGGCTCGCGGGCCGAGATCGTCGACGGCGTCGGCCACTTCTCCCACCTGGAGGATCCGGCACAGGTGAACGGACTGATCAGCCGGTTCCTGGCCGGCTGAGCGTGATCGACTGAGCCTGTTCGGGGTTCTGCTCCTCGATGGGACCAGACCCGTCGACAGCGACCAGGACGTTCGCATCCGGTGCGGCCAAAATGTCACACCCACCTGCCACAATGAACACATGTTCGATTCCGTTGCGCTCGCCGAATCCGGTCGAAAGCTCGCCGGGGTCGACGTGGCCGTGTGCACCGACGACGAGTTGTTCGACGCGGCGATCGGATTGGCACACCTGCGCAGCCTCGTAGAAGTTGCCGAAGCCCACGTGTTGGGCGAACTCGACAGTCGTCGAGCGACCGATGTGCGCTACGGGATGCGCACCACCTCCTGGGTCGCGTCCGAAGCCCGGTGCGCACCGGGGCCGGTTCGTGGCCGGCTTCGGGTGGGACGCGCGCTCCGTGATCATTTCGACGTCGTCGATCGGGCCGTGTCCGAGGGGAATCTCAGCTTCGATCACGCCAAGGCCCTCACCGAGACCAGCAACCCGCGTAGCACCGACGCCCTCTCCGCGGCGCAGGACGAAATCGTCGCGCTCGCCGGCGGTGCCACGTTCGACCAGTTCAAACGCGACGTCACCGCGCTGGCCGAAGTGGCCGACACCGACGGTGTCGAACCCGACGTCGACACCAACACCCTGAAGATGCCGGTCACCATCGGGAACACCGTCCGTCTCGATGGCACCTTCGATGCCGCCGCCGGGCTCACCCTGCGCACCGCGGTCAACCGCAAGGCCGACGAACTGTTCCGCCGCTTCACCCGCGACCACGAGGCCACCCCGGACCTGGACGTCCCCGGACGGGCCACGTTGCGGGCGCTCGCCCTGGTCGAGCTGATCCGCGCCGCGGTCGGAGCCGAACCCGGCACCGGCGCCGCGCCCCGCGCGGAGGTCACTCTCGTCGTGCACGACCACGAGGTCACCGACACCGACGGCCAACCCGTCTCCCCGGCAGCCGCGGACATCTGGGGTTGTGACCCCGAGGTCTGGGCCGTCGTGGTCGATCAGATGGGTATCCCCGTCGACGTCGGCCACACCCACCGCCTCGCCACCATCGCCCAACGCCACGCCATCGCCATCCGCGACGGCGGGTGCACCTTCCCGGGCTGTGACGCCCCGATCGACTGGTGTGACCACCACCATGTCGTCGACTGGCACCTCGGTGGCCCCACCGACATGGCCAATCTGGTCGCCTTGTGCCGCCATCACCACGGCGTCACCCATCGCACCGACTGGTCGATGCAACTCGATGCCGACCAGATCCCGATCTGGACCACCCCGTCGGGGCAGATCCTGATCGGCCAACGGCACCACCGACGACAAACCGGATGCCGACAACCCGACCACCGACAACCCGACGACCGACAATCCGATCACCGACGACAATCCGGTCAGCTCGTCGACCTCGGTCAGGGGAGCCGGTAGAACCCGTCCTGCAAAACGGCCAAGCCGTCGGTGAGCAGCGTTGCCGCGACCCGCCGCGCCCGGACCGGGTCCTCGGGCCAGCCCATCACCTCGGCGAGCACATCCTGCTCAGCGGAAACCGGTCCGGCCCGCAGGGCATCGACCAGGCGTCCCCGGCCCTGCCGGTCCGAGCCGGCGAAGCGGCTCTGGCGCGAACCCGTGCCCGCCGTGCCCACCGCCGGGTCGTCGCCGTGGCCGTGCCAGTCGCACCCATCGCGCACCGGGCACGCACCACAACGGGGATTGCGGGCCACACAGACGGTCGCGCCGAGGTCGAACAGCGCCTGATTCCAGTCCCAACCCCGATGCTCGGGCACGAGCTCGTCGGCTCGCGCCTGGACCTCGGCCCGTGTCCGCGGACGCCCATCCCAGCGGGCGAGGACCCGTGCGACGTTCGTGTCGACCACGCCGACGTCGTGTTCGAAGGCGAAGACGAGCACCGCCCGGGCGATGTAGGGCCCCACGCCTGGCAGGGCGAGCAGGTCGTCCAGCGTGCCGGGAACCCGCGCATCGTGGTCGGCCACGATCACCTGCGCGCTCCGGTGCAGGTTGACCGCCCGACGGTTGTAACCCAGCCCCGCCCACCGCGCGATCACCTCCCCGACCGGCGCGGCCGCGCAATCGACCACCGTCGGAAAGCGGTCGAGAAACGCCCGGTACGGCCCCGACACCCGACCCACCTGGGTCTGGGCGAGCATCACCTCGGAGACCAGCACGGCCCATGGGTCCCGGGTCCGGCGCCACGGCAGATCGCGCCGGTGTCCGGCGAACCACGCGAGCAGCGCTTCGGTCCGATCGACGACAGAGAGCATCGGGGAGGCATCGTAGAGACCCGACCGCACGACGAACCGCAGACGACGAGACCGCAAGATGAGTCGACAGAAGCTCGTGGCATAACGTGGCCGACCATGGTTGCAACTCCCGATCTGGATCGCGCCCGTGCCGTCATCGACACCGCCCACGAGGTGATCGATGCTGCCACCCGCAAGTTGGCCGACACCCCCGGCGGCATCGACGCCGACCAGGTGCTGGGGTACGAACTGGCCCACGCCGCCTCCGCGGTCGAGACGGGTCGGGCACTGCTCGACTACGGCACCAAGGGCGACGCCGAAGCACGGATCACCGTGGCCTACATCGCCGACGCCGTGGCCGAACTGGGCGGCAGGATGTTCGGCCGGGAAGCCGAATGGGGAGTCGATACCGGGGCGCTCGACAAGGCACGCGATTTCGTCGCCGACTACCGGGACCCGGCGTTCCTGGTGCAGATCACCGACCCGGGCCCACGCCATCTCGACGACGACTTCGAGCTGGTGCAGGACACGTTCCGCCGATTCGCCGACGAGGAACTGGCGCCGATCGCCGAACACATCCACCGCGCCAACGCCGACATCCCCGAGGAGATCATCGCCGGCCTGGCCGAGATGGGAGCGTTCGGCCTGTCGATCCCGGAAGAATACGGCGGGTTCGGCACCGGCGGTGAGGGCGAGTACATCGGGATGGTCGTGGCCACCGAGGAACTCTCCCGCGGCTCGCTGGGGGCGGGCGGATCGCTGATCACCCGGCCCGAGATCCTCACCCGGGCACTGCTGGCCGGTGGCACCGAAGACCAGAAGGCCACCTGGCTGCCGAAGCTCGCCTCCACCGAGGTGCTCAACGCGGTGTCGGTGACCGAACCGGACTACGGCTCGGACGTGGCCGGCGTGAAGGTGACCGCCCGGCCCACCGACGGAGGCTGGCTGATCAACGGCACCAAGACGTGGTGCACCTTCGCCGGTCGCGCCGATGTGCTGATGGTGCTCGCCCGCACCGACCCCGATCCGGCCGCCGGGCACCGGGGACTGTCGATGTTCATCGTGCCCAAACCCCGGGCCGAGGGTCACTCGTTCAGCTTCGTCCAGGATGCCGACGACGATGCGCCCGGTGGCGGCAAGATGGACGGCCGGGCGATCGACACCATCGGCTACCGGGGGATGCACTCCTACGAGGTCGCATTCGAGGACTGGTTCGTCGCGGCCGAGAACCAGATCGGCCTCGCCGACGGTCTCGGCAAGGGCTTCTACTACCAGATGGCCGGGTTCGAGAACGGCCGCCTGCAGACCGCAGCCCGCGCCATCGGGGTGATGCAAGCGGCCTACGAGTCGGCGGTGGCCTACTGCGCCGAGCGTTCGGTGTTCGGCCAGAACCTCGATCAGTACCAGCTCACCCAGGTGAAGCTGGCCCGCATGGCGGTCCTGATCCAGGCGGCCCGTCAGTTCGCCTACGTCGTCGCCCGCCTCATGGCCGCCGGTGAGGGCAAGCGCGAAGCGTCGATGGTCAAGGCGTACGTGTGCAAAGCCGCCGAATGGGTGACCCGGGAAGCCCAGCAGCTCCATGGCGGATTCGGCTACGCCGAGGAATACGACGTCTCGCGTTACTTCCTGGACGCCCGGGTGCTGTCGATCTTCGAAGGCGCCGACGAGACGTTGTGCCTCAAGGTGATCGCCCGGGGCCTGGTGGCGGCGCTCGACACCTGAGCGATCGGTCCGCTCCGGATCAACACCCGGGGCCGCTGGGGTCGACGTTGCACGAGCCGATGCTGCTGAACTGCGAGCTCGCCGCGTGACCGAGAAACCCGATGCCCAGGAACATGAACGTCGCGAGGATGGCGACGCCCAGGCCGACCCAGCCGAGGACCTGAGCGGCGGTGGCCATGCCTTCGCCGGTCTCCGCGCCGTTCGAGGCGCGGATCTCCTTCTTCGCCTTGCCCGCGAAGACGATGCCGAGGATCGAGCCCACGAAGCACACGACGAAACCCACGAGCGACAGGACCAGTCCGGCGACCGCGCTGGAGTTCGTGCGCGGCGGATACCCCGTCGGGGACGGGTACCCGGCACCGAACCCGGGAGGCGGGCCGTACCCGGGTGGGGCGCCGTACCCGGGAGGCGGGCCGTACCCGGGAGGCGGGCCGTACCCGGGGGGGCCGTTCCCGGGTGACGGCGGCGGCGCCGACCAGGCCGGTGGCGCCGTGTGCGGGGCACCCACGATGGTGCCGCATGCGTCACAGGACACTGCCGACGGCAAGAGTTCCGCACCGCAGTTGGGACAGCTCCTGGAAGGTGTGTCTGGTCCTCCGCCGCTCATGAACGCCTCCCGGCACTCCGTACGGCCCGCGCACCGCAGGGTGCGGCCGGCATCACGATCGACCCAACCAGAACAAGAGGAACACCACGCTGAGCACGATGCCGATCCAGCCGATGATCTGACCGGCCTTGGCCAGGGATTCTCCACCCTGGCGGCCCCAGGACACCCTGATCTCCTGGTTCGCCTTACCCGCGAGATAGATCGCCAGGACCGAGAACACGATCGGGCAGAAGAACAGCCCGATGATCGAGAGGACCAACGAGGCGATGGCGTTGCCGTTCGTCTTCTGTGCCGCGCCCGGCATCGCGTACATCGGCTGCCCGTACGGTGGTGACATCGAGGACGGCGGGGCGAATGATCCTGGTGCTCCGGGCATCGGCGGCGCCATCCCCGGCGCCGGGGCAGGTGGCGCGTTGCCCGTCGGCGCACCACAGATGTCACAGACGACGGCACCCGGTGACAGCCAGGCACCACAGTTCGCACAGTTGCCTGTCTCCCGTGGCGCCGAGCCACCTGGAGTTCCGTCGCGCATCGTCTCTCCCCGATTCCAGTCGACGGCTCCGATACTAGTTCGCCGGCGTCGTCAACCGGTGTCGATCGGCGCGCGACCCTTGCCGGGTGGACGGACACGCTCGAGCACCACGATCGAACCACGCCGCATCGCCACCCGGAACTCGCCGCTCGCCTCGATCGACGCCCAGAGGCGGGCGTCGGAGTCGGACAGCATCGACGTGTCCATCACGATCCAATCGACCTTCGCCGGATCACCGTGGTCGCTGGGATCGATGCCGTAGTTCGAGTTCTTCCACGGATTCGGGAACGTGTAGACGATCCGGCGGTGGGTCAGGTGCGGCACCATCAGATAGTCGGCGGAGACCCCCTGGTCGGGCCCGACCAACTTCACCGCCGCCTCGTTCGCCGACTGGTTGGGACCGGGTTGCAGGGGCCAGTACCCGCTGCGGTAGTTCGCGGAACTCCACGGTCCGGGGCTGTGCGCCCACCCGCACCACAACGCCGCCACGAGGCCGACGATCACCGCGGCTTCACCGAGCCAGCGCCGCCGTCGGTCGAGGAACCACACGCCCTCGACGAAACTGATCGCCAACGCCGCGGTGGGAATCGCCTGGTAATGGAATTTCGCGTCCCAGGTGAAGTTCGCCGTCGAGGAGATGTCGACGAACCACTGGGGCGCGCCGATCAGCCAGGTGACCGGTGAGAAGAGCGACACGTACCCGAACGATTCGTGCAGGCGGGACGAATAGGCCAGTGCGTCGTTGTCCTCCCAGCGGTGCACCAGTCGACCGGGATGAGCGACTGACGTGGTGGCCACCTGGGCCGGGGTGTCACCCAGGTCCCCGTAGATGCCGCCGTAGACCGTGCCGCCAGCAGCGTGGGGCACCATCCAGGCCCCGAACACGGCGAACCAGATGGAGGCCACGACCACGACCGGTACGCCGAGACGCCAGCGCCTGCGGATGACCCAGACCAGTCCCATGCCGACCAGGGCCAGGGCCAGGTCCTCCTTCCAGATGATCGTGCCGAGGAAACACCCCGCGAACGCCCACCACAGCCGGCGAGGTACGTCGGTGTGTCCGGCCAGGCGCACCGCGATCCGTTGGCCGAAGAGCCATGTGGCGAACAGGAACGGGAGGGCCACACATTCGGGGTGGAACCCCTCCTGCACCCACCACTGCACGCTCGGTTGGGCCAGCCAGACGATCCCGACGGCCGCGGCCATCCAGGGACGTCCCAGACGGTCACGCGCGATCACGTACAGCGCCGGCGCACACGCCGCGAGCGCGATCGCATTCAGGACGTTCCACATGTTCGGCCCGGCTCCCAGCCAGGCGAGCGGAACGAGCAGGAAGAAACCGAACGAGGCGTGATTGCCGAAGAAGGGCACCCCCCGCACCGTCGTGAAGTCCCGGAAGTGGGCGAGTTGCCAGATGAGCTGGTCCTGGATCCCGGTGTCGAAGTCGAAGGTCCCGAAGCGGTCCTGACGCAGCACGATCAGCCGTCCCAGGACGATCGTCCAGAGCACCGCCAAGGCGACCACGGTCCCGAACATCGCGCGATCCGACCCCAGCCACGTCGACAGTGTCTGGGCCAGCGACCGATCGGCACGAGGAGATCCGGCGCGCTCCGGCAGGTCATCGACGTCGGTTGTCACATCCGGATTGGCCATCGACTCGACGTTCGTCCGACACCTACGGCGACCGGGTCGTTCCTCCTCACCCGGTTTCAGGCACACTAGATGCGCCCGCTCCCAGCGCTGCGCCATTTCCATGACCCGCATCCCATCCGACCACCACCGCTCTCGTCGCCTCGGTGCGACCGTGCTCGCCGTGCGGGCAACCTCCCGACTCGCCCGTCTGGCCGGACGCGGCGGCTCGGTCCTGGGCGGTCACGTCGGGTTGCGCCTCGACCGGGACCTGCTCGCCCACCTCGCCCACGGCCGCCGGATCGTCACGATCTCGGCGACCAACGGCAAGACCACCACCACCCGCCTGCTCACCGCCGCTCTCGAAGCCGACTCGCCCGTGGTGACCAACGCCCAGGGGTCGAACCTCCGCACCGGACTGGTCACGGCGCTGGCCACCGACCTCGAGGCCGTGCGGGCGGTCCTGGAGGTCGACGAAGCCACCCTGGCCGTGGTCGCCGGCGAGCTGCGACCTGCCGTGGTGGTGCTGGGCAACCTGAGCCGCGACCAGCTCGACCGGTACGGGGAAGTCCGGATCCTCGCGGCGAGATGGCGCACCATGTTCGAGTCCCTCGCCAGGGAGGACGATGCTCCGTTCGTCGTCGCCAACGCCGACGACCCGCTCGTGACCTGGAGCGTGCCGCCGGGAATCGAGGCGGTCTGGGTCGCGGCCGGCTCCCCCTGGACCGCCGACGCGCAGATCTGCCCGGCCTGCACCGCGCCGATCGACTATCACGAGCAGACCTGGCAGTGCACGGGTTGCGCGCTGGCGAGACCGGACCCCGACGTCGAGGTGCGCGCCGACACGGTGGTGTTCCACGACCCCTCCGGCGATCTCGAGGTCCCGGTGGCGTTGTCGTTGCCCGGCACGTTCAACGTGGCGAACGCCGCGTTGGCTCTGGCCGCCGCCCGCCACGAGGGTGCCGACATCCGCCGGGGTGCCGAGGCCATGTCCCACACGGACCACGTCGCCGGTCGCTACCGGACCGTCAGGTGGGGGGTCTTCAGATCAGGTTGTTGATGGCCAAGAACCCGGCCGGCTGGCAAGCCGCTCTCGGCGTGCTGGCGCCGCCACCGAGCCCGGTCGTGGTCGCCATCAACGCCCGGACCGCCGACGGCAAGGACCCCTCCTGGCTGTACGACGTTCCCTTCGAGGATCTGCGCGGCCGCCAGGTGATCGCAGCGGGCGAACGGGCCAGGGACCTCTCGGTGCGGCTGCACTACGGCGGCGTCGAACACACGGTGTCGCCCGGCATGGCCCTCGATGCCTGCAGGGGGCTGGCGGCAGACACCGTGGACCTCGTGGCCAACTACACGGCGTTCTCCGATGTGCTGGGGCGACTGTGAAGCCGTCTCGGCGCCCGGTTCGCGTCGTGTCGCTGCTCGGCGATCTGCTCGGCACCTACGGCGACGGCGGAAATGCGCTGGTCCTTGTCAGGCGCGCCGAGTGGCGGGGCATCGACGCCGAGGTGGCCGAGATCCGCGCGACCGATCCGATTCCCGACGACGGGCACATCTACGTCATGGGTGGCGGCGAGGACGGCCCCCAGACCCGGGCGGCACAGCTCCTCGGTGCATCGGGCGCGTTGCACCGCGCCGTCGACCGGGGGGCCGCGGTCCTTGCGGTCTGCGCAGGCTTCCAGATCGTCGGCCGCTCGTTCGCCGGTCCCGACGGCACGCCGACCGGGGGGCTCGAGCTGCTCGACGTGGTCTCGGATCGTTCCACCGGCCCGAGAATCGTCGGTGAAGTCGTCGCCGACGCCGACCCGGACCTCGACCTGGGAAGACTCACGGGCTACGAGAACCATGCCGGCGTCACCCGTCTCGGGGCGGGGGTCCGACCATTCGGTACCGTCCGCGTCGGCACCGGGAACTCAAGCGCAGGAGATCGCGGCGAAGGCGCCTGGCAGGGCCGGGTCATCGGCACCTATCTGCACGGTCCGGTCCTGGCGCGGAACCCGGCGTTGGCCGACCGGCTCCTGGCATGGGCGCTCGACTGCGCTCCGGCGGAGCTCGAAGCCCTCGACGACGAAAAGATCACCGCCTTGCGCGCCGAACGATTCGCCAACGCCGCGGCGGAGCGCGAGCGCTCAGCCGGACACGGGCCGCTGACCCGCTTCGGCCGCTCCGGAGTCAGCCGAGGTTTTCTCTGAACAGGTCCAAGGTGCGTTCCCACGCTTCGATCGCCGCGTCCGCGTTGTACACCTCGGGGCGGTCGTCGTTGAAGAACGCGTGGTCGCAGTTGGGGAACACCTTCAGGTCCACTTCGACCCCCAGACCCTCGAGCTTCGACTCCAGGGCACGCACCGCATCCGGCGGAAAAGACTTGTCCTCGGCGGCGTAGTTCCCCGGACCGGACCCGTGAGCGCCGAATAGTCGGGTTCGGCTTCGGGCCAGGGGATCAGCCCGTAGAACGGGGCGACGGGTCCCACCGCGTCCGGTCGGGCGCAGGCGAGCATCAGCGCCAGCCCTCCTCCCATGCAGAAGCCGACGCATCCGACCTTCGATCCGCGCACCCGACCACTCGATGTCAACCAGTCGACCGCGTCGGACATCGCCCGGGTCGCGGCATCGAGATTCATCGTCATCATCATCTTGCCCGCCTCGTCGGGTTCGTCAGCCGTCACACCGTCGTAGAGGTCGGGGGCGAGCGCCGTGAACCCTTGGGACGCGAACCGGTCGCAGACGTTCTGGATGTGGGGCACGAGTCCCCACCATTCCTGGATCACGACCACACCGGGTCCGGCTCCGGCACCCGGTGTCGCCAGATAGCCCCTGGTGGTGCTGCCGTCGGTCGCGATGTCGATGAACTCGCCCATGGGCGACGATCCTACGAGGTTCCCGTCCCGTTCACTGTCGTCTCATCAGCGATGCCAGCACCGGCGCATCGCAGCGTCCAAGCTGTGCGGCCACGTCGGGCGCACCGCGCGGACCGATGACGCGGTCGATGTCATCGGCGGGCACGAACGTCAGTCCGTCGGCGGCGCGGGAGCCCACGATCTCATCGAAGATCGCACCGGCGACCACCCGTCCGACCCCCGCGACCAGCCAGATGGCACGAGTGTCGGAGATCGCCGAACCGAGCCGTCTGCCGGCTGGATCGTGTGCCTGGACCAGCGCGCCCCGCGGCGCCGCGACCGCGGCGGTCACCACGAGCGGATCGTCGGCGTCGGCGAGCGCCATCGACACCTGCAGTGGCGTCGGGTCATCGTGGAACTCGATGAGGGTGCGAGCCACGGTCGCCTCGACATCGTCGGCGGCCAACACCCGGGCACACAGCCACCAGAGCGGGCCACAGGTCGGCTGGTGGTCGACGAGCTGTCGACAACCCATGACCAGGGACGGCGGATCGTCCGCCAACGCGCCCAGCGCCATCGCGGCCTCGGGGAGGAGCCATTCCGGGTCCGGATCGCTCGAGCGGGCGACGAAGCGAAGATGCTCGATCGGGTGCACGCCCCGAGAGTACTGCCCTACTCAGAGTCCGGGCTTCCAGACCATGACGATGATCTGGAGCAGGAGCAACAGGTGCATGCCGCCGTAGAACATGGCCAGACGTTGCTCGGCGTCGGCCTTGCCTTCCTGGACGGCCCGCTGTGCGGGGTACAGCCCGGCGAAGAACACGCCCAGCATCAGAAACCACAACACGAACACGATCGAGACCCAGGACTGGCTGAACTCGTAGGCCTTCGACGAGGCCACCACCACGAGGATCCCGAACAGCCCGGCGAGCA
>CAVXRS010000003.1:0-157500 GCA_963764215.1 uncultured Actinomycetes bacterium
AGCGCGGTGGTGGCCGCCGGTTGGCAGAGTCGAGGCATCCTGGTCTCCTCGGCAGGAACGACCCTTCTCGAAGCGGTGGTCGGACTGGTGCTCGGCACGGTGTTCGGTCTGGCCGTGGCGTTCGCGATCGCCCTCGTTCCTGCGGTACGACGCGCGGCCTGGCCCCTGGTGGTCACCTCGCAGACGATTCCGGTCATCGTGCTCGCCCCTCTGGTGGCAGTGTGGTTCGGTTACGGCCTGACGCCCAAGGTCGTGCTGGTCGCTCTGATCACGTTCTTCCCGGTCGCGGTGGCCGCGGTTTCGGGACTGCTCGGTGCGGACCCGGAACACATCGAGCTGTTGCGGTCCTTCGGCGCGGGCGGCTGGGACGAGTTGCGCTACGTGCGGATTCCCGCATCGGTCGGCCAGACCATCGCCGGGGTCCGCATCGCGGCGGCCTACGCGGTGGGGGACGCGGTGATCGGTGAGTACGTGGGTGGAACCTCGGGCCTGGGGATCTTCATCGACCGCTCGCACAGCTCGTACCGCACCGATCAGATGCTCGCCGGAGTGGTCGTCATCGCGGTGCTCAGCGTGGTGCTGTTCGGCGTGGTCGGTTGGATCGGTCGTCGCCTCACCCCGTGGCGCAATGGCACAGCGTCGTCCGGCACTCCGGTGCCGGAACAGCCGAACGAGAACCTGATGCAGATGGGAGCCTGGTGATGGCACGTCGCGGACATCGATTGGGCGGCCTGATCCTGGGGCTGGTCGCCCTCACGCTCGTGGTGGCGGCCTGTGCGGGCTCATCGACATCCTCGGGGACCACGACAACCGACGTGAAGGTGATGTTGGACTGGACCCCGAACACCAACCACGCGGGCATGTACCTGGCCCGCCAGGAGGGCTACTACCGACGAGCCGGGCTGAAGGTCACCTTCCTCGAACCCGGTCAGGGCTCGGATCCGAATCAGGCGGTGGGGGCGGGCACGGTCGACTTCGGGGTGAGCGCGTCCGAACAGCTCGTTCCGGCACGCGCCGCCGGGGTGCCGGTCGTGTCGCTCGCGGCGATCATCCAGCACAACACCTCGAGCCTGATCACCCTGAAATCCTCGGGGATCGCCCGACCACGACAGCTGGCCGGCCACACGTACGGTGCCTTCGGCGGCACGTTCGAAAAGGCCCTGGTGGACGAGCTCGTCAGCTGTGACGGGGGAGATGCCTCCAAGGTGCGGTTCACCCAGGTCGGCGATGCGGACTACCGCCAGGGGCTCACGAGCGGCCAGTACGACGCGGTGTGGGTGTTCGACGGTTGGGACGTGATCCGGCTGTCCGACATCGACCACATCGCCCTGAACCGGATGCCCTTCGCCAACTACACGCGTTGCATTCCGGACTGGTACACCCCGATCCTGGTCACCAGCGAGAAGCTGATCCAGAAGCAGCCCGGCCTGGTCCGTCGGTTCATGACGGCGACGGCACATGGCTACCGCGACGCGATGGCCCATCCTGACCAGGCCGCCTCGGCGCTGCTCGCCGGCGCGAAGGACTCGACCCCGACCTGGTGCGACGCAGCGCGGACTACCTGGCGTCCCGCTATGCCCAGGACCCGGCGCGCTGGGGCCACCAGGACCCGGCGGTGTGGAACCGGTTCGTGGCCTTCCTCGAGGACCACGACATCGTCAAGCGGGGGTTCGCCACGCGGGCGGCCTACACGAACCGATTTGTGCCACCGGGTTCCTGAGCGTCGGAGATGCTGGAGATCCACGGGCTTCGCCATTCCTTCCCCGGCCCAGTCGAGGTGCTCGACATCCCGTCGCTGCGCGTCGACACCCACTCTTTCGTGTCGCTGATCGGGCCTTCGGGGTGTGGCAAGTCGACGCTGTTGCGGATTCTGGCCGGGTTGCTCCGACCTGATGCGGGTTCGATCACCCTGGATGGCATGCCACTCCCCGGCGAACCCGGATTCGCGGGTTTCTCGCCCCAGCACGACGGACTGTTGCCGTGGCGTCGGGCGTTGGACAATGCCGTGCTCGCGGCGGACGTCAATGGCGTCGACCATGCCATCTCGCGAGGTCGCGCCCGCGAGCTGTTCGCACGTTTCGGGCTCGCCGGTTTCGAAGACGTCTGGCCCCACCAGTTGTCCGGTGGGATGCGCCAGCGACTGGCGCTGCTGCGGACGTTTCTGACCGACCGCGACCTGCTGCTCCTGGATGAACCGTTCGGCGCGTTGGATGCGATGACCCGCCGGCGGATGCATTCCTGGCTGGGGGAGGTGCTGGTCGATGATCCGCGCACGGTCGTGTTCGTCACCCACGATGTCGAAGAGGCGCTCTACCTTTCGGACCGAATCGTGGTGCTCACCGACCGTCCGGGACGGGTGGGCGGCGAGCTGATCGTCGACGAGCCGCGCCCCCGATCGCCCGACATCGTCACGACACCAGGGTTCACCGCCCGGAAGGCCCAGTTGCTGGCCACCCTCGACCGGTCCGGTGGGTGAAATCCATCGGTGATCCGGGAGAGCGGCCATCGCGTTGCCCCGTGGACCGGCTCGGAGATCGACGTTCGCGCTGAACGAAACGACGAAACACTCCATTCATGTTCCAGACATTCATGTGACATCTCCTTCCTGTTTGCTCCTTCGTGGAGCGGTGCTTCCCGAGGCCGCCCAGTCCCTGAGAGCGAAGGAAAGGAAGTTGTGTCATGGGTGTGTTCGCCGTACGCGTGGGAGGTCGAGGGAGCCGTCGGCTCGGTCTCGATTGTTGAGGCGGTTGACGGTCGGGACGGCGGGGGTGGTGGCCGCCGGTTGTGTGTTCCTGCCGGGTACGGCAGGAGCGGCGACCCCGTCTGCCGTGGAGGTTCTGGGTGCGCAGGTGAACCTGTTGTGGGTGGTCATCGGCGCGGTCCTGGTGATCTTCATGCAGGCGGGGTTCGCGTTGGTCGAGACCGGGTTCACTCGTGCCAAGCACGCGGCGCACGTCGTGTCGACGAACTTCGCGGTCTTCGGACTGGGGTTCGTGGCGTACTTCCTGGTCGGTTACGGGTTGATGTTCGGTGGGTTCTCCGCGGACACCTTCGGGATGACCCACGCCGCCGGTGGCCCGCTGCTCGGCTCGGGCAACTGGGTGTTCCTGTATCAGGGTGGATTCGCATTGACCGACATGCGCGGGCCCGGCTGGTTCGGCGGCGCTCGGGTTCTTCCTCTACATGGTGGCGTTCATGGACACCACGGCCACGATCCCGACCGGGTCGATGGCGGAACGTTGGAAGTGGAAGTCGTTCGTGGGGTGGGGGCTGTTCTGCGGGGCGATCTACTACCCGCTGTTCGGTGCGTGGACCTGGGGCGGCGGTTGGCTCTCCCAGCTCGGGAACTCGATGCACCTCGGGCTCGGCTACGTCGACTTCGCCGGTTCCGGCGTGGTCCACTCGATGGGAGGCGCCGCCGCTCTGGCCGGTGCGCTCGTCCTCGGCCCTCGGATCGGCAAGTTCAACAAGGACGGTTCGGCGAACACCATCGGCGGCCACCACATCCCGATGGCGATGCTGGGCACGTTCATCCTGTTGTTCGGCTGGTTCGGCTTCAACGCCGCCGTCGACGTTCGCGGCGACCGACGTGCAGTTCGCGACCGTGGCGGCCAACACGGCGATCGCCGCCGCCTTCGGCGCCAGCGCCGCGATGGCGTACTGCATGCTCACCGGTGCGAAGAAGCCCGACCCGGGCATGATGGCCAACGGCATGCTCGCCGGCCTGGTGGCCATCACCGCGCCGTGCGCGTTCGTCGACCCCTGGGCCGCGGCGCGTCATCGGCATCATCGCCGGTGTCCTGGTCATCCTGTCGATCAACTTCTTCGACAAGGTCCGCATCGACGACCCGGTCGGGCGCCATCTCGGTGCACGGCATCTGCGGCGCCTTCGGCGTCCTCGCCATCGGCATCTTCGCCAACGGCAGCTACGGCGCCGGCTGGAACGGCACCGCCGGCACCACCGCCGCCATCCACGGCGTGACCGGCATCCTGGGCGGCAACTTCTCGGTCGGCCTCGGCCAGCTCGGCGCCCAGGCCATCGGCGTGATCGTGATCTGGACCGTGATGCTGGGCATCGCCTACGCCTTCTTCAAGATCCAGAACGCGGTCACCAAGGGCGGCATCCGCACCCCCGCCGAAGAAGAGCTCGCCGGCCTCGACATGCCCGAGATGGGCGTCCTCGCCTACCCCGAGTTCGCCCCCTTCAACACCACCGAAGGTGGCTACGAGAACCAGCCCCACGCCCCCGCCAACCTCGAACCCGGCGCCATACCCGAAGACGACCAACCGGTAACCACACCACGGGCAGCCTGCCGGGTTCCCCTCAGCTGACCGGAAGCGCCGGGGTCGCCACACCGCGGCCCCGGCGTTGCCGGGTCTCATCGCACGGCCGAACCCTGAACAAGTGAGAACCGAGTTCCGATGGACATCACCGTCATCCTCAGAGACCTGCTCGTGGTGCTCTTCGCGGCCAAGGTCGCCGCCGAGCTGTCCGAACGTGTCGGCATCCCGCCCGTCGTGGGCGAGATCGTCGCGGGGTTCCTCATCGGGCCCTCGCTGATCGGCGTGGTCGGCCGGCGGTGACCACGTCCTGCAGACCATCGGTGAGATCGGGGTGATCCTGCTCCTGGTCCAGGTCGGCATGGAAATGGATCTCGGCGAGCTCGGCAAGGTCGGGCGGGCGTCACTGTCGGTCGCCACGATCGGGGTGGTCATTCCCCTGCTCCTCGGCCTCGGCGCCATGCAGATCGTGGGCGACACGTTCAACACCTCTCTCTTCGTCGCCGCGGCGCTCACCGCCACCAGCGTGGGGATCACCGCACGGGTCTTCGGGGACCTGCGCGCGTTGGCCACCACCGAAGCACGGGTCGTACTGGGCGCCGCGGTCGCGGATGACGTCATGGGACTCGTCGTGCTCACCGTCGTGGTGCGCCTCGTCACCCAGGGATCGGTTTCGACGCTCTCGGTGCTCGGGGTCGTCGCCGTCGCCATCGCCTTTCTCGTCGTGGGCGGCGGCGCCGCGATGTTCGTGGCACCGCCGCTGTTCGACCTGATCGAGCGGCGTTCCCGTTCGGCCGGAACCCTGGTCGTCATGGCGATGGTGTTCACCCTGGGCATGGCCGAGCTGGCCAGCGTCGCCAAGCTGGCCACCATCGTCGGGCGCCTTCCTCGCCGGCCTCGCGTTCACCCGAACCGGGCAGAACGACCGGATCCATCGAGAGCTGACGCTCGGTCGGCAACCTGTTCATTCCGGTGTTCTTCGTCCAGATCGGCCTCGACTGCCCAGCTCAGCGCGTTCGGAGACCTCTCGGTGCTGCGGGATGCCGGGATCCTGCTGGTCGTCGCGGTCATCGGCAAGTTGCTCGCTGCGATCGGCGCGCGCAGGACACGTGGCGACGGCTGGCTCATCGGGCTCGGCATGCTGCCCCGTGGCGAGGTCGGCCTCATCTTCGCCACGATCGGTCTGCAGAGCCACGTGTTGGGCGCGCACCTCTACGCCTCGTTGCTGCTGGTCGTGCTGGTCACCACGCTGATGACCCCACCCCTGCTCAAGGCGCGCTACAGCCGTCTCCGCTGCACGGCGCGGCGCATCCGACGACGGACCACCCTGGCAACGGCAACGGCACCGCCTTCGGGTGGCTGGTTCTTCGTCGATGACGGGGTCGTGCGCCTCTCCGCCCGGCCATCGAAGGACTGGGTTCTCGCCGTCGCGTTCGACGCGGCGATCGAAGCCTCGAACGCACGCCCGTCCACCGAACTGCTCGAGTACATCCACGACCATTTGGCCGACGTCGACTGGGACTGCCGAAGGCTTCGGCGGCCTTTCGGCGCCTGGTCACCCTGGGCACACCCCGCTCCTGGCACTTCCTGGAAGCCGTCGGGATCCTCGAGGTCGCACTGCCCGAGCTCGCCGAGACCTTCAAGGCCCGGTACGCGGACCCACTCCTGGTCGACGCCCGACATGCGCACCGGTTCGCCACCCTGGAACGGGTGCGGGCCCTTCCCGAAGACCCGGACCTGCGCGAGCAGTTCGACCGGTTGGCCCATCCCGAGTGGCTCCTGCTCGCGGCGCTGCTCGTCGAAGGGTTGCGTCCCGGACCGGGCCGCGACGCCGAAGCGGCCGCGATCGCCAACCGCGCCGGCTTCGGCACCTTGGGCTCCACCCAGGTCGTCGGGACTCGTCGCAGATGACAACCGCCTTCGAACCATCGCCGCCCGGCCCGACGCCTTCGACGAGGAAGAGGTGCTGCAACTCGCCTCGCACCTCGACAACCCCGAGCGCGCCCGGGCCGGCTTCCTGCTCGCGATCGTCGGCGAGGACGACCTGCCGAGCTTCGAACGTGAGCGGATGCTGGCGTTGCACGACCTCGTGCAACGCGCGTTGAAGGACCCCTCGCTGACGGGCAGCGACGCGCGCAACCTCATCGAACGGCGCCGCACCGAGGCGATGATGCTCGCATCGGACCAACCCAGCGCTGGTCCAGAGCATTCGCCAGGCACCGCGCAGCTACCTGGCGCGCCAGCAGCCCGAGACGATCGTGCGACACGCCGGAGCTGGCCCGATCCTCGCTGGAATCCACGACGGTGCGGGTCGACGTCAGCAACGCCGAGGGCGGCCGCTGGCGGGTCGAGGTCGGAGCGCGCAACCGTCCGGGGCTCATGGCGACGGTGACCGGGGTGCTGCGCGACGCCGAGCCTCGATGTCGAGCGTGCCGTGGTCTCCACCTGGGGCGACGATGCGGCGATCGAATCGTTCATCGTGACCGGCGACCGGCCGGCACCCGAACAGCTCGCCACCGAGATCGCCGACTCGCTCGGCCCGGTGCTCGTGGTCGAAGCGATCCCGAGCGCCCGGGTCACCTTCAACGACATCGCCTCGCCGTGGCACACCGTCTGTGAGGTGACCTGTCCGGACTCGCCCGGGTTGCTCCACACCCTGACCAGCGTGTTCGCGGCTGCCGACGTGGAGATCAAGGCCGCGTCGATCGATCGTCTCGAAGGTGTGGCCGTCGACCGTTTCGAAGTGACCGGACGCAACGGGGCACGCCTCGTGGACGCCGAACGGGAACGCATCACGGTCCTATCTCGCCTCCGGCGTGTCGGCGAAACCTCGCCGGTTCCGCTCGGGCTATGCCGTCAAGACCCCGTGACCGTGTCCAGGGCTCCGACTGGTGCATGGACGAGATGCTCGGGCAGAACGCTGGACGGAAGGTCGCCGCGGAGCAGGATCGGCACCTGCTTCGCGGCCCCGCATGCCGTCAGGGTCCGTTCGAGCGTGACGCGTACCAGACCGGGGTGGCCGTCGACCGGGCTGACCATCGGCTGGTTCGTGGTGGTGTCGAAGGGCATGGAGCGGTCGTCACACGGTCGTGCGGCATACGAGATGGTGGCGCGGTTGGGGCCGGGACCGCGCTTGGTGAGGGACCAGGGCACCGACACGAACATTTTGGCGGGCCGGTAGCTCGGCGGCC
Source organism: uncultured Actinomycetes bacterium (assembly GCA_963764215.1). Taxonomy (GTDB): domain Bacteria; phylum Actinomycetota; class Acidimicrobiia; order Acidimicrobiales; family Iamiaceae; genus JAFDWI01. The sequence goes on from CAVXRS010000003.1 coordinate 7,473, forward strand.
TCGTTCCGGGCGCGCCGCACGGCTCGTCGGTGGTGGTCGAGTACAGGATGCCGTTGGCACCGCTGTTCGCATCGATTGCCAGGATCTGATAGCCGGGCAGCGGCTTCTTCGGCGTCGTCGAACGGCCTGACGTCGAGTCGGATCCGGCCCTCATCGCCGGACAGTTGATCGCGATGTCCGGTTCGAAGATCGCGATCCAGGAGAGCCGGTCGTGATAGGGCGTCAGGCGTGCCTTTGGCGTGGGCTGCGGCGTTCCGTCGGGCCCGATCGAGGCAGACGCCGGGTTCTCCAGTTGCACCGAGTCGTCGACCGTGAGCAGTCCGAGGCCGAAGGACACCCCGTGCTGCGCGACCGAGTTGAACAGATCGCGGTTGGAGGTGTCGACCCCGGCAAGCAGATTGCAATAGGCCTGCGCGGCGCCGATCGCCGGTTGCTGCGAGTCCCGGGAGGAGCTGCACGGAATCTGCCTCCGTCCAGCGAGAGCGTGGTGGTGATACGGCCGTCAGTGATGTGGCGGGCGGTGCCCGCATCGACCGGCTTCGCGTGCGCCGGGCTCGGGTCGACACAAGCGGCCAGCGGAGAGTTCGCCGGAAGTGGAGGTGACGACATCCGGGTCGTCGGGGTTGTCGCGGTCGTCGTACTGGCGCACCCGACCGGTGTCAGCGCCAGGGTCAGGACGACCCATCCGGTGAAGCGGCGACCCCTCACCCCGATCACGCTAGTGCTGGTTCACCAATTGCCCGGATCTCATCGGACGCCTCGAGAGCATCGCGACACCAGCAAGGTGCAGTGGAATCGCAAGGGAGCCGGGCGGCGGACAAGACTTGTGGAGTCGCTATGGAACTCATCGAGACGGTGCAGACCGGCGCGAAGGTCGGGAGTTGTACGACCTCGTCGCCGACCTGTCGACCTATCCGGATTGGCTGCGACTGGTCGAGGTGGCCAGACCGTTGGAACCGGGCGACGACGGGGTTGCGGCGTGGTCGGTCGAGTTGCGTGGGCGGATCGGCCCCCTGGCGCGGTCCAAGCGTCTGCGCATGGTCCGTCAAGGAGGTCGAGGGCGGCCGTCTCGTGCGCTTCGATCGGGTCGAGCTGGACGGGCGTGACCATGCCCCGTGGCGGCTGGAGGCGTCGGTGGCGAACGGTGACGGCGGAGCGTTGCTGACCATGTCGATGTACTACGGGGGAAGCCGTTTCGCGCCGATGCTGGCCCCGATCCTTCGAGACGAGATCCGGCGCGGGCGACGGGAGCTCCTGGCCCGCTACCCGCGCTGAACGCGCAGGCACAGCTCCTCGCCTCACTGCCGGGACGTGTCCCGCCGGTAGGCCCGCATGGCGAGCGCTCCGAGCACGATGGTCCATCCCACGATGACCGCCCACGCGGCGGCCGGCCAGACGGGGCCGCCGGTGGTGGCCTGGCCGGCCCGGACGAGCCAGTAGGAGGGAAGGGCCTCGGTGAGGGTGTGGACGAAGCCGGTTCCGGCGACGGGCCCCAGGCGCCCCCGGCGAGTGCCAGAATCGAGGTGATCCCACCCATCGCCGGCCCCATCGCGTCGACGCTCAGCCGGTGTCCGATGTAGACGCCGAGGGCGGCGAACGGGGCCAGGGCGACGATGATCAGACCGGTCATGGTCAACCATGCGGTCGCGGTGGCACGCACGCCGAGCGAAACCCCGGCCAGGTAGATGAGCACCAGGGAGACCGCCGCGAGCGCGTAGCCCGACAGCACCTTGGCCGAGACATAGCTGACGGGCGACAGCGGGGTGAGTCGCAGTTGGCGGTTCCAGCCGACCTGGCGCTCCAGGGCGATGCGGGCACCGCCGGCCACCACGGCCGCCATGGTCCCCCAGGCCGCCATCCCGCCCATGTAGTACGTGGCGAACGGGAGTCCGTCGAGCTTGATGTCGCGGTTCGGTCCCGCGATCACATAGAACAACAGCAGCGGGAAGATCAGGGAGAAGACGAAGAACCGTCGGTTGCGGAAGGTGCGCAGCAACTCGAACCGGACATAGGTGACGCTGCGCATCAGCGATCCTCCAGCGCCTTTGCGTCGGCCGCGGTCGGAGGTCGTGGTGAGCTGCAGGAACGCCTCTTCAAGATCGGCGCCACGCACCTCGAAATCCCGGGCTTCGGGCTGGTCGTGCACCAGCGCACGCAACGCCGCGTCGGCGTCGGAACACCGCAGGGTGACGGAGTCGCCGTGGCGGGTGGCCGAGGTGACTCCGGGTAGCGATTCGAGCCTTGTGACGTCGACTCCGAGGATCGTGGCGCGGATCGAACGGGTGCCGACCCGGGCCTTGATGTCGGTGACCGGGCCGTCGGCCACGACCGCACCTTCCGCCAGCAGCACGATGCGGTCGGCGTTCGCATCGGCCTCATCCAGATAGTGCGTGGCGAACACGACGGTAGTGCCGGCCGCCGCGAAGGCGCGGATCGTCGCCCAGAACTCGCGCCGGGCCTCGACGTCGAGGGCGACGGTCGGCTCGTCCAGCAGCACGAAATCCGGATCGGGCACCATGGCCAGGGCGAATCGCACCCGTTGCGTTTCGCCGCCCGAGAGTGCATCGGTGCGACGGTCGGCCAACTCGCCCAGGCCGGTGGTCGCCAGCACCTCGTCGACCCCGAGTGGGCGTTCGTACAGCGATGCCATCATCGTGACGAGCTCCCGCACGGTGATCTCCCTGATCAAACCGCCGGTCTGGAGCATCGCCGAAACCCGTCCCGCGTGCACCGCGACCTCCGGAGCTTCGCCGAAGATCGACACCGAACCGCCGTCGGGGGTTCCCAGACCGAGCAGCAGGTCGATGGTCGTGGACTTCCCGGCGCCGTTCGGTCCGAGAATCGCCACGGTTTCACCCGGGCGGACGTCGAGGTCGATCCCTCGCACCGCCCGGGTCGAACCGAACGACTTGGTGAGGTCACGCACGACGATGCCCTGGGGGTCGGGGAGGCAGGTGTTCGCATCGGTTCCGCGCTCCTCAATTGGTGGGCCACGATGCTGCCGCCGCCTTCGTCATCGCGGGACCGTCGGCTTTGAGCAGGAAGCCCTTGGCGATCGTTCCGTTCATGGCGGCGCCGAACTGCTCGAGGTACGCGTCCTTCGAGCCGTACAACGACGTGACCTTGGCCAGGCTGAACGGCTTGGTCACCCCGGCGATCGCGCAGAACCCGGGTCCGCTTCCACCTTCGCCGCTCAACGTCGCGACCGGCACATTCAACTGGGGGGTCCGCAGTCCGCCGCGTGCGTTGCCATCGGCATCGCGTGCGATGGTCCCGTTCGAGTCGGTCTCGATGCGTGCGGCTTTCGCCGGCGCGTCGGCGGGGTTCTCGATCCAGGAGTTCAGGGACGCCAGGGCCGCGTCCATCACGTAGATCTCGGGTCCGGAATTCACCTGGGTGCTGCATCCGAGCACCGAGGCCAGCACGTTCGCATCGACGTGGGACGTTCCGGTGATCTCCCAGGTCCGCAAACGGGTCGTGTCGGGTTGGCGGGCACCGAGATACCGCGGCACGTCGGTTTCGGACTGCGCCTGGAGGATCGGCACCGACAGATCGGTGCGCAGTCGGGTGTCGTTCGGCGGGGTCTGGGTCGGCGTTCAACGGCGTGCCCTGTGCCCATCGGCTGTGGACGAGAAAGCCGTCGAACGCACGGGTGAGTGGTTGCACCGCGTCGATGTAGTCGACCATGCGGAATGCCGACTGCGACTCGCCGTCGGCGATCACCCGCTCGACATGGAGCCCACCCATCGGGGCGTCGGCACCCGTCGCCCGTACCGCCGCCGAGGCCTGGCTGTAGATGTCGTAGGAATACTGATCGCCGGGATGGTGCAGCGGGGCGTAGCGGGCCGGGTTCATGCCCTTGAGCGGCTTGATTCCCAACACCCCGCCACCCGAGTTCTCGATGCCACCCTGCTGTGCCGAGACGCCGACCCACGCGAAGCCTTCACGCATCAGCTCTCGCTGCGTGAAGAGGAAGTCCGGGGCGGTCTCGAATCCGGCGCTGACGTTGAGCCATTCGAGAACGACGGTACCGTTGAACTTCGCGGGATCGGTGGGGCGGTGCACCAGGATCCGCGTCTCGAAGGGGGCCTTGGCGGCGGGCTCGGCCTTCCAGCGTCCATCCGCGTTCAGGTTGCCGTTCACCTTGTAAGAGGTCGCGTCGCCCGAGATGAAGTACTCGTCGCTGGTGTAGCCCGAGTCGGCGGGCACCGAGGTGATCGCACTCCAGGCGTCACCCGGACCGGTGACCGGACCGGTCACCTTGGGCATGGTCACGTCGCGTTTCGGCACCACGGTGGTGGGAGCCCCCGGAGCGCCGGTGCTTCCCGCGGAGCTCTGGGCACCTGATCCGTTCGACGAGCAGGCGCTCGCCAACAGACCGAGCGCGAGCGCCCCGACTCCCAGACGACTTGTCCAACGGCGCATCAGTACCTCCGGTTCTCTGGTTCCCGCACGCGAGATGGCGCGCGGCGAAGTGGACTCGGCCGAAACGGGACCGTCGGGAGAGTCGGTGGCCGGACGCGGCGACCAACTCAGCCAGCGACCCTCGCGGCGTTCCAGGCGCAGCACGATGCCGAACGCCTGGGACAGGGACTCCGCGGTGACCACCTCGTCGATCGGCCCCTGTGCGACGGCCCGTCCCGCCGAGAGCAGCAGAGCGTGCGTGAAGTGATCGGGGATCTCCTCGGTGTGATGGGTGACCAGCACGATCGGCGGTGCACTCGCGTCGCCCGCCAGATCGGCAAGCCGGTGCACGAGGTCTTCCCGGGCCGCGAGATCGAGACCTGCGGCCGGTTCGTCCAACAACAGCACACCCGGGTCGGCCATCAACGTCCGGGCGAGTTGGACCCGCTGCCGTTCGCCGGCCGACAGCGTCCCGAAGCGACGTTCGGCCAAGTGGGCGACACCCATCCGATCGAGTTCGTGCCGGGCCCGGGCTTGGTCGGCTGCGGTGTAACGGTGCCACCACGGCTCGAGCGCGCCGTACTTCGCGGTGACGACCACGTCGCGCGCGGACAGGTCTCCCCGGAGCTGATCGGCGAGCGCCTGGCTGGCCACGCCGATGCGCGCACGCAGGCGCCGCACGTCGGTCCGCCCCAGCGTTTCGTCCAGCACCCGGACCACGCCCTCGGTGGGATGCAGGTACAACGACGCCACCCGCAGCAGGGTCGTCTTGCCCGAGCCGTTGTGGCCGAGCACGACCCAACGATCGCCGGATCGAACCGTCCAGGTGAGATCACGCAGCATCACGTTGCCGCCGCGCTGGACCATGACGTCCTCGAGTTCGATGGTGGCGGTCATCGACCCTGAAGCTAGTGCCGCGTCAGGCAACGTTTGCGATGTCAGGGCGAGGCATCGGGGTCGCTCGCAAGGACGCAGGACGAAGACGCACACGTAGCGTGCGTCGAGGACGAGGACGCAGCGGGCGGCACCGAGGACCGTCCTGAATGAAGCCACATGTTGCCTGACGCGGCGCTTGATGCCGGGCCGGTGACGGTAGGGTGTCGGCCGTGAAAATCGGAGTTCTCGGAGGAACCGGACCGGCGGGGAGCGCACTCGCCGTCCGCCTGTGTTCGCTCGGCCACGAATGCGTGCTCGGGTCGCGTGACGCGGCGCGCGCCGCAACGGTACGCGACGAGCTCGTCGCCAAGTGGCCCGATCACGATCTGTCGGGGCTCGACGCTGCCGACAACGCGGGCGCGGCCGCGTGCGATGTCGTCGTGGTCGCCACTCCCTGGGATGGCGCCGCGCCCACGGTCGCTGCTCTGGCCGCCGCCCTCGCCGGGAAGATCGTGATCTGCATGGCCAACGCCCTGACCCGCGTCGGCAAGGAGTTCCAACCGCTCATCCCACCTCGCGGCTCGGTTGCTGCCGACGTCGCCGCGGCCGCGCCTGAGGCCCGGGTGGTCGCCGCGTTCCACCATGTCCCCGCCCGTGAACTGGGCGAGATCGGGACACCCGTGGAGTGCGACGTGCTGGTGTGCTCGGACCACCCGGAGGCGTGCGAGACGGTGATCGAGCTGGCCGGCCAGATACCCGGCATGCGAGGAGTGGATGCCGGTCGACTGAGCGCGGCCGGTCCGATCGAGGCGCTCACCGCGATCCTCATCGGCATGAACGTCCGGTACCGGGCCCATCTGTCGGTCAAGCTGAGCGGGTTGTGAGCGTCCCTGGACCCATGCGGCTCTTCGACACGGCCCGAGGCGAGGTCGTGCCGTTCACGCCGTCGCATCCGGCAACCATGTACACCTGTGGCATCACCCCCTATGACGCCACCCATCTCGGCCATGCCGCGACGTATCTCACCTACGACGTCCTGCGGCGACGCCTGCACGATCTCGGCCACGCCACCAGGTGCGTCCGGAACATCACCGATGTCGACGACGACCTGCTCCGCAAGGCCCGCGAGGTCGGGGTGCACTACCTGGACCTCGCGGCGGCCGAGATCAGCAGGTTCGATGACGACATGGATGCGCTCGGGATGCTCCCGCCCGACAGCGAACCACGGGCCACGTCCGCGATCGCGGACATCCGGCGGTTCATCGGCACGGTACTCGCATCAGGCCACGCCTACGAGGCTGGTGGCGCGGTCTACTTCGACGTGTCGAGTTGGTCGGCCTTCGGCGAGGTGTCGCACCTCGACCGCGACACGATGCTCGAGCTGGCGGCCGCGCGTGGCGGGAACCCTGACGACCCGAACAAGCGCGATCCACTCGACTTCGTGCTCTGGCAGCCTTCACTTCCCGACGAACCCTCGTGGGATTCGCGATGGGGTCCGGGACGGCCGGGGTGGCACGTCGAGTGCTCGACGCTCGCCTTGCGGGAGCTCGGCGAGACCATCGATCTGCACGGTGGCGGGGCCGACCTGATCTTCCCGCATCACGAGTGCGAGGCCGCACAGTCGCAGGCCGCCACCGGCAAACCGTTCGTCCGCCATTGGCTGCACCAGGCGATGGTGCGCCTCGACGGCGAGAAGATGTCGAAGTCGCTCGGCAACCTCGTGTTCGTCTCGGAGCTGCGCAAGACCACCGATCCGATGGTGATCCGTCTCGCCCTGTTGGGCCACCATTACCGGGGCGAGTGGGAGTGGTCCGACGGGGATCTCGCACGGGCCACCGAGCGTCATGGTCGCTGGTCGTCGGCACGGGTCACCTCTGATCCGGATCCGGTGCTCGACGGGGTCCGTGCCGCGCTGGACGACGACCTCGACACCCCGAAGGCGCTCGAGGTTCTGGACGAAGCCGCGTCCAACGGCCAGTTCGCACCCGCGGCGGCGGCGTTGCTGGGAGTCGATCTCGGCGCATGGTGAGGAGTACCGGCAACTAGACTCCTCCCGAGACGTTCGAGAAAGGGGCGATGTGGCCGACCGGGAAGTGGGACAGCTCTACCGAGTTGCACGGGCGGTGTTGGAGCCGACGTTCCATTTCGCCTGGGACTTCCACTTCGTCGGAGTCGACCATGTGCCCACCGACGGGCCGGCGATCTTCTGTCCCAACCACACCTCGGTACTGGATTCGTTCTTCCTGCCCATGGCCCTGCCTCGGCGGATCACCTTCGTCGGCAAGGCCGAATACCTCGACGACTGGAAGACCAGGAAGCTCTTTCCCGCCCTGGGGATGATCCCCATCGACCGCGCGGGTGGAAATGCCTCCGAACGCGCCCTGGAGGCGGCGACCGGCCTCATCGCCGACGGCGAGTACTTCGGGATCTATCCGGAGGGAACCCGTTCACGTACCGGCCATCTCTACCGCGGCCACACCGGGCCGGCGCGTCTCGCCCTGCGGACGGGCGCACCACTCATCCCGGTGGGCATCCGCGGGTCACGTGAGGTGATGCCGCCCGATGCGAAGTTCCCGCGGCTGTTCCGCCCGGTCTCGATCCGCTTCGGTCGCCCCATCCAGGTGGAGCGCTATGCCGACCGGGCCCACGACCGCCTCGTGTTGCGCCAGATCACCGACGAATTGATGTTCGAGATCCGCCAGTTGTCGGGACAGGAGTACGTGGATTCCTACGCGACGAAGTCCGACAAGGACCTGGTCGTGGCCCAGACCGCGCAGGTGGCCGAGTCGGGGCCGCTCATCGGATCTGCGCTGATCCAGGCACGAACGGCCTGAGGCGAAACCGACCAGCAGGTCGGCGCGGGTGTCCTACTACGCTTCCGAGCCATGCCCACGATCACGCTTCCCGACGGTTCCGCGCGTGAACTCGAAGCTGGTGCGACCGTGGCCGACCTTGCATCGTCGATCGGGCGACGCCTGGCCCAGGATGCGGTCATCGCCCAGGTCAACGGCATCCAACGGGACCTGAACTGGAGGTTGGACGACGGCGACGAGGTCGCCATCTGCACCTCGTCGAGCGCGGAAGGTCTCTACACCATTCGCCATTCCACCGCCCACGTGCTCGCCCAGGCCGTGTTGGACCTGTTCCCCGGATCGACGTTCGCGATCGGCCCGCCGGTGGAAGACGGCTTCTACTACGACTTCCAGCTTCCGGCCGGCCCCGACGGCAGGCCCGGAACCTTCACTCCGGACGACCTCGAGCGGATCGAGGCGCGGATGCGCGCCATCATCGCCGAGGCGCAGCCTTTCGTGCGCGACGAACTCGACGACGAACGGGCCCGGGCGGTGTTCGCCGACCATCCCTTCAAACTCGAGATCATCGACGGCGAAGCCGACGACCCCATGTCGGTGACCGAGCCGGGGCGGGTCCGCACCTACGAGAATCCACCTGCCGAGCCCAAGGACCGGCCGCCCTTCGTCGGCTACGACGGGTTCATCGATCTGTGCCGGGGACCCCACGTTCCCGACACCAGCCGATTCCTCGGGCACTTCAAGCTGCTGCGGGTCGCGGGCGCCTACTGGCGGGGCGACGAACACCGGGAAATGCTCCAGCGGATCTACGGCACGGCATGGCCGAGTCGCAAAGAGCTCGATGCGCACCTGGCGATGCTCGAAGAAGCGGCCGCCCGTGATCATCGCAAGCTCGGCACCGAGCTCGACCTCATCTCCTTTCCCCACGAGGTGGGCGCGGGACTGGCCGTGTGGCATCCCAAGGGAGCGGCGGTCCGCAAGGCCATGGAGGATTACAGCCGGGAACGCCACGAGCAGGGCGGCTACGACTTCGTCTACACGCCCCACCTCTCGAACGGCCGACTCTTCGCCGAGAGCGGTCATCTGGAGAACTACGCGGACGACATGTACCCGCCGATGGAGCTCGACAACGGCGTGTACTACCCGAAGCCGATGAACTGCCCCATGCACGTCCTGGTGTACCGCAGTCGTCAGCGCTCGTACCGGGAACTGCCGATGCGGCTGTTCGAGCTGGGAACGGTGTACCGCTATGAACGCTCGGGCACGTTGCACGGGCTGCTCCGGATCCGGGGGTTCACCCAGGACGACAGTCACATCTTCTGCACGCCCGAGCAGGTCGTGGACGAGATCGCCTCGTTGTTGCAGTTCATCCTCAGCGTTCTGCGGGCCTTCGGATTCGAGGAGTTCGAGGCCAAGTTGTCGACCCGTCCCGACGGCAAGTCGATGGGCAGCGCGGACCACTGGCGGGCCGCAACCGACGCGCTGCGCTCGGCACTGGAGCGCGAAGCATTGCCCTACACGGTCGACGAAGGGGCCGGCGCGTTCTACGGCCCGAAGATCGACATCGACATCCGTGATGCCATCGGTCGGACCTGGCAGCTCTCCACGATCCAGGCCGACTTCAACCTGCCTGAGCGCTTCGGCCTCGAGTACGTCGCCGCGGACGGCTCACGGCAACGCCCGATCATGATCCACCGGGCGCTCCTCGGATCGATCGAGCGGTTCTTCGGCGTGCTGCTGGAGCACTTCGCCGGGGCATTCCCGACCTGGCTGGCCCCCGTCCAGGCCCGAGTGCTGCCTGTGCGTGACGACCACGACGCGTTCGCCGAACAGGTAGCCGCCCGTCTGCGCCACGCGGGGTGTGCGGGTCGACGTCGAGGTGGCGGACGAGAAGCTCGGCAACCGGATCCGCAAGGCGAAGCTCGAGAAGATCCCCTATGTGCTGGTCGTCGGGGACGAGGACGTCGCCGCAGACACGGTCGGGGTCAACCCCAGAGGCGGCGACGTGGAACGAGGGGTGGACGTCGACGAGTTCATGTCCCGGATCACCGCCGAGATCGCGGCCCGCACGTGAACCTCGATCGCATCTGGGCCGGATGGCGGACGACCTACCTCGACGCGGTGCACGACGACGCGCGGAACGGCCCCCCCGACGAACAGTCGCTCTTCGAGCGGATCTACACGTCCGGCGAACCGGACGAAGCCACTCACATCGTCTGGCACGGGCAGTGGTGTTTCGCGATTCTGAACGCGTTATCCCTATGGCAGCGGCCACCTGATGGTGCTCCCCAAGCGGAAGGTCGCCACCCTGGAGGATCTGTCCGCCGACGAGCACGCCGAATTGTGGGAAGGAGTGCGCGGAGCCGTCGTGGCGATCAAGGTCGCGTATGAACCCGACGGCGTGAATGTCGGCATCAACCTGGGGCGAGGTGCCGGAGCGGGAGTGCCGGACCATCTCCACGTCCACGTGCTGCCCCGGTGGGTGGGCGACACGAACTTCATGACCGCTGTGGCCGAGACGCGGGTACTCCCCGAACCGTTGGACGCCACCTGGAAGAAGGTGCGAGCCGCGTGGCCGACGAAGTGACGACCGAGGAACCGAACGGGTACGTCGGGCCGACGCTGTTTCCCGACAACCGACGGCGGCGGATCCCGGGCGTGCTGTACCTGGTCATCGGTTGCGGTCTGATCGTGTTCTGGGCCGTGCGGCGCAGCCCCGATCCGGTGTTCGTGAACGCCGGGTACCTGCTCGCGGCCTGCATCCTGATCCTGACGGGGATCTACTGCCTGATCGTGGGGTGGAGCCTGGATGTCGACGAGGAGGAAGCCCTGCGGGCAGTCGCCGACCTCGTCGACCATCCGGTGGGGCACGCCTCTGCACAGATGGGGTGGCGGGGCTGGACGAGTCGGCCGACCTGGCGGATTCTGTGGTATTCGGCGGAGGACCCCCCGCGGTACCGCGGTCTGGCCCTGGTCGACGGCCACGACGGTCGGATCCTCGACAGCCTCGTCGAGGACAATCCGGAAGATTGGGGAGATCTCGATGGGCGACTCGACCAGACCATGTGAACCGGGCCCAGGGCCGCTGCGGCGGATCGGAGCGGCCCTGGGCCTGCTGGTCCTGCTCGCGGGATCGGTGGCCACGAGCGGAACCCGGTCGTCCCAGGCGGCATCCGCGACCGGCGACCTCTTGCCGTTGCAGACCAAGGGCGGGCTGATCGTCGACGCCCAGGGGCGCCAGGTGCTGCTGCGAGGCGCAAACCTCAACGCGCTGGGGGACTACTGGCAGGGAGACGCGTCCATTCCCCCGACGTTGCCGGTCACCGAGAGCGACTGGGCGGCCATGGCCGCCCACGGGTTCTCGGTCGTCCGGCTGATCATTTCCTGGTCCAAGGTGGAACCGACACGGGGGTACTTCGACAGCGGGTACCTGGACCGCATCGAAGCCGCCGTTGCCGCAGCCGCCGCGCACGGGATCTACACCGTGATCGACATGCACCAGGACGCCTACTCCAAGTACACCGCGACCGCCGATCCGTCCAGCTGCCCGCCGGGAACGTCGCCGGCGAAAGGGTGGGACGGCGCGCCGGCGTGGGCAGTGTTGACCGACGGGGCGTCGACGTGCCTGGCCGGTTCCGACCGAAATTCGTCACCGGCAGTGGTCAACGCGTGGAACAACTTCTACGACGACACCGGCGGCATCCGTGACGAGTTCACCAAGGCATGGGGATTCGTGGCCAAGCGATTCGCCGGTGATCCCGCCGTCGCCGGCTACGACCTGTTGAACGAACCCGAGACCTCCCGCCCTGCGGCGCAACTCCAGGGCCCCTACGACTCGCTGATCGCCGACGCCGTGGCGGCGATCCGGACCGCCGAGGCGGGCGCGGCGTTCCACCATCTGATCTTCCTGGAGCCGGCGATCCCGGCGGGCACGACGAGCAACGGGTTGGTCATCCCCGACCCCGCGGCGCTCCCCGACCATTCGAATCTGGTGGGGGCCACGCACAACTACGCCGAGTCGATCCAGGCGAATCTTCCCATCGACGTGATGAACGACGTCATGGCGACCGTCGACCAGCGCCTCGGCGTGCCCCAGTGGACGGGGGAGTACGGCTGGTGGGACCCGAGCCCCGAATCGCTCGCTCACCTCGAGCACTATGCAGCACTCGAGGATGAGCGCCGGTGGGCCGGCGCCTGGTGGCAGTGGCGGCAGTCCTGTGGGGACCCGCATTCGCTGTCCCTGGAGAACGGCAAGGTCGCGGCTCCCACCGGGACGAACTGGTTCCTCGACCCGTTCGAATGCCCTCAGAACACGTCACTCGCGCCCTACGAGCCGTTCCTGAAGGTCATCGGGCGGGCCTATCCCCGTGCCGCGCCCGGTCGGTTGACCGAGCTGAAGAGCGATCCCGACACCGGTCACCTCCTGGTCGAGGCGACCGCCCCTGAAGCCGGTGGAACCCTCGTCGTGTGGCTTCCCGACATCGGACAGGGAACGCTCGAGATGGCGACCCGGAACCTCACCTCGGTGCACACCGAAGCAGTGACCGGCGGCCGGATCCTCACGGCTCGGGTGGCCTCGCCCGGTGCCTATGCGTTGGGCGTCGGAGTGAAACTGCCGTCGGCTCCGACCACGACGACGCCGAACCCACTACAGCAGAGCTTGGCGTCATCGGCTGCGGTCCCGGTCGTCGAGCGACCCCGATTCACGGGCTGATCACGCGCGGCAGGGTGCCGGGGCGGTAGCATAGCTGGGTCGATTCGAGGAGATTCCATGTTCGACGGCCGATTCCGGGCGCAGGCCGAGAAGCGCCTCAAGCCCATCGGGGCGAATCTGCAGCGCACCGGCCTCAAGGCCGACCAGCTCACCGCGTTCGGGGTGGTGATGGCGGTTGGTGCCGCGATCGCCATCGGTGCCGGGGCGCTCCGTCTGGGGCTGTTGCTCGTGGTGCTGACCGCGATTCCCGACGTCCTCGACGGGGCGGTGGCGAAGGCATCGGGGACTGCGTCGCCCCGGGGAGCCTTCTTCGACTCGGTGTCCGATCGGCTCACCGATGCGTTGCTGCTCGGTGGCGTCGCCTGGTTCCTGGCCACCGGTCATTCTGGCCGCATCGCCCTGTTGCCCATGGCGGTGCTCGCGCTCTCGATGCTGATCTCCTACGAACGTGCAAAGGCCGAGTCGCTGGGCTATTCGGCCAAGGGCGGGCTCATGGAGCGCGCCGAACGCCTCGTGGCCCTCGGACTCGGGCTGCTGTTCAGCAACCTGTTGATCATCATCCTCTGGGTGATGCTCGTGCTGACGGCCGTGACCGCCGTGCAGCGCTTCATAAAGGTCTGGCGTCAGGCGTCGACCCCTCGTTCCGTCTCGCGGCCACCACGGAGGCGGACTCGTCGGACGCCCCGGACCACGAGTCGAACATGGCGGCGCCGGGCGCCCGATTCACGTTCCTGACCACCTGAGATGGCGCTCGTCGGGCCCCCGGCCTATCTCGGCTACCGACTCGGCGCGGCCATTGCCCGGGTCCTGCCCGAACCGCTGGTGCCGGGGATGGAGAAGCTCGCCGGCCGGGCCGCGGCGAAGATCATGGTCGATCGACGGCTCCAGGTCGAGCGCAACGTGGCACGCGTCTACGGCGATGGTCTCGAGCCGGCCGTCGTCGAAGGCATCGTGCAGGAGACGTTCATCAGCTATGTGCGCTACTGGATCGAGTCGTTCCGGCTCCCGGGGACGTCGGCGGAACGTATCGACGACGGGGTCACGATCAGCGGCTTCGAAGGGGTCACCGATGCGCTGTCCCATGGCAACGGGGTCGTCGTCGCGCTCCCGCATCTCGGCGGTTGGGAATGGGCCGCGTTCTGGTTGGCGACGATCCAGAAGGTCGGGGTGACCGCGGTCGTCGAGGCCATCGAGCCGCCGGAGCTCGCCGAATGGTTCATCGATCTGCGGTCGTCGCTGGGGATGGAACTGGTGCCGCTGGACGCGCATGCGGCGACCGCCTGTGTCGCGGCGTTGCGCGCCAACCGGGTGCTGTGCCTGCTCTGCGACCGGGACATCAGCGGTGACGGCGTCGAGGTACCGTTCTTCGGCGAGACGACGACCCTCCCGCCCGGTCCCGCGAGCCTGGCGTTGCGCAGCGGGGCGCCCCTGCTCACCGCCGCGACCTATTTCGACGGTCGGCGCCACCGATTCGTGGTCGACCCACCGCTCGACACCACGAGATCCGGTGGTTTCCGGGCCGACGTGCGGCGGGTCACAACCGAGATCGCGGAACGTCTGGAGACCTTGATCCGGGTCGCTCCGGAACAATGGCACCTGATGCAGCCGAACTGGCCGAGCGATCTCACCGACGCAGCCACCGTTCCGCCGCGACCAGTCGACGTTCGAGATCTGTCTCGCTCGCCTGGGTGACCCGATCGATCCCGGCCAGCCGGTTGAGTTCGGCATTGACCGACGCGTAGGAGAGGTTCGCGTGGCGCACCAGATCGGCCGCCCGGGCGGCATTGAGCGACCGGAGGCGTTCCTTCCGCGCACGTCGGTCGGCCACCGAGGACACGGTCGTTCCCGCCGCCTCGACGATCGGTCGTGGCAGCGGCGGGAGCTCCAGGATCAGTGACGGGTCGACCGCGTCGGGTGCAGGTCTCTCGAGGGGGCGCCCGTCGGTGGGCGACGGGGCACTGAGGGCCCCCAACGGCGTCGCCGAGAGTGGAGCGAACAACGACATCTGCTGGTCGTCCCCATCGGGCGGTGCCGCCGGGAACGACTGACGCCGCGACGCGGATGCGAGGTGGTGCCGCCTGGCGCGGGCGATCTCCGCTGCCCTCGCCCGGAGCCGGGGATCGTTCGGAATGTACATCCAGGCCGTGAGTTCGTCGTCGGTGGGGCGTGATCGAATGAGGCGTCCCACGGCCTGACGGAAGAAGAGCTCCGTGGAGGTGGTGGTGGCATAGACGCCGACGCACAGACGGGGGATGTCGACTCCTTCGGACACCATCCGCACGGCCACGAGCCAGGGTTCCTGTGATCTGGCGAACCGCTCGATCCGATCCGAGGCGTCGGCGTCGTCAGAGGTGGCGACGACCGGGGTGACACCATGTCGCTGAGCGAGCAGTGCCCCGATGGCGCGAGCGTGCTCCTGGTCGGTCGCGATGACGAGCGCCCCGGCATCCGGGGTGCGGCGTCGGAGGTCCAGGAGTCGACCGTGTGCCGCATCGACGACCGTCGGCAGCCAGTCCCCTTCGGGAGACAGGGCGGTGCGCAGTCGCTGCGCTGCCAGCGAAGAATCGAGGGCGTCATCGAACGAAGCTCGACGCACCCCTCCGTCGCGGCCGACCCACTCCATCTCCCCGTTCAGGGCGGGGAATTCCACATGTCGTACGACCCCTGAATCGTCGAGTGCGGCG
Organism: uncultured Actinomycetes bacterium; assembly: GCA_963764215.1. Lineage (GTDB taxonomy): Bacteria > Actinomycetota > Acidimicrobiia > Acidimicrobiales > Iamiaceae > JAFDWI01. The sequence continues at coordinate 22,961 of CAVXRS010000003.1, forward strand.
CCGTAGTCGTATTCGAAATCGGGCACGGCCTCGTCAAGGGCATACCGGACGAAGGGAATCGGATTGGTATCCGACCGGAAGGGCGTTCCGGAGAGCGCGAGCCGCCACGACGCATCGGCGAAGGCCGTCCTGATCCCCTCGCCCCAGGCCCGATCGTCGCCGGCATGGTGAATCTCGTCGAGGACGGCCAGCGCCCCCCGACCCAGATCGGCGATCGCCGTCGCCGAGGACGCGACCTGCTGATAGGTGGTGACGATGCCGTGCACGTCGGCCGGGAGGGTCCCGGACCTCGTCGTCCACCGATCGTCGAGGAGGAGGTCGAAGCGTTCTGCGGCCCGGGCCCATTGGGTCTTGAGGTGGGCGGTCGGGGCCACGACCACCACCGGCACTCCCGGACTGTCCACATACCGCCTTCGCAGCGCGGCCAGGGCGAAGGTCGTCTTGCCCGCCCCCGGTGTCGCGACGGCCAGAAAGTCGGTCCGATCGGCGGCATCGAGACGTTCCAGGGCGCGCCGCTGCCAACGGCGGAGCAGAATCGACGAACTCACCGGGCGTTCAGGAAACCGGTGAAGCAGGCTTGCAGGGTCGCGTGGTCCGCGCCACTGCAGACCTCCCGAATCGAATGCATCGCGAGCTGTGCCACCCCCACATCGACCACGGGGATGCCCAGCCCGGCCGCGAGGGACGGACCGATGGTCGAACCGCAGGGCATGTCGGAGTGCGACACGAAGTGCTGCACCCGGACCCCGGCGGAGTCCGCGGCGGCGAGGAAGGGCGCCATGCTGGTCAAGCTCGTGGCGTAGCGTTGTTGGGCGTTGTGCTTGATCACGGGTCCGCCTCCGAGCCGGATCGGATGCTCCGGATCGTGGCGGTCGAGGTAGTTCGGATGGGTCGCGTGCGCCATGTCAGCCGAGACGGCACACGATGACGCCATCCGTGCCGGGTGGGAGATGCGGTCCCCTTCGAGCGAATCGGAGATCTGCTCCAGGACCCGTGCCACCCAGCGGCTCTGGGCCCCGGTCGCGCTGACGCTGCCGACCTCTTCGTGGTCGACCAGTACGACGACCGGCAGCACGTCGGCGTCCGCATCGGTCGCACAAAGCGCGGCGAGCGCGGCGTGAGCGCAGAAGAGGTCGTCGAGTCGCGCGGAGAGCACCAGTTCGCCCGACCTCCCGCCGGTTGTCGCCGTCGCGGTGTCGAAGGGCATCAGGTTCCATCCCCTGATCTGTTCGGGCGAGGTGTCGGCGAGCTCGGCGACGTACGCGACGAACGCGTCCGGCGAGAGCTCGCCAAGTGCCCAGATGGGACGGAGATGCTGTTGCCGGCCCAGGACGAGTCCCTTTTCGTTGAGCTGGCGATCGAGATGGATCGCCAGTTGCGGGATCCGCAGGATCGGGTGGCCGTCGCGGACCAGCCGGATCTCGGTGCTCTCGCCGCGTCCGAGCAGGACGGTACCGGCCAACCCGAGATCGCGGTCGAGCCACGAATTGAGCAGCGGTCCGCCGTAGACCTCCATGCCGATCTGGGTGCAGTCGGCCGAGACCGACACGGGATGTGGCTTGATCCGGAAACCTGGGCTGTCGGTATGGGCTGCGACGATCCGGAACCCTTTGGCGGACGCCGATCGGGCGTCCCAGGCGATCAGGCTGCCGTCGTTGGTGACGAAGTGACGGCCCCGGCCATCGCCGATGGTGTCCTCGGAGAAGCCCGCAGCCGTGAGGATCCGCGCCGCGGATCGGACCGCGTGTGCCGGGCTCGGGGAGTCGTCGAGAAAAGCGCAAAGTGCGCTGACGTCCGGACTGTTCAAGGTTCGGCGAACTCGTCTTCGTCGACCTGGCCCACGACGATGACCGTGCCCGCCCGAAGCAGCTCGTACAGGACGCTGCACACCTCGAACGCGCTCTGTCCGAGTTCCGCGATGACGTCGGCGATGGTGCGGTACCCGTCGAGTTGGGCGAGGATCTGCCATTCGTCTGCGGTGATGGTCAACCCCTGCTTGCCGTCGGGCAGATCAGGACTCAGGCGCGTGATCAAACCGGTCGAGGGGATCAACTCCGCGATCCGTTGCCACTCGCTCCGGCGACGCTCCGCGTCGGCGAGCACCTCGGCATGATCCATGCTGACCGCGACTCCCAGCGGGTCGTTTCCGCCAGCATGAAAGTCGAACGACTCGGCCCCGACCACCACTACCTCGAATGCCGTGGTGATGATCTGTTCGCGGGCCACCGCCGCGATACGCGCGGCGTCGACGTCGAACAGATCGACCAGTGCCTCTGCGAGCGACTGTTCGGGTGACGTCGAGGCCGCCGCTCCCTCGTACTGGTCGTCCGAGGCGATCCCCTGACGGACGAGCAGCTCGCGGGGGTTGGGGGTGCCCGGCGAGGTGCCGTAGGTGATCTTGCCGTCGGTGATCCACATCGTTGCACCGACCGGTTCGCCGAACACGAGAACCCCGGTGGCGTTCGTGGCGGTGAACAATTCGAAGAGCTCGGCGACGCTGAAACCGTCGAGTGTGCCGGACAGATGCGACGGCCCGGCCGGCCGAGCGAGTGGTTCAGTGGTCACGGTCGGCCAAGCTAGCGCAGGCAGAGCCGTAGCGGTGTGATTGAATGGGGGCTAGTTCGTTCGACCCGAATCCCGGCGGTGGACCGCTTCCAACCTCAAGGTTGTGCTGAGGTGGCCGAAGGGAGGGGTGATTCTGCATGGACGACAGACCTGGGAGCTGTCGGATGGTGAGGAGACTGATCGGGAGTGCTCGACAACCGTAAGATCCGAACGAAGCTCATCGGTCTGGTCGCGGTTCCCGTTCTCGCGCTGTTGTTCATCGCGAGCCTCGGATTCAATCAGCGCAACGATACTGCGACCCGCGCCGGTAAGGACGAGAAGATCGTCGAAGGGGCCGCCGCCGCCGCCAAGCTGGCGAACGCCATGCAACTCGAGTTGGCCGCCTCGAGCGCCCAGTCGCTGGGAAAGATGTCCAAGGCCCAGCTCGCCAAGTACCAGAAGGCCTCCGACGCCAGCTTCGCCCAGTTCAAGAAGGCGAACGACCAGCTCACGTTCAGCCAGAACAACGAGACTGCCTCGTTGGCAAAGAGCAACCTGGAGACCTTCGAGACGTCGGTGTATCCCGGTTTCCAGCGGAATCGTACAGCAGCCGAGGCCTGGGCGAGCCGGTTGACGTCTTCGTCGGACGGGGCGGTGCAACCATTGGCCGACTACGTCCGGAGCCTCGCCGCGACCACCACGACCCCTGAGGTCGTGCTCCCGCTCGAACAGCTCGGCGCCCTCATGGACTTCGAACGCGAGGACGGGACCTTCAGCTCGCTCGCCTACGGGATCTACACCCAGGGGAACGTGACGGACGGCCTGAACTCGACCTCGTCCGGAACCACGGTCGTCAAGGGCGAGGCCACCCCGATGCAGCAGTTGGTGGTCACCCACGTTTCCGACCGGGATTCTGCGGAGAACGTGCTCAACGCGCTCGTTGGCGCCAACAGCGCCGTTGCCAAGGATCTCAGCCAGAACGCCAATCAACCGGCCTCGATCAGCTCTGCACTGGCTGCCTGGCAGAACCAGCTGGCCGTGGAGATCCAGCCACCCACGACGGCAATTCCGATCGGCGACGTGACCGGATACGTGACCGAACTCGGGACCGTGGCGAACCACTTCACCACTGCGACGCGGAGCACGCTGGAAACGAGTCGCTCGGACGCGGTCCGTGCGGCGCGGCTGTTCGTGCTGTTCGCCTTCCTCGTGCTGCTCGTCGTGATCGTGGCGGCATTCTGGATCACCCGTTCGGTGACCCGACGGCTCGCCAAGTTGACTGACGCTGCCGACCGCCTGTCCCATGAGCAGCTCCCCAGACTGGTCGACTCGCTCAAGAACCCCGCAGAGGAGGACGTCGGCTACCTGACATCCTCGTTCGCGGAGATCGACGTCACCGGGTCCGACGAGATCGGCCATCTGGCGGAGGCATTCAACCGGATCCAGGGCGTGGCCGTGCAGGTGGCGACCGAACAGGCCCAGTTGCTCCGACGTGGGATCGGCGACATGTTCGTCAACCTGGCTCGCCGCAACCAAGGGCTGCTCGACCGGCAGATCGAGTTCATCGACCAACTCGAGTCGGCAGAAGAGGACCCGGATCAGCTCGAGAACCTGTTCCGCCTCGACCACCTTGCGACCCGGATGCGTCGGAACGCCGAATCCCTGCTCGTGCTCGCCGGTGCCGAACCGAACCGGCGTCGCGGCAAGCCGGTGCCCCTGGCCGACGTGGTCCGGGCCGCCGTCGGCGAGGTCGAGGACTTCGCCCGGATCGACATGTTGCAGTTCGACGAGGTGCTCGTGGCGTCGAACGCCGCCTTGGACATCGCCCACCTGCTTTCGGAACTCATGGAGAATGCCGCGAACTTCTCACCGCCCGACACCCGGGTCGAGGTGGTCGGACACCGGACGAAGGCTGAGGGGTACGTCATCTCGGTCACCGACCACGGCATCGGAATGACCCCCGAGGCGCTTGCCGAGTTCAACGATCTGCTGGCGCGTCCCCCGCTGGTGGGCCTGGCACTGTCGCGGTCCCTGGGTTTCATCGTGATCGGCCGACTCGCCGCACGGTTCGGCATTGCCGTCCGTCTCATGCCGTCGCCGTCATCGGGTACCACGGCAATGGTCTCGCTGCCCCCGTCGCTGATCGCCGATCAACCGCTGAAGAGCGGCGGAACCGAGGCGCTCTCCGAGACGGCGTCGCCGCCAGGACCCCCGGTGGAACCGGCCCCTGACGCCGGTCCGAAACCCCAGGCGAAGGGCGCACCGAGCCAGCCGAACAAGCCCCAGCCGAGAGCAGGCCGTCCCGGTCCGGTCCCCGGCGCACCCAGGCGCGCCAGGAACGTGGCACAGTCGCCCGCGCCGCCCCGCCGGACGCCGGCCGCGGCGCCTTCCGACGCGCCACCGGCGACGGAGGCCCCAGCCGCTCCGACTGCACCGGTGGCCGCGGCCGAGGCACCGCAGGAAGCAGCGACGAGCAGCGGTCTGACCAAGCGGGTGCCGCGTTCGGCAGGAGGTCAACGGGCCGTTCCGGGTGGTGACGGCGAACGGGCCGCAACGCAGAACCGGCGGTCGCCCGACGAGGTACGATCGATGTTGTCCCGCTATCGCAGTGGGATGCAGAAGGGCCGAAGTGACGATGAGAATCCGGAGGACACCCCGACGTGACCGAACTCAGTAGCGAAGCCAGGAACATCAACTGGTTGGTCGGGAACTTCGTGGACCGGGTGGCCGGCGTCAACGATGCCGTGGTCGTCTCATCGGACGGCCTCCCCATGGCCGTTTCCGCGGGGATGGACCGGGACGGCGCCGACCGGTTCGCGGCGGTCGCCTCGGGCCTCATCGGGCTCGCCTACGGTGCAGCCGGACGGTTCGGAGGCGGGGCGGTGACCCAGGTCATCATCGAGATGGAGAATTCGTTCCTGTTCGTAACAGGTATCAGCGACGGATCTTCGCTCACGGTGCTCTCCGACTGCGAACTGCGACGTGGGCCTCGTCGGCTATGAGATGGCCGTGCTCGTCGAACGTTGTGGATCGGTCCTGACCCCGGAGTTGCGTGCCGAGCTCCAGGGAGCGCTTCCGCAATGAGCCCTCCGAACGACCGGCCGGGTGGCCGCCTGCGCGTCCGGCCCTATGCCATCACCGGGGGACGAACGCGTTCGGACACCGAAATCCCGCTCGAAACCATCATCGTCACGACTCGCAAGGGTGAAGAAGCTGCGCAACGGCTCACCCTCGAGCGGGCGAAGATCGTGCAGCTCTGCCGCAAGCCGCTCGCGGTGGCCGAGCTCTCTGCTCACCTCCATGTCCCACTCGGCGTCGCCAAGGTGCTGGTCGGGGACATGACCGAGGAGGGCCTCGTGGACTTCAACCGTCCACGACCTGCCGGTGACCGTCCAGATCTGAAACTTCTCGAAAGGGTGCTCGATGGCCTCCAAGCCCTCTGATGAACAGTCGCCGGCCGGTGGGAGCTCCACCGCGCCCATGCCGGTCAAGATCGTCGTTGCCGGTGGCTTCGCCGTCGGCAAGACGACCTTCGTCGGTTCGATCTCCGAGATCGACCCACTGACCACCGAGGCCGCGATGACCCGGGTGGCCGAGGACGTCGACAACATCGGTAGTGCCGACCAGAAGACGACGACGACCGTCGCCATGGACTTCGGCCGCATCGGTCTGGGGTCGGATCTCGTCCTGTACCTGTTCGGAACCCCCGGACAGGATCGGTTCTGGTTCATGTGGGACGACCTGGTGAGGGGCGCCATCGGCGCGGTCGTGCTGGTCGACACTCGCAAACTCGAAGAGTGCTTTCCTGCGATCGACTACTTCGAGGAGCACGCGGTGCCCTTCGTAGTGGGGGTCAACTGCTTCGAGGGCAAGGTCGCCCACGATCCCAACGAGATCCGCGAGGCCGTCGCGGTCTCTCCGGACACCCCTGTGCTGCTCTGCGACGCTCGGGAACGTGCCTCGACCAAGATGGTCCTGTTGGAGCTCGTCCAACACGCCCTGGCCCGGGCCACGGCTGCAGTCTGAGCCCGGTAGCGCACTGCAGTTCTCGTTGCCCGTCCGTGCACCCCGACGCGCGCTAATGTCGGATCTTCGTGCCGGGAGATGCCCGGTGAGTCCCGATACTCCGAGGGCGCGTAGGTGATCGACGTCGCAGAGAACTTCACCAAGGCGTGGCAATCGGTGGCAGATGTCGAAGGGTGGATGACCCGGGCCCAGGCGCAACGACTCTGGACTCGGGCCGGGGAAGTCCCCGGTGGCGGTCGCATCGTCGAGATCGGGAGTTTCCGGGGGCGATCCATGATCATGCTGGCGACCGCCGCTCCGGCCGGGGTCGAGATCGTGGCCATCGACCCCCATCTGGGGACTGACCGCGGGCCGCAGGAGATCACCACGACGTCGGAACTCGGGCAGAGCGACAACGAGGTCTTCGAACGCAATCTCGTCGACGCCGGCGTGCGTGACCGGGTCCGCCACGTCCGCAGACTCTCCGCAGAAGCACTCGACGAGGTGGAGGGGCCGATCGATCTGCTCTACATCGACGGCGCGCACCGCTACGGTCCGGCCCGTGCCGACATGGTCGATTGGGGCGCACGGGTCGCCGACGGCGGGGTTCTGCTCGTCCACGACTCGTGGAGTTCGATCGGTGTGACCGGTGCGCTGCTGGCCACGTTCCTGGGCTCGAGGGAATGGGCCTACGAGGGCCGCTCGGGCTCGCTGGCGCAGTACCGTCGGGGGGTCGTCGACGGCGCGGATCGCCGACGGAGCGCGTTCCGCCAGGTCGGCGAGTTGGGCTGGTTCACCCGCAACGTGTGCATCAAAGTGCTGCTCACCCTCCATTTGGGTCGGCTCTGCCGGTTCCTCGGCCACGACGGCGAAACCTGGCCGTATTGATCATGGACACCTCGAAAGGCGTCCGCACGCTCGTTGTCGCCCCGACCTACCTCGAAGCGCTCAATATCGAGCTGTTCCTGGAGACGGTGCGCAGGGTGGTACCCGACGCCGACATCCTCGTCGTGGACGACAATTCCCCAGACGGCACCGCCGACCTCGCCGAAGCCAAAGGCTCGGAACTGGGCCAGATCACGGTGATGCGCCGGCCGGCGAAGGGCGGGCTGGGAAATGCCTATCGTGCCGGATTCGGGTTCGGATTGGAAGAGGGCTACGACCGGTTCGTGCAGCTCGACGTCGATTTCTCCCATGATCCCCAGGTCATTCCCCAGCTGCTCGCCCGTCTCGACGATGGGGCCGGGGTGGCGATCGGTTCACGATACGTGGCGGGTGGGAGTACGCCGAACTGGCCGTTGCACCGGCAACTGCTCTCGCGCTGGGGAAACGCCTATGCCACCTGGCTTCTGGGCTTGGAGATCCACGACGCGACGGCAGGGTTCCGTGCCTATCGGGCAGATGTCCTCGAGGCGATCGACTTCGGCCAGACCGTGGCGAACGGCTACGCGTTCCAGATGGAGGTGGCCTACCGACTCGCGGGGTGGGGAGGACGGATCGACGAGGTGCCGATCGCGTTCACCGACCGGGTCCGGGGCGAATCCAAGATGTCCGGTCGGATCATGGCCGAATCGATGATGCTGGTGACCCGCTGGGGAGTACGGGATCGGTTCAGACGCCTGACGGGTCGCGCTGCATCATCTTGATTCGCCGTCGGGGGGCGTCACCCGACCGTGGGCTTCGAGCGTTTCACGCGCAATGACCGGCGCATCCCGCCCGGTTCCATGGCTGCCCTCGGGCCGATCGGCTCCGGTGGGGCCGGATCCCTGTTCGTGGTACTCCTCTTCGACGTTGACCTCCCAGATGTCGTGGTGCGAACCGGTCATCAGGTTCTCGACCGTGAGCATGGCCGTGTACATGGAATGATCCTGGTTGTTGTACCGGAACATGCCGTTCCGCCCGACCGGATGGACGTTCTGCGCGTGCGCGCCGAGCCAGGCTCTGAGCACGTCGACATTCGCCCGGTAGCGGTCGTCGTAGATCGGATAGGCCTTCGCCTGACGGACGACGTACCCTTCGCGAACTTCGGAGATGTGGGCAAGGCCGAGCTGTTCGAGCTCCTCTTTCGCTCGCCGTACGAGATCCTCGTCGGCCATGTTCCACTCGTCATCACCTTCCCAGACGGTGTATTCCAGGCCGAGCGTGTTGTATCCCGGCTTCACCATGTAGGGCGACCACGAGCCGAAATTCTGTATCCGCATGGTGCGGACCGTCGGATCGTGGATGTAGATCCAGTTGTCGTCGAAGTCCACACTGGACTCGGGAAGCACGAGAGCGACGATCAGGTAGTCTCGATAGCGCAGATCGGCCGCCGCGGCCGCGACCTCGTCGGGTACCGGCGGATCCATTGCTTCGAGCAGTTCGGAGATCGGCATCGAGGAGATCACCTCGGTTGCCGGGAGCTCGGTCGTCGACCCATCTCCGTTTGTGCCCGTGACCTCCACCGCTCGCCCATCCTCGTGACGGATCCGTGTGACCGTGGAATCGAGGAGGACTCGTGACCCCTTCTCGGTCACGCTGTCACGGCACACCTCCCACATCATGCCCGGGCCGAACTTCGGGTACTGGAACTCCTCGATGAGCGAGGTGATGTCCTTCTGGTTCCGCTTGGGCAGCAGCGCATTCACGATGGCATTGCCCAGCGACAGACCCTTGACCCGTTGGGCCGCCCAATCGGCGGGCATCTCGGACACCGGTACACCCCAGAGCTTCTCGGTATACGTCTTGAACAGGGCCCGGTAGAGACGCCACCCGAATCGGGCGACCAACCATCCTTCGTAGTTCGACTGATCCTTCGGGGGTCGAAGTCGCGCCCACGCATAGGAGGTGACGTAGCCGGCCGCTTCGAGCGGACCGACGTTGCGCAGGGCGTTGAATGCCCGCAGGGGATAGTCGAGATACTTGCCCTTGTAGAAGATCCGGCTCTTGCGCGGTCGCATGAGGAAGTCCTCGTCCGGGAGGATCTCGTGCCAGAGATCCTCGACCGCCTGTACCTTCGTGAAGAAGCGGTGACCACCGATGTCGAACCGCCACCCGTCACGTGCGGCGGTACGACTGATACCGCCGATCTCCGAAGAGGCCTCTAGGATCGTCGAGGAGATTCCGAACTTGTGGAGCTGGAAACTTGCAGTCAACCCTGCCGGCCCGGCTCCGATGATCACCACCTCGGGAGGCTCGGTCGTAACATCGGCTCTGATCGCTTCGTTTGACATCACATTCCCGGTGAGACTGCGGACCTGGAGATGTTAGTGGTCACCACCTTCGACTCCGTGGTACGCCCGGGCGACGAATTCGTCGATGGCATCGGGATTGGCCAGCGCGCCGCTCGAGAGCGCCTCGTCGGGCGGCGTTCCACCGAGGATGCGCTTGACGGGAACCTCGGTCTTCTTCCCGGAAAGCGTTCGCGGTATCGCGTGCACCTCGTCGATGGTGTCGGGGACATGGCGGGGCGACAACTCGGTTCGGAGGGTCATGCGGATCCGGTCGCGCAGTCGATCGTCGAGCGTGCTGTCGGGATCGGTGACGACGAAGAGGGCAAGCTCGTCCTGGTCGTCGGAGTCGAGATGGACGACCAGACTGTCGGTGATGCCGGGAATCTCCTCGACCACCGCGTAGAAGTCCGCAGTACCGAGACGCACCCCGCCCCGGTTCAACGTGGCGTCCGAGCGGCCGGACAGCACACAACGGCCATCCGGTGCGATCCTGATCCAGTCGCCGTGGCACCACGCTCCGGGGAAGCGGTCGAAATAGGCGCGGCGGAGTCGTTCGCCGTGAGCGTCATCGAGCAGGGCGACCGGCATCGAAGGCATCGGAGTCGTGACCACCAACTCGCCGACTTCGTCGACGACTGGTCGGCCTGCCGCGTCGTAGGCCCACACGTCGGCGCCGAGGAACCGGCAGGAGATGACCCCGGGCTGGACCGGAAGCAGCGGGGACCCACCGACGAACGCCGTGCACACGTCGGTTCCTCCGCTGATCGATGAGATCGGTAACTCGCCGACCGCGGCGGTGACCCACCGGCACGTGTCTGCGGTCAGGGGCGCGCCCGTGGAGCCCAGCCATCGAAGTGCGGAGAGATCGTGTTCGGTGCCGGGCTGCAGGCCGGCATGACGGCACGCGTCGAGGAACGGTGCGGAAAGACCCAGCGCGGTGATTCCGGTGTCGGCCGCCAGTTCCCAGAGCGTCCCGAGGTCTTCAGCGCCCGGATCCCCGTCGAAGAGAATCACGGTCGCACCGACGGCGAGTCCGGAAACGAGATAGTTCCACATCATCCAGCCGGTGGTCGTGAACCAGAAGAAGCGATCCCCGGGTCCGAGATCGCCATGCAGGGCCAGAGCCTTGTGGTGTTCGAGGGTGATTCCCCCGTGGGAATGGACGATCGATTTGGGCAGGCCGGTGGTCCCGGACGAGTAGAGCACCCACAGTGGATGGGCGAAGGGTACGGGCACGAAGCCCGGATCTTCGACGCCGTCCACGTCGCGATACGGCACGGAACCCGGTGGCGCCGGTGCAGCCGGGTCGAGGTAACCGATATGCACGACCGTGGAGAGGTCCTCGAGTTCGGTGACGACGGCGGCAACTTCGGCCCGTCGATCGACCGTCCGGGTCCCGTACCGGTAGCCGTCGATGACGAAGAGCACCCTGGGCCGGGTCTGACGGAGCCGGTCGAGCACGCTCCGAGTGCCGAATTCGGGTGCGCAGGATGTCCAGGTCGCGCCGAGCGAGGCTGTGGCGAGGAACGCGACAAGGGTTTCAGGAATATTGGGTGCGTAGGCCGCCACACAGTCACCGCGCCCGATCCCGAGTGCGGCCAGACCTCTGCGGACCCGCGCGACCTCGGCCCGCAGCTCCCCGAAACTCATCGAAATCGCCGGGCGGGTCTGCGATCGGGCCTCGATCGCCGTGACGGTGTCGGGTTGGCCCGCGGCGGCGAGCAACACCGCTGCGGCGTTCAGGGTCGCGCCGGGGAACCAGCGGGCGCCGGGCAGACCGTTCGGGGCGAGTGTGCCCGGGTCGAAGATCACCTCTTCGCCGTCGATCGGCAGTCTGAAGTGGTCCCGGATCGCGCCCCAGAACGCGGCCGGGTCGGACACCGACCACGCCCATGCGGCCGCGTAGTCCTCGCAGTGGGCAATCTCCGATTCGGCCAGCCACCGGAGGAAGTGGCCCATTCGAGTCGAGTCCATGGCATTTTCGGCGGGCTGCCAGACCATCTCGTTTTCGAACGGATCGACGTCCACCGTGGGACCACCCCTGTTTCGGTTGGAACACCGACAGCGTAGTGATCCGGGCACGACCCGCTTTTGGCCTCCCAGGTTCGCCGTCGAAGGAGGACGACCCTCTAATGTTCTGGCGTCATGCACACCCCATCCACCGGTGATCCACGGGACGTGACCGCCATCGAGCCCGAATGGACGCCCGCAGAGGCCGACGGTCACGATGTGTTTCCGGCGACTGCGGGGCGATGGCGGTGGATCGACGCGGTGGCACTGGTCGTGGTGGGGGCGGTCACCGTTGTCCTGCGTTTCTGGACCCGATCCCCGATGTGGCTGGACGAGGCGCTGACCGTCCACATCGCGAGCCTGCCACTCGGCCAGATCCCCGCAGCGCTGCACCACGACGGGCATCCACCGCTCTACTACTTGCTGTTGCACGGTTGGATGTCGGTGTTCGGCACCGGCAATTCGTCGATTCGGGCGCTGCCCGGAATCTTCGGGCTGTTGACGCTGCCCGCCACCTGGCTGGTCGGCAGGAGGATCGGTGGCAGATCGGTGGCCTGGCTGGCGACCGTGGTCGTCGCAGTGTCCCCGTATGCGATCCGCTACAGCACCGAGAACCGGATGTACTCGATGCTCATGCTCGGCGCCCTGTCTGGGTTGGCTGTGTATCGACTCGATCTTGCGCCGACCGCGGATCGTGCCGGTCGTCGGTCTCGCGCTCTGCACCTCCGCGATGCTGTGGAGCCAGTACTGGTCGCTGTGGCTCGGGCTGGCGACGGGGCTCATGATGCTCTACCGCCTGGTTCGGGATCGACGGTCCGGCGAGCGCGAGCGGGTCCGGGCCGATCTGTGGGTGTTGGGGGCACTCGCCGCCGGCGCCGTGTCCTTCCTGCCGTGGATTCCGGCGATGCTGTACCAACGAGCCCACACCGGAACGCCCTGGGCGGGGCGGAGCCTGCCGCCGACCGTGCTGGTCTCGACGGTCGAGGGTCTGGGGGGTCCGACGAACGCAGCCGACCAGGTGGCCGGGTGGATCTACACGACCTGCATACTGCTCGGGGTGTTCGGCGTGGCCGTGGGCTCGGCGAAGATTCTGCTCGACCTGCGATCACGCCGCCCGGTGCGCCCCCTGGTCTGGGTCGTGGTGCTGACCTTCGGGATCGGTGCAGCAGTCATGACCGTCACCAACACCGCGTTCCAACCCCGATACGACGCAGTCTGGTTGCCCTTCGCTTTCATCCTGGCCGGGTTCGGGCTGGCGGCGTTCAGGGGCCCCTGGCTCCAGCGCGGCGTCCTCGCGGTCGTGGTGATCGCCGCGGCGACCGGGCTCTACAAGAACGTGACCCTGGACCGGACCCAAGCAGGACTGGCGGCGCGGGCGATCGAACAGAACGGCAGACCCGGTGACGTCGTGGGCGTCTGCCCGGACCAGCTCGGCCCCTCGCTCACCCGTGAGCTCACGCCCGGCTTCGTGGTGGGAAGCTTCCCGACCTTCAGCAATCCCCGGACCGTGGACTGGGCCGACTACGTCGAGCGCACCCATGCCGCGACCCCTGCACAGTTCGCCGCCGACCTGCTGCGCCGCGCCGGGAACGACAAGCGGATCTTCGTGGTCTGGAGCGATCACTACATCACCCACAAGAACCTTTGCAGCGACGTGGTGACGATCCTCGGCCAGCAGCGACCGCAGAATCGCCAGATCGTCGAAGAGAAGCGCGTGTACTACGAAAGTGAGAACGTCAACGCGTTCTGGCCGAAGACCGGCAAGTGAAGACGCGGACCCATCGTCTGTGGACGGTGGCCCTGGCATTCGTCACCGCACAGGCGTTGTCGATCGCCGCGTGGGTTCTCGCTACGGCGCTTCTCCGCCACCAACACGGGGGTGATGTCCGCCCCGCGCCGTACCACGGCGTCTTGGGATGGCTGTCCTGGGACGGCGGCTTCTACCGACTCATCGCCCAACACGGCTATCAGGTTTCGAGCCCGGAGTCGATCCGCTTCTTCCCGCTCTATCCGATGGCCGGTCGGATCGTCGCCATTCCATTGGGAGGCAACACCGACCTCGGTCTGCTGTTGGTTGCGAAGATCGCGGTGATCGTCGCCGCCTGGGGAATCCATCGGCTCGTCGTGTTCGAGGGATTCGCGGAAACGGCGGCCGATCGATCGGTGTGGGTCTGGATGTTGTTCCCCGGGGCGTTCGTGCTGTCCTGGGCCTATTCGGAGGCGCTTTTCGTGGCGCTCGCCGTCTGGGCGATCTGGGCGCTCCGCCACCGACGTTGGTGGAGCGCTGCGCTCCTCGGTCTCGCCGCGGGACTCTGCCGACCCCTCGGCGTCGCCCTGGCCGCCGCCGCGGTGGTCGAGGCCCTCCGTGCCGGGCGATCGCGCGATGCCGGCGACATCGCCGGGCGATGCGCCGCAGTCATTGCCGCCCCACTTGGCGTCGCGGCGTTCTGTTGGTATGCGGCGAGCCGGGGATTCGGATTCTGGGAACCGTTCCGGATCCAGGATCAGTTGCGCCACAACGAAACGCCGTTCACCCGTCTGTGGTCCCTGCCCCAGACGCTCACCGGACACGAGTCGTTCACCACCGGGCTGCATGTTCCGTTCGTCGTGGGCTTCCTCGTCCTGGCGATCATCGCCTTCAGGCGGTTGCCGGCGAGCTACGGCATCTTCGCCGCGGTGATCCTGACTGCGGCGCTTTCGGCCCGGAACCTGAACTCGATCGAGCGCTATGCCACCAGTGCGTTCCCGTTGGCCGTCGCCGGAGCACTGACGCTGGAGGGACGCGAACGGGCCGAGCCTGCCGTGTACGCGGCAGGAGGAGCACTGGCGATCGGCCTGTGCGCATTGGCCCTCTCCGGCGCATACGTGCCTTGAGCGTCAGTGCGGCACGCCTGGCCGACCAGTTCGATCATCACGATGTCCGCCGTGCGGAAGCTGGCGACCCGCCTCGACCAGGAATCGATGAGCCCCGTGGACCGACGGGTGGCATAGAACGTGGTGAGCGGGCCGTCCGGCGCGTAGGTGTCGGCATCGGGGACGAGATGGGCGTTCGCCGTGTGGTCGAGAACTCTGAAGGTGGCCATGTGGCCCACGGTACGGCCCCGACCCTGTGGGAAGGAAGGGGATCAACCATGTGAATTGAAGGTGGATTTGTTGTGTGGGAGAGTGGACGAATGTTCGAGTGTCCGCGTTGTGGAGCCGGGGTCGAGGAGACCTACTGGGGTCCCTGCACGGCGTGTCGGAGCGAACTGCGCCGGGAACTCGGTGGGTCGGCACACGAGGTTGCGGTCGAGGCCTACGAGCCGAAGATGAACGTCACGCCGAACTCGGTGGCCACCAAGGACTGATCCGGGTCGATCACCCGGATGCTTCCGCCGCGGCTCGGGCGGCGGGGTAGTCGGGTTTGCCGCTCGGGCTCCTGGGCACCTCGTCCACGAACACGACGGACTTGGGAACCTTGAAACCGGCGATGTGACGTCGGGCGGTAGCGGTGATCTCGTCCTCGGACACCGTCGCTCCGGCCGAGACGGCGACGACGGCGACGACTTCGGAACCCCAACGCTCACTTGGTCGACCGACGACGAGGACGTCGCCGACCGCGGGGTGTTCCTTGATGGCTGCCTCGACCTCCTCGGCGAAGATCTTCTCGCCACCCGAGTTGATCGTCACCGATTCCCGGCCGTGCAGCTCGATGCTGCCGTCGGACAACAGGCGGGCGCGATCACCGGGGACCACGTAGCGCACGCCGTCGATCGTGGGAAAGGTCGCCGCCGTCTTCTCGGGGTCGCCGAGATAGCCCAACGGCACCCGTCCGGCGGTTGCCAGCCAGCCGATCTCGGGAGAGCCCGGTTCCAGGCGTGCTGCCCGATCGTCACGCAGGACGACCGTGCCGACGTCCCGCCCGAACGAATCCCCTCGGACGCCGCCCGGAACGGTGATCTTCACCGCCTGGCGGCCGGCCTCGGAGGAACCGAGCAGATCGACGATCCGCACGCCGGGCAGATGACCGCGGAGACGATCGGCCACCGCAGGCGAGAGGATCGCGCCGCTCGAGAGCACGTGGCGCAGCTGGTGAGGCGGTGGGGTCCCGGCGTCGAGCGCATCGACGAGAGGTCGCACGAAGGCATCTCCGACGACGACCGTAGCCGTGACGCCTTCCCGCCGGGCGACTTCGAGCGCGTCGTGTGCGTCGAAATGCCGGGGGTGATCCGGCAGCACGACCGTGCCCCCGGACAGCCAGGTGCCGAGTGCGTTCCAATGGGCTGCGCCGTGCATGAAAGGGGGCAGCGGCATCGAGACGAGGCCCCTCCGACGGGCGGCACGTTCGACCACCTCGTCCAGCCCGTCGAACTCGGTGCCGTCCCGATGGCACAGACCGAGCGCGCGGACCATGAAATCCCCTTGTCGCCACAGCACACCCTTGGGAGCACCTGTCGTACCCCCGGTGTAGAGCACGTAGCGATCGGATGGGGACCAGTCGCTCCGCGCGGCGTCCCGGGCCCGGGCAGCGGCCAGCGCGGTGTCCCAGTCGATGGCACCGGGCAGCAGGGCGTCGCCAGAACCGTCGTCGACCCGAACGAGTAGTCGGGGGGATTCGATTCGACCGAGCACCCGTGCCAGGGTCTCGGCGAAGCATCCGTGGTAGACGATGGCGGCCGCCGACTGATCGGCGAGCACCCCGACCAGCTCGTCGTCGACGTACCGGTAGTTGATGTTGGTGGCACACGCCCGGGCTCGCCAGGCGCCGAGCATGCCGATCAGGTATTCGGGACCGTTGTGCAGATAGAGCGCAACGTGGTCGTGCGGGGATCTCGAACCGGACAACGATTCCGGATCGTCCCGCAGGCCGATGTCGTGTTCGCCGAGCACTGCGGCGAATCGACCGGCCCGTTGCTGCAGATCCGCGTAGGTGAGTCGGCCACCGTTCCACACGAGTGACGTCCGGTCGCCGAAGGCCTCGACGAACGCGTCGAAGACGGACGAATACGCAAGGTCGAGCGACACCCGGTGACCGCTGTGTCGTGCTACGAAAGGGGGATCTCGGAGATCGTCACCGAGTTCATCACGTCGCCGACTTCGATGGTCTTTGCCACGTCGAGGCCCTCGATGACGTAGCCGAACAGGTTGTAGCTCTTGGCGAGCTTGCTCCGACAATCGTCGATGCAGATGAAGAACTGCGAACCGTTGGTGTTCGGCCCGGCGTTCGCCATGGCCACCGCCCCGTCGTGATATTCCCCTTTGACCGGTTCGTCGTCGAACTGGTAGCCGGGCCCGCCCCTGCCGGAACCGTCCGGGTCGCCACCCTGGATGACGAACTCGGGTACCACGCGATGGAAGGTAAGGCCGTCGTAGAAGCCGTCACGAGCCTGGACCACGAAATGATTCACGGTGTTGGGTGCGAGACGCGGGTCGAGGTCCGCGACTATCGTGCCCCGGTCGGTGGTGATGGTGGCCCGGTAGCCGGTTTCGGTGTCGATCTGGAATGCAGGGGGATTGGCCATGGACCCATCCTTGCACAGCTACTGATCGGGTTGGACCAACGGGAAGTGGCAGGCGACGTAGTGCCCATCGGTGACCCGGCGCAGGGCCGGCTCCTCGTCGGCGCAGCGTTGTTGGGCGTACGGACATCTGGTCCGGAAGCGGCAACCGGACGGTGGATGGATCGGTGACGGGAGCTCTCCCGTCAGGGTCGCCTCCGACCGCGCCCCGCCGGCCGGGGGCATCGCCGCTGGAATCGAGGACAGCAACGCCGCGGTGTAGGGATGGGCGGCTGCTCCGTACACGTCGTCGGGAGTGCCGGTTTCGCACAGCTTGCCCAGGTACATGACGGCAACCCGGTCGGAAACGTTCTTGACCACGGCGAGGTCGTGGGCGATGAAGACCAGGGTCAACCCGTAGCGGGCCTTCATGTCCTCGAGCAGATTGATGATCTGGGCCTGGACCGAGACATCGAGTGCCGAGACCGGTTCGTCGCAGATGATCACCGCGGGATCCATCACGAGTGCACGGGCAATGCAGATCCGCTGACACTGGCCACCCGAGAACTCGTGGGGGTACTTCGCCATCGTCACGTCCGGGTCGAGTCCGCAGTCGTCCAGCGCCTTGCGGACCCGCGCGGTGCGCTCCTCGGGAGTGCCGATGTTCCAGATCTCGAGGGGCTCGGCGACGATGTCCCCGACTTTGCGGCGGGGATTGAGCGACGAGATCGGGTCTTGGAAGATGATCTGGAGGCGTGGTCGAACCCGTCGGAGCTCGGCCTTGGAGAGCCCGGTCAACTCGGTGCCTTCGAAGTTGACCGAACCTCCGGTGGGACGCGGGAGCTGCATGATCGCGCGACCCGTCGTGGACTTCCCACAACCCGATTCGCCGACCAGTCCCATGGTCTCGCCGGTCTTCACGTCGATGCTCAGGTCGCTGACCGCATGCACCTTCTGCTTGCGATTCGCGCGGAACTCGACCGTGAGGTGCTCGACGCGAAGCAGGGCGTCGTCACGCAGGTGCGCCGTGCCCGGTGCGGTCATCTCAGTTCACCTCTCCGGTTTCCGGTGCCTTCGGTGGCGGGCTGGGTGCGTAGCCGGACGACTTCTGGGCCTCGTCGGCGCGGGTAGCAGCCGAAGGACCCGGTTGCCAGCCCGTCGGGGTGTTGACGGGATACCAGCAGCGGTAGAAGTGGCCCGGGGTGTCGGATTCGACCAGCGGGGGCAGATCGCGGCGGCACTTGTCCTGGGCATACGGACAGCGGGGTGCGAATCGGCAGCCTTCGGGGAGACGGATCAGATCGGGCGGCCGCCCGGTGATCACGTTGAGCTTCTGGTGGCTGGGCTGGTCCAACTTGGGAATCGCCTGGAGCAAGGCCTCGGTGTAGGGCATTCGTACCCGTTCGAAGAGATCGCGGGTGCGGGCGAGTTCGACGATCTGACCGGCGTACATCACCGCCACCACGTCGGCGCGGCCCGCGACGACTCCCAGGTCGTGGGTGACCAGGACCATTCCCATGTTCCGTTCGCGACGCTCGTGGTCGAGGAGGTCGAGAATCTGCGCCTGCACGGTCACGTCCAGGGCGGTGGTCGGTTCGTCGGCGAAGAGAAGCTTGGGCCCGCAGGCCAACGCGATCGCGATCGTGACGCGTTGGCGCATACCACCCGAAAGTTGATGCGGATACTCGTTGATCCGGCGTTCGGCCGCCGGGATTCCCACCGAATGCAACCCGGCGAGTGCGGTTTCCTGGGCCTCGGCGCGGGTCATGCCGAGGTGGTACTGGAGCGATTCGGTGATCTGCTTGCCCACCTTCATCACCGGGTTGAGCGAGGTCATCGGATCCTGGAACACCATCGCCATCTCGGTGCCCCACAGACGCCGCCGCTGCTTTTCGGACATCGCCACGATGTCGTGGCCCCGATACCGGACCTGGCCGGTCTGGGAGAGGTTCGATGCCTGGAGCAGGCCCATGGCCGAACGGCTCAGCACGGTCTTGCCGGATCCCGATTCGCCCACCACGCCGAGGGTCTTCCGACGCTCGACGGAGAGCGACACCCCGTCCACGGCGTGGACGGTGCCGCCCTTGACCTGGAAATGGGAGGTCAGCTCGTCGATGGCGAGCAGAGGAACATTGTCGTCGGGCTCCAGGCCGAGTGCGGCGAGCCCGGTCGGTTTGGTCGACGTCTGGCTCACAGGGCCGACTCTTTCACGTCGAAGCGCTCGCGGAACTTGTCGCCGACGAAGTTGAAGGCCAGCACGGTGATGAACATGATGAACGAGGGGACGAGCACCACGAACGGGGCATCGTTCACCACGTTGTAGCCGCTCTGGATCATCGTCCCCCAACTCGCTCGTGGCGGGGGTACCGAGAGACCGAGGAAGGCCAGACCGCCCTCGGCCACGATGGCGATGGCGACCGCCAGGAGGTAGAACGCGAGGACCGGCAGGGCGACGTTCGGGAGGAGCTCTCGGAAGATGATCCGCCGGTTGGATGCACCCATCACACGAGCGGCCGTGACGAACTCACGTTCCGAGTACGACAGGGTGGTGCCACGTGACAGGCGCGCGAAGCCCGGTGTCGCCACGATGCCGATCGCCAGGCACACGTTGAACAAGGACTGGCCCCGGAACGCCACGATGGCAATTGCCAGGATCAGGGCGGGGAATGCGAGCAGCACATCGACGACCGTCATCAGCGTGCCCTCGATTCCCCCCCGGAAGAACCCCGCGATCAGGCCGATGAGCGTGCCGAAGAACATGCCGACTCCGACGGCCACGACGCCCACCAGGAGTGCGACCTGGGCACCGGAGACGATGCGGGCCAGCGTGTCCCGACCGGTGCTGTCGGTTCCCAGCCAGTGGAGCGTGCTGGGAAAGGCGTCGATCTTCGAGTTGAGCGTGGGGTTCGGACAGTTGGCGATCAGCTCGGGCGGGGGCTTGACCCCCTGGTTGGCCATCTGCTGCGCCTGGGCCGGCGAGTCGGCCTGGCTGAGGCTGTAGAGCTGGGCCGCGGTCGCGTCGAGGTTGTTGTTCGCCATCGTCGTGGCGTACGTGGAACACGGGTCCGGAACCGTGGGGGACTGCAGAGGCAGGATCGGATCGAAGATCGCGCCGAAGACCACGAGACCGATCCAGCCGACGGCGATCCAGAAGGAGACCCCCAGCTTCGCCTTCTTCTTGCGGGTCGAAGGCAGGGGGTGCTCCGGCTCGAACACGTCGATCGGGTCCATCTCTGCCAACACGGACGATTCAGGCATTGCGGATCCTCGGGTCGAGCAGGCTGTAGGAGATGTCGGTGAGGACGTTCACCGCCACGTACACGGCGGCGATCAGGACCACCAGTGCCTGGATCGTCGGGTAGTTCCGAACGTAGATGCTCTTGGTCATGAGCTTGCCGATGCCCGGGATCGAGAACATGACCTCCATGATCACGGTGCCGCCGATCAGCGTGCCGACGTTGATGCCGAAGACGGTGAGCAACGAGAACGACGACGGTCGGAGTGCGTGGCTGATGAGAATCCGTCGGGTCGGGAGGCCCTTGGCCCGGGCCATGAGGATGTAGTCCTCCTGCAGGGTGGCGATCATGTCCGATCTCAACAGTCGGATGTAGACGGCCGAAATCGCCATCGCGAGCGCGAAGGCCGGAATGAGGAGGCTGGAGACGTTCGACCAGAGCCCCTGCTTCGAGTTGGCGTAGATGGAAGGGAGCCACTGGAGCCAGGTCACGAAAATGATGATCAGGAAGATGGCCAGCACGAAGTTCGGTATTGCGACGAAGAAGAAGCTGAACGACGTGACCACGCGATCGCCGAGCCGATGTTCGCGGTACGCGCTGTAGATCCCGAGTGGAACCGCCAGGACGAGCGAGATGATGATCGCCATCAACATCAACTCGATCGTCGGCGGGAGCGCCTGGGTGATCTGCGGCCACACCGGCGACGGCTGGGTGTCGTAGGTGACGCCGAAGTTGCCGTGGATGGCGTTGCCCGCCCAGTCGACGTACTGCGTGACAAGGGGTTGATCCAGCTTGAGTCGATGTCGCAGCACATCACTCGCGGTCACACAGGTGTTGGCTTTGCAGATCGCGGTCACCGCACCGGGAGCCTCGTACCCTCGGGGGTGGATGGTGTCCGGGGGCATGGTGGCGCAGTCCACCGGCTTGCCCAGCATCTGGCCGCCACAGGGGATCTGCATGTTGACGTTCGCCTGCAGGATGATCGCCGTCGGATCACCGGGGATCCTGTGTGCGAGCAGGAAGGTCAGGAGCGAGACGGCGAAGACGGCTCCGACGAGTCGGAGGAGCTTCAGCCCGATCTGGCCGGCGAGCCTCACCGGGGGGTACCTCGGCGGACGCGCCGTGCCGGTTGGACCGTGCTGTGGCACATGACCTGATCTGATGGCATCTGGCGATGGTCCCCTGGTGTCTCGACGTCGGCCCGATCCTACGGGCTGTAGCCCTGTGAAGTCTGGCACGGTAGGGCGGGCCGCGGAGGAGTGTCAATATCGTCGGCGAAACACGGTGTCGAGTCGAGGGGTACAATCCGTCGGACGGCGTGGGGGGAGATTCTCCCCGGTTCCGTGCACCCCACCATGGACGATCCTCGCGAAACGCGCTCCTCCTTCGAGAGCCTCATGGCCGACGGCCGGCTGGCGGATGCGCGCGGAGAGATCGAACGGGCTCTGGACGCCGCGTCGGCACGCGGCGATTCCCGGTCGGCCACGTTCCTGGTGTGCAGTGCGGTCAGCCCCATGGTGTCGGCGGGCGAGTCGGCGTGGGCGCTCGCGTGATCGAACGGGTCGTCGGCGCAGACGGATCGCCGTTGCGTCCCGGCGAGTACGGCAGGCTCCAGGCGGCCCGCGCGTCGGTGTTGCGCAGCATGAGACGGTATCCCGAGGCGTTGGAGGCGAACGCCGCGGCCATCGAAGCGCTCGACGGCTGCGCGCCGGAATCGGTCACGACGACCCTGCGCCACGACCTGGCGGTGCTGACCGCCGAGATGGGCGATCCGGAATCGGCGATCGGCGAGTTGACCTCGACGCGGGCGGCGTTCCTCGCCTGCCGGGATCGTGTCGGCGTGGCCGCATGCGATCACAATCTCAGTTTCCTGCTCCACGATCTGGGTTACTACGACGACGCCATCGAGTACCTGACCGAGGCGCGGGACATCTTCCTGGCGATCGACATGCCCGAGGAGGCCGCGGCATGTGATCAGAACCTCGGCGTCGTTCTCTACGACCTCGGCCGACTCACCGAAGCTGGGCGTCGGTTCGCCGTTGCCCATCATCGATTCACGCAGTGCTCGGCGACGACGTCGGCCGCCGAGTGCGACGCGAACCTCGCGACGCTGCTGACCGCGATGGGCCACGATGACGAGGCCGAGCGGTACCGGTTGCGGGCCGATGCAGCCGGTGTCGGCACGCCGCTCGCACCCGGCGCCTCCCAGGAAGTCCCTGAGCAGGCGGAGCCCGACGACGCCGGTCTGGTCCATTCCACCTCTGCGTGACCCACTTCGGAGTGACCATGGTCCACAATGGTCCGATGACTTCCCGTGTGACCATGACCGTGGACGATGGGGTGGCCGATGTCCGGTTGAACCGTCCGGACAAGCTCAACGCACTCGACGCCGCGATGTTCGATGCCATCCTGCGTACCGGAGAGCAGATCGCAGCAGACCCCGGTATCCGGGTCGTGGTGCTCTCGGGCGAGGGGCGCGGATTCTGTGCGGGGCTGGACGCCGCGAGTCTGGGGGCGATGGCGGGCGCCGGCACATCGGAGGAGGCTGATCCCGAGTTCGACGCGTCGCGTCGTCGGTTCGCCCAGGCGTCCGGCTCGTTGACCGACCGGCTGGAGGGAAAGCCGACGAACCTGTTCCAACAGGTCGCCTACGTGTGGAGCGAGTTGGCGGTGCCGGTGCTCGCGGCATGCCACGGTCCGGTGCTCGGCGGCGGACTCCAGATCGCTCTCGGTGCGGACATCCGCTTCACCAGCCCCGATGCCAAGTGGTCGGTGCTGGAGATCCGGTGGGGGCTGCTTCCCGACATGACCGGCATTCAACAGCTGGTGCGCGTCGCGGGACTCGACGTGGTGAAGGAGCTCGCGTTCACCGGCCGGATCCTCTCGGGCACCGAGGCGGTGCGACTCGGACTCGCCACCCACGAGAGCGATGATCCACGTGCCGACGCATGGGACCTGGCGCGGGAACTCTGCACGAAGAACCCCGACGCACTGCGTGGCATGAAGACGTTGTGCAATGCCGCAGGTTCCCGCGCGCTCACCGAGTCGTTGACCGAGGAGTCGCGGATGATGGGTGAGCTCATCGGCAGTCCCAACCAGGTCGAAGCCACCATGGCCCATCTGGAGAAGCGGACACCGCGGTTCCAGGATCCGCAGTGACGGTCAGGACGACCAGGATCCACGTGACACGAGCACGTCCTTGAGGATTGCGGGCCGATCGGTCATGATCCCATCGACCCCGAGGTCGAGCAGGTCCTCCATCTCGCTCGGATCATCGATCGTCCAGACGTGCACCTGGAGGCCACGATCGTGGGCCGCCCGGAGAAAGGCCGCGTCGACGATCGGCACGCCCTTCGCCGACACGGGGACCTGAGCGCACCCGGCCGCAGGCCGGGAGAACTGCCAAGGTGCCGCAGCGGTCCGGAGCCGGAGCGTTCCTCGCGGACCGAGAGCCGTGCACAGGCGGGGGCCGAGCGCCGCACGGAGCCGGGCCAGCCGGCGATCGCTGAATGCCCCCACACAGACCCGGTCGATGCTCCCGGTGCGTCGGATCACCTCGACGAGCGCGTCGACGCAGGCGTCGTGCTTCGGGTCGATGTTGAAGCAGACGTCGGGCCAGGTTCCGAGCAGATCCTCGAGCAGCGGAATCGGTTCCCGACCGTCGACCCGGGCGGCGTGGACCTCTTGCCTCGATGATGTCGCGATCGCTCCGGCACGGTCCGTGACCCGATCGAGGTGATCGTCGTGAAATGCGAAGAGGGCTCCGTCCCGGGTCACGTGCACATCGGTTTCCATGTACCGGTATCCCAGTGCGGCGGCATGTTCGAATGCCGGCATGGTGTTCTCGGGCCAGTCGCCGGCCCCGCCCCGGTGGGCGAAGGCCAGTGGGCCCGGCTGATCGAGGACGGGCCAGGCGTTGGCGGGCATCAGCCCGTGTAGGTGGGTCGAGCGGCGGCCGGCGTCGCCACGGGCGCCGTCTGCGGTGTGGTGGTCGACGGCACCGTGGTGGCCGTTCCAGGCGGTGTGGTCGACGTGACCGGCGCATTCGGATCCCACGCGTCCCCCCGACGGGTGAGCAGGTCCATCAGCACCGACGGGCGTGACACGTTCAGCCCGTCCACTCCCATGTCCAGCAACTTCGCGTAGTAGTCGGCGTTCTGCTGATTCCCGGAGTTCATCCACACCCAGACGGCCAACCCGGCCGCGTGGGCCTTCTTCACGAACGCCGGGGTCACGACCTGAATGGTCGTACCGCCCAGGTCGTAGGTGGGCGGAACGTCGAGGATCTGGGCATCGCGGGGGACGGTGCCCGAGAGGAAGAAAC
This sequence comes from uncultured Actinomycetes bacterium, assembly GCA_963764215.1. GTDB lineage: Bacteria > Actinomycetota > Acidimicrobiia > Acidimicrobiales > Iamiaceae > JAFDWI01. The sequence goes on from CAVXRS010000003.1 coordinate 47,769, forward strand.
TCTCGACCTCGTTCTGGGTGGCACTGGTGGCGACGTCGGGAGCAGCGGTTCGGAAGGTTGTCATTCCCGGGCCGCCGAACGAGGCGATCACCACATGGGAAGCGAGGCCGTGTTCGTGGATGAGGTCCGCGGTGGCCTGCGCGAGTCGGGTCACGTCGCCGGCGTCGTCCTTGATCTCGATGTCGAAGTACGCGTGGGGAAAACGCTGAAAGACTTCGTCGAGCGAAGGGACCGCGAAGTCCTCTGCGGAGTACCCGGCCGGCGCTGCCTTCGAGCCCGTGCGGATCCCCCGATAGAGATAGTCGGCCGTCGGTTTGCCGTGGCAGGTCCCGCAAGTGTCGGCGAACCAGTACGCGGCGTCCAGCGCATGCACCTGCGCGAACGTCATCGAGGAGACCGCGCCCGTACCGTTGGTGGTGCTGTCGACGGTGTTGTTGTGCATCACCACGGGAACGCCGTCGGAGGTGATCTGGACATCCATGTCCAGAATCGGGACGCCTTCGGCCGCAGCTTGCCCGAACGCGTACAGCGTCTCAGGGGGATTCTCGTTCTCCCCGCCCGCATGGGCCAATGCCGCGATTCGTCGCTGGAGCCATGGGTTGTCCGGCCCCGGGGGCGGTGACGCCACCGCGAGGGGAGCGAAGGTCGTCGTCAGGACGACGACGGCCAGGATCCGGCCGATGCGACGCCCCGCGCTGGATCTCGATGTCATGGTCAACGGCTCTCCGAGTCGGCTCTGCCGACGACCGTAGCCTCAGGACGCCGCGTCCAGGTCACGGAGGTGACCCGACTCGTTGACGGAACCGATGCGGTAGCGCTGGTTCCCATCCAGTGTGATGCGTGAGATGCTCGTGTACGCGGGCTGGAAGAACATCATGCGGTCGCAGCCCAGGATGTGGGACAGGAGCGCGTTGATGACCCCGCCGTGGCAGACCACCGCGATCCGCTCCTCGGTGCGGGAATCGAGATGACGGTCGAGCGCGGCGACGACCCGGGCCTGGAATGCCGTCCGACGTTCCAGGCCCCCCGGCCCCAACCAGTCGTCGACGAACTTGTCGATGAACTCGGCCAACCGCGGGTCGTCGCGGTCCAGCTCCTCGAGCGGGATGTACGCGGTGGATCCCCGATCGAGCTCACACAGATCGGGGTCGGTGGTCATGTCGAGTGCGAAGGTGTCCGCGAGGTGCTGGGCGGTGTCGATCGCGCGTTGCATGGTCGAGACGATCAGGTGATCGGGGGGCTCGTCCTCGAGCCAGCGCGCGAGTGCCGCGGCCTGATCGTGACCCCGGGGGGCGAGCGGCGGGTCGACGGGTCGGTCGCTCTCGACTCGCAGGGGCAGCGCATGGCGGATGAGCAGAATCTCCATGATCCGGTGCACGGTAGCGGCGGGGTACCGTGGTCATGCAATGGAGTCGCACCCGGAACCGACGACCGGTTCGCCGACCGGATGGCCCGGACTGGTCGAACGTCCCGCACGTGGACCGCGAGGCCGATCCGCAGACGTCACGTTCGTGTTGATTCACGGGGCGATGGACCGCGGTGCGGGTATGGCCCACCTGGCCCGGCGCCTGCGCGACGCCCCCACATTGCGCTACGACCGACGCGGCTACGGCCGGGCTCGAGCACTCGGGAGCGGGAATCTGTCCCGACACGTCGACGACCTGATCGCCATCGTCGGGCACCGACCTGTCGTGCTCTTCGGCCACAGTTTCGGGGGACTGGTCGCGCTCGGCGCGACCGCGACCGCCCGTCTCGACGTGCGGGGCCTGGTGACCTGGGAAGTGCCGACGCCCTGGATCGAATGTTGGGATCGCTGGTCGTTTCAACCCGGCGAGGATCCTGGTGTCGCCGCGGAGCGGTTCATGCGCTCGGCGATCGGGGACGCGGTGTGGGACGCACTGCCCGCACGCGTCCGGTCCGACCGACGGGCCGAGGGACCCGCGCTGATCGCCGACATGGACCCGATCCTGGCAGCCGGAGTGCCCTTCGATCCGGCGGGAATCCCGGTTCGCTGCATCCTCGGCTACGGCGACGTGTCGAGCGCTCCGTACGGGGCAGGGGCGCACTGGCTGGGTGAGCGACTCGTCGACGCTCGAGCGGTGTCGATCGGCGGCGCGACCCATGGCGCGCCGATGACCCGCGCCGACGAGGTCGCCGGGCTCATCCGAAGCGTGCTCGGCGACACGCGGGACTCGACTGCAGGGAGCGAGCCTGATGACGCCGCTGTCTGACCTGTGGCACCGGCGCACCGGAGACCCCCGCGGCCCGTACACGGCGTTCGTGCTTTCGGGCGGTGCGGCGATGGGCGCCCTGCAGGTGGGCATGTTGCGCGCCCTGCTCGAGCGCCGGATCCTGCCCGACGTGATCCTCGGGTGTTCGGTCGGCGCGATCAACGGTGTGGTCCTCGCGGGCGAACCATCGCTGGCCACGGTCGGACGGATGCAGGACATCTGGATGGATCTCGTCGACCGGGATCTACTCCCGACCGGGTTTCTGCCCTCCACGGTCCAACTGGTGCGGCGGGGGGAGTCCATCGGGACCAACGACGCGCTGCGGGCGCTGCTGGACGAGATCCTGCCCGCCGAACGGTTCGAGGATCTGCCGGTCGAATTCCAATGTGTCGCCACCAACGTGGACGAAGCGAGAGAACACTGGTTCACCACGGGGCCCTTGGCGGAGGCGGTCCTGGCGTCTTCGTCGATCCCGGCGGTGTTCCCGATCGTGGAGATCGAGGGCGTCCGGTACTTCGATGGCGGCGTTGTCGACGATGTCCCGGTGGAACGGGCGGTCGAGCTCGGCGCGGAGCGGATCGTCATCCTCCAGGTCGGCGGGGTCGACCGGCCTCGGCCGGACGCGCGCCGCCCGCTGGACATGGCACGGCTCGCGTACTGGGTGGCACGCCGACATCGACTCCTGGAAGACCTTGCCCGGATCCCGGCCGACGTCGAGGTCGTGATCCTTCCCAACGGCGACCCCGATCCCGTCCGCTACAACGACCTGTCCCGGAGTGCCCAGCTCATGGACCTCGCCTACCGGTCGAGTGCCGGGCATCTGGGCGCCCTCATCGACGGGGAGCTGCCCCGTGCCCTCGGACCCGTCCCGCCCGATCGGCTGGCCGATCCGCCCGAACCCGGGGAGCTGGAGCCGGTGCCGGACCTGCGACAACGCCTGGGAGAGCGGACCGAGGCGATCGGGCCGGCGATGCGGGCCCTGGTGGAGCGCTTCCGGGACCGCGACGAACAGGAACCGCCCGGCGATCCACCTCCGGACTGACCTTTGGTCAATGCGCAGCGAAGTACACGCTCTTCTCCTCGGTGTAGTTCGCCAGCGCCCCCATGCCGAGTTCGCGACCGAGTCCGGACCGCTTGTAGCCGCCGAAGGGGGCCTGCACCCGGACGGACGAGTTGCTGTTGACCGACAGGGTTCCCGTGCGGAGTGCCCCGGCCACCCGCACCGCCCGGGTCGCGCTGCCGGTCCACAACGAACCGGACAACCCGTAGTCGCTGTCGTTCGCGATGCGAATCGCGTCGGCCTCGTCATCGAAGGGGATCACCGCGGCGACCGGGCCGAAGATCTCCTCACGGGCGACCCGCATCGAGTTGTCGACATCGGCGAGGACGCAGGGAGTGAGAAAATAGCCGTCAGCTTCAGGCCGCGTTCCGCCGGTGACCGTCTCGGCGCCTTCGCCTTGCCCGATCGAGATGTACTCCGACGACAGGTCACGTTGCGCTTCCGAGATCAACGGTCCCATCTGCGTCGCCTCGTCGGCCGGGTCGCCCACGACGACTCCTTCGGTGGACCGGACGAACGCGGCCATGAAGTCGTCGTACACCGCGCGTTGGACCAGGATGCGCGAGCGCGCGCAACAGTCCTGACCGGCGTTGTCGAACACACCCATGGGCATCTTCGCCGCGGCGACCTCGAGGTCGGCATCGGCGAACACCACGGCGGCGGACTTGCCCCCGAGCTCGAGCGTCACCCGGGTGATGTTGTCGGCACTGGCCCGCAGGATGGACGCCCCGGTGGTGGTCTCGCCGGTGAAGGAGACCTTGGCGACCCGGGGATCGGCAACCAGGGCATCGCCGACGACGCCGCCGGGTCCGGGCAGGACGTGGACCACTTCGGCAGGGACACCGGCTTCGACGAGGAGGTCGCCGAGCGCGAGTGCCGAGCGGGGGGTGAGCGAAGCGGGCTTGAGGATGATCGGATTCCCCGCCGCCAAGGCCGGAGCCACCTTCCAGGCCGCGATCATGAGCGGGAAGTTCCACGGCACGATCAGGGCGCACACCCCCACCGGTTCGCGCAGGGTACAACTCAGACCGTCGTCGTCGATGGGGATGACGGCCCCGTGGTGCTTGTCCACCGCGCCCGCGTAGAACTCGAACGTCGCCGCCGCGGCCGCGACGTCCCCTCTGGCGCTGTTCACGGGATGCCCCGCGTCGACCCGTTCGAGCTCCGCGAAGTCCTCGGCCCGCTCGGTGAGCAGCGTCGCGACCCGGTTGAGCACCCGACCCCGATCGGTGGGGCCGACATCGGCCCAGACCCGTTCCTCGAACGCGCGGTGGGCGATCGCGACGGCCCGATCGACGTCGGCGGCACCGGCCCGGGAAACCGTGGCGACCTCGGTCGCGGTGGCGGGAGAGACGACGGCGAACGATCCGCCGTCGATGGCATCCTGGCGGGTGCCGGCGATGAGGAGCTGGTCGGTCATGGCGGCGAATCTACCGCCCGTCCTCGCACCGGCTCGTAGAGTGCCGGTCATGGCTGTGACAGAGTCGGGGCCGACGATCCCGTCGGCTCCTCATCCCGACCCCGAACAGGTCGCTTCACTCTCCCGGGCGCTGCTCGACCCGGCTCTCGCCCCGATCGTCGAGATGGTGCTCAGCGTGGACCGGAGCGCAGACGAACCGCGCTACTCGGCCCGGGCCGTCGACGGGTCGGTGCAGTTCACCCGATCGGTTCAGGGCCCGGCATGGCGCTACGACGTGGTGGCCACCGAGGGGCGCAATCCACTCGCTGATCAGGCACTCGACCGCTTCACCCCGGCCGGGAGCGAACGCACCCACCGCTGGCCGGACCGCACCCGGGTGTCCTATCCCTACGCCTACGAGATGGTCTCGCAGATCTTCGACGCGCCGTGGGCTCCCGACCTGATCTGCGAACACACGTCGATGCACAACTGGGAGGACCAGGGAGGTCACCGCGGCGAACACGGCTCACCGACCGTGGTCCAGGCCCGGGCGCCGTTCATCCTCGCCGGAGCCGGGGTGCGGCGTCAGGGTGTGGTGCCGCGCGCCTGTCGCCTGATCGACGTGGCGCCCACGGTCCTGGCACTCATGGGCGGCGCACCGGTGGACGGTGTCGGTCAGAACGGATTGCGGCGTGCCGATGCACTTCTGCGCCGTCAGGACGGCGAGGTGGTGGACGGACTCCTCGACGGGTCGAACCACCGGCCGGACCACGTCGTGGGCGTGCTCTTCGACGGCTGCAATCCCAATGTCCTGCACGAACTCGTCGACGCAGGGGAGCTGCCGAACGTCGCGCGGCTCATCGGCGATGGCGTGTCCTTCGGCCACGGGGCGATGGCGTCGTTGCCGACCCTGACCCTGGCCAATCACACCGGCATCCTCACCGGAGCCCACCCGGGTCACCACCGCATCATCAACAACGCCTGGTTCGACAAGGCCTCGGGGGAGCAGGTCATCACCAACTCCCCGCAGACCTGGGCCTGGTCGATGGCGAATCTGAACCCGTCGGTGGAGACCATCCACCAGGCGGTGAAGCGCACCTGGCCGGATGCGCTGTGCGTGTCGTGCAACGAGATGTGCGATGTCGGTGCCGACGTGTCGATCTTTGCCACGATGCGGGCCGGCGGCGCCATCGACACCCCGCCGAAGGCCGAGGATCTGCCCTTCGCCACCGAGCGCTTCGTCCGCCCCCAGAAGGACTACCGGACCGCCTCGCGTGTCGACCATCTGGCGATGACCCAGGCCGTCGAGGCGTTCGACGGCCGACTCGGCGCCCTGCCGCGTTTCGTGTGGGTGAACTTCTCGCTGACCGACGCGGCCTTCCACGAGGGCGGACCCCACTCGGAGATCGCCCATGCTTCGCTGCGGGACACCGATGCCCGGTTGGGGGCGGTGATCGAAGCGGTGGAGCAGGCCGGTGTCTCCGAGGACACCGCGTGGTTCCTCGTCGCCGACCACGGCATGGAGGAGAATGACCCGTCGGTGCAGGGCGACTGGGGTCCCGCGCTGGTCGACACCGGTGTGCCCCACCGCGACGAGGCCTACGGGTTCATCTACGCGGGCGTCGACGGCGGCCGCTCGAGTTAGGGGAAGTTTCGCCGGGCGAATCCGAGCGAAGGGCAGACCCGCCCGTCCGCGGAGCTCTGGTCGACGAACGAGGTCGATGAGCCCGAACGGATGCCACCTGTCCACGGAGACCGTTCGCACGGGAGCCCGATCCCCTGGGCTATTCTGCCCGGCCGGGCCCGGTTGCGGATCCGCAGGCTACGAACGACGAGGAGTCAGATGGGCAGGCTGGACGGGAAGGTGGCGCTCATCACGGGGGCTGCCCGCGGCATGGGTCGGGCCGCGTGCGAACGGTTTGCGGCCGAAGGCGCGACGATCGCTGCCCTCGACGTGGAGACCCCGACCGAGTGTGTCGCCGCCGTGGAAGCCGCCGGGGGACAGGCGATCGGTCTGACCGTGGACATCACCGACGAAGCCTCGGTCGCCGCAGCCGTGTCCGAGGTGACCGGGACGTTCGGGGGTCTCGACGTGCTCTACAACAACGCCGGTATCTCTCCGGCCGACGACGGGGACGCCACCGAAACCAGCGTGCCGACCTGGGAGCGCACGCTCGCGGTCAACGTGAAAGGCTCCTGGCTGTGTGCGAAGGCAGCGCTGGAGTCGCTCCGGCGGTCCGGCCACGGTTCGATCGTGAACGTGGCCTCGTTCGTCGCTTGGATGGGCGCCGCCACACCGCAGATCGCCTACACGACCTCCAAGGGCGCGGTGCTGGCCATGACCCGGGAGATGGCCGTGTGCGAGGCGCGTCGGGGGGTGCGCGTCAATGCCCTGTGTCCCGGGCCGGTGCTCACCCCGCTGCTGAGGAAGTTCCTCGAGGACGAAGCCGCCCGGAACCGACGCCTCGTGCACATACCGATGGGTCGGTTCGGCACGGCCGATGAAATGGTGAACGGTGCGTTGTTCCTGGCGTCGGACGAGTCGTCGTTCATGACCGGCCAGTCCCTGATCATCGACGGTGGCATCACCGCCGCATACGTGACCCCGGAGTGACCGACATGCCCCGATCCGCGCCGGACTTCGACCTGACCGCACTCCGCGAGGCCGTGGAAGCCGGTACCGTCGACACCGTCGTGGTCGCCTGCTGCGACCTGCAGGGGCGGCTCGTGGGCAAGCGGGTGACCGGGTGGTATTTCCTCGACGCGGTCGCCGAGCACAGCCTCGAGGCCTGCAACTATCTGTTTGCCGTCGACGTGGACATGACGCCGTTGCCCGGGTTCCGTTTCGCGAACTGGGATCAGGGATACGGTGATGTCAGCCTCGTCCCCGACCTGGGAACGTTGCGTCGCATTCCCTGGCTCGAGGGTACGGCCCTGGTCCTCTGCGACGTCGTCGACGAAGGCGATCGCACGCCCGTCGAGGTTGCCCCACGCCAGATTCTGCGCGCGCCCAGATCGAACGGGCCAGCGCCGCCGGGTTCGTTCCCCACATCGGTGCCGAGCTCGAGTTCTTCCTTTTCCGCGACGGCTACACCGAACTCGCCCAGCGCGGGTACCGCGACCCCCACCCGCATTCGGACTGGATCGAGGACTATCACGTCTTCCAGACCACCCGGGACGAATACGTGATCCGCCGCATCCGCAACGCGATGGACGAGTGTGGGATACCCGTCGAGTTCTCCAAGGGTGAGGCCGGGTACGGCCAGCACGAGATCAACCTGCGGTTCGCCGAAGCGCTGGAGATGGCCGACCGTCACGTCGTGTACAAGAACGCCGTGAAGGAGATCGCCGACCAGGAGGGTCGGGCGGTGACGTTCATGGCCAAGTACTCCGCGGACGATGTGGGCTCGTCGTGCCATCTGCACATCAGCCTGACCGATGCGGCAAGTGGCGCCACGGTCTTCGGTCCGCCCCAGGGATCGACGGCGGAATCGGAACGGTTCCGACACTTCCTCGGCGGCATCATGGAGGCCTCGCGGGATCTCGCCTTGTGCTGGGCGCCGACCGTGAATTCGTACAAGCGCTACGCGCCGGAATCCTGGGCGCCCACCGCCATCGCCTGGGGGGTCGACAATCGGACCTGTGGGTACCGGGTCGTGGGGCACGGCGCCGGGACGCGCCTCGAATCGCGGGTCCCCGGGGCGGACGTGAACGCCTATGTGGCCTACGCCGCACTGATCGCGGCCGGCATCCGCGGCATCGAGCACGGCATCGAACCGCCCGAACCAACCGATGCGAATGCCTACGAAGCCGACGTCGAACGGATTCCGTCGACGTTCCCCGAAGCCATCGAGGCCTTCGCCACGAGTCCCACGGCCATCTCGATCTTCGGCGAGGACGTGCACCACCACCTGTTGAACGCAGCCCGACAGGAGTGGGCTGCCGCGAACCGGGCGGTCACCGACTGGGAGCGGAATCGCTATTTCGCACAGTATTGAACGGGTGGCACCGGTTCTTCGTCCCCTGATCGCCGTCACGTCGCGGCGGATTCCCGCGGCGCGCATCACCCGCTGGTTGGAACCGGCCCAGGTCCTGCCCACCTACTACCTCGATGCACTCCATGAGGCGGGCGGGATCGGGGTCGCGATGGTGTCCCAGCCGGCCGAATCCGTGGACACCGATGCGCTGTTGGGGCGCTTCGATGCGCTGATGGTGACCGGCGGCCTGGACGTGGATCCGTCGCTGTACGGCCAGACGCCCCACCCCGAGACCGGAGTATTCGATCCCGTGGCCGACCGTTGGGAGAACGCCCTGATCGACGCGGCCCGGCGCCGCCGGATGCCGTTGCTGGCGATCTGTCGGGGCGCGCAGCTGCTCAACATCTCCATGGGCGGAACCCTGCACCAACATCTCGGTGACCTGGACGGCGTCGCGGCCCACGGGGTCCCCGACGGGGGAGGGGGCACGCCGAATCCGATGCAGGTCCGGCCGGCAAGTCTGCTCGCCGAAGCGATCGGCACCGACGATGTCGTGGGCAACTGCCATCATCATCAGGCCGTGGATCGGGTCGCCGACGGGCTCGAAGTATCGGCCCGGATGGCCGACGGGGTGATCGAGGGACTCGAAGCGCCCGGTGACCGCTGGACCCTGGCGGTCCAGTGGCATCCGGAGGACTCGGCCCGACTGGACCCGATCCAGCAACGGCTCTTCGCCGCGTTCGTCGTCGCCGCAGGGAGCGGATCGCCAGGGCACTAGCATCACGTGGCATGGGTGAATCGACGTTTCCTGAGCACGGGCTGGACCCCGATGCGGTCCTTGCACGATTGGACGAGCTGCGGAGCGGCGATCTCGATTGGCGGTCCGGCCGCGCGTTCAGCCTCGTCTACAACCCGGACGACGACGACCACGAGGAGCTCCTCGAACACGTCGCCAACCTCTTCCAGCACGAGAACGCCCTGAACCCTCTCGTCTATCCCAGCTTGATGCAGATGGAACTCGATCTGGTGGCGATGGCGGCGGAGTTGTTCGGGACCGCACCCAACGCGGGTTCGATCTCCTCGGGCGGAACCGAGAGCATCTTCCTCGCCATCCAGGTGGCCCGGGACCAGGCCCGGGAGGTCCGTGGGATCGCGGAACCCCGCCTCGTCACGGCCATCACCGCCCATCCGGCGTTCGCCAAGGCCGCCCACTACCTCGACATCGAGCAGGTCTTCGTGCCGGTACGCGCCGACGGGCGGATGGACCTCGACGCCTTGGCGGATGCCATCGACGACCGGACCGGTCTGGTCGTCGGCTCCGCGCCGTGCTACCCCTACGGGGTCATCGACGACATTCCGTCGATTGCCGCCCTGGCGGCCGAACACGGGTCGCTCTGCCACGTCGACGCCTGTCTGGGCGGATGGCTGCTCCCGTGGTACGAACAGATCGGCGAAGCCGTGCCGCCGTGGGATTTCCGGGTGGACGGCGTGACGTCGATCTCTGCCGACGTCCACAAGTACGGGTACACGTTCAAGGGACTCTCGACGATCACCTACCGCACCCGCGAACTGGTGAAGCGGCAACAGTTCTGGTACGACTCCTGGCCGGGTGGACTGTACGCATCGGGCACCACGGCCGGCACCCGTCCCGCACCGCCCATCGCCGGTGCCTGGGCCGCGATCCATCATCTCGGTGCAGAAGGGTACCGGGCGAAGGCCACCCAGGTGCGTGACGCGGGCCGAGTGTTCAAAGCGGGGATCGAAGCCATCGATCGGTTGGAGATCACGCATGCGAGCGACATTCCCGTGTTCGAGTTCACCGCGACCGACGGATCCATCGTCGCGATCGCCGACGGGATGGACCGCCGCGGTTGGCACCTCGACCGCCAGCAGGGTGGGCTCCACGTGATGTTGTCGCCCTATCACCTCTCGGTGGCCGACCAGTTCGTGGCGGATCTCAAAGCCGCCGTGGACGAGGCGCCGGCCGGCACGGCGAACGCCTCCGACGATCTCGGAGGCACCTACGGCGGGGTCGTGTGACGCCTGGTCCCGACACCACCGCACGTTGGATCGACACCCGGGAAGGGTTCGCCGAGGTCGTTGCCGAGCTGGAAGGGGTGGGGCGTGTCGCCATCGACACCGAGTTCCACCGCGAGCGCACCTACTACCCGAAATTGGCGCTGTTGCAGTTGGCCTGGGAACCCGACGAGCTCGCGCTGATCGACCCCCTCGCAGTCGACGCCGCCGACCTGGCCAAGGTTCTCGATTCGGACACCACGATCGTCCTCCACGCGGCGTCCCAGGACCTCGAGGTGCTTCGGCTCGCCACCGGGACCGTGCCTCGGCGCCTCTTCGACACGCAGGTGGCGGCGGGCTTCGTCGGCTTTTCGAATCCATCCCTCGCGCTCCTCCATTCGGCACTGCTCGACATCGAGCTCGACAAGGGAAGTCGGATGACGGACTGGCTCGTCCGACCGTTGTCGGCCAAGGTCCTCGACTATGCCGCCGACGATGTGCGCCATCTTCTCGAGATCCACGACCGGTTGGTGGCGGACCTGAAAGCTCGGGATCGGCTCGAATGGGCCGTCGCGGAGTTCCATGGCGAGCTCGACCATGCAAGCGGGATGCGGGACCCGGACGAGGCGTGGCGGCGGGTGAAGGATGTCCGGCGTCTCCATGGTCGGGCCGCGGGTGTGGCCCGCGCGGTCGCCACCTGGCGGGAGAAGAGGGCCGCCGATCTGGACGTGCCCGTGCGCTTCGTCCTCGGGGACATGGCACTGGTCAACATCGCCCAACACCCACCGAAGGACGTCGCGGCACTCGGGAAGATCCGGGGCGTCGATGCCCGGTCGCTCAAAGGTCCGGGCGCCGACGCCCTCCTCGAGGCCGTGGCCGAGGGCCTGCGGCGAGGGGCGCCCAAGCCGGATGCCGATCGTCGGCCCACGACCAAGGGGAGTCTCCGACCAGCGGTCACCCTCCTGTCCAGTTGGCTGTCCCAGTTCGCGAAGGAACTCGCCATCGACACACAGCTGATCGCCACCCGGAACGACATCGAGGACTTCGTGAACGGCGGGAATCGCGGCCGGTTGGCGTCGGGATGGCGTCACGAACTGGTCGGACGGCCCATGCAACGGCTGCTCGACGGGGAAGCGGCGCTGGCCTATGAGCGAGGGCGGGGAATCGTGCTGGAAGCGCGCCAGCCCTGAATCAGGTGTGCTCCAGGATCACACCCTGTCGTGGCGCCAGCACCCCCGAGAACCGGGTGCCCGTTCCGGCCACGGACGACGAGTCGACCAGGACCACCCCGGAGACGTCGGGAATCTCGGTCGCCTCGTCGCGCATCGACACGAGCACCGACTTTCTCCGATGGCCATCGAGGCGTCGTGAGAACCCGACGATCCCTTCTGGCACCGCGAGCAACTGGAGGCCACCTTGGACGAGAACCGGGTCGACCCGTCGGAGTTCGAGGAGCCTGCGGTACAGGTGGTAGATCGAATCGGGCGCACCGAGCTGGGCCTGGGCGTTGCGCCTGTCCGATTCCGGCGGGAGGGGGAGCCACGGATCCTTCCAACCGTGTGACGGCCCTGCGTCCCACGGAATCGGCGCCCGACAGCCGTCGCGACCGCCCGGATCCAGGACCTGCTCCGGCGGCACGACCGCGTCCAGGAGGCCGAACTCCTCACCCTGGTACAGAAATGGAGTTCCCTTGAGACTGAGCAGGAGAACGGCGGCAGCCCGGGCCCGTTCCTCGGAGCCGACCGGTCCCACATCCGCGTTCGGCCACGCGCCGTAGCGCGTCCGATGGCGGGGGACGTCATGGTTCGAGAGCACCCAGGTCGGCCAGGCGCCGACCCGGTCGTGGGCGGCCAGCGATGACGCGATGGCAGCGGTCCACAGCGGACCGTCCCAGGGCAGGTGGGTCGGAACGAAGTTGAACGCGAGGTGGAGCTCGTCGTTCGCTCCCAGGTAATCGACCACCAGGTCGACATCCAACAGCACGACCTCACCCACCATCACCGGTTGCTGCGGGTAGCGGTCGAGCAGGGTGCGGATTCTTCGCAGGAGCGGGTGGGTCTCGGGGTCGTTGTGGACCACGCAGTGGGGGAGTCCGACGTATTCGTCCGGGTCGTCGGGAAGTGCCGGGTCCTTGCCGATCGTGTAGACGACGTCGGCTCGGAATCCATCGACTCCGCGATCGAGCCAGAATCGCAGCGTGTCGCCCATCTCGGCTTCGACCTGGGGATTCGCCCAGTTGAGGTCGGGCTGTCCGGGCAGGAACAGGTGAAGGTAGTACTGCCCGCTGGGTGCATCCAACGTCCATGCGGACGTGCCCAGAAACGCGTTCATCCAGTTGTTCGGAGGCCCGCCGTCCGGGCCGGGATCGCGCCAGATGTAGTAGTCCCGGTGGGCGGCGTCGCGACCCGTGAGTGCGTCCTGGAACCACGGATGTTCGCTCGAAGTGTGATTCGGCACCCAGTCCAGCAGCAGGCGCATGTTCCGGCGGTGCACGTCCGCCAGGAGCGCGTCGAAGTCATCGAGGGTGCCGAACCGCGGATCGACGTCGCAGTAGTCGGCCACGTCATAGCCGAAGTCGGCCATCGGTGACGGGTAGATCGGGGAGAGCCAGATGGTTTCCACCCCGAGATCGGCCACATGATCGAGCCGATCCCGGATGCCCTGCAGGTCCCCGATTCCGTCGCCGTCGTGGTCGGAAAATGATCGTGGATAGATCTGATAGACCGTCGTGCCTTGCCACCACGGCCGATCCGCGGTCCCGTGGGTACCCATCGGATCATTCTACTTTCGAGCCGGGATACGCTCCGCACCTGTCCGGAACGGGTTGGCATCGACGAGCACGAACCCATAGGATCGGAGCCGACGCTCGTGCGTTGTACGAGCTACGGACGTTCGCCTAGTGGGAGTGGCCCGTGAAGAAGGGTCGTCATCGTCGCTTCGAAGAGGCGCGAGCACTCAAACATTCGACCAGCCCCGCCTTCGACGAGTTGCTGAGCGGAGGGCGAGAGGATCCGTGCCCTGAATGTGAAGCACTCCCCGGTGCCGATCACGCTTCGTGGTGCCGGTTCGAGGAATCCGTCGCGGAGGACTGACGTCGCCTGGCTTCAGCGGCCGGCATCGCCGAGGAGTTCCTCGAGCTTGAAGATCTCCTCGCGGCGGACCTCACCGATGAACGTGCCGTCGTCACCGACCACGGCGAGCCGATCGATCCCGCGACCTTCGAGGGCCGTGAGCGCATCCCGGAGCTTCCAGGTGAGCCGGGCCACCGGCACGTCCGACCGCAGGATCTCGGACACGAGGGTGGAATCCCACTCCTCGCGGGGGACCTGGGCGGCGTCGTCCAGGAGGCACAGGCCCTCGTAGTTCCCCTCGTCGAGGACCACCGCGGCCCGTTGACGATTCTGCACCACGTGTTGGGACACGAACTCCGCGATCGTCGCATCGGATGGCAAGGTGAGCACGTCGGCCATCAGCACACTGGAAATGGGAAGTTCGAACCGTCCCTCGAGAAACCCTCGGCGCAGGCTTCGCTGGAAGGGGGAGACCGACTTGTCGGCCATGAACAACTGGGAGATCGCCGCCGCGATCAGGGCCGGCACCACGAACACGGCCTTTCCCGTCGATTCGGCGACGAACATCACGCCGGCCAGCGGTGTCCGATACCCGGCGCCGAGGAAGGCGGCGACGCCGAGGACCGTGAACAGCGACATGGTGGTCGCCGGATCGGACCCCGAGGTGATCCCGGCGTCCACGAGGACGCCGGCGACGAGACGACCCAGGATCGCGCCCTCGACCACCAGCGGGAAGAACATCCCGCCCGCACCACCACCGGCAACCGTGAACGCCGTGGCGGCCAGTCGAACGGCGAGCAGGGCGACGACGAGCCAGACCCCTTGGCCGGGGGAGTGGATCCAGATGAAGACCGCATAGCCCGGGCCGAGCGACAACGACCGGGAGAACAGGTGGTGGGAGAGCACTACCAACAGGCCACTGCCCGCGCCGAGCAGGATGACCCGCTGGATGACCCCGAGGCGGTGGGAGACGTCCTTCGCCCGCCTGATGACCCAGGCAAAACCTCTCGCCCCGATTCCCGCGAAGACACCGACGACTGCCGCGCCGATCAGATCCACCCCCGAGAATCCGGAGCCCGCGGTCGACAGACTCAGGATCGGGGCGGTACCCATGATCGTGGCGAACGTCAGGTAGCTGGCCGCTGCCGCCACCAATGACGAAAGGATGCCGTGTCTGGCGATGTCCTCCTGGAAGGGAACCTCGAGGGCGTAGAGCATGCCGGTCGCCGGTGCCTTGAAGATTGCCGCGACGCCGCCCGCCGCGCCGGCCACCAGCAGCGCCTTGACGTCCTGGGATCGGAAGTACTTCTTGAATCGTTCCTCGATCGCCGAGCCCACTGCGGTGCCCATGTAGATGGAGGGACCCTCGAACCCCAGGGCGCCTCCGGAACCCAGCGTCGCGATGCTGGCGAGGACCCGGCCGACGACCGGCCTCTGAGGAAGGGGTCGGCTGCGTTCGTGGTAGTTCTCGATGTACGCGTCCGAGGTCGTCGAATCGGCACCGGCGGCGATGAACCGGAGGCAGAATGCCGCGACCGCCAGGCCGCACGCCGGTACGAGGGCCTGGACCGCCAGCGGCGCGTCGAACAGGTTGTCCAATGCCAACCGTGACGTCACCGCATCGAACGCGGCCACCAGCAGCCCGGTCGCCACTCCGACCACCGCTGCGGCCACCATCAGCACCTGTCGCCGCCGATCGATGAGTAGCGATGCCCGTATGGCCATGGCCCACAGACTTAGCAGGCCCGGCGGTTCATGCTGGCACCGGAACGTTTGGGAGACCGGGCGCCGACACCCGTACTCTCGATGGTCCCTCATGGCCACTCCCGAACACGACCGCGCGGTCTCGATCCGCAACATCGCCCTGGTCGCACACGTGGACCACGGCAAGACGACCCTCGTCGACGCGCTGCTGCGCCAGACCGGGGTCTTCTCGACCCGCGCCGAACCGGTCGAACGGATCATGGACTCCGGGGACCAGGAGCGCGAACGGGGGATCACGATCCTCGCCAAGGCTGCGTCGTTGCACTGGAACGACGTCAAGGTCAACCTCGTCGACACGCCCGGACATGCCGACTTCGGTGGTGAGGTGGAACGGGCGCTCGCGCTGGTCGACGGAGCCCTCCTCCTGGTCGACGCGGCGGAAGGTCCGCTCCCACAGACCCGGTACGTGCTGTCCAAGGTGCTCGACGCGGGTCTGCCGACCGTGGTCGTCGTCAACAAGGTCGACCGCGCCGACGCCCGACCCGCCGAGGTGTTGGACGAGATCTACGAGCTCTACTTCGATCTCGGCGCGTCCACCGACGACATCGACTTCCCGGTGCTCAGCTGTGTCGCCCGCGAAGGGCGCGCGGTGGTCGGCCTCGATCCACCCGGCGCCGATGACGATCTGACCTCCCTGTTCGAGTCGATCGTCTCCACCGTACCCGCCCCCGACGGGGACCCCGATGCTCCCCTCCAGGCGCTTGTGACCAACCTCGATGCATCGGACTACCTGGGCCGCCTGGCGATCGGCCGGGTCCGGCAGGGGAAGCTCGTCCGGGGCGAGCAGGTCGCGCTCGTCGGTGCTGATCCGGGGGCGCCCATTCGACGGCGCCTGGGTTCACTCATGGGCTTCGAAGGGCTCGGTCGCGACGACGTGGACGAGATCGGAGCCGGTGATCTGTTCGTGGTCGGTGGATTCGAAGAGGTGGAGATCGGCGACACCTTTGCCGACGCACAGGAACCTCTCGCATTGGATCGCCTGTCGGTCGATGAGCCGGTGCTCTCGATGACGTTCGCGCCCAACACGTCGCCGTTCTCAGGCCGGGACGGGTCTTATGTGACCTCGCGCCAGGTACGGGAACGTCTGGAACGGGAAGTTCTGGGCAACGTGTCGATCCGGCTGGCGGACACCGATTCGCCCGACGTGATCGAGGTCGCCGGACGGGGTGAGCTGCAATTGGCCGTCTTGATCGAGGCGATGCGCCGCGAGGGATACGAATTGCAGGTCAGCCGCCCCGAGGTGATCGTCCGGAACGTCGACGGGCATCGTGAGGAGCCGGTCGAGCGGGGGGTGGTGGACGTGCCCGATGACCATGTCGGCACCGTCACCCAGGCGCTCGCTCCTCGACGTGGTCAGATTCTCGACCTTCGACCGGGCGACACCGGGCGGTCACTGGTCACCTTCACCGCCCCGGCGCGGGGACTCATCGGATTCCGGAGTCTGCTCCTGACCGCGTCACGGGGAACTGCGCTCCTGCACACCCACGCGGACGGTTGGATGCGTTGGGCCGGTGAGCTGCCGCACCGGTCGGGGGGCGCGATGGTGGCCGACCGTCCGGGCACGACCACCGGGTATGCACTCGACAACCTGCAGGCTCGGGGCGACCTGTTCTGTGGCCCCGGAACCGAGGTGTACGAGGGGATGGTCGTCGGCGAAAGCGCCCGGGGAGAGGACATGATCGTCAACGTGGTGCGGGAGAAGCAGAAAACCAACATCCGGACCCACTCCCACGACGAGGGCATCAAGTTGGCGCCCCACCGGGTGATGTCGCTGGAAGCGTCGATCGAATGGATCGCCGGTGACGAACTGGTCGAGGTGACTCCCGCGAACATCCGCATCCGCAAACGACTTCTCGCCGAGGCGGACCGACGTCGGGCCCAACGCCGGGGTCGTTGAACCGGGCAGCTCAACCGAGATCGGAGAATGCCATCTCGATGGCGCGATCGATGTCCTCCTCGGATCGCACCAGTACCGGGACACGCCCTTGGGCGCGTCGGCCCAACGCCTCTTCGGCGGCGGCGACGTCCGTGGCGTCGATCGGATCGGGTACGTCGATGAGCAACCGCTCGAAGAGGATGCCGTGCAGGGGGTTGTCGTCGTCGCGAGCGGTGCGTGGATGTCGGTAGGTGAGCCGTCCGGCCCGCAGGTCCCCAGCCGGTGTGGGCCGGAACACCGGCAGCGCATTGCCCCGCGCCCGCAGCTTCGACGCCAGGGTCATGAGCACCCAGTGCTGCCAGGACGTCCGCGCGTCGCTGAACGCCAACAGGTGCGTCAGGCGGATGGGTTCCTTCACCCGTTCGAGCATGTCGAGGGCCGGGCGGTAGCGCTGGACCCGACGGCCGCCGAAGGTCTGGGCCAGGTCTCGGCGCGACAATCGCTTTCGGCTGACGCTGCGGAGTGCCCGGTGGTCGAGGTACCGCCTTGCCTCATCGCCGTTGGTCCGGGCGCGGAGCAGGACCTCGTCGTCGTAGGCCTGGCGTGCCACGGGATCCGCGTCGGCGGCCGCACGTCGGACCGCCATCAGCGCGGCGACGAGCACCCGGTTCTGTGCGGTGTCGTACGCCCGCTCGGCCGTGAGACAGATGTAGACGTCGGTCGCACCGGCGGTTCCGGCCCTGGCGGCGACGGTCTCGCCCCACAACACCGGCCCACGCACCTCGCCTTGACAGCGTGACGCGGTCTGCACCGTGGTGATCGACATCGTCCGAAGCGTCTCGGGCATCGTGGCGAGCAGGGTCTCGGCCTCTTCGGACGTGGAGAGTAGCGCTCCGGCCAACTGGCGGGTCACGGCGACCGGAAGGCCGAACAACGCCCGGGCGGCGTCGGACACGGGGATCGGGGCCACGAACTGGCGCCACAGCAGGCGCGTCGCGGCATTCGGATCTGTCGGATCGATGTCGCCGGACACCGCCACCGGGTCAGTGTCGCGAGTTCGACACCGAGCACGTCGACCATCGTGCGCTTGACCTCGAGCGCTTCGGCGGGTTCGAGCATGTCCGCCATCACCCGGAAGAGGCGACGGGCGCCGGCGTCGTCCACACCTTCGAACTGGGGCAGGAAGTAGGCGTAGAAGACCTCGAACAGCAGCCGCGAATGCGTGATCTCGTCTTCCGAACGTCGCCGCACGTAGCGCATCGAATCGAGGAACACCGCCGGACCGAGATCCTTGAACACCCGCAGTGCGAGCAGCTCCTGGACGAGGTCGGACCCGGCGAGGAGCCGTCGGAACGCCGCTTCGTCGGGCGAGGCCACCTCGATGAACGCGAAGCGCCGCATCAGCGTGTACGACATCTCGAAGAGCAGGTTCTTGTCGAACACGTTCATGGTCGAGACGATGCGCCAGGTGCTGGGCACGCGGATCGGCTCGGTGTTGTCAGGCACCTCGACCCCCGGGGGGACGATCGAGAGATGATGGGGGTTTCCCGCGCGTTTGAACGGCAGGACCACGGCCTGGCCCGACAGCACCGTGAACAACTGCCCGAACGCCCGGTCGAAGTTGGACCGGTTCATCTCGTCGATGACCAGCCAACGCCCGTCCTCGATGGCCTCGACGAACATGCCCGGACGGAAGATGAGGCCGTCGTTGGTGGGCTGGAAGCCGCCGATCGTCTCGAAGGTCGTCCACTCCGTCGTCGCGGTCGTCGGGAGGTAGCCGGTGCACATCATCGAGCGCTGCCCGACCTCGGCGGCAAGGTACGCGAGCGTGGTCTTCCCGGTTCCGGGCGGTCCCGTGAGGATGACGTGCTTGCCGGCGTCGATGGCGGCCACGAGCTGGTCGAGCAGGTACGCGGGGAACTCCATCCCCTCGGCCTGACAGGCCTTGTCGAGTTCGGCGGCGGTGAATTCTGCCATGAGTTTGCTCATCGGCGGCTGGCGGGCCGCTTTGAGGGAACGGGCTCAGCGGTTGCGGCGGATGGCGGGATGAGGCAGGAAGACCGGCCGGGGAGACTCCGGCGTGCCGGCACGCTCTTCGATGTGACCGACGAGCAACTCGTACGCGGCGGGTGAGGTGAGGGTCACGAGCTCGTCCCGCAGGTGCACATAGACCGGCTCGGTCCCGACGAATGCGTCCGGGGCGTCGGTGCACCACCAGTGGAACTCGGATCCGCCGTCGCCCCAGTCGCGGCGCTTCCACTCGCGGACCGTCGAGGTGACGTGGCCGTTCTCGTCCTCGGCATCGTCACGCCGCAACGGCAGCTGCCAGCACACCTCGGGCTTGAGGTCGATGAAGCTCAGGCCCCTTCGCTCGGCCGCGAAGTGCAGGGCGCAACCCGGTCCGGTCGGAAATCCCGGTCGGTTCAAGAAGATGCACGCGTCGTCCACCAGCCGGGTCAGGTACGTCTCGGCGCCCTGGGTCTTGGTCGCACTACCCCGTGCCCGTGCGACCGGTGCGAACTGCCATTCGTCGTCGGTGAGCATCGCGGCCGCCCGTTCCACCCGATCACGGTCGTCCTCGTCGCTGAGGTGGGCGCCGTAGCTGCAGCACCCCTGCGCCAGGTCTTCGGCGTCGCCGGTCAGCACCCCTTTGCAGCCACGACCGAAGATGCAGGTCCACATCGAGGTCAGGAACGTCAGATCGAAGTTCCAGGTACGATCCTCGTCGGGATCGACGAAGCTCACCCATTCGTGTCGGTCCTCGAATTCGGTCACTTCGCCGGGACTCCCCGGTACGCGGTGGCGAGTTGGTCGAACAGGTCCGCCGCCGCCTGCAAGCCTTTCCAGAACTGCCCCATGACCATGCGTTCGTTGGGAGCGTGGATCCGGTCACCGGGCAGGCCGACACCGAGGAACAGCACCGGCGCCTCGAGGACCCGCCCGAGGATCTCCTCGGGTCCGCTTCCGCCGACCCTGGTCAGCAGCGGGGGGCGGCCCCACACCGAACGGATGGCCGCGCACAACGCGGCAAAGGCCCAGTGGTCCACCGGTGTCCGCGGCGGGTGCGACCCCGCCGTGCCAGGTCAAAGAGTGGGTCACCCCTGCGGGGATACGGTCGCGCAGCCACGCTTCCACCAGGGCCATGATCGCCTGCGGATCCTGGTCGGGGACGAGCCGGAACGCCAACTTCGCCTCGGCCGCCGCCGGCACGATCGTCTTGATGCCATCGCCGCTGAACCCCCCCGAGACGCCGACCACTTCGGCGGTCGGACGAGCACCGATGCGCTCCAGCGTCGATCGCCCCGCCTCGCCCTCGACCACGGCCACTCCGGCGAGGTCCCGGAATTCGTTCTCGTCGAAAGGCTGTGCCGAGAGTGACGCCGCTTCGGCATCGGTGAGGGGCCGGACCGCATCGTAGAAGTGCGGCAAGCGCGACCCGCCCGTCAGCATCGTGGAGGCCGGCCAGTATCCGCGCCAGGTGGTGCAGCGAATTGGGCACCGCGCCACCGAAGGTGCCCGAATGCAGGTCGGTCGAAGCCGTGATGATGCTGAGCGTACAGGCCACCAGACCACGCATCGCGATGTCGGTCGACGGGACGTCCGGGGCGATCATCCCGGTATCGGACACGACAATCGCATCACAGGCGAATCGGTCGCGGTGGCGCAGGAGGAGATCTTCGAAGTGTGGGCTCCCCACCTCCTCCTCGCCCTCGATGAGCAGCTTCAGGTTGACCGGAAGCGCTCCGGTTGCGCCGAGCCGGTGACGGGCGGCCTCGATCTGGTAGGCCATCTGGCCCTTGTCGTCGATCGCCCCCCGGGCGAGCAGCTCGTCACCGACGATCACCGGCTCGAAGGGTGGATGGGCCCATGCCTCCAGCGGATCGACCGGTTGGACGTCGTGATGGCCGTAGACCAGCATCGTGGGCGCATCGGTCCCGGCGCGGGACCACTCCGCGTACACCGCGGGATGCCCGGGCGTGGGGAGGATCTCGACCAGGTCGAATCCGGCGTCCCGGCACGTTGCCGCAGCCCACTCGGCCGAGTCGACGACATCGCACTGGTGGGTCGGATCGGCCGAGATCGACGGAATCGAACACCACTCGATCAGCCGCCTCACGACGTCGTCGGCGTCAGCCGGTCGGTCACTCATCGGCGGCACCCTAGTGGTCGCCACGTCGGGAAAAGTCATCCCCGGATGCGACGATGCAGCCATGAACTCCGACGACGTGGACCTGCGAGCCGAACTCGAATCGATCTCCGAGCGGATCGGTGACCGGATCATGACCGTGCTCCGTGAGGCGATGGAGCAGGGCGCGACCGTTCGACCTCCGGAGGAGAAGCTGCTCACCCGTGCCCGTGCTGCGGTCGACAAGGCGGCGGCGCTGCTGGGCCGGCTCGACGAGGGTTGAACGCGAATTCGTGTGAGAGCGTGCGCCGGTGCTGGTCAGTCCGCACCGTTCAGGGCGGCGATCAGCGGATGGAGCCCGGCCATGCGGGACGGGTTCATCCTGAGTGCGACCCGGGCGGCGGCCAGATCATCCTCATCGTCACGCTCGGGCTTGAACGGTCCGGTTCCCCGCAGCCCGAGGCCATCGGTCGTGATCGCACCGAAGCGCTGATTGAGGCGGGCGAGTCGGTCGGCAGAAGGTGCTCGATCGAGCCGGATCACGAGCTGCTCTCCGACCCAACGCATCGACCGGTAGTTGTCGTAGAACGCCTCGACGTGGCGCACCGCGTCGGCGTCGTCGTCGCAGATCTCGACCATCGCCAGATCCTCCGGGTCTGCGTAGCCACGATCGGCCACCTCGGCCTCGATGAATCGCCGCCAGCTCGTCCAGTAGGTGCCACCGGGGACGTCCAGCAGCACGATCGGAGCGGGCATTGCCTTCCCCGTCTGTTGCAGGGTCATCAGCTCCATCGTCTCGTCCAAGGTGCCGAACCCACCGGGCATCGCCACGAAGGCCGACGACTCCTTCATCAACATCAGCTTCCTGGTGAAGAAGTACTTCATCGAGACCAATTTCGGATCACCCGCGATGATCTCGTTCACCTCGGACTCGAGGGGAAGGCGGATGCTCACGCCGAACGAGTCTTCCCGCCCGGCTCCGACCATCGCAGCCAACATGATGCCCGGGCCCGCGCCGGTGACCACCATCCAACCCCGATCGGCGAACTGGGAGGCCAGGTCGCGTGCCTGGAGGAAGAGCGGGTCCGATTCGACGGTCCGTGCCGAGCCGAAGACGGTCACCTTGCGTCGCCCTCTGACCGGCGCGAACGCCGCGAAGGCCCTGCGCATCTCCCGCAGTGCCGCCGCCGCGATCTTGAGGTCCAGTCGTTCGACGTCGACATCGGCCATCCGGACGCACTCGACGAACATCTCGCGCAGGAGGTCCAGATCGTCGCGCGGGGCGATCTCGTCCACCAGCTCGTCGACGAGATCGTCCAGGCGGTCCGTGCCCGTCGAGGTTCGGCGCCGTGGGGGAGTCATCGAGGCGTCAGGCAGCCACCGGGGCGATCGGACCGTACAACGTCGTTCTCTGGACCAGTGCGCGACCAAGCGGCTCGACCAACGCCCGGAATCCCGCCTCGTCCATCTGCTGACCGTGCTGGGCGCCGGCGGCACGGGAGATGTTCTCGTCCATGAGAGTTCCACCGAGATCGTTCGCACCGGCCCGGAGAAGTTGGCGGGCCCCTCCGTGCCCGAGCTTCACCCACGAGGCCTGGACGTTGTCGATGCTGCCCGCATACGCGATCCGGCCCACCGCGTGCATCAGGACCGACTCCCGGAACGTCGGGCCGCGGCGGGCGCGTCGCTGGAGATAGATGGGCGCGGCCATGTGCACGAACGGGAGGGGAACGAACTCGGTGAAACCACCGGTCTCGTCCTGGAGGGCCCGGGTGCGGATCAGATGCCGTGCCCAGTGACGGGGGGTCTCGATCGCCCCGTACATGATCGTCACGTTCGATCGGAGCCCGACCGAGTGGGCGGTGCGGTGTGCTTCGAGCCACTCTTCGGTGGTGATCTTGTCGGGGCACAGCACGGAGCGAACCTCGTCGTCGAGAATCTCGGCGGCCGTGCCGGGCAGGGTCTTCAGGCCCGCGTCGACGAGCCGGCGGAGGTAGTCCGCGAGCGGTTCGTCCAGACGGCGCGCGCCTTCGGTGACCTCGAGCGCCGTGAACGCGTGGATGTGCATCTCGGGGACGGCTGCGTGCACCGCCCGGGCGACGTCGACGTAGTAGTCCCCGTCGAAGTTCGGGTGGATACCCCCCTGAAGGCACACCTCGGTCGCACCGAGCGCAGCCGCCTCGCGGGCCCGGTCCGCGATGTCATCCAGGCTCAGCAGGTACGGACGCCCCCGCAGGTTCAACGAGAGGGGACCCTTGGAGAACCCACAGAAACGGCACTTGAAGGTGCAGACGTTGGTGTAGTTGATGTTCCGGTTGTGCACCCAGGTGACGTCGTCACCCACCGCACGGCGGCGGAGTTCGTCGGCGACCGCGGCCACCGCGGCGACGTCCGGTCCACGCGCTCCGAACAACGTCACGATCTCGTCTTCTCCGACGCGTGTGCCGGACAGAACTGCGTCGAGGATCTCGGCAATGGCGCCCGTCGACCGGGGGGAGGTCGTCCCGGAAGAGGGGACCAACAGCGGTGGTTCGGCGGCAGCGCCCGAATACCACGACGTGTTGCGGGGGCCGATCTGCACCACCTCGGCGCCGGTGCCCGCATCGACAGCGTCGGTGATCTTCTCGGGGAAGAAGGCGCCCGGGTCGTCCCGGGCCAGCCCTTCGGCGTCGGAGTGGTCCATGACCGCGAAGTGGACCGCCGGGTCGAGCCAGCGGTCGGGGTCGGCGGCGAACTCGGGATAGACCCCCAGGCGCGGTGCGAGCACGTGACCGTGTGCGTTGGTCACCGCAGCCAGTCGGTCGAGCATCGGCCAGGGCCGTTCGGGGTTGACGTGGTCGGCCGTGACCGGTGAGACGCCGCCGAAGTCGTCGATTCCCGCCTCGAGCAACGTCCCGAAGTCGTCCGAGAGGTTCGGTGGCGCCTGCAGGTGAATGTCGTCGGGCAGCACGATCCTCGCCAGCGCGACGGTGTCGAGGAACTCCTCGTGGCGTGCGGCCGGCGAACGGTGCATCGCGGTCCCGGGTTTCGGTCGGAAGTTCTGGACGATCACCTCCTGGACGTGACCGTGACGACGGTGGGAAGTGGCGATGGCTTCGAGCGCGTCGAGGCGATCCTGCGGCGATTCGCCGATTCCCACGAGGATCCCCGTGGTGAAGGGAATCGAAAGTGCACCGGCGGCGTCCAGGGTCTCGAGGCGTCTGGCGGCCGTCTTGTCGGGCGATCCTCGATGCGCGGCCAGGTCGTCGTTCAAGGACTCGATCATCATGCCCTGGCTCACGCTCACCGGGCGCAGCTCGGCCAACTCGTCACGGTGGAGGGCGCCGGCGTTGGCATGAGGGAGCAGTCCGGTTTCCTCGAGCACCGTGGAGGCGGCCTGCGCGAGGTAGTGGATGGTCGAGTCGTAGCCGTGCTGTCGCAACCATTCCCGGGCCAGCGGATACCGCTCCTCCGGGCGCTCCCCCAAGGTGAAGAGGGCTTCGTGGCAGCCCGCCCGTGCTCCCCGGGTGGCGATGTCCAGGACCTGGTCGATGCTCAGATACGGGTGATCGAGGCGTGCGGGCGGTTGGGCGAACGTGCAGTAGCCGCACCGGTCCCGGCACAACATCGTGAGCGGGATGAACACCTTGGGGGAGAAGGTGATGCGGGTCCCGAACGCCTGATTCCTGATTCGTCGGGCCTCGGCACGCCGCTCCGCCGTCGTCGATTCGAGCAGCGATGCTTCCATGCCCCGGGACCTTATCCGCCGCGGTCAGCCGTGCCGCAGCAGAGCGAACCAGCGCGGCGCGACCCCGTCGTCGGGTCAGGCGATCGGCTCGGCCAGCGCCCGGAGGACCTCGCTGGCGCTCATCTGTCGATCTCCACCCGCGTGGGGGCTGTTCGGGTGGCCGCCGAGCGCGAACGCCCCCAGCGTGCTCACGGCACCGATCAACGGCCGGAGGCTCCGTGGCGGTGGAAAGTATTCGTCCTCATCGGTGAGGCGGACCTCGTGCACCCCGTCGCGGGGATCGAGTCGGGCGATGACCGCATCGACGAGTTCGTCGGGGGCCGACGCCCCGGCGGTGACGCCGACCGTCCCGCGCAGATCCTCGGGGAGTTCATCCGCGCCGTTGACCCGAAGCACCCGTGGGCAATGGGCGTCGGTGGCGATGCGGGCGAGGGCACGGGTGTTGGAGGAGTTCTCCGACCCGATCACGACGACGCTGTCGCATGCGGAGGCGATCCGGGACAGCGCGTCCTGGCGGTTGGTCGTCGCGAAACAGAGATCCTTTCGACCCGGCATCCAGACGTCGGGAAACCGTTCACGGGTATGTGCGGCGAGATCCGACCAGTCGTGCTGACTGAGGGTCGTCTGGGTGACGAGCGCGACCGGTCCGTCGAACTCGTCCAACGCATCGATCTCGGCAATCGATTCCACCCGGTGGATCCGTTCGGGCGCTTCCGCGATGGTGCCGACCGCCTCCTCGTGCCCCTCGTGCGCGATGTAGACGATGTCGTGGTCCCTGGCGACACGTGTGCGGACCTCATGGTGCACCTTGGTCACCAGAGGACACACGGCGTCCACCATGAACCCGCCACGTCGCTCGGCTTCGGCGACCACATCCGGTGCGGATCCATGGGCCGAGAGCATCACCGGCGCGCCCTGGGGGACCTTGTCGATGTCGTCGACGAAGATCACGCCCAGGTCCTCGAACCGGCGCACCACCGACTGGTTGTGCACGATCTCGTGGTAGCAGTAGATGGGAGGTTCGAAGGCGCGCACCATCCATGCCAGTGCTTTGATCGCCATTTCCACCCCGGCGCAGAATCCCCGTGGCGCGGCGAGCAGGACCCGATCGACCTCCATGCGTCCGAGGCTACTGTCGGGCAGATCCGACACAGACGTCCATGTGATGAACGACCAGGAGACACCATGCCCGCAGTCGGTCTGACGATCGCCGATTCAGAACCGGTCCCGACCCCGATCACCCGCCCCGACGGCGACGCGCCCAATGTGGTGGTCATCGTCCTGGACGACGTCGGATTCGCGCAGCTCGAGCCATTCGGGTCCGACATCGCCACTCCGAACTTCATGGGTCTGGCGGCTGACGGGCTGCGGTACCGCAACCACCACGTGACGGCGATGTGCTCTCCGACCCGGGCCGCGATGCTGACCGGGCAGAACCACCACGCGGTGGGGATGGGCTTCCTGCCGGAAGTGCCCATCTCGTTTCCGGGTTACAACGGTCGCATTCCGAAGTCGGCCGCGGCGTTGCCCCGGCTGCTTCGGGACGCGGGCTACAGCACCTTCGCGGTCGGCAAGTGGCACCTCACTCCCCGCTGGGAGGTGAGCGCGTCGGGTCCGTTCACCCAATGGCCGCTCGGTCTGGGATTCGAGCGGTACTACGGCTTCCTCGCCGGTGACACCAACCAATGGGCTCCCGAACTCGTCCGGGACAACGGCTTCGTCGAACCGCCGGGAAGCTGGCGCGACGGGTATCACCTCACCGAGGATCTGACCGACCAGGCGCTGCGCTTCGTGCGCGACGCACAACAGGCGACACCGGGAAAGCCGTTTCTGCTCTGGTACGCGACCGGCGCCCAACATGCGCCACATCAGGCCCCGGCCGAGTGGATCGAACGATTCCGTGGGCACTTCGACGGTGGCTGGGACCTCTGGCGTGAAGCGGTCGTCGCCCGACAGGTCGAACTCGGCATCGTACCGGCCGGGACGGAACCCAGTTCCCGGCCCGAATGGGTCACCCCGTGGGCCGAGCTCCCCGCGGAGCATCGCCGGTTGTTCGCCCGGATGATGGAGGTCTACGCAGGATTCCTGGCCCACACCGACGCGCAGGTCGGCCGGCTTCTCGCCGGTCTGGAGCAAATGGGCCTGGCGGAGAACACCCTCGTGGTCTGCTGCTCGGACAATGGGGCGAGCGCCGAAGGTGGCCCCCACGGTTCGTTCAACGAGTTGCGCTTCACCCACGACCGCCTCGACGTGGTCGACGAGACCGTCGCACTCCTCGACCAGCTCGGCGGTCCGCGGTCCTACGAGCACTACCCCTGGGGTTGGGCATGGGCGGGGAACACCCCGTTCAAGCTCTGGAAGCGCTATACGTGGCTCGGCGGCGTGAGGACCCCGCTGGTCGTGCGGTGGCCACGCGGCATTCCTCAGGCCGAGCGCGGCGCGGTGCGCGGCCAGTTCTGCCATGCGGTCGACCTGTTGCCGACCGTGCTCGCCGTCACCGGAGTCGACCGACCCGCGGAGGTGGATGGGGTGGCCCAGCGATCGCTGGACGGTGCGAGCATCGCCGAGACCTTCACCGATCCGGACGCCCCGTCACCGCGCTCGACCCAGTACTTCGAACTGCTCGGTTCGCGTGCGGTGTACCTGGACGGGTGGAAGGCCACGACCGATCACGTCGGCGCCCAACTCTCGATCGAACGGGAACTGGTTGCGGGGAGTCACCGCTTCGAGGACGACCAATGGTCGCTGTACGACCTGTCGGACGATTTCGCCGAAGTGCACGACCTCGCCGACGCCGAGCCGGAGCGACTGGCGGCACTGCAACGCGCCTGGTGGGAGCAGGCCGAACGCAACCAGGTGCTGCCACTCGACGACTCGTTCACCGGTCGCAGCATCGCCCTGGAGCCCAACCCGTGGCCGTCGGGTTTCGTCGGGCGCTACCGGCCCGGGGGTGGTCCGGTCGCCGAGGACTTCCTGCCGCCGATGGGTGCCGGGTTCACCATTGTCGCGGACGTGCGCCTGGCCCACACGGAAGCTTCCGGGATCGTGTGTGCGCTGGGGGACTGGAACAGCGGGTGGGCCCTCTTTGTGCGACAGGGACGACCACAGGTGACGCTGAACCTGTTCGGTCGACCGTTTGTCGCCACCGGCGAAGGTCGCCTCGGCACCGGGGCCCACGAGTTGGCGGTCGAGTATCGCCGTCAGAACGACGGTGGAGGTCCGATCCGGCTGTTCGTCGACGACGCGGTCGTGGCCGAGGTCGCCCTGGCCGACGATCTTCCGTTCCGCTGGCAGATCGGGGGAGCCGGGCTCCGACTCGAATTCGACGCCGGACTGCCCGTGTCCGCGGACTACGAACCCCCGTTCCAGATCGAAGGTTCTGTCGACTTCGTCGAGATCCAGAGTCATGCGTTGTCGCCGCCCGCACTCGACGACTCCCAGCTCCACCGTCTGATCGGCCGCGAATAGGGATTGCAGCAGAAAACGGTTGGGCGGGACGCATCGGGAACTCTCGGCCCGGAGCCGGCACGAGTACTGTGAGGCCGCCATGCGACAAGGAACCGAGCATGACCGGACAGGAGAGATGACGAACCGACTAGGCGACCCCCGTCCGCTCATTCGGCGTCTCGCGCGGCGTGCATCGGAACTTGCTCCGGGCATCCGTTGGCACCGTTCCAGGTTCTGGACCTCCGTCGTACTGTCGCGGGGCTTCGAATCAGTGGGCACCGGCACGGTGGTGGTCGCGCCGCGGAAACTCGGCGGGGTCGATCGCATCAGCATCGGTGCCCGTTGTGCAGTGTTCGAGGACGCATGGCTACAGTGCGAACCGGGCACGTCCGGTCGACTCGAAATCGGCGACGACAACTACTTCGGCCATCTGGTTCATCTGCACGCCGTCGACGACATCATCATCGGCCACAACTGCACGTTCGCAGACGCCGTGCTCGTCAACTCCGGCCGTCATGCACCGGGGGACCGCGACCGGGTGGACGGGGCCGGACGAATCGTGATCGGCAACGACGTTTTCGTGGGCGAGGGAGTCAAGATCCTCGGGGGGGTGACGGTCGGCGACCGCGCCGTCATCGGCGCGGGAAGTGTCGTCACCCGTTCGGTCGCCCCCGGCACGGTCGTCGCCGGGGTGCCGGCCCGAGCCCTCCACCAGGCCGAACGGTGAGCCGTCGGGCCGACGCGGCTCCGGCCCGGCACCCCGGAGCCGACGAATTGTTGTACCCGGCCGATCTGGCCGCCTGGTCCTCGTGGCAGGCGAGTCGACGCCCGCTGCTGTTGCGGCTGGGAAAGCGAAGCGCGGCTCCTTCCACGACGGGGGTGCTCACCGCAGGAAGCTCAGAGGCGCGGATCATCACGGTGATCGACGGGGAGACGGCCAGCAACGAGGCGGCCCTTCTGGCACCACTGCGTTTCCTCGACCCGTCCGACGTGGCGGTGCTGGCTCCTCATGCCCGGCGCGATGTGGTCGGGGAGTCGTCCCTCGTATCGACCGTGTCGACTCCCGCCGAACTCCTCGACCAGTTGCCGGCCCTACGCGGCGGGCTGTCCGCCGGGGCGTACCTGCCACTCTCGACCCTGGCTCATGAGGCAATCAACCGCTGTGGCGGCGCGTCGCTCTTCGTCCAACACGGAGTACTGACCCCCCACTCACCTCCGCTTCCCCGGAACGCTCACCTGCTCTGTTGGTCGGACGCTGACGGAGAGTACTGGAAGTGCGGCCGTGGCGATGTCTCCTACGAAACCGTCGGGAGCCAGTTGCTCTTTCAGGCACGACCGGCGGATCCACCGGTCGATGCCCGCACCCGCCCAATCTTCCTGGGACAGCTTCACGCGGCCGAGCTGAAACGCACGACCCTGGCGCGGACCGCAATCGATTTCTGCCTCGCCACGGGTGCCCGCTATCGACCCCACCCATCCGAGCACGACAAGCTCTCCCAACTCTGGCACAAGGTCATGCGGCGACGCGGCGTGCGCTTCGATGAATCCGACCTGCCCCTGCCAGAACTGAACAGTCCCGTCGTCGCCATCTTCTCCAGCGGCATTCTCGAGGCCGCCGCAGCGGGAATCCCGTCATGGGGCTATCACCCGGACCCACCCGCCTGGGTCGAAGGATTCTGGCATCGCTACGGCATCGCGCGTTGGGGGCTTGATCCCACACCCAGGCCGCCATCGGCCGAAATCGAACCGGCTCGACGAATCGCCCAGATCATCACCCTCGCGGTCGAAGAGCGGTGAGCGCGGCGGAGCTCCCGACGGTCGCGATCGTGGGCCGACCCAACGTCGGCAAGTCCACCCTCCTGAATCGGATCATCGGCCGTCGGGAAGCCATCGTGGAGGCACAACCGGGGGTGACGAGGGACCGCAAGGAAGTCGAAGCCGAGTGGAACGGTCGGTCGTTCGTCGTGATCGACACCGGCGGCTGGATCCGCGGGGGAGATCAGCTCGACGCGAAGGTCTCCGCGCAGAGCGAACAGGCACTGCTGGATGCCGACGTCGCCCTGCTCGTGGTCGACGCCTCGGTCGGGCTGACCGAGGACGATGCCGAGGTGGCGGAGCTGCTCCGTCGTCGGGACGGGGCCTCGCTCGTGGTCGCCAACAAGGTCGACGATGCGGTCCATGAAGGACTGATCTGGGACTTTCTCGCGTTCGGGTTGGGCGAGCCGGTGGCCGTCGAGCGCGTTGCACGGCCGAAACGCGGGCGGACTGCTCGACCGGGTGGTGGCGTTGTTGCCGCCACCGGCGGAAGCGGCCGGCGAGGTCCGGTCCAGCGTCGAGGACCCGCCGTCGATTCGGGAAGCTTCCGGCGACCGGGAGGGCACGAGGTTGTTCGCCGTGGCGATCGTCGGGCGACCGAACGTGGGCAAGTCCACCCTGTTCAATCGGCTCATCGGCGACGACCGCGCGGTCGTGCACGATCTGCCGGGAACGACGCGGGACACCGTCGACACCGTCGTCGCGTCGCCGGACGGTCCGATCCGATTCGTCGACACCGCCGGCATGCGTCGTCGCAGCCGGGTCGACCCGGGCACCGAACGCTTTTCGATCATCCGTGCGCTCGCAGCCATCGATGCCGCGGACATCGCGTTGCTCGTCATCGACGCCACCGAAGGAGTGACCCATCAGGACCAGCGGCTCGCCGAGCGCATCGACGGCGCCGGATGTCCGGTGGTGGTCGTGCTCAACAAGTGGGAGCTCCTCGATGCCGAGGCACGCGAATCGGTGGACTACCAGGTCGGTCGCCGTCTCGCCTTCCTGGGGGAGTGTCTGGTGCTCAAGATGAGCGCACTGACCGGCAAAGGGGTGCATCGCCTGCTTCCGGCGTTGTCCGAAGTCGTCGTGGCGTACCGCAGCCGTGTCCCGACCCGGCGGGTCAACGAGATCATGGCCGCGGCACAGGCGGCCCAGCCTGCGCCCGGTGGCGCCCGGGTGCTCTATGCCACCCAGGTGGCGGCGGATCCTCCGACGTTCACGCTGTTCACCAATCGTGAACTGCCACGGACCTATCTGCGCTATCTGGAGAAGGCGCTGCGCCGGGACCTGGGCCTCGGGGCCACCGCGGTGAAGTTGCGCGTCAGGCGACGCAGCTCGTGAAGCCGGTGCGTGCCGTCGCCGGCGCCGCCGTGGCGCTGGCCACGGCGGCGGTCGTTGCACGCCGTTCGCGGCACCGCAAGCACGATGGTCCTGCCATCGAGTCGCCTGTGGGAACCGGCGGTCGCGCCGGTCGCACCGGTGAGGTGGCCAAGACCGCCGGCCGGATCGGGTTGGGCTACGGCCTGCACCAGGCGCAACGCACCTTCGCCTCGGCGGCGCGTCGTGATGCCCTGGACGAACAGTTCCTGTTGCACAGCGCCGAGCAGGTGACCGAGACCCTGGGCAACCTCAAGGGCGTCATGATGAAGATCGGCCAGATGGCCAGCTATCTGGATCTCGGCCTTCCCGAACCCATGCGCCGTACGCTTGCCGATCTGCAGGCGGGGGCGCCGCCGATGGCGCCGGAACTCGCGACCAGCACCGTCGAGGCGGCCTTCGGCCGGCCGATCGACGAGCTGTTCGCCCAATGGGATCCGGTGGCGATCGCTTCGGCATCGATCGGGCAGGTCCACCGGGCGCTCACCACGGATGGACGTGCCGTCGCCGTGAAGGTCCAGTATCCCGGTATCGCCGAGGCGATGGCTGCCGATCTCGAGCAGGCCGACGTCCTGTTCGCAGCTCTCGGCGTGATGTTTCCGGCCCTCGAGGCGGCCCCGCTCGTCGAGGAGCTGCGGGACCGGCTCTCCGAGGAGCTGGACTACGAGATCGAAGCTTCGAATCAACGGTTCTTCGCCGACGCCTATCGTGATCACCCCACGATCCTCGTCCCCGATGTGGTGGATGAACTCTCGAATGCGACGGTGCTCACGTCGGATCTCCTGGTCGGCCGTACCTTCGCAGAGCTCGCCGGATGCTCCCAGCAGGAGCGTTCGAACACGGCCGAGACGATCTTCCGGTTCGTGATGCGTTCGCTGTACTGCCTCGACGCCTTCAACGGCGATCCGCACCCGGGGAACTACCTGATCCTCGACGACGGACGCGTCGCATTCGTCGACTTCGGACTGGTCAAGCACTTCACCCGCGAAGAGATCGATCTGTTCGTGGCCATGCACCGGGCGATGGTGATCGACGACGATCCGGTGGAGTTCCGCGACCTGCTCGTGCAGGCAGGCATCATCGCCGCCGATGCGCCCCTGACCGTCGAACGCCTCCACGACTACTTCGTCGGATTCTACGAGCACTTCCTGGGCGACGGCCCGCGGGCGGTGACCGAAGGGTTCGCCACCGGACTGGTCAGTCGGATGTTCGACACCGACGGAGAATTCGCCGACGTGCAACGCCACATCAACGTGCCGCCGGGTTTCCTGCTCATCCAGCGGATCAACCTGGGTCTGTACGCGCTGTTCGCCGAGCTGGGCGCCGAAGCCGACTGGTCGGCGATCCTCGGGGACATCGTGCCGTGGATCGGGACGCCCCCCGCCACCCCGATGGGTGCCGCCGAGCGGGCCTGGCTGGCCGCTTCCGACCGATCCCGGTGACGTGTCACCTGGTGCCGATCCTGTTGCAGACCGATGACGAAGGGCCGAGTGCCACGTCGTCGACCACCACATTCGACGAGAATCGAGTGTGACGTTCTCGTGACCTGGTCGAATACCTCTCGTCACGCCTCGGTTCGACCGATTACGCTCGGAGTGGCATGGGAGTTCTGATACTCGCGGTGGTGGCTGCAGCGTGTCTGGTCGCGGCGGGCTTCTGGACCCGATCGGCGCTGGTCCACCGGCGCGCCTGGCAGCGGGCGGTCGACGAGTACGGCGCCCGATCGGATGCCGCGGTCCTGGCGAGATCGGCATTCCGCAAGGAGGTCCACGCCACCACGGTGTATGTGGCACTGCTCGTGGCCACCGGCATCGGTCTCGTCGACAAGACGAGGAACTCCATCTACGCGCTCAGTCTCGTGCTCGTCCCGGTCGGCCTGTCGTTCGTGTTCGCCCGTGATTTCCTCCAGTCGGTCCGGATCTCGGCGGAGCGATTCACGATCGAACGTCGGGCGGTCGAGGTGCTCACCCAGGAGCAACTGGCGCCCAAGGCCTGGGCTTCCCGTCTCGCCCCCGAGGAACTGCCGGACCTGACCGGTTTCGAGTTGGGCCGGGTGTACCAGGCGGGAACCGGGATGATGGCCGGTGACTTCTACGACGTGTTCCGCCTCTCACCCAACCGGGTTGCGGCAGTCGTCGGCGATGTGACCGGGCACGGCATCGAAGCTTCTATCTCGGCCTTCCAGGCCAAGTACCTGCTCCGGGTGTTCCTCCGGCAGTTTCGGGACCCGGCCCAGGCTCTCGAGGAGATGAACCGGCAGATTTCGACGATGGAACGTGCCGAGGAGTTCATCTCGCTCGTGGTGGTGGTGTTCGACACGGCGGCGTCGACACTTCGGTACGCCTCGGCCGGGCATCCCGCGGCCTGGTTGTGGCACGACCGGGATGTCCGCCCCCTGCGCGCGACCGGGCCGTTGCTGATGCTCGACCCGGATGGTTCCTACGTCAGCCGGGAGATCCCCCTGGAAGAAGGCGACCTCGTCCTGATGTACACCGACGGGCTGACCGAGGCGCGAAACGGAGAGAATCTCTTCGGTGAGGAGCGGATCGCCAACATCCTGCGGCGCGACCCCGGGGCCGCGCCGGACGTGCTCTGCAAGTCGCTACTGGAATCGGCCCGGGACTTCGCCCAGTCGAGCCTCAGCGACGACGTGGCGATCCTGGCGTTGCGGCGTCGCTGAGGGCACCGAGGGACCTCTAGAGTCTCGACGATGCCGGGACGACCTCGCGCCCAGACGGACACGCCCATGCTCGACGACGTGCTCGCACGTGCCGCCGAGGGCAACCTCGCGACCGGAGCGGAGAAGCTCGAACGACAGGGCAAGCTGTTCGTCCGAGATCGGATCGCGCTGCTCTGCGATCCGGACACGTTCGTGGAGGACGGACTGCTCGCCAACGCCATGGCGGAGGCACTGCCCGCAGACGGCGTGGTCACCGGCGTGGGTCGGGTCGACGGCCGTGCCGCGGTGGTCGTCGCGAACGACCCCACCGTGAAGGCGGGGTCGTGGGGCGCACGCACCGTGGAGAAGATGGTGCGAGCGACCGAATACGCCCTGGATCACGACGTGCCGATCTTCTGGCTCATCGATTCGGCTGGTGCGCGGATCACCGATCAGGTCCAGTTGTTTCCGGGGCGGCGCGGCGCCGGCCACATCTTCTACAACCAGGTGCGCCTGTCGGGTCGGGTGCCCCAGATCTGTTGCCTGTTCGGACCGTCAGCTGCAGGCGGGGCGTACATTCCGAGTTTCTGCGACATCGTGATCATGGTCGAGGGCAACGCCTCGATGTACCTGGGGTCGCCCCGCATGGCCGAGATGGTGATCGGGGAGTCCACGACGCTCGAGGCGATGGGTGGTGCCCGGCTGCATGCGACGGTGTCGGGTTGCGGCGACAATCTCGCGGTCGACGATGCGGACGCCATCGACCAGGCGCGGGCCTGGTTCAGCTATTTCCCCGCCACCTGGCGCGACGAACCGCCGCGGTATCTCCCTGCTGAGCCGGCGGAGGAGTTCCGCGTCGGTCTCGTTCCCGAATCGGAAGCCGAGGGCTACGACATCCATGCGGTGATCGACACCCTGGTGGATGCCGAGAGCTTCTTCGAGATCAAGCCGCTCTTCGCCCCTGAGATCGTCTGCGGTCTGGGCCGCCTCGACGGTCGTCCCGTCGGCGTCGTCGCCAACAATCCGTCCGTCAAAGGGGGTGTCCTGTTCGTCGACTCGGCCGACAAGGCCGCCCGGTTCATCTGGTGTTGCGATGCGTTCGGCATCGCCTTGCTGTTCCTGGCGGACGTGCCCGGGTTCATGGTGGGCACCCAGGTCGAGGCTCAGGGCATCATCCGCCACGGCGCGAAGATGGTCACCGCGGTAAGTGAGGCTACCGTCCCAAAGATCTGCGTGGTCGTCCGCAAGGCCTACGGAGCCGGGTTGTACGCGATGTCGGGTCCGGCATTCGCGCCCGATGCGACCCTGGCACTGCCCACCGCGAAGATCGCCGTGATGGGGCCCGAAGCCGCGGTGAACGCCGTGTTCGCAAATCGCATCGCCGACATCGAGGACCCCGACGAACGGGCCTCGTTCATCGCCGAGCAGCGGGCCATCTACGCGGCGGACGTCGATCTGGTCCGACTTGCGAGCGAACTGGTGGTCGATGCCGTGGTGCAGCCGGGCGACCTGCGCGGTGAGCTGATCCGACGGTTTGCCCTGGCCGAGGGCAAGGACCGGAGCTTCAGCGACCGGCGCCACGGTGTGCCCCCGGTCTGAAACGGCTCGAACGGACGCCGATGTGGTGGCCGAACCGCGATGGGGGCACGATGGGACGATGACCGGATCGCAGTGCGGCGCCGACGAGCGGGTGACGATCCGCGACGTCGGTCCCCGGGACGGTCTCCAACCCGAACAGCCCGTTCCGGCCGCCGATCGGGCCCGTCTCGTGAAGGCACTTTTCGCGGCCGGACTGCGCCACGTCGAGGTCGCGTCGTTCGTTTCGCCCAAGGCCGTGCCGGCCATGGCCGACGCCGCCGAGGTGGTCGAGCGGATCGATCCGCCGTCCGACGCGGTGGTCACGGTTCTCGTGCCGAACCGACGGGGTGCCCGGGACGCGTTGGCCTGCCCGGTGGACCAGCTCACGGTGACGATCTCGGCGTCCGAGTCGTACAATCGGCACAACGTCCGCAGGAGTGTCGCCGAGTCGTTGGAGGAAGTGGCCGCGATCACCGAGTTGGCCGCACCGGAAGGGGTCCCGGTAGACGCGGTGGTGAGCTGCGCGTTCGGGTCGCCTTTCGTCGGCGAGGATCTCACCCCGGCACAGGTCGCCACGCTGGGGGATCGTCTGCTCGATGGTGGCTGCACGTCCGTCACCTACGCGGACACCACCGGCATGGGTACTCCTCACCGCGTCGAGGACCTGCTCGACGAGACCGGGACGGGCGTGGGCCTGCACCTGCATCAGACGCGTGGGACTGCACTCGTCAATGCCTGGACGGCCCTGCAGGCCGGAGTCCGGCGCTTCGACACGTCGATCGGTGGCCTGGGAGGATCGCCGTTCGCTCCCGGAGCCGCCGGGAACCTGGCGACCGAGGAGTTCGTGGCGCTGCTCGATGACAGCGGCTGGGTCACCGGCTGCGACATCGACGGCCTCGTGGAAGCGGCGCGGTTCGCGGCCGAACTGGTCGGGCACGAGGTGCCGAGCGCAGTTGCGCGGGTCGGGCCCCGTTCCCGTCGGGTCGAACCGGAGTGACCCGTGCCCTGGTGTGACGAATGCGACCGCTACCTGAACCCCAACACGGTGGAGAACGACGGAACCTGCCCGAGTTGCGGTGCGCAGGTGACCTCGACCTCCCAACTTCGTCGCGCCCGGCGCGGACGAGGCTCGGGCGCGGATGCGATGGCCGTGCGGGCCGATCCAGCCGAGGAGTCCGAAGACGAGGCCGAGCAGTCGCGTGCACCCTGGCACTTCTGGGTGCTGGTGGTGGCGTTGGTCATCTACCTCGGTTGGCGACTTTTCCAGGGCATCGTCTGGCTCGCGCACAAGCTCTGAAACCGCAGTTCCCAACCGGGGTGCCGACCCGGATACACTGCAGTCGCAGTACGGGCTGTGGCGCAGCTTGGTTAGCGCGTCGGTCTGGGGGACCGAAGGTCGTGGGTTCGAATCCCGCCAGCCCGACCAACAAACTCCCAGGTCAGGCGTCGTTGCGGGGGCGTCACCTTTGGCCTGACTCCGCGGAGTGGCCGACGTCGTCAAACGAGGTTTCCGAGACGTCCCGAGGGTCGGCACCCGGTCGCTCCGGCCCGTGGAACCCGCCTGGATTCAGGATGCCTCGGGGGAGGTCAGGCCGAGGCGGGCAAGTGCCTCACGGATCGCTTCGGCGGCCTCGTCCAGCGCGGCCGGATCGGGGGAGGGATCGGCATTGGAGAACTGCAGGTCCTGTTCCGAGGTCATCGGAATCAGATGCAGGTGCACGTGGGGCACTTCGAGTCCTGCGATGATCACGCCGATCCGCTCCCGATCGAACGCCGTCTGCTGGGCGCGCCCGATCGACTCCGCGGTGCGCAGCAGCTTCGACGCCAGGTCGGGATCGAGATCCAGCCAGTTGTCGACCTCGAGTCGGGGAACGACCAGCACGTGCCCCGGGCGGATCGGGTTGATGGTCAGAAAGGACACGACGTCCGGATCACGCCAGACGAATCGACCGGGAAGCTCGCCGTCGATGATCCTGGTGAACAACGTCGTCATGGAGCTCCTCTCGTGTCGACCTGAAGGTCAGCCTAGGCTGGGCGGCGTGACCGACGGCGCCGCGAAGTCCCAGGTGGGCGACAAGAGCGGATGGAACCCCTGGACGGTGCCGAATGCGATCACCATGGTTCGCCTGGTGTGTCTGCCGATCTTCGTCTATCTGCTGTTCGGCGCGCGAGAACCGTGCCGCGGCAGGCTGGCTCCTCGCCGCGCTCGGTGTCACCGACTGGTGCGACGGGTACATCGCCCGACGTTTCGACCAGGTCTCCGAGCTCGGCAAGATCCTCGACCCCGTCGCCGACCGGCTGCTCTTCTTCGTCGGCCTCACCTGCATCCTGATCGACGGGAGCATCCCGGTGGCGATCGGCGTGGCCATCCTCTCCCGCGAGGTCGTGGTCGGCGCCACCACGGTGATCCTCGGCATGTTGGGGGCGCGGCGGATCGACGTGACCTGGTTCGGCAAGGCCGGGACGTTCGCGAACATGGTCGCGATTCCCTGTTTCCTGGGAAGCCACAGCACCCTGAGCTATGCCGGTCTGCTCGGGGCCATCGCCTGGATCGCGGTGGTTCCGGGACTCGTGTTCTCGTACTACGCGGCGTTCGCCTACATCCCGCTCGCGCGGCGGGCGCTCGCCGAGGGCCGGATCGCGCGGACCGCACCTTCCGACGGGGGAGTACCCTCGGCACCATGAAGGCCGTCATCATGGCCGGGGGCGAGGGCACCCGGCTGCGCCCGCTCACCTCGAACGTTCCCAAGCCGATGCTCCCGCTGGCGAACGTTCCGATGATGGAACACATCGTCGATCTGCTGCGTCGTCACGGCATCACCGACATCGTGGTCACCGTTGCGTACCTGGCGAATGCGGTCCGCACCTACTTCGGTGACGGGTCCGAATTCGGGGTGCGCATGGTGTACGCAACCGAGGAGAGCCCGCTGGGAACGGCCGGTTCGGTGCGCAACGCCATGGATGAGCTCGACGAGCGCTTCCTCGTGATCTCCGGAGACGTGTTGACCGACATCGACCTGTCGGCGATCGTCGACTTCCACGCCGCCAAGGAGGCGTTGGCGACGATCGGGTTGGTCGCGGTCGACGATCCGCTCGAGTTCGGCATCGTGATCACCCGGGAGGACGGCACCATCGAGCGCTTCCTCGAGAAGCCCTCGTGGGGCCAGGTGTTCAGCGACACGATCAACACCGGCATCTTCGTCCTCGAACCCGAGATCTTCGACTTCATCCCCGCCGACGGTCCCTCGGACTTCTCGTCGGACGTCTTCCCAGAGGTGCTCCGGGCCGGTCGTGGGCTCTATGGAATGGTCGCCGACGGCTACTGGGAGGACGTGGGCACCCTCGAGGCCTACCAGCGTGCTCACGCCGACGTGCTCGACGCCCGTGTCGATGTCCAGATCGGCGGCTTCGAACTCCGCGAGGGGGTCTGGCTCGGCGAGGGTGCCGAACTCCATCCCGAGGCCGAGGTGACCGGGAAGGTGGTGATCGGCAACTCCTGTCGGATCGAGGCCGGGGTGCACCTGGGGGACTTCACCGTACTGGGATCGAACGTGCGGGTCCGGGCGGACGCGACCCTGGAACGGGCCATCGTCCACGACAACGTCTACGTCGGGGAAGGAGCGCACGTTCGGGGCGCCATCGTCGGGCGAGGGTCGGATCTGCGTCGGGGATGCCATCTCGACGACGCCGCGGTGGTGGGGGACCAGTGCTTCATCGGTGAGGATGCGCAGATCTCGTCGGGAGTCAAGGTGTTCCCGTTCAAGACGGTGGAAGCCGGCGCGGTGGTGAACAACTCGATCGTGTGGGAATCGAAGGGAACCCGGACGTTGTTCGGTCGATCGGGCGTGGCCGGGATCGCCAACGTCGATGTGACGCCGGAAATGGCGAGTCGGGTCGCGATGGCCTTCGCCTCGACCCTTCCCAAGAACGCGACGGTGGTCACCTCACGGGACTCCAGTCGCTCGGGTCGGATGCTCAAGCGCGCCGCGATGGCCGGGCTGAACGCGTCCGGGGTCAACGTCGTCGACCTGGAGGTCGCCCCTGTTCCGGTGACGCGGTTCATCGTCCGCCAACCCCGCGCCGCGGGAGGTATGACGATCCGACTCGAAGCAGACGACACCCAGTCGGTGGTGATCAGGTTCTTCGGGGACGAGGGGCTCGATTTGTCCGATGCCCGCAAGCGCAAGGTCGAACGCCTCGTGAACCGCGAGGATTTCCGCCGCGTGCTCGCGGAGGAGATCGGCGACATCGACTACCCCCCTCGCGCACTCGAGCACTACAGCGTGGCCCTCCAGGACACCGTCGATCTCCCCGCCCTGCGCAAGTCGTGCCCGAAGCTGGTCGTCGACTACTCCTACGGCTCGACGTCGTTCGTGATGCCGACCCTGTGGTCCAAGATCGGCGCGGACGTTCTCGGCGTGAATCCCTATGGCTCCACCTGGGGACTGCTCAGCTCGGACGCCGCCGAGCGCACCGAACGGGTCGCAGAACTGGTCATCTCCTCGGGCGCCGACCTGGGCGCGGTCATCGACCCGGGTGGTGAGCGCCTGACGTTGGTCGACGGGCGCGGTCACATCCTGGACGGCACCCAGGCCCTCCTCGCATTCGTGCGCCTCATCGGAGGGCACATGGACGGGACCGCGATCGCCGTGCCGCTGTCCGCGACCCGACGCGTCCTCGAGGTGGCCGCGTCCGCCGAAGTCGATGTCGAGTGGACGCAGCGTTCCGCGATGGCCCTGATGGACCGGGCGCTCACCCCGGGCATCGGCTTCGTCGGCGACTGCGACGGTGGTTTCATCCTGCCGGGGTTCCTCCCGGCGTTCGACGCCGCTGCGGCCCTGGTGAAGCTCATCGAACTGCTCGCCCTCGACGGATCGTCGCTGCACGAGGTCGTCGACGAACTGCCTCCGACGTCTCTGGTGCACACCGCCATCGTCACCCCCTGGGATCGCAAGGGCATGGTGATGCGAACCCTCGTCGAGCAGACCAAGAACCTCCGCGTCGAGCTCATCGACGGTGTGAAGGTGTGGCACGACTCGGACTGGGTGCTGGTCATTCCCGACGTGTCGGATCCGATCACCCACCTCTGGGCCGAGGCCGACTCCGAAGTCGAGGCACACCGCCTCGTCGACGAGTACGCACGGAGGATCCAGGAACTGGTGCGCTGACCGGCCGCCCTGACGGGAGCCGGAACACGCGGTGACCAGCACCTCCCCGGGTGCGATAGGTTGGCGGCCCATGGACGTGCCAGAAGAACTTCGCTATTCGACTGACCACGAATGGGTGAAGCGGGAGGACGACGGCCTACGCGTGGGCATCACCGACTACGCCCGTGACGCACTCGGCGACGTCGTGTTCGTTTCGCTTCCCGACGTCGGCGCCGACCTCGCGGTCGGCGCGGTGGCCGGCGAGGTGGAGTCCACCAAGGCGGTCTCGGAAATCTACGCGCCGATCGCCGGCAAGGTGCTCGAGGTGAACGACGCGCTCGCCGACAATCCCGAGAGCATCAACGCGGCCCCCTACGGGGATGGATGGTTGTTCCGGGTCGAACCAGCGGATCCCGACGCCTACCGACAACTGCTCGACGCGGATGCCTACCGCGCCCACATCAGCGACTGAGTTCGTCGATTCCGCCGTGTTCTGCAACAACTGCGGTCATCAGAACCCTCTCGGTTCGAACTACTGCTCGTCGTGCGGAGCAACGCTCGACGCCAATCTGGGCGACCCGTCGACCGTGACGTTCCAGATCGACGCAGTACCCGGCGCCGAAGAAATCGCGGTCGACCTCGAGGAGCTCTCGACCGGCGGGATCCTCGTCGTCACCCGTGGACCCAACGCGGGATCCAGGTTCACCCTCGACACGCCACAGCTGTCGGTCGGTCGACATCCCGAGAGCGACATCTTCCTCGACGACGTGACCGTGTCCCGTCATCACGTCGAGATGACCCGGCAACCGTCGGGCGCATATCTGGTGCGAGACGTCGGTTCGTTGAACGGGACCTATCTCAACCGCGAGCGGATCGATGAGGCCCCGCTGCGTACGGGAGATGAACTGCAGATCGGAAAGTTCAAACTGGTCTATCTCGAGGGCGGAAACGACTCGTGACCACCTCGACCCATCTGTCGATCAGCGAGGTCATGAGCCTGCTCAAGGACGACTTCCCTGATCTCACCATCACCAAGATCCGGTACCTGGAGAGCCAGGGACTGATCGATCCGGAACGGACCGCGTCCGGGTACCGCAAGTTCTACGAGAGCGACATCGAGCGACTCCGGTGGGTGTTGCGACAGCAGCGCGAGAACTTTCTACCGCTCAAGGTGATCAAGCGACGGCTCGACACCCTCGACGGCAAGGAGGGGGTCGAGGCTGCCGACGAACCGGCCCAGGAATCCCTGGATCTCGCGCACGGTGACGACCACGGCGAACCGCCGGTCTGGATGGTCGACCACGCGAAGGCGTCGAGATCCAGGCACGAAGAACCGCAAGCTCCTCCAGGGGCCACCCCCGAGGAGTCGGCAGTCCAGGCGTCCCCGAACGGCACGAACGAGAAACGACGAAATCCCCCCAACCGAGCCCGACGACGGGGCACGACACGCACTCGAGAGGGCCACATCGGTGAACCACGAATCGAAGAACAGTGAAGCGGGGGCCGCGAATCCGGAGACGAAGAAGCCCACGGTCGCAACCACGCCGCAACCTCCGCAAGGCTCCGACCCGAGCGATGTGACCATGACCCGGCGGGAGCTGCTGGAAGCGACCGGCCTCAGTGATTCCCAGCTCGCCCAACTCGAATCGTTCGGAATCGTGACGACGGCCAGTGGGATCGACGGAGAGGTCTACGGCGCTCCGGCGGTCATCTGCGCCCGGCACGCGGCCACGCTGCTCGCGGCCGGGATCGAGGCCGCGTCATCTGCGCGCCTACAAGGTCGCGGCAGACCGGGAAGCCGGGCTCTACGAACAGCTTCT
The DNA here is from genome assembly GCA_963764215.1 of uncultured Actinomycetes bacterium. GTDB lineage: Bacteria > Actinomycetota > Acidimicrobiia > Acidimicrobiales > Iamiaceae > JAFDWI01. Next base: position 90,856 of record CAVXRS010000003.1, read on the forward strand.
CCTGCCGCTGCTGCGCCAACGGAACCCCGCAGCCCGAGCCGAGGCACTCCAGGTCCTCGAACGCACGACCAAGGCCGGCGCCGCGATCCACTCGGCGCTCCTCCGCAGTTCCCTGCAGCATCTGTTGCGATCGGCACGCTGATCGTCGGTACGACACTAGAGTTTTCCGCATGGTCGACATGGAGCTTCTCGGTCTCAGGGTCGAACCTCCGGCGAACACACCCATCGTGTTGTTGCGGGAAACCACAGGAGAAGGGCGGATTCTCCCGATCTTCATCGGCGGACCCGAAGCCACCGCGATCGCGTTCGTGCTCGAAGGGGTCAGCACGCCCCGACCACTGACCCACGACCTGCTCCACGACGTGCTCGACGCCTTGGACTCACAACTCGTGCGGGTGGTGTTGACGGCACTCCATGAGGGCACGTTCTTCGCAGAGCTCGAGCTCTCCACCCCGCGGGGCACCGAACGGGTTTCGTGTCGGCCTTCGGATGGGATCGCACTCGCGCTGCGGACGTCCTCACCGATCGTCGCGACCGAGGAGCTGCTGGACGAAGCCGGACAGGTTCCCATCATCGAAGAAGTCGAGGGCACCGAATCCAACGAGGCCGTCGTCGAGGAGTTCAAGGATTTCATCGAGAACGTGGATCCCGAGGACTTCGCATCCTGAAATCGTCACCCGGGCCATTGACAGCGACGACGGCCGCCTTCTAGGTTGATCGGTGACGCCGTAATTTCACGGTTGTGGTGCGGGACCGACAGGAGCTCAGGGTGGAAACCAACGGATTCAGCGGGCGCCAGACGGCGGAGATCGTCGGGATCACGTATCGACAACTCGACTACTGGGCCCGGACGGATCTGGTCCGGCCGAGCCTCGTGGATGCCAACGGCAGCGGGTCGCGCAGACGCTACGCGTACGGTGATCTGCTGGAGCTCAAGATCATCAAACAGCTCCTCGACGCGGGGATCTCCCTTCCGGCCGTGCGCAGTGCTTTCGGGTACCTGCGTGATCAGCTCGGTTCGGACATCGCCAGTGCCCACATCGTGCTTTCAGGGTCCTCGGCGGTGCTCGTGCGTGACGGTGAGGAATTGATCGACGTCGTCAACCGGTTCAAGGGCCAGGGGGTCCTCAACCTGCTCGCGCTCTCTGACGTGCAGACCGATCTCGACGATGCCGTGCGCAACAGCGCCGTCCGCAGCCTCGCGTCAGCCACCGAGAGCGCACCCTCCCCGCAGCGCGCACCTGTGCCGCGCCGCGCGGCCCGATGACGCTGCGCCATTCGGTTCTCGACTCGCGACACCGCGCTGCGGGCGCGAAGATGGTTCCGTTCGGGGGCTGGGAGATGCCGCTCCAGTATCCGACCGGGACCCTCGCCGAGCACCGGGCCTGTCGCGCGACAGCGGTCGCCTTCGACGTGAGCCATCTGGGATCGGTCCTGGTCGACGGCGCCGGAGCAATCGACCGACTGCAACGGGCCTTCACCAACGACCTCGGTCGGATCGGCTCCGGAAGGGCGCAGTACACCCACCTGCTCGACGCGCAGGATGCTTCGGTGCTCGACGACATCATCGTGTGGTGGCTCGACGACGACTCGTTCGTCGTCATGCCGAACGCGTCGAACACGGCAAGGGTGATCGAAGCGCTCGGCGTGCCGAGCCGCGACGTGACCGACGATCGGGCGCTCATCGCCCTTCAGGGCCCAGACGCCCGGAACCTGCTCGGGTCCGTCGCACCGGATGCCGCCGCGGTGCAGCGCTTCCGGGTGAGCCGATTCAAGTGGCAGGGGGTCGAGGCGATCGCCGCGGGCACGGGCTACACGGGTGAGGACGGCGTGGAGGTCTCGGTCCCGGTGGAACGTGCCGAGGCGTTCTGGGACGCCGTCGTCGATGCCGGGTTCCGCCCGGCCGGACTGGGGGCCCGCGACACCCTTCGGCTCGAGGCGGGTCTGCCGCTCCATGGCCACGAACTGGGTCCGGGAATCACCCCGCTGCAGGCCGGGCTCGGCTGGGTCGTGAGCTGGGACAAGGGTCCGTTCCAGGGGCGTGAGGCGCTGGCCGCCGAGCGGGACCGGGGTGTGGATCGCAAGCTCGTCGGACTCCGTGTCGAAGGGCGACGACCACCACGGACCGACCAGCGGGTCCACCACAGCGGCTCCGATGTCGGGGTGGTCACCAGTGGCAACTTCTCACCGACGTTGGAGACGGGGATCGCGTTCGCGCTCGTCGACCCGGACCTCGAGCTCGGCGCGCAGGTGGCCGTGGTGGCCCGATCCGGCGGGGAGAGCCCGGCCCGGGTCGTGCGGGTGCCCTTTATCAACGTGACTGAGGAGGTTCAGTAGCGGTAGTCCTCGACCGGGGGACACGCACACACCAGGTTCCGGTCTCCGAAGACCCCGTCGATGCGGCGCACCGGCGGGAAGTACTTGTGGGCGCGCACACGGTGAACCGGAAACACCCCCTCGGCGCGGGAATAGCGGTGGTTCCATTCGTCGGCCAGCATCGCCACGGTGTGGGGAGCGTTGATCAGTGGGTTGTCGTCGGCCGGCGAGCGTGCCATCTGCGACCCGGTCGATCTCCGTCCGGATCGCGAGCATCGCGTCGCAGAATCGGTCGATCTCGTCGAGATCCTCTGATTCGGTGGGCTCCACCATCAACGTCCCGGCAACGGGAAAGCTCATGGTCGGGGCGTGGAAGCCGTAGTCGATGAGCCGTTTGGCGACGTCGTCCACCGTGATGCCGGTCGACTTGGTGATCGGGCGCAAATCGAGAATGCATTCGTGGGCCACATGCCCTGCGGCGCCCACGTACAGCACGGGATAGGCCGCTTCGAGCCGGGTCGCGATGTAGTTGGCGTTCAGGATCGCCATCTTCGCCGCGTCGGTGCATCCTTGCGGACCCATCATCATCAGATACATCCAGGAGATCGGCAGAATGCCGGCGGAGCCCAGCGGCGCGGCGCTGACGGGACCGATCCCCGTCTCGGGCCCGGCTGCGGCGTCGGCGGGATGGTTCGGCAGGAACGGCGCGAGATGCGCGGCAACGGCCACCGGGCCGACACCGGGGCCACCTCCTCCGTGGGGGATGCAGAACGTCTTGTGCAGGTTCAGATGGGACACGTCCGCGCCGAAATCGCCCGGTCGGGCCAGTCCCACCATCGCGTTGAGGTTGGCCCCGTCCAGGTAGACCTGCGCTCCCGCCGCGTGGACGAGGTCACAGATCGTGGTGACGGCCTCCTCGAAGACGCCATGGGTCGAGGGGTACGTGATCATCAGCGCCGCCACCTCGCCCGGGTTTTCCTCGAGCTTCGACCGGAGGTCCGCCACATCCACGTTGCCCTCATCGTCACAGTCGACGACCACGACGCGCATGCCCGCCATGGTCGCACTCGCCGCATTGGTGCCGTGCGCGGACGAGGGGATGAGACAGATGCCGACGCCGGGCCTCACCCTGCGAACGGTGCCAGGCGCGGATGGCGAGGAGGCCCGCGAGTTCTCCCTGGGAGCCCGCGTTGGGCTGGAGCGATACGGCGGCATAGCCGGTGATCGCACAGAGGGCGTCCTGGAGGTCCCGGGCGAGTCGGGCGTAGCCCGCCCGCTGTGGAGCGGGAGCAAATGGATGGATGCCGGCGAAAGCCGGCCAGGAGACGGGTTCCATCTCGGCGGTGGCATTCAACTTCATCGTGCACGACCCCAGTGGAATCATGGTCCGATCCAGGGCGAGATCCGCATCGGCGAGGTGGCGGAGGTACCGCAGCATCGCGGTCTCCGAGCGGTGCGAAGAGAACACCTCTGCCGTGCAGAACTGCGAGGTCCGACGGTCAGCGGGGTCGGACTCCTCGATCTCCCGGGCCGTTTCGTCGAGCGACGCGGGATCGATCTGGACGCCGAAGCAGCCCAGGACCACCTGCAGGTCGTCCAACGTGGTGGTCTCATCGCACGCAATCGCGACGTGGTCGTCGTCGACGTGGCGAAGGTTGTAGCCACGTTCGAGCGCCACTTGGACCACGGCGTCGGCCTCGCCGGGGACGGACACGGTGACCGTGTCGAAGAACCGTGACGAGCCCACTTCGATCCCCGCCGAGCCGAGACCGACCGCCAGGATTCCGGCCATTCGGTGGATGCGCTGTGCGATCTTCTCCAGGCCCTCGGGGCCGTGGTACACCGCGTAGGCACCTGCCATGACGGCCAGGAGGACCTGCGCGGTGCAGATGTTCGAGGTGGCACGCTCACGTCGGATGTGCTGTTCACGGGTCTGGAGGGCGAGACGGTGCGCAGGGGCACCATCGACGTCTCGGGAGGTTCCCACGATCCTTCCCGGTAGTGAGCGTTCGAGCCCTCGACGGACGGCCATGAACGCAGCGTGCGGGCCACCATTGCCAAGCGGTACCCCGAAGCGCTGCGACGAACCCACGGCGATGTCCGCGCCCCATTCACCGGGTGGGACGAACAAGGTGGCGGCGAACAGATCCGTCGTCGCGATGACCAGTCCGCCGAGCTCGTGGACTTGTCCGGCGAGGTCCCGCAGGGCCGCGGTGGTGGCTCGGCGTCCGCTCGAACCCGGTTGTGACACCACGACGCCGAACGGAGTCGTCGCGCCGATCCCGTCATCGAGATCGAAGGTCTCGACGAGGAGCCCGAGCGGCTCGGCCCGGGTACGCAGGACCGCCAGGGTCTGCGGGTGGGTGTCCCGGTCGACGAGCAGGGGAGCGTCCTCGGACACCTTGGACACCCGTCGGGCCAACGTCATCGCCTCGGCGACCGCGGTGGACTCGTCGAGCAGCGACGCATTGGCCACCTCCAGCGCGCACAGATCCGACACCATGGTCTGGAAGTTCAACAGCGCCTCGAGACGGCCCTGGGAGATCTCGGGTTGATACGGCGTGTACGCCGTGTACCAGGCGGGATTCTCCAGGATGTTCCGGCGGATGACCGGGGGAGTGATCGTGTCGTGGTAACCGAGCCCGATCATCGAGCGCAGGAGGGTGTTGTCCTCGGCGAGTGTTGCCAGCGCAGCCAGCGCGTCCCGTTCCGAGAGCGCCGCGGGGATCTCCAGGGGAGCGTCGTAGCGGATTCCAGCGGGCACGACCCGGTCGATGAGCCTGTCCAGGTCCTCGACACCGATCCGGGCGAGCATCTTGGCCACCTGGTCCTTCCGGGGTCCGATGTGGCGTCCCCGGAAGGCGTCGTCGTCGAACAGGTCGGTCAGCGGTGCGGTCACGAACTCTTACCTTCGGTCAGGGGACATCGTCGAACCTCTCCGGTGTCAATTGACCCGAGCGCCTCGCAGATGGCCGCTCGCCGTCGGCGTGAGCCGAGTGCTCTGAAGAGCGGGTTCGAAAGCGACTTCAGGCTAGTTGACGTGCCAACGTCCCGGAATCGAAGTAGGTCCGCACGCCGACGAGACCGGCGTCCTGGAACAAGAAGAAGCAGGCGGTCCGCACCCGGAAGCGTCGACCGACTGCTCCCACGTCGCCGATCGGACCCCGATAGGAGCCACTCAGCCACAGTTCTGCGGCCACCACGTGGGGATTGTGCCAGAGATGGATGACCTCGGTCATCAGGTCCGGGAACGTGCGGGCACGGCCGAGCAGGTACCGACGAACCTCGTCGACGCCGTCGTAGACGCGCCCGTTGCCCACCATCTCGTACCGCGGGTGTGTGAAGGTGGCCAGGATCGCCGCCGGGTCTCCGCTGCGTTCTGCCTCGAGATGGCGCTCGAGGACCTGCTCCCGAGCCGCTTCTCGCGCTTCGTTCGCCGTGGGCATCGGAATCACCTTAGAGCCTGTCCGGTCCCGGGTGGGTCTGCGCAAGTGGCAGAATGGGAGCAGGGTACCCGAAAGCCGGGATTGCGATGCCGAGGACGAATCATTCAGACGAAGTCTTGCTGGGCGCGGCGGTCGTCGGCCGCGCCTCTGCCGACGAACTCTGGCCAATTGAGACGAAGTGGCGGGCCGCCGTCGAAGTCCACGGTGAACTGCGCGCACCCGAATGGGTGGTCGAGCGGATGAAACCGGTACCGCTGTCGTCGCGGCTCGAACGGTCGTTGCTGGACGCCGTGCGCAGCGATGACGGCAGGGCGGTGCTCGCGCAGGCGTCGGAGCCGGGGGAGCACCGGACGGCGGCGGCGGTGATCGCGGCGCTCCGGCTGGCGGGAACACATCCGGATCGATCATTGCGCTTCCTCGGGTGGTTGCGTGGATCTCCGGACGATCCACAGCGGCTGCGCTTTCTGCGACGCTACCTGCCGGAATTGCGGGTACTTGGTCCGGTCCACGCCGGAGTTCGGACTGGCGGTGCCTCTCGGGCGCGACGCCCTGGACCTGCTCGCCATCGAGTTGCTCGCCGAGACCGGACACGTCGAACGAGCCGCGAACCTGGCCACAACTCTTGCCCCAACGGGTCCGGTGGCGCTGTCCCGGGCGTGGCTCCGCTTCGTGGCCGACGATTTCACGGGTACACACGAGCTCGCCCGGGACCGTCCCGTGGTGGACGACGTCTCTGCGGCACTCCGCATCCTCGATGCACGGGCACTGTCCGGTGAAGGCGACCACGACACGGCACTGACCGCGCTGGCGCCGGTCCTCGAGCTGCCCGAACTGGCCGGTCCCGTCGAGGAGGCGGCGCTCGGCGCACGTCGAGATGCCCTGCGGGCGAGCGGGCGCGAGGTCGAGGCGCAGTTGATCGGCTCCGCTGAAAGTTCGCATGAGACCTCACCGGAGCCGACCCCGCCGGAGCCGGACGAGACCCGTCCCGGTCCACCGCTGTTCGGGCGTTCGGTCACCACCGCACTGGAGGACGCCTGGGCGCGGCTCAGGCGTGAACCGCTCCGCCCCGAGGTCGACGTGGCCATGGACGATGCCGAAGTGCAGCGATGTACCGACGATGCCGTCGCGCTGATCGCGAGCAACCAGTTCGATGCGGCCGAGTCGCACCTGCTCGCCCAGCTGGATCGGGCGGACGCGTGGGTCGATGCCGGCGGCCCGGTCGTCGATGAGCTCTACGTCCTGTTGGCGGGGCTGTTCAACCAACGTGAGATGACGCCTGAGGAGGTTGCGACCCTCGAACGGCTCCGGGCCGCCCACCAACGCGTCGGGATCACCGGCGCCGAGCGAGGTGGAGCAGCGCCTCGTCGATGCCCGGGCGGTCCTGGATCAGCTGGCCTGACCCCTAGGGCTCCTACTTTACAGAACGTGCATTATGGGCGTTGGATGTTGCAGTCGCCGAGACGGCACCCGGCCGGCGGTTCCCGCCGCCCGCCCGAAGACGACACGTGTCTTCTGTCCGGGAACCCGTCGCCACGGTCGTCAGTCCACCGTGCTCGAACGGGCCTGCGCGGCGCCTCCACACGCATGCTCAGGTCGCTGATCCTCGTAGAACGCGCGGTCATTTGCCACATCTTTAGTCGATTTGTGGTTAGCATCATGGCAGTCCCAGGTTGGGATCGCCGGTTCCCGCCGGTCCACATGAGAGAGTGGAGTGTCGTCCCGTGACGAAGAAGCTGTTGCAATGGATCGCTGTGTTGTCGGTGTTGGGCCTGCTGGCCGGGGCCTGCAGCAACAACAAGTCGGGGACGTCCACGTCTCCGAACAACAGCAACAACTCGTTGCCCAACCAGAGCGGACTGTTCCCACAGAGCGTGGTGAACCAGCCGGTACACACCGGCACCCCGAAGAAGGGCGGATCCCTCACCTTCGGCGTGGAAAGTGAGATCCTGGACGTCTCGCCCAACCAGAACGTCATCCAGCCCTCCGATGTGGAGATGGCCAACGCGGTGTTCGATCCGTTGTTGAGCTATGGCACCAAAGGCAAGGACAAGGGCGTGCCGGTGCTGGACAACTCCAATCACTACTACAACCAGCTCGCGGACAAGCTCACCTCCTCGAACAACCTGAGGACTTGGACTCTCACGCTCCGCAAGGGCGTCAAGTTCTCCGATGGCACCCCGCTCACCGCAGCCGACGTCGTCGACCACACCAAGTGGGCGATGGGCTTCGACGAACTGTTCCTGTAAGTCGAACGCCGAGGAGATCACCTCGGTCACCGCAACCGGTCCACTCACCGTGCAGTACAGCTGAAGGAGCCGATGGTGAGTTGGCCGACCGTGCTCGTCGGCGGTGGGCTGGGATGGATCGTCGAGCCCAAGGCCCGCAACGCGGCACCTGATCCGAGCAATCCGGGGATCAAGAACCTCATCGGCACCGGGCCGTTCATGTACCAGAGCAACGACGGTGGCACCTACACCGTGGTGCGCAACTCCTACTACTACGGCAAGGACCCGGCCACCGGGGACAAGCTCCCCTATCTCGACAAGATGATCTTCAAGCCTCTGGATGACTCCACGACCCGCCTGGCGGCGGTGCAGTCGAACGGGGTGCAGATCATGCAGACGGCGGACACGTCGAACCTGGTCGGCGCGAAGAAGGATTCCCAGCTCAGTGTCCAGCCTTCGCAAGGATCCAGTTCGACGATCCTGGTCATGAACTTGACCCACCAACCTTTCGGGGTCACCCCCAAGGCGGGTGAAAACGCCCAGCAGACCGCCATCCGTGCCCTCGACGACCCGACCGCACTCGAGGCCCGGCAAGCGTTCAACTATTCGATCAACCGCAATGAGATCAACGAGAAGTACTACAAGGGCACCCGGGTTCCTGCCTATGGGTTCATTCCCCGAGAGCAGCCCGTACTACGACCCCAAGGGACAACTTCCCCGCTACAACCCGGTCAAGGCGAAGAACGACATCACCCAGCTGAAGGCCAAGGGATTCAAACCGGTCGTCAACGCTCTGTGCATCAACACCCCCGAGTCGACCGGGATCTTCCAGATCCTCAAGGCGCAGGGTCAAGCGGTCGGCATCACCGCGAACCTCAACCAGGTCGAACAGGCCGTCCTCGTACAGACCCTCCTGTCCGGTGGTGGCTCCATCAAGTGGGACACGGCCTGCTTCCGGTCGCCACAGCTCGCCGATCCCGATGGCGTGTACGGATCGCTGCACACCGGTGGTCCGACCAACCTGGTGAAGTACTCGCGCACGCAACGTGGACAACGCGCTCGACGCCGCCCGTCAGACCGACGTGCTGTCCAAGCGCAAGCAGTACTACGACACCGTCCAGGAGCAGGTTTCCAAGGACGTGGTGTACGTGCCCCTGCTGTTCGACTACTACGGCAACGTGTTCCGCGACAACGTCAGCGGCCTCAGCACGCCGTCGGTCAATTCGCTCGGAATCATCCGCCCCGGGGATCTCTACTACCAGCAGTAGTCACCGGGTGCCCGACCTGCGGTTCTCCTCGGGAGAGGACGTGAACCGATAGGGTCGGGTACCTATGTCCCGTCGGATCGAGATCGAACTCACCAGCTCCCGCGACGACGCCTCCTTCACCTGGAGGGCTGCCGGCGCCCGCCAACCCAAGGGAACGGTCGCCGCCACCATCCTGCCCTCCGGAGCAGGTGTCGGTGACCGGTACCCGGGTCGAGATAGAGACGGGTCTGGACACGACGGAGATCACCCAGGTGATCCCCGATCGATCCAAGCCCGGCAAGGAGGAGCGGCTCGAGCTGATCGGACGTGAGATCACCGACGACGCCCTGGTCACCTCTCAACTGCGTCAGAAGGGCCGAGCTGGCGGCCGACGAGACGGACGGGACCGGCCGGATCGTCGTGATCGACGGAGTCGACCCCGCTCGAAGGAACGCGACCGCCCACGCGAGACGGACAAGCGGTCCGAACGATCCGCCGGGCCGCGTTCGCAACGGCCGAAGAAGGCGGCGGCTCGTCCCCGGCCTCCCCGCCTCCGACCCGGGAAGACCCATCGGCTGGCCTACCTCGAGACGTTGGGCGACGAACAGCGCCCCGTTGCCGAGAAGCTCGTCGAGGGCGGTATGCCCGGCCTTCGAGCCGCCATCGACGCCGACAATGCGAAGCGGAAGGCACAGGGACAGCCTGAAGTGCCCACCGATCGGCTCGTGGCGATCGCCGAGGAGCTTCTCCCCCGCCTCACCGACGCAGAATGGAACGACCGTGCCGATGCGGCTCTCGCCCGCGTGGACGACCTCGACTTGCGGGACCTCCGCAGCGTGGTGGTCGCGGCCGACGACCACGCCCGGACGGACGAGACCCGTGCGCTTGCTGCGGAGCTCCGCACCAAGTTGACCGACCGGGTCGACCGGGCGCACAACGAATGGCTCGCCGAGCTGGACACGGCACTTGGAGAAAAGCGGATCGCCCGGGTCCTCAACCTGAGTTCCCGTCCCCCCAAAGCGGGATCCCCCCTGCCGACTGACCTGGCGGAGCGGATGGTGGCCGCCACGAACGAAGCGCTCGGTCCTGACAGCCCGAGCGGGCGCTGGATCACTTTGCTCGATGCGCTCGCCTTCGCGCCCATCCGGAGCCAGGTCCGACCGACCGGGATCCCCGCCGAACCGACCAAAGAGCTTGTCGCCAAGGTCGAAAAACTGTCGTCACGGTTGCCCAACGTCGCCGCGGCATTCGGCAAGGGACCGCCCCGGAGCGTCGAGTCCGGTCGGGAACGTCCTGCGCGTTAGGGTCTCCCCCATGATCGACTACGCACTCGAGAACCACGTCGCGCTCATCACGATCAATCGACCCGAAGCGCGCAACGCAGTCAACGGTGCTGTGGCCACCGGCATCGAAAAGGCGATCGACAACCTGGAGAACGACGACGAGGCCTGGGTGGGCATCCTGACGGGGGCGCGCACCGAACGGGGCCACATCTTCTGTGCCGGTGCGGACCTCAAGGAGATCGGGGTCAACCCCGCCGCTTTGGTCACCGAGCGAGGGGGCTTCGGTGGCATCGTCCAGCGGGAGCGGACCAAGCCCATCATCGCCGCCGTCGACGGTCCGGCGCTTGCCGGAGGGACCGAGATCGTGCTCGCCTGTGACCTGGTCGTCGCATCGGTCACGGCGACCTTCGGCATTCCCGAGGTCAAGCGGAACCTCGTCGCCGCGGGCGGTGGATTGTTCCGGCTGCCTCGCAAGATCCCCCGGAACATCGCCATGGAATTGGCGCTCACCGGCGATCCGATCGACGCGACCCGGGCCCATGGCTTCGGGCTCGTGAACGAACTCTGCGAGGAAGGCGGCGCACTCGAAACGGCCAAGAAGCTCGCCGGGCGGATCACGACCGCCGCCCCACTGGCCGTTCGCGAATCCCGCCGCATCATGCTCGAGTCGACCGACGAGGACGATGAGGTCGGTTGGAAGCTCTCCGGTGAAGGAATGATGAAGATGTTCGGCACCGAGGACTTCACCGAGGGCATCACCGCATTCGCCGAAAAGCGGGATCCCGTCTGGAAGGGACGCTGAACCACCGCCGGGTCAGGTCAGCAGCCGGGACACCCTGATGCCCCGGGCGACCATCCCGTGCGCCTCGAAGAAGTTCTTGGTGTCACGATCCCCTGGGAGAGCGTCGGCGTCGACGGCCTTGCAACCGGTCGAGGTCGCCCAGCTGGTCGCCGCATCGATCAGACACGCACCGACGCCGAGTTCTCGGGCCGGAGGAGTCACCCAGAGCTCGTGGATCACCGCGACCGGACCCGAACCGGGGTCCGGCACCACCTCCAGAATCAGGTGACCCACGACCATGCCGTCCAGGGTCCCGACCAGGGCGAGCGCATCATCGGACCCCTCCAGAGCTGCCGCGAGGATACGGTCCACTGCATCGGCCGGATGATCGCGCCCGGTGAATGCCGCGCCGCCCCTGGATCCGGCGATGCCGTCTCGGGCTTCGATCCGCGATGCCTCCAGCGCATCGAGATCGCCGGCCGTCGCCGGCCGTGCGGCCTCTTCGGGGCAGTCGCCGCTCATGAAGATCAGCGCTGGAGTTGGGCGATGCGGCCCAGGATCGTCTTCCGTTCGCGATGTGCGGCTTCGTAGCGCCGCACCGTCTCCAGATCGTCCGACGTCAACGTGGCAAGCCTGGGAACGACCTGCGATGCGGCGAGACTGTCGTAGTCGACGATCGGCAGGGTCGACGCCGCCGGCGCCGAATCGTCGCGCGGGGCCCGGTCGGTCTCGGGTTCCGGGGCCTGATCCACCGTGGCGGAAGTGCCTGCAGCATGATGTGGCGCCTCGTCGGGCCTGACCAGCCCGGCACCTGCCAGGGAGTCGCGGAGCTGGGAACGGAAGCCCGAGAGCTGCTGCGCCACGGTCGACGAACCCTGTTGGAACGCGATCCGACCCAGCATCTTGGCGTTGGCCACCTGGACGCGTCCACGATCGGCCAATTCGGGAACGACTTCACGAGCGCCGGAAACCAGGCCGACCGGAGCGTAGAGGAGGTTCTCGATCGCGCGTCTCACGAGGCCATCCTGTCAGACACAATCAGCGCAGAGCATCGCGTCGGGGTCGGCGAGCTGACTCGGGTGCTTCACGAGGAAGCACGACTGGCACACGAACTCCTCAGGACGTTTCGGCTGGACCCGATTGGCCTTGTTCGCGCGGTCTTCACCGTCGACCGCTGCCCCTCCGTCGTCGTCGGCTTCGTCCGGTTCGTCGGGAGACGCCAGCCTGGCGTCGAGGATCTCACCGAGGTCCTCCTCGACGTCGTCGTCTTCCTCGTCGTCGTCTTCCTCGTCGTCGTCGTCATGCCGCGTGGACCGTCGCCGCTTGGCGGGAGCCTCCTCTTTTTCCTCGTCTTCCTCGTCGTCGTCTTCCTCGTCCTTGTCCTCCACATCATCCTCGGCGTCGTCGGCAGCATCGTCGAGGTCCTCGAGCTCGTCGTCGGGGTCGAACTCCTCGTCGTCGCTGAACTCTTCGAGCTCTTCGTCTTCGGGGGCTTCGTCAGGCATGGTGTCCTTGGGTCACGATCTGGATCTAAAGGTCGCGGAGGAATCCGCGGCCGCGGATCATACGCGCAACTGGAGGGAAAACCGACAATTTTGCTGCGAGATTCCCGCGACGTGTCCACGGTGACGTCGGGAATCGAGCTTGATCAGCTCACCACGGAACGGCGGCGTTGCTCAGCACGGCGTTCCGCCTGGAGGCGTCCGAGCGGCGGCTCTTCCGTGAGGTCCACGTGGCGCATGAGCGCGGCCACTGCAGGATGACCGGCTTCTTCGGCGATGAGGTTGTACATCCGTTGCGCGACACGACGGTAGGCGGGGTGACCCTGGGGCGTCGTGCGCAACTCGATGAGGTGCATGGCCTCTCGGGCGTTCAGTTGCATCACGAAACGCACCCGATAGGCAAGGGCAACGGCGTAGGGGGCCTGCGCGGGAAACGTTTCCGAAAGCACGTCGTACAGCGCCTCGGAGCGCGCCATCGCGGCGTCGAACTCGCCGCCCAGGCCTGCTGCGTCGACGGCCTCGGGCCGGGTGAAGCCGTGGCGGGGACTGAGTGGCTGCCATTCGAGGGTGAGCATGCGATGCCGCTGCAGATCCCTGAACGCGCCGTAGTCGGCCAGGACGTCGAATCGGTAGTTCAGACGCTCGAGCGCCCGGCCGGGCTTGTGACGACGGTTCTGACGCTCCCCCACGTACGCCTCGACCACATTGACGCGTTCGTCCGCGGTCATCGTCCGCACCCGGGCTTCGATCTGGCGCTCGGGGAGATGGGTGTGCGCATAGAGCATCGAGGTGATCAGGGCCACTTCGGCATCGGGATCGAACGCCGTCAGTTGAACCGGGGGAACATCGTCCGCCGGAGTCGTCCGGTCGAACAACTCGGCGGCGACCCGTTCCATGGAGGTCTGACGATCCTCGAGATAGTCCGACCACGCCAGACCCCGATCGGGTTGATCGACCCTTCGGAGGAACGACGGGATCACCTTGCGGAGCTCACCGAGCATCAGGTCCGCGTAGCTCCGGGCCTCCGGGAGCGGGTGCGCCCGCATGCGCAACAGAAGCTGTTCGTAGCCCTGACCGGTGCCGAATATGCCCACGTTCGACAGCGAGGCACCGGGGAGGACGCCTCGCACCGAGTCGAACGCCCGGGCACGGACCGCCTGCCGGTACACGAAATCCGAATCACCTGGTTCGCGGGGAATCACCTCGCGGAGGAACTGCTGCATCGCTGTCACCAGTTCCGCATAGGTGTCGAAGAGGCGGTCCAGGTCGCCGACGTAGCGGGTACCGAGCGACGACGCCAGGATCGCGGGATCCCGGTAGTAGCGGTAGCGGCCTTCGAGCCGCTGGTCGTAGGCGATGTACCGGGTCGACTGTTCGAGGTACGACATCAGCCGACCCCACTCGAGCACCTTCGTGAGCAGATTCGATGCCTGTTCACAGGCCAGATGGACCCCACCGAGCTGGGCGACCGAGTCGTCGCCGTATTCGACGAACACCTTCTCGTAGAGCTGCTCGGCCCGCTGCAGGCCCACGGTTGCGTCGATCGAGGCGTCGCCGCTGATGTCCAGTTCGGTCACGAATTCGTCGAGGAAAAGTCGGCGCAGGCTCTTGTGAGAACGGGAATACCGGGCGAAGAGCGCGCCTTTGACCACCTCGGGAAGGTTCACCAGCGCGAACACCGGCTGATCGAGGTTTGTGAAGTAGCGACGCAACACGTCGGATTCCGATTCGGTGAAATCCTCAGACGCGTAGGTGTTCACGGCACGACTCTAGAGGTGGTCGATGGCCCGGGAGTGGATGCGCCCGCGAAGGCCGCACGGGCAGCCGGGACCAGCTCGGGATCGTCCCAGCACTCGAGCGCGAGCCGTGCGAGGACGGTGGCCCCATCCCGGATCGCCCGGTCCGCGCGCTCCGAGATCGCAGCCCCAGCGAAGGCGTCCGTGTGGATCGCCGTTCCCGCAGGCGCGATCGCGATCATCGGATGGATCGACGGAACGGCATGGCTCACGTTGCCCATGTCGGTGGATCCCACAACCCGTCGGGATGCGTCGGGTGGAAGCACGGTCCGACCGAGCTGCGCCGCGAGACCCACGTATCGCTCGAGAAGCGGGCCGTTGTCGATCATGTCCGCATAGGTGTGACCGTCTTCGGTGATGGTGATCTCGCACCCGGCGGCGTCGGCGCCCGCACGAAGGCAGGCGTGCACCCGTTCGATCAGCTGGCCGAGCGTGTCGAGCGACTCGGATCGGACGAACCAGTGGGCTTCGGCTTCGGCGGGTACGACGTTCGCGGCGTCGCCGGCCCGGGTGAAGATGCCGTGGATCCGCTCGTGGGGTGCGATGTGCTGGCGCAGCGCGGCAACTCCCACATAGCCCAGCACCGCTGCATCGAGCGCATTTCTCCCTCTGTCGGGCGCGGCGGCGGCGTGCGCCGCCCGTCCTCGGTAGTGCACCCTGAACTGGGCGACGGCGATGGCATCCATGGCGGTCAGGTCCTCGTCAGCCGGGTGCACCATGAAGGCCACGTCGACGTCATCGAACGCGCCGCGCTCCAGCAGGTCGACCTTGCCTCCGCCCCCTTCTTCCGCCGGTGCGCCGATGACCACGAGACGACCGGCCCGTCTTGGCAGGGCCGCGGCGGCCGCAATGCCCGCCCCGGCACCGATCGCCGCGATCACGTTGTGGCCACACGCATGTCCGACGCCTGGGAGAGCGTCGTATTCGCAGATGATCGCGACGTTCGGGCCGTTTCCGTCTCCGGCTCGTGCGGTGAAGGCGGTGGGCAACCCGAACGCGCCCCGCTCGACCTCGAGATCAGCGGCTTCGAGCAGATCACACAGGTGTGCATGTGCACGATGTTCGGCAAAGTTCAGCTCCGGATCCGCGTGCAGGGTGCGGGAAAGATCCACGAGGCGATCCGACCACTCCCGAACCGTGTGGGAGACGTCCGCCGCGGGCTGTGTCGTCCATGGCGAGACCGTACCCGCTCTCAGATCACCACGGTCACCGCATCGGGGATCACCTCGGCGACGAGATGACCGACCCGACCGGCCCGTCTCCCGTCGATGTACACCGGCAGTGGAGCGGGGAGGTCGAGTTCGTACGCGCGCCGTACGCCGCATGTGGATGTCCGGGTGCGGCAGATGTGTCCCGGTCGGGAGTCGCTTCCGTGCGGCGAGGCGGTCGCTGAGCCCGAGATCGGCCTCGGTGACGTCCAGCAATCCGTCGTCCGGGTGTGATTTCGGGCCAAGGTCCCACGATCCCAGCCACTGGGCATTCATGACCGCGACCGCCCGTCCCCGCCAGGTGCGGCGCCGGATGATCAGATGAGCCAGAAAGACCCGTTCGACTCCGTCGAGCTGGGCGACACCGAGATCCACGGGATAACGCGTCGCACCTTCGGCGTAGAGCCGCTCGGCCGACCCGGTCCCACCCAGAGTGGCATGCAGGTCTCCGCCGACCAGTCCGAGCTCGGGCAGCGGTTCGCCGCGGCGACGTGCCGTTTGGAGCACCTGGGATGCCTCGGCGTCGGAGGCGACCACGACGCCGCGATCGGAGAGCGTCCCGCTGGCGCCCCAGGGACGGCCGCGACCTATCGTCACGTCGACGTCGACGTCGATCGACCGCGCCGCATCAGGACCCCGATGAGCACCGCCAGCCAGAACAGGGCGACCATCGGCACAGCCAGGAAGAGGAACGTGAACGGATCGCCGGTCGGCGTGATGATTCCCGCGAACAACACGATGATCGCGATCGCGTACCGCCAGGACCTGATCAGCGTTCGGGGTTTGACCACGCCGATCGCCATGAGTGCGACCAACACGACGGGGAATTCGAACGAGAGTCCGAACGCGAGCATCATCCAGCCGATGAGGGTCACGAACTTGCCCGAGTCGTAGGCGGCCACGAATTTCGGTCCGCCCACCCCCTGCAACCAGTTCAACGAGATCGGGAGGACGTAGTAGGCGATCACCGCACCTGCCAGGAACAGCACGAACGCGGGCCCGATGAAAGCCAGGGCGTACTTTCGCTCGTTCGCATACAAGGCCGGGGCCACGAACTTCCAGATCTGCCAGAGGATCACGGGCATTGCGATCCCCAATCCGATGAACACCGACAGCTTCACTCTGGTCGTGAACGGATCCAACGGGCCGGTGTTGGGCAACTGACCGTCGGGCAGCAGGCACTGGTGCTCCTTGCACAACTCGGCAATCGGGTGCACCAGCAGATTGAACACGGGAATGAACAGGAACCACCCGACGATCGCACCGATGGTGATTGCGATGGCGCACTTGAGAAGGCGGTTCCGCAACTCCACCAGATGCGCCATGAGCGACATCGAGGAGTCGTCGGGTTGCGTCTGTTGCTTCGAACTCATCGACGAGCGATCACAGGATCACGAAACCGGCGGCTCGTCCGCCTTGTCGGACGCGCCGGTCGCCGCTCCGGACGACAGTTCCTGATCTTCCTGGGGAGCAGCATCGGGCGGTTTGGTGTCGTCGGTGACATCACGCATGGCCTGGCGCATCTCGTTCTGGAAACCCCCCGAGACCTTCCGCAGCTCGCCCATCGCCCGTCCCAGCTTGCGACTGACCTCGGGCATCTTCTCGGGTCCGAGGACGATCACGATGAGCAGGAAGATGAAGATCATCTTCTCCGGCGAGAAATCCAGCATCGCGCCTGATGCTACCGGTCTCGGGACCCCGTGGACGGGTCGGCATCGCGGTCGATCGCGACCCGGTCGGCTGCGCCCCGCAAACGGGCTCCTTCGGTACGCAGGTCGTCGGCACCGGCACCGAGCTCCCGCTCCCCCATCAGTCGAGACTGTGCGAGCCGACGGGTGCCGATCGCCAACCACAGGGCGCCGGCCACGATGACCAAAGGAGCAAGAGCCCACAGCCACGGCATTTCTCCACGCTATCGGCACACGGTCGGATCCGGCGTGCCACGGTGCGCCATGATGATCCGATGAGCAACACGCCGTCAGAACGGCAGGTCCTCGGCTTCGCCCACCGTGGCGGGCGCGCCCACGCCCGCGACAACACGATCGAAGCTTTCGTCACCGCTTGTCGTATGGGTGCGCACGCGCTCGAGACCGATGTCTGGCTCACCAGGGATCGACGAGCGGTGATCGATCACGATGGAATCGTCCGGACCGGTCTCCGACGACGGACGATCGCCGAGTCGACGCTGGAGGAACTCCCGCAGCACGTTCCCACCTTGGGTGATCTCCAGGATGCCGTCGGTGCCCAGATCGACTTGTCGATCGACGTGAAGGATGTGGAAGCCGCCGCGGCGATCGTGGAGGATCGTGCCACCGCGGGCGCCGGAGCCCTCGAGCGCACCTGGTTGTGTCACCACGACCCGACCATCGTGGCGACCTGGCGGCGTCTGGATCCCCAGATCCGTCTCGTGGCGTCGATTCGTCGAACCGCACTGGTCACATGGTCGTTCGCCCGACTCGCCGAAGGTGGCATCGAGGTGGTGAACCTGCCCCATCGCCACTGGACCCCTCCTCTGGTGCGCGATTGCCATGATGCCGGACTCCTGGCGTTCGCGTGGGGCGTGCAACGCACCCGTCGAATGCGGCGGCTCGTCGGTTGGGGCATCGACGGGATCTACAGCGATCACACCGACCGGATGGTCGCCGTCCTCAGAGCCAACCGATCCGGCTGATCGGCCAGATCCGGAGGAAGGCCCGGCCCACGATCTTCGATTCCTTCACGGGGCCGAAGCACCGACTGTCGTACGAGTTGTTGCGGTTGTCGCCCATCACGAACATCATTCCCTTGGGGATCACGTACGGATGGGCCCGCGTGCCGGGAAAGCCGCAACCGAATGGAGGTTGGCCCACCGTGGTCGAGCCTTTCCGAACATAGGGTTCGTCGAGCTGCTCGCCGTTGATGTACACCCGGCCCCCGGAAATGGCCAGGCGGTCGCCGGGCAGCGCGATCACCCGCTTGACGAGATCCCGGTACTCACCGACGATGCCGCAATTCGCCCACGTGGGCGACGACGGCCTCTGGCATTGCGGCGTGGTGAACACCACGACGTCGCCGCGGTGGACGTCGTGCAACTTGTACGACAGCTTGTTGACCACGATCCGGTCGTGGACGTCGAGCGTGGGGATCATCGAGCCGGACGGGATCCGGAACGGCTGAAAGAGGAACGCCTGGATCAACAGCGCGAGGCCGAACGCACCGCCGATCACCACGACCCACTCGACGAGTGCCCGCCAACCGGTTCGCTTGGCGCGCCGCTTCAACTTCGACGGTGGGAGGTTGATCGGCGGTTCCCCGGGTGAGGCGGCGGCGTCCTCGGAAACAGGGCTCGCTGGTTCTGGATTCTTGCGCGGCACAGGATTGCACACGATATCGCTTCGACTGCGGAGTGCTCGCACGGATGGTCGAACGCCTCAGTCCTCCACCGACTCGCCATAGCACGAAAGGACCGCCTGTGCGTACGTGCGGACCGCCGCCTGTAGCTGCAACGGCGCATCCTCGGCGACGACCCGGACTGCTGGTCCGCACTGGACGAGCAGTCGCGCCAGCCAGTCCTCGGATGCGACCGCGAGCCGGATCCGGATACCGTCGGATTCCTCGATCCGTTCGTCGATCGGCACCGATTCGAACAGCCAGGTCACCGAACGGTCGACTTCGAGGGTGACCTGGGGTAGCGATTCGGCGAAGGAGACCTGGGCGGTACCGAGTTCTTCCGGGTGCTCGACAGCGTCTTCGGACAGCTCGGCTGCGAGCATGCGGTCCAATCGGAAGATCCGGACATCGGTGGCGCGATGACACCAGGCGGAGACGTACCAGTAGCCGGATCGGAAGAAGACCTGGAGGACCTCGATCCGGCGTCGTCGTGCCTCCCCTCCGGGTCGCTGATACTCGATCTCCACTTGGCGTCCTTCGCGGCGCCCCTGCTCCAGGATCGTGAACACCCCGGCGGGCGCGTGCCCCAGATCGACGGCGAAACGTTCGACGGCGTCGGTACCGAGCATCTGCCGCAGCTTGTCGATCGCACCGGTCAAGGGGCCGCTGTCTTGCGCCCCCGGTAGTTCCTGGATTCCGCGCAGCGCCGCGAGCAGGCTCACGGCCTGACCGGGGGTGAATCGCAGCGGTCGGGCGAACGCGTCGGCGTAGTGGATCCTGACCCGGTCGTCCTCGATCCATGCATCGATCAGCGTGTCCGGCGTGAACGGGTAGGTACCCACCATCATCACCGTCTCGAGATCCTTCACGAGCTGGGCACGACTCACCTCGAAGCGACGACACACCTCGGACACCGCCGCTCCCTCGGGGTGGGAGGCGACCCAGGGAACAAGCGCCAGCAACCGGCTCAACCGGTCTGATGCGGTGGTCTTGCGGCTCACGATGATGCCACGACCCGGTGCAACCAGTCGATGATCTCGGCGCGCACGTCGGTGGGTCCGGTCACCTCGACGTCGTCGCCGAAACCCAGGATCCAGGAGCGGAACCCTTGACGGTTCGTCACTTCGACTGCGCATCGGGTTCGTCCGTCGGGTTCCCGGCCGACGACGACCTCCTCACCCGTGTCGGCCAGCACAGCTTCCAGTGCCGCCTCAGCGACCGACAGCCGCGCCGTGAACCGCTCGTCGTCGCCGACGGTCCAGGGGCGGATCGGTTCGAGAGCGCGCGCGCCGGCATGGGCGAGTTCTGTCGGCTGCCCCAGGTGAACCGGCCCCTCGACACGGTCGAGGCGGTAAGTCCGCTGCCCTTCGGCTCTTTCGTCCCAACCCGAAACATACCAGCGACCCTGTTGGAAGCCGAGGCCACCCGGCGTCACGGAACGGTCCGTACCGTGGTAGCGGAACGAGATCGACCGATGGTCGGACAACGCATCGAAGACGACGGCCAGATTGGGGTCATCCGGGAGGTCCACCAGCGGGGGCGCATCGGGCACGGCATCGATCGCCCCTCCCAACTTGAAGAGCCCTTCCCGGATGGCGACCGAGTCCGGGACCATCACGAGCCGGGTCGCGAGGTGGAGCGCCGCGAGTTCGTCCGGATCGAGCTCGGGATCGTCGAGGTAGTACTCGGACGGATCGATGCGATAGCCCTCCACCGGCGGGGCACTGTCCGCTACCGGTTCGATCCGGATCGTGATCCCCATCTCCCGCAGATCCGCTTTGTCCCGGGAGAATTGACGATGAAAGGCCTCGTCGTCGTCCGGGTACGCCCCGATCCGCCGTCGGATCGTCGCCGCCGAGAGCGGCACCGGGGTCCGCAACAGCGCCGCGACCAGGTTCATCAACCGTTCGAGCTTCGCCGACGCCATCGAATCAGCCCCTCACGGCCGCGATCCCCGCGGCCGCTGCGGTGTCGAAGAAGAGCCGGTCGACGTCCGGTCCACGGCCCATCGTGGTGACGTGCAGACCAGCAGCGTCGAGGAGCGCCGCGGCGTCGACGTCGGCGACTTCGACGACCCGGTGGCGGCCCCTCCACGCCGCGACCTGCTCGCTCAGCGAGGGCACGATCGGAACGGTCACGGAGGTGCGCAGGAGCTCCAACACGGTGTCGGTGTGGTGGCTCGGCCCCCGGTGCCGCGGCCGTTCGTCGGCCTCGGAGGCCCGCACGCAGAGGATCGCCTCGGCGCCGAGCGCGGCGGCCGTGTCCAGGATCGGCGCAGCTTCCAGGGCGGTGGTCGCCAGGCGGTGGCCGGTACCGACGACGCCCGGCCCCATCCCGACCACGATGAGCTCGGCCCCTGCGTCGTGGCGTGCGAGTGCGAGCGCATCGGGAACGCCGACTGCCTCGCGCCGTCCCCCGAACGCGTGACCGGCGGTGACCGTTCCGGCCGCCAGCAGCCCCCTTTCGGTCATCGCCGCGACCAGTCCGCTGAACGCCATCGGCAACGCCCCGCCGTCGGTCATCACATACGCGATGCGCAGCTCCGGACGCGCCGACAGGGCGCCGAGCACCACGAGCGGAACCTGACTGTGGAGCGTGCACGCGACGACCTGCGTACCGCTGAGATCGCCGGGAAGTTCGTCGAGATGCTCTGCCGTTGCCCCGGTGTCGATCTGCTCCGGGGTGTACCGGAGCTTCATGATGTGGCCACCGCCGTCGGTCACCAGACCGGGTCGGGTCAGATTTGCCGCGACCACGTGCCAACCGCCAGTTCCCAAGCCGAGATCGACAGCGGTGGCGTTCGCCAGCACCTCGTCACCGACGGTCATCGGACCGGTCAGCTCGGTGAGCACATACGCGCGTTCGTCTGTTTCCCCGCCGGCGAGTCGCACCAGGATGCGCTGGAATCCCGGACGTTCGTCGATCATCCCGGAGACGACTCCGGGGACGAAGCGCGCCATCAGAGGCTGTCGATAAGTCGGGAGACCCGTTCGTCGTGGGCGCGGAAGGGGTCCTTGCACAGCACCGTGCGCTGCACCTGGTCGTTCAGCTTCAGGTGGACCCAGTCGACCGTGTAATCGCGCTTGCGTTCCTTGGCCCTGCGAATGAATGCACCCCGCAGACGGGCCCGCGTGGTCTGGGGAGGTTCGTCGACCGCCAGGTCGATCTCCTCGTCGGTACAGACCCGGTCCACCCTGCCACGCTGCTGCAACCGGTAGTACAGACCGCGTCCCGGGTCCGCATCATGGTACTGCAGGTCCATCAAGGCGATTCTGGGGTCGCTGAGCTCCAGGTTGTGCCGGGTGCGGTATGCGTCGATCAAGTTGTACTTGGTGACCCAGTCGCATTCTCGATCGAGGGAGAGGGGATCCTTTTCGATGCCCTTGAGGCAGTGCTCCCACATGTCGACGGCCCGCTGCTCTTCGGGGGGGAAGCCCCTGGTCTCGGCGAAGCGGAGGGCCCGGTCGAGGAACTCGGATTGGATGTCGAGGGCGCTCACCTCCCGTCCGTTCGCGAGGCGGACGGTCTGGGTGCAGGTGGGGTCGTGGCTGATCTCCCGGATCGCCCGGATGGGGTTCTCGAGCGTCATGTCGCGCAGGACCACCGAGGGCTCTTCGAGCATGCGCAACAGCGCACTGGCCGCGCCGACCTTGAGGAACGCGGCGTACTCGCTCATGTTGGAATCGCCGACGATCACGTGCAGCCGCCGGTACCGTTCGGCATCGGCATGAGGTTCATCCCGGGTGTTGATGATCGGGCGACTACGGGTGGTGGCCGACGACACGCCTTCCCAGATGTGCTCGGCCCGCTGGCTGATCGAGAACTTGGCCCCACGTGCGGTCATGAGGACCTTTCCGGCACCGGCATAGATCTGCCGGGACACCAGGAACGGAATCATCACCTCCGCGTAGTGGGCGAAGTCGTCCCGTCGCGCGGTCAGGTAGTTCTCGTGACACCCGTAGGAGTTTCCCGCCGAATCGGTGTTGTTCTTGAACAGGTGGATGGTCCCGCGGATCCCCTCCTCGGCGAGACGGTGCTGGGCCGCGACCAGCAGTTGCTGCAGGATCCGCTCGCCGGCCTTGTCGTGGGCGATCAGGTTTCGGACCGAATCACACTCGGGTGTGGCGTATTCGGGATGCGAGCCGACGTCCAGATAGAGGCGCGCGCCATTGGCGAGGAACACGTTCGAGGATCGTCCCCACGTGACGACCCGCCGGAACAGATAGCGCGCCACCTCGTCCGGGCTGAGCCGTCGTTGCCCGTTCAGGGTACAGGTGACCCCGTATTCGTTCTCGATGCCGTAGATCCGGCGCTGCATGTTGGGCACGTTATCGGGGCCATGGCGTGAAATGGGGCGATACTCAGGTCCCCGATGAGGTGGCGGAGCCGAGCAGTGAGGCGACCTCGTCGGGCTCGATTCGTGAAAATGCCCGCCGCCGACCGTTGCGTTCGAGCAGGGCCACCTCGAGCACCTCGGGTTCCAGCGGCTCGTCATCGCTCCCGAGTGCCGCGACGGCGGCCGCGAGTCCGGCGGCCAGGCTCAGCCCCGGTTGCCACCGGGCTTCCAGTCGTTCCGAAACGGCATCGGCATCACCACCCAGTGCGCACCAGTCGCTCTCGTCCATCATGGTGCCGTCGTAGAGGATGTGGAACAGCCGATCGTCCTCGGGGCGTGTCCCGACTTCGGCGACCAGCAGTTCGACCTCCATGGGTTTCATCTCGTGGGTGAACACCTGGCCGAGCAGCTGGGCGTACTGGTTGGCGAGGCCGCGCGCCACCACATCCACGCGGGAGAACTCGAATCCCTTGAGATCGGCGTGACGCACGCCGGCCACCCGCAACTGGTCGAATTCGCTGAACTTTCCGACGCCCCCGAAACCGATCCGGTCGTAGATCTCGTTGATCTTGTGCAGGGTCGACGACGGGTTCTCCGCACAGAGCACGATCCCCGCCTCGGTGCACACGGCCACGAGGCTGCGGCCCCGTGCAATGCCCTTGCGGGCATAGTCCGCCCGGTCGGCCATCACCTGTTCGGGCGAGACGTAGTAGGGCATGCTCATGCGTCGTCCTCCCGGCCCGGTTCGGCGCGTTGTTGCGCATAGGTTTCGTTGAGCCGCTGCACCCGGTCACGCAACTCCGCCTCGGAGACCGGCCCGAAGCCGTCCGCGTCGACGTGGGCGACGACCGGGAAGATGCCCCGCAAAAGGTCCGGTCCCCCGGTTGCCGAATCTGCCTCGGCCGCAGTCATCAGGGCGTTCAGGGCCAGATCGGTCGCGGCGTCGGCGTCGAGCGACGGGGACCAACCCAATCGGAGGACCGTCGATGCGTGCATGCTGCCCGAACCGGTGGCACTCAGTTCGTGTTCTTCGTAGCGCCCGCCGGTCACGTCGTATTCGAAGAGGCGTCCGTGCCCGGCGTCCCGGTCGAAGCCGGCGAACACCGGCACGACGGCCAGCCCCTGCATCGCCGCGGTCAGGTGATTCCGGACCATGCGGCCCAGCTGATTCGCCTTGCCCTCGAGGCTCAGGGATTCACCCTCGACCTTCTCGTAGTGCTCGAGCTGCAACTGGAAGAGCCGCACCATCTCCACGGCCGGGCCGGCCGCACCCGCGATCCCCACGATCGAGTGGGAATCGGCGGCGAAGACCTTCTCGATGCGGCTGTGGCTGATGAAATTTCCCGACGTGGCCCGGCGGTCCCCCGCCATGAGTACCCCGTCGGAGTACCGCAGCGCCACCACGGTCGTGCCGTGGGGGATGTCGAGCCGGTGCGTCGTGTCAGCGGCCACGGAGGTCGGTTGCAGACCGACCCGGTCGACGAGACCGATGAAATCCGGACCGGGGTCGTCGTGCGGTTGATAGTACGGGAGGGTCACGGAACCCGAGGGTAGTGCGCGGGAGAGGCGTTCCGGCCTCCCCGGTGGTCGCAGGGCTACTGGCCGCCCTTTTGCACGTACGACTTGACGAAGTCCTCCGCGTTCTCCTCCAGGACGTCGTCGATCTCGTCCAAGAGGTCGTCCAGCTCCGACTTGATCTTCTCGCCGTGGTCCGAACGGGCCGATTCTCCGGCGGTCGTCGCACTGTCGTCCCGTGGGGTGGACTTCTGTTTGAACTCTCGTTCAGCCATTGCCGGCCTCCGTGATCGTGCCGATCGGCCCGCGGCGTCGGGCCGCGGTGCTTGCGGCTCCAACCTATCCACATCACGACCCCGAACACACGGATTTCCCGAGGTGATCACGCCTCCAACCCACGGATCAGCTCCTCGGCGGTCGAGCTCGTGTCGATCAGCTCCCCGACCTGCGCCTTCGTTCCCCGTCCCGGTTCGAGCATCGGTACCCGTCGGAGAGGTTCGCTGCCGACGTCGAAGACCATCGAGTCCCAGTTCGCCGATACGACGGCGTCGGCGAACTTGGTGAGACAGGCGCCACGGAACCAGGCCCGGGTGTCCTCGGGCGGGTGGTGGACCGCGTGCCGCACCTCGTCGTCTGTGGAGATCCGGACCAGCCCGGCCCGGACTGCGAGCGATCGTTCGGGGCGGACGTCGTGATACTGGAAGGCGATCGCGCCAAGTCGTTCGTCGTCCCAACCCACCCGATGGCGTTCCCGGTAGGCGTCGAGCAGGCGCAGCTTCGCCACCCAGTCGAGTCGATCGGCGAGGCTCATCGGGTCCCGTTCCAGGCCCTCGAGGACCTGTCGCCAGTGCTGCAGGATCTCGGCGGCGATTCCGTCGCCTCCGACGCATTCCGCACCGCCTTTCTCCACGTAGCGTTCGGCACGCTCGAAGAGGCCGATCTGCACGTCCAGCGCAGTGACAGCCCGGCCGTCGACGAGGTCCAAGGGCTGGGTGAGGTCCAGGTCACGCGACACCGAGCGCATGGCCGCAACGGGGGCGACGAAGCGGATCTCGTCGAGTGCGACGTCGTCCTCGACCATGGCGAGCACCAGCGCCGTGGTCCCGACCTTGAGCAGAGTCGCCACCTCCGAACAGTTCGCGTCGCCACAGATGACGTGGAGCCGTCGATACTTCTCGGGGTCGGCGTGCGGCTCATCACGGGTGTTGATGATGGGTCGCTTCAGCGTCGTCTCCAGCCCCACTTCGGTCTCGAAGAAGTCGGCCCGCTGCGTGATCTGGTACGGCACGTCGATCCCGGCGATCTCGCTGCCGATCTTGCCCGAACCCGTGTAGATCTGGCGCGTCACGAAATGGGCGGTCGCGTGGTCCACGATCCGGTGGAACGGAACCGACCTGGCCACCAGGTAGTTCTCGTGGCAACCGTACGAGTTGCCCTTTCCGTCGGAGTTGTTCTTGTAGACGACCACCTCCTCATGCGGTGGGAGCAGCGTTGCCGCGGCGCGCATGGCCCGCTGCAGGATCAGTCCGGCCGCGGCATCCCAGACGACCACCGAACGGGCATCGGCGCATTCGGGCGTCGAGAGCTCCGGGTGGGCGTGGTCCACGTAGAAGCGTGCTCCGTTGCGCAGGACCGTGTTCACCAGATGCGTCTCGACTTCCGGCGCCTGCGCTTCGACCGGGGACTTCTCCCGCGCGTCGTGACCCGGCGTCTCCCCCAGAAAGTCCCAATCGATCCGCGTCTCCTCTGCACCCGTGGCCGCCGACTCCGCATCGGCGAGGTACGCGTTGATCAACAGCGAAGATGCCGCGATGGGGTCCGACTCGCGTACCCCCCGGTGCACGATCCCGAACTCGGTCTCCAGTCCGAGATACTTGTGCAGCGCCATGGGCCGACGAGCCTACCGGGCCACGGGCTACAGATACTGACCCGTCGCGACCCGTTCGATCGCTCGTCCCCCGTCGGACTTGTTGTCCGAGGCACGCGACACGAGCGTGCGCACATACACGATCCGCTCGCCTTTCTTGCCGGAGATCTTCGCCCAGTCGTCCGGATTGGTGGTGTTGGGCAGATCCTCGTGTTCGGAGTACTCCTGGTGGATCCCCTCGATCAGATCCTCGGTGCGCAGTCCCTTCGTTCCCCCGGCGATCACCCGTTTGATCGCCAGCTTCTTGGCACGTCGAACGATGTTCTCGATCATGGCTCCCGAAGAGAAGTCCTTGAAGTACATCACCTCTTTGTCACCGTTTGCGTAGGTGACCTCGAGGAAGCGGTTGGGCTCGTCCGTCCGGTACATCTCGGCGACGGTGTCCTCGATCATCGCGGCAATCGCCCGTTCCGGGTCACCCGCACCGAGCTTCTCGACGGCCTCGCCGTCCAACGGGAGGCTCGGGTCCAGGTATCGGGAGAAGATCTGCGCCGCGGCTTCGGCGTCGGGCCGTTCGATCTTGATCTTCACGTCCAGCCGACCCGGACGCAGGATGGCCGGGTCGATGAGGTCCTCGCGGTTCGACGCACCGATCACGATCACGTTCTTGAGTGCTTCGACACCGTCGATCTCAGCCAGGAGCTGAGGCACGATCGTCGATTCCATGTCGGAGGAGATGCCGGTTCCACGGGTGCGGAACATCGAGTCCATCTCGTCGAAGAACACGATGACGGGCCATCCCTCCTCGGACTTCTCACGGGCCCGCTGGAAGACCAGCCGGATCTGCCGCTCGGTCTCCCCCACGTACTTGTTGAGGAGTTCCGGGCCCTTGATGTTGAGGAAATAGCTGCGCGCGTTCTCGTCTCCGGAGACCTCGGCGACCTTCTTCGCGAGCGAATTGGCCACGGCCTTGGCGATGAGCGTCTTTCCACAACCCGGGGGGCCGTAGAGCAGGATCCCCTTGGGTGCCGGGAGCGCGTGCTCCGCGTAGAGGTCGGCGTGGACATAGGGCAACTCGACCGCGTCCGCGATCTGCTCGATCTGGGAGTCCAGCCCACCCACGTCCGCGTACGTGATGTCGGGAACCTCCTCGAGCACCAGCTCCTCGACCTCCGGACGGGGCAACTTCTCGAGCAGCACCCCCGAACGGGCGTCCATGCGCAGCGTGTCTCCGGCACGGAGGCGGACGTCGTCCAGATCGGGGGCAAGTTGCACCACCCGTTCCTCATCGGCGCGCGCGGTGATCAGAGCCCGGCCGACACCCAGGTACTCGCTGAAGGTGACGACCTCACCCTGCTCCTCGGGGGCGCGGGCCATCACGACGTTCAGCGAGTCGTTCAGCACCACCTCGGCTCCGACCCGCAGCGTTCCCGCGACATCGGGTACCACGGCCACCCGCATCTTGCGCCCACCCGACATCACATCGACCGTACCGTCGTCGTTGACCGCCAGCAGCGTGCCGTATGCGGCCGGCGGCTGGGTCAGCTTGTCGACTTCTTCGCGCAGCGTCGCGATGTGGTCGCGCGCTTCGCGCAGCGTGAAGGTCAACTTCTCGTTGCGCGATACCGCTTCGGCCAACTGTCCTTTGAGATCCACCAGCCGCTCTTCGAGCGCGTGACGGCGCGCGGCCCCGTCTCCCCCGAGGTCGCGCCGCTCCCGCAGTTCGGCTTCCAGCTCGTCGCAGTGCCGTCGCAGGGCCTCGAAACGCTCCACCTGGACACCATCATCCGATTCGATGGGAACAACCTCCTGCTCGCGGGGCGGGATGATCCCAGTCCCTTCGAAGCCGACCCTACCGGCTCCAGCGGCCATCGGTGTGGCATGTGACGCCGCGCTGCGGCCTGGCGTGACGCCTGACACCGGTCCCGAAATGGCAGTGGAGGCCGAGCGGCCTCTATCGTTGACGGTGCGGGTCGCTGGACCCGGGGAATGCAAGC
The DNA here is from genome assembly GCA_963764215.1 of uncultured Actinomycetes bacterium. Classification (GTDB taxonomy): domain Bacteria; phylum Actinomycetota; class Acidimicrobiia; order Acidimicrobiales; family Iamiaceae; genus JAFDWI01. The sequence continues at coordinate 119,744 of CAVXRS010000003.1, forward strand.
GACACGAGGCACTAGGCAAACATGAAGGTCTGGATCGACCAGGATCTGTGCACGGGCGACGGGCTGTGCGAAGAGATCTGTCCTGATGTCTTCGTACTACTCGACGACGGGCTCGCCTACGTCAAGGAAGATGGAACGGCCCTGGACGAGCCGGGGGGTGCGGCCAGCCAGGCCAATGTCCCAGACGGCCTCGACGAAGCCGTCGAGGAAGCCGCCGAAGAATGCCCCGGAGAGTGCATCTTCATCGAGAACGGCTGAGACCTGGACCGCCCAACCAGCGGGCGTGGGTCAGAAAGCCGGTGTGCGCCACCATCCGGTGGTCGGGCCGCACGGCTGCGCCGTCGATGTGCCAGGTGCGTTGCAGGATCTCCATGGTCTCCGCGAAGCGGAACCCGGTCTTGCCGAGTGACTCCCGGAGCTGGGCCGCCTGGGTGATCGCCGGGGTGTAGGCGACGATGATCCCGCCGGGCCGGAGCGCCTCCGCGGCGTGCGGCACGACCTGCCAGGGTTCGGGGAGGTCGAGCACGACCCGGTCGACCCCCACCAGGTCGATACCCTCGTAGGTGTCGCGCAGCTCGACCGTGTAGCGGTCGGCCGCTTCGTCGCCCAGGAAGGCCTGCACGTTGCGACGAGCGGTGGTGGCGAAGTTCTCGCGGACCTCGTAACCGGTCACCCGTGCTCCCGCACGCAACATCGCCATCGACAATGCTCCGGACCCGACCCCCGACTCCAACACGTGCATGCCCGGTGCGAGATCGGCGAGCATCAGGATCGGACCAAGGTCCTTCGGGTAGATCACCTGGGCACCCCGGGGCATCTTCAGCACGAAATCGGCGAGCGTCGGTCTGATCACCGTGTACGAACCGCCCTGCGAGGTCTGCAGGACCGCTCCCTCGTCGCGTCCGATGATCTCGTCGTGTCCCAGCACGCCGGCATGGGAATGGAACTCACCTCCGGCCGTGAGCGCGACGAGATAGCGCCGACGCTTGTTGTCGACGAGCAGGACCCGCTCCCCGTCGGCGAGCCGACCTGTGGATCCGGTCACGCCTGGTCGGAGGCGCGCGGCCGTCGGCGGGACTTGCGACTCCGCTCGGACCGTTCGATCGACCCCTTGGTGTCGACCCGATGGGTGATCGTCAACCTCTCGCCGGGCTCGAGCTTCTCCCGATACACGACGTCCTCGCTCCGTCTCGACCAGCGCCGCAAGGTCCGCACTCCGAACAGACCGACCGCGAGGGCCCCCCAGGGACCCGCGTGTCCGTCACGGAAGCGCCGGAACGACGATTTCTGCAAGCGCAGGAGAATGCCCACGTGGCCCTCAGACGCGCCTGATCTCGACGACGGTGGTCCGCTTGCGCCCCCGACTCCGTCCGAGGATGAACACACCCAACACGACCGCCGTGACGACTGCGGCCCCCACCGCCAGGGCCGTGCTCTTGGCCGATTCGGCGGTGGAGTCGACCTCGCTCTGCAGTTCCCGGAACTTCGCCCGCAGCTGTTCGGGGGTGACTTTCTCCCCTGCCGCCGGTTCGGTCGTTCCATTCGCCACGGTCATGAATTCCGTCCCTTCTTCTGTGCGACCGCCCCGAGGGCGATCGCCATGCAGATCACCGCGATTGCCAACGTCACGACATAGGGAACCCAGGTCAGGCTCCCCGTGAGATGTTGTCCGGTCTCGGTCTGGAGGATCCTCAGGATCCCCAGCAGGACCAGGATGACCGAGGCGCCTCCGAGGATCGCGGCGGCCACACCGATGCCGATGAACTTCCCCAGGCCCTTGATGGGGTCGACCGTCTCCTGCAGGGCGTAGGCCTTGGAAAGGCGAACGAGCTCACCGATGCTCCGCTGGGGATTCGATTCGTCCTCGGCCATCGGGGTTCCTCTCTCGGGGCGGGTCGAACGGTGGGGATCCGCTCGGTGGCACCATGCTGCCATCTTCGCGCGCGGCAAGTGGACATCATCCGGGTTCGAGTGACGAAAGACGCACGTCGCCTGCGTAGCCGACCAGTGCACGGGCCAGGTCGTCCTGATGGCTGAGCAGCTCCGGGGAGACGTACGCGCCGTTCGCGATGTAGGTGAAGACCAAGGTCGGACCGTGTCTGGTGTCCGCGAAGCCCGACAGGGCCGTGACGTCGTTCAACGTGCCCGTCTTGGCTCGGATCCGGCCCCGCACCGCCGGCATGGTGAACCGCTCGGAGAGTGTGCCGGAGCGACCGGCAACCGCAAGGCCCCGTCCGATCGTCGAATCGGCCCCGGCATTTCTCAGCAGGCGGTCGAGCACCGCGCACGCGACCCGGTCGTGGTGGTCGAGTCCGGAACCGTCGTGCAGCACCACGTTCCGGGAGGTGAACCCGAGCCGGCCCAGCTCCGAGCGGAACACGTCGAGTCCCGCCGCGGTCGTGCCTCCGGATCCCTTCACCTTTCCGACCTCCTTGACGAGCAGTTCGGCGATCTGGTTGTCGCTGCGTCGCAGCATCTCGGCCACGATGTCCGACAGTGGCGGGGAGGCGATCGTGGCGATGTGTGAGGTTCCCGGAGGAGCGACCCCGGTCGTGGCGACGCCGTCGATGCGCACGCCCCGCTTCCGCAGCAGTTCGGTGAAGGTCGCGGCGGCGAACTGCGGTGGATCCGGTGCGGCCGTGAGCTGGTCGAGCGTCGTTTCGCTGAACTTCGCCGGGAAGGACGTGAAGCTCTGGTTCACCTCGAGCGCGGTGAGTGGTCCGAGTTGGTGCTGGTCGAGATACCGCTCGGGCCAGCCGCTGACCGCACGCTCGGAGTCGTACCGGGTTTCGTCGCCCACGACCGAGCCGGTGACGTGTCGCACCCCGGCGGCGACGACCCGGTCCGCGAGTTGTTCGAGCGATGTACCCCGGTCGGCCGGAGCGTGGAAATGGGCGAGGTAGGCGTCGGTTCCGAGGACAGGGTCTCCCCCGCCGACCAGGTAGAGGTCACCATCGACCTGGCCGTCCACCGGTGCAGTGCCCTCCACCGAGGTCCGATAGCGGTGGTCCGGACCGAGCAGGTCGAGCGCGAGTCGTGCCGTCAACAGCTTCAGGTTCGACGCCGGCGTCATCGGCGCGCGAGTCCGATGGGCGTACAACGTCTTGCCGGCGGAACTCACCTGGATACACGTGTCGGGGGGGCTCGCGGCAGCCACCCCGGCGAGGGCCGTCCGGAGCGCCGGACCCCGTGCCTCGGCCAGCACCAGTCCGGGCACCCGTCGGGCGCTGAACAGCGGCGTCGATACCGGCGGTGGTGTAGCCGACGCCGATCGGGCGGCGAACGTTCCGGGGAGCGACGCCGCCAGGAGACCACCGGCGACGGCCAGCGTCTGTGGGAGCAGGCGCCGACGGCGCGGGGTCACCGGTCCAGTCCGTGGCGCCTTCGAAACGATGCGTGACGCCACAGCTGCTCGAGCGCCCGCACCGCCCGGTTGCCGGAGGGATAGCACAGACGATGGTTGTCGCGGAGCGTCGCGACACCCGGGTTCTGTGGATCGGCGATGGCCAGTTCTGTCGCGCACAGCACCGGCTTGCCGGTGTCTGTGGACACGTCCACGGCGGCCTGGGCGTAGCGGGCGTCCTGGCGTTCGTGGAAGGTCACGATCCGCTCCAGGCCGTACTCGGGATAGAAGCCCCCACGACGTTCCATCCGGGCCTGGTTCGACTGGATCCCGATCCCCAGATAGATCACCGCATCCACCTCGGGGTGTTCGGCCACCGCTCGCAGGACCGCCGGGATCGTGTCGCGGGTCTCCCCGCCGGCCAGATCCACCGGATTGTTCCGACTCCACCGGGGAGGCAGGAGCGCAGACAAGGTGTCGTGGAGATCACCGGGAAGGTCGATCAGCTCGAGCACCCCACCCGAGATGATCGCGTCGGCGGTCAACACACCCCAACCTCCGGCCGTGGTGACCACGACGGTCCGGGGGCCCCGAGGCAAAGGTTGGGTCGCGAAGGTGGCGGCCGCGTCGAAGGCATCCTCGACCGTCGGCGCCCGGGTGACCCCCGCCTGTCGGCACGCGCCGTCGAAGACCCGGTCGTCACTGGCCAGGGAACCCGTGTGGCTGGCCGCGGCCCGCTGTCCGCCCGCGGTCGAGCCACCCTTGACCACCACCAACGGCTGCTTCGACGCGACCTCCGCGGCGGTCTCGAAGAACGCCCGACCGTCCGAGATTCCCTCGACATAGGCCAGCGCCACGTCGGTGGCGGGATCCTGCGCGAAATACGACAGATAGTCGCCGACCCCCAGCATCGCGGCGTTCCCCGCACTCACCGCCCGGGAGATCCCGACACCGGACTGCACGGCGAGGTTCATGAACGAAGACACGAGGTTGCCGGACTGGCTGGCGACCGCAATCCTGCCCGCCGGTGGATACGGCGCGACGATCTGGGCACACAGCTTCACCGGCGTCGACACCACGCCCTGTCCGTTGGGACCGGCCAACACCATGTCCAGTCGTTCGGCTTCCGCCATCAGCTCCGCTTCGGCACGTCGACCTTGTTCGCCGGCCTCTCCGTAGCCGGCCGAGGTGATGAACGCGGCGCGGATCCCCTTGGCCGCACACTGCCGCAGGACCTCGACGTTCATCGACGCGGGCGTGCAGACGAAGACGAGGTCGGCCGCGCCGTCGGGAATGTCGTCGATCGTGGTCGAGGTGGCGATACCGAGGACTGACGACCCGTCACGGTTGGTGGCGAGGACGTTGCCTTCGTACCCGGCACTGAGCAGGTTGTGAAGGCTGACGAAACCGAACTTGCCCGGGTGGGTCGATGCCCCGGCGATCAACACCCCACGCGGTTCGAAGAGCGGGGTGAGCCGATGGTTCGCCATCAGCCCACCTCCACGAGCGCATCAACGGCGACGGGGCGACCGTCGACGATCAACAGCGGGTTGACGTCCACCGATCGAACCTCGGGGTGGTCGATGGCCAGCCGGGACAGACCGACCAGCACCTCGACGAGTGCGGAGCGGTCCACAGCCGGCTCTCCTCGAAACGGACCCAGAAGCGCCTGATGTTCGAGTGCGTCCAGCATCTCGCCCGCTTCGACCCCCGTCAGCGGGGCGAGCCCGATCACCGCGTCGCCGATCACCTCGGCGAAGATGCCCCCGAGCCCGATCAGCACCGTCGGTCCGAACTGCGGATCCCGCTGCATGCCCGCGATCAGCTCGCGGGTGGCGCGGACCATCGGGGCGATCAGCACCTCGACCGGACCGTCCTCGGGCGTGGCGCGGGCCAACAGGTCGGCGGCGGCCCGCCCGACGGCATCGGCATCGGCGAGGCCCAGGTGGACCAGGCCGCGTTCGGTCTTGTGCGCGATCCGGTCACCGCAGAGCTTGGCGACGACCGGAAAGCCGATCTCCCCGGCTGCGTCGACGGCTCCGTCGCGGTCGGCGACCAGGCGTTCGGCCAGCAGGGGCAGACCGTACTCGGCGAGCAACTCCTTCGACCGGAACTCCGACAGCGTCTCCGAAGCTGTCCCCGACGATGTCCCGGTGGCGATCTCGGACGGTTGCGCTGACACGCTGGGCGAGCCTACCGGTAGGGTGGGAACCCGAAGCAGTCGGACACTTCGGAGCCCCGCATGGAACCCACCGCCGAGCTGGAACAACGCGCGATCGCCACCATCCGTGGACTGGCGATGGACGGTCCGGAGGCCGCCGCGTCCGGCCACCAGGGCACGGCGATGGCCCTGGCGCCGCTCGCGCACGTGCTGTTCACCCGTGTCATGGACTATGACGCCTCGCAGCCCGACTGGCCGGACCGCGACCGATTCATCCTCTCCAACGGTCACGCGTCGATCCTGCTGTACTCGATGCTGCACTTGTGCGGATTCGGGCTCGACATCGAGGACCTTCGGCAGTTCCGCCGATGGGGCTCGCTGACTCCCGGTCATCCCGAGGTCGGCCACACCCGAGGCGTGGAGGTCACCACCGGGCCGCTCGGCCAGGGGTTCGCGAACGGTGTCGGCATGGGCATCGCCGAACGGTTCCTGCGGTCGCGGTTCGGATCCGATCTGGTCGACCACACGACCTTCGTGATCTGCGGCGACGGCGACCTCTCCGAGGGCGTCAGCCATGAGGCGGCATCGCTGGCCGGCCACCTCCGGCTCGGCAATCTCGTCTACGTCTACGACGACAACCACATCACGATCGACGGCCCGACCGAACTGGCACTCACCGACGACCCGGTCGGCCGCTTCGAGGCCTACGGGTGGCACGTCACGAATCTGGGTGAGGTGGCCGATGATCTGGACGCACTCGAATCAGCGCTCCGGGCGGCTCGGGCCGACACCGAAGCCCCGTCGCTTCTCGTGCTCCGCAGTCACATCGCGCATCCCTCGCCCGACCTCACCGACGACCCCGCAGCCCACGGAAACCCGTTCACGCCCGAGGAGATCGCCAGGACCAAAAAGGTCATGGGCCTCGACCCCGACGTCGATTTCCAGGTCCCGCCCGACGTCGTGAACTTCTACCGTGCAGCCGGTGTCCGCGGCGCTTCGGCCCGCGTCGCGTGGGCCGGTCGCCTCGCCGGGCTGGACGAAGCGACCCGGAACGAATGGAACGTCGCCCACGCCGCCGGCGGGACCGAGGGCTGGGAGGCGAAGCTGCCGACCTTCACCGTCGGCGACTCCATCGCCACCCGCAAGGCCTCGAACGCCGTTCTGGACGCCGTCGCCGAGACGATTCCCGGTCTACTCGTCGGCGCCGCCGACCTCACCGGGAACACCGGCGTCAAGCTGGCCCAGGGCGAGGCGCAGGACGCCTCGACGCCAGGCGGGAGACAGATCCACTTCGGCATCCGGGAACACGCCATGGGCGCCACGATGACCGGGATGGCCCTGCACGGCGGGATCCTGCCCGTGGGCGGAACGTTCTTCGTCTTCAGTGACTACATGCGTCCCGCCGTACGTCTTGCGGCGCTCAGCGGTGCCAAGGTGGTCTACTCGTGGACCCACGACTCGATCGGTGTCGGCCAGGACGGACCGACCCATCAGCCCATCGAGCAGCTCGCCTCACTGCGGGCGATGCCCGGACTCCAACTCATCCGGCCGGCCGATGCGAAAGAAGTGGCAGCCGCATGGCGGTTGGCCCTGGAGACGGACGGCCCCACCGCACTGGTGCTCACCCGACAGAGCGTCCCGGTGCTCGAGGGCACCGGCGGGTACGACGAGGTCGCCCGGGGCGCCTACGTGGTCGAAACCCTCGGTGACGGTTCAGTGCCCGACCTCGTACTGGTCGGGACCGGATCGGAGGTCTCCGTGTGCGTCGAGGCCGCGCGGATCCTGGCCGACGAGGGATTCTGCGTCCAGATCACCTCCATGCCCTGTTGGAGTCGCTTCGACGCGCAGGACACCGGCTACCGGATCAGCACCCTGCCACCGGACGTGCCGACCCTCTCGGTCGAGGCCGGGGTCGCCTTCGGCTGGGATCGCTACGCCGACGACTCGGTCTCCATCGAACGGTTCGGCGCGTCGGCACCCGGTGACGTGGTGATGTCCCACTTCGGGTTCACCCCGGAGCACGTGGCCGAACGTGCCCGACGCCTGTTCGACGACCTGGCCACAATCGATTGGTAGCTTCGGAGGTAATGATGAACCGCCTGCAACGACTGTACGAAGAGCAGGGCCAGAGTCCCTGGCTGGACAACCTGCGCCGAGACGACACCAGGGGCGGCGCCCTCGAGGCGCTCGTGAAACGTGGGATCCGCGGGGTCACCTCGAATCCGTCGATCTTCCAGAAGGCCATCGAAGGCACCGACGCCTACGACGATCAGTTCTCCGCACTCGTCGGCAACGGCGCTTCGACCGTCGACGCCTATTGGGACCTGGTGACCACCGACATCACCGAAGCACTCGCCGTGCTCGCCCCGGTCCACGAGGCCTCGGGCGGAACCGACGGTTTCGTCTCGGTCGAGGTGGCACCCGATCTGGCCCACGACACCGACGGCACCATCCGTGCAGCCGCCCATCTCCATGACACCATCGACCGGCCGAATCTGTACGTGAAGATCCCCGGCACCGCCGAGGGGGTTCCGGCGATTCGGGAGATGATCGCGCGGGGTCGCAGCATCAACGTCACCCTCCTGTTCAGTGTCGACCGCTACGACGAGGTCATCGAGGCGTACCTGAGCGGTCTGGAGCAGCTCGACGCAGACGGCGGCGACCTCGGCGCTGTTCGAAGTGTGGCGTCGTTCTTCGTCTCCCGGGTCGACTCCGAGGTCGACGACCGACTCGACGCCATCGGCACCCCCGAAGCCACCGCCTGCAAGGGCACGGCAGCGATCGCAAATGCCAGGAAGGCCTATGCACTGTTCACCGACCGGTTCTCGGGTGATCGCTGGCAGGCGCTCGCGGACAAGGGCGCCCGGGTGCAACGACCGCTCTGGGCTTCGACGTCGACGAAGAACCCCGACTATCCCGACACGGTCTACGTCGATTCGCTGATCGGCCCGGACACGGTCAACACCCTGCCCAATGCGACCGTCGAAGCGTTCGACGACCATGGAACCCTGGCACGCGCCGTGGACGTGGACGATGTCTGGCGGGAACAGCTCGCCGCGCTCGACAACGCCGGGATCGACCTTGCCGACGTGGCCGAGACCCTCGAACGGGAAGGGGTCGAGAAGTTCGCGGCGAGTTTCGACGAACTGATCTCGAGCCTCGACGAAAAGGCGACCAGGTTGCAGGCCACAGGCTGAATCGGTGGCCATCCCAGGCGAGGTGCGAGTGGTCGACGATGTCGCGGCGGCCTTTGCGAGCGAGGTCCTCGCAAGCTTCGCATCGCGCAGCGACGACTCGTTCTCCTTCGCGCTCTCCGGCGGCGCGACCGCCCGCAGGTGCTACGAGGCCCTCGCCGAGGTCGGCGACCGGATCGACTGGTGGAAGGTCGACATCTACTGGGGGGACGAACGCTGCGTCCCCCACGACGACCCCGATTCCAACTACCGGCTCGCCCGGGAGGCGCTGCTGGACCGCGTCGGCGTCGCGAATGCCACGTACCTGATGCGCTGCGCCGAAGGACCCGAGCCCTACCAACTCAGACTCGGCCAGCTCGGGCATCTCGATCTGGTCCATCTCGGCCTGGGCCCTGACGGGCACACCGCCTCACTGTTCCCCGATTCGAAGGCACTTCAGGCCGATCCGGGCCGGCTGGTGGCGATGAACGACGACCCGCGCGGTAACAATCCCCATCGGCGGATGACCCTCACCCTGGCCGGTATCGCCCGGGCGCGCCGGGTCGTGGTCACGGTGTCGGGACAGGAGAAGTCCGAGGCACTCGCGCGCATCGCCGCCGGTGAGGACCTTCCTGCCGCACGGATCGCGGCCGGTGAGGTGCTGTGGCTCGTCGACGCCGCAGCACTGGGCGACACCGACCCGGGCTGACCCCGTTCAGGCGTCCACCTCGGCGCGGACACCGTCGAAGAGCTCCTGGAGCACCCGGTGCAACGCTTCGGTCTGGGCCCGCACTGCTGACCGGGGCACCCGACCGCGCTCGTTGCGTGCGGGCGGATCCATCGGAGTCCCGATCCTGATGATCACCCGGGTCGGTCGGATGAATTTCGCTCCTTTGGGCATCGCTGCTTCCGAACCGCCGATCCCGACCGGCACGATCGGGACGCCGGCCCGCGCCTGGATGTAGGCGACCCCGTCGAAGAGCTCCTGGACGACTTCTCCGGTCTGTCGGGTGCCCTCGGGAAAGATCACGAGCGATTCACCCGCGTCCAGGATTCGGATGCAGGTGTCGAGTGCGGCGCGGTCGGGGGTGCCGCGGTGGACCGGAAATGCGCCGAGGGCGTTCCAGAGCCGCCCCCAGGCGCCTTTCCACAGGGTGTCCTTGGCCAGGAACCGGAGCCGGGGCAATCTGGTCCCGACACAGTTGAGCATCAGGGCGAAGTCGAGATTCGAACGGTGTACCGGAGCGAGGATGTACGGGCCCGTGGCGGGGATGTGTTCGCGTCCTTCGACCTTCACCCGGAACAGCGCCCTGCCGAACCCGATCAGCAGCACGGCGGCCACCCGGTACAGGCCGCGACGGAACCGGCTCGGTGGGGCGGCCGGATCCTCGTCCAGTGCGACCCGGCGTTCGGCTACGGCGAGCTCGGTTCGTGACCGCTCCGGTTCCCCGCTCATCGGAGTAGTGCCACGATCTGTGCGACGATCTCGTCGACACCCTGGTCGGACGTGTCGATCGTGTGGGCATCGTCGGCCACGCTCAAGGGGCTCAAACGGCGGGACGAATCGGCGCAATCCCGACGGGCGAGGTCCGCGGCCACCGTGGCCACCTGTGCGTCCGGCAGCTCCCGGGCGCGTCGTTGCGCCCGGACTTCGGCCCTCGCGGTGAGGTAGAGCTTCAGGGTCGCATCGGGGAACACCACGGTCCCGATGTCGCGGCCTTCGACCACCCCTCCGTCGTGCTCATCAGCCCAGGACCGTTGCCGGGTGAGCAACGCGGCGCGGACACCGGGGTTCGCCGCGACCGCCGAAACCGCGCCGGTGACCTCGGGTCCACGGATCACCCTCGTCGCATCGACACCGTCGACGACGACCCGGTGGTTCTCGAATTCCAATCTGGCCTGCTCGGCGACCCTGGTGACGGCATCCCCGTCGTCCGGGTCGACACCACCTGCGAGGACGGCATGGGCCACGGCCCGATACATCGCTCCCGTGTCCAGGTGGGCCAGCGACAGACGACCCGCAAGGGACCGGGCAACCGTCGATTTCCCCGACCCGGCCGGTCCGTCGATCGCGATGACCATCATCGGAGCACCGAGCCTAATCGGCGCCGTCACTGCGCCGCTCCACTCGGCACACGGAGTCGCTCCAGGTCCGAGAAGAAGTCCGGGTAGGTCTTGTTGACCACGTCCGGATCGGCGATGCGGATTCCCGGAACCCGCAGGCCGACCAGCGCGAAGCTCATCGCCATGCGGTGGTCCCCGTAGGTCTGAATCGTCGCTCCGTGCAGCGGGCCGGGAACGACCCGAAAGCCGTCCCCGGTCTCTGTGGCGTCGGCGCCGATCCGGCGCAACTCGGTGGGCACATTCGCCGGCCGATCGGTCTCGTGCCCCCGCGTGAACCCGATCCCCCGCACCCTGGTCTCGCCCTGCGCGAACGCCGCGACCACCGCCAGAGTCTGCGCGGTGTCCGGCATCGTCGAGCAGTCCACGTCGATCCCCCGCAGCGGTCCTCCTTCGAGTGTGATCGCGTCGTCGAGCACCTCGACGGTCGCCCCCATGTCGGCCAGCACCCCGGCGAAGCCGACGTCCCCCTGGAGTGAACCGGCACCCACTCCCTCGACGCGAACCCGGCCGCCCGTGATCGCCGCCGCCGCGAGGAAGTAGGACGCCGCCGTCGCATCCGCCTCGATCGTCTGCTCGGTACCTCGCAGACCGCCCGGTGCGATGACAAAGGTACCGGTCGACGGTTCGGACACGTCGGCTCCGAAGGAGCGCAGGACAGACAGGGTCATGTCCACGAACGGTCGGGCGACGATCTCGCCGGTCGTCTCCACCTCGAGTCCGTCGACGAATCCAGGCCCCGCCAACAGGAGGGCCGAGAGGAACTGGCTGGAATCCGAGGCATCGACGCGGACGTGACCGCCGTGCAGGCGTCGCCCGTTGATGCGCACCGGAAGGTGACCGGGCTCGCCCCGCGCCTCGATCTCGGCGCCCAGTGCCGACAGCGCGTCGAGCAACGGGCCGATCGGTCGGCGCCGCAATCCGGCCTGACCGTCGACGACGACGTCGATTCCGCCCAGCGCCGCCAGGGGCAGGAGGAACCGGGCAGTCGTGCCCGACAGCCGCGCGTCGATCGTTACCTGGTCAGGGACCGGAGCACGTCCACCGACGACCGCGTCGTCGCCGTCGATGTCGATGGTGCACCCCAACGCGCGCAGGGCGCCGATCATCGCTTCGGTATCGTCCGCGTGCAGGATTCGGTGCAACCGCGACGGCCCCTCGGCAAGGGCGGCGACGACGAGCGCGCGGTTGGTGAGACTTTTCGACCCGGGGGGTCGGATGACCGCATCGGGCGATCGGTCGAGCGGCTCGACCGCCATGATCTCGGGCGTCATGTATCCACATCGGTCTGCACGAAGGCGCGGTGGCCCGCTTCGACGAGGCCGGCGCAGAGCCGTTCGGCATCGGCCTCACGCACGCTCAGCACCAGCACGCCGCCTACCGATTCGGATACATCGATCGTCGAGACCGATGCCAGGTTGATCCCCATCTCGGTCGCGAGCCTCGCGACCGATTCGACCGATCCCGGCCGGTCTGCGATCAACACCCGCACCTCGCTGATCGGTTCGCCCTCGGCAGGCCGGTTCGGCAGGTTGCGGCGGACCGCCTGTGCCTCGCCGAGCGCAGCCAACAGCTCGTCGGTCGCCTGTTCGTCGACCAACGAGCGCAGTGCCCCCAACTCGTCGACCAGCCGATCGAGGGTGGCCAGGATCGCCGCGCGGTTCTGCGCACACACGCTCGGCCAGATCGTGGGACTCCCCGCGGCGATCCGGGTCATGTCCCGGAAGCCACCGGCCGCGAGTCGGAGCAACGCCGTGTGATCGCTGGAGCGCTCGTGGGCCACGCGCACCAGCGCCGCAGCGGTCAGGTGCGGGACGTGGGAGACGACCGCGACCAACTCGTCGTGCAGCCTGGCCTCCAAGGTGAGCGCTTCGGCGCCCAGCGAGGTCACCACCGATCGCACCCGGACGAAGCAGTCGTCCGAGGTCGTCCCGTCCGGACAGAGCGCCCATGCTGCGCCTTCGAACAGATCCGCGTGGGCCCCTTCGAGGCCGAGCCGTTCGGATCCGGCCATGGGATGTCCGCCGACGAATCGGGGATCGTCGATCTGGGACACGATCGCACCCTTGACACCCCCGACATCGGTGACGGCAGCATGCGGACACGCTCGAAGAGCCTCGAGCACCGCGGGGACGATGTGCTCGACCGGCGTGGCGACCACGACCAGCTCGCTTCCGGGATCGACGCCGCTGTCGTCGCAGGCGCCGAGCGCGATCGCACGGTCGACCAGTCCCGGGACGGCGTCGTACCCGGTGACGTGCCAACCTCGCTTGCGCAGCGCCAGACCGATGGATCCCCCGATCAGGCCGGTTCCGATGATCGTGGCCTGTCGGCTCGTGGCGTTCACGACGGCAGATCGTCGCGCAGGTTCGCCGCACCTCGCAGGTACACATGGTGCAATGCGGCACCGGAGGATTCCAGATGAACGAGTACCCGGATGCAGCGGGTCACGGCGCCGACGACGTCGAGTTCCCGGGCGCACAACAGTGGCACCGCCCCGAGACCGAACGCCCGCGCCGACGCCGCCGGGAACTTGGCATGGAGGTCGTCGGTCGCGGTGATGATGACACTGATGAGGTCCTCGGCGCGCAGGTCGTTCCGCTCAAAGAGCGCGGTGAACAGTTCGAGCACGGCCTCGTCGATCGCTTCCGACGTGTCGGCGTCTACTGTGGTCGCCCCTCGTAGGGCACGGACGGTTGCGGGCACGGCGAGAGCCTACCGGGGGCTCTCTTCCTCGCCGGTCTCGGCGTTGGCCACGGCTCGCTCGAGCGCCCGCAGCTCCTGGGCGCGGAGGGGACGCCACTCCCCCGGGGCGAGTCGAGGGTCGCTCAGGGGCCCGATTCTCGTGCGCACCAGGACGCGTGACGTCGCCGCCCACTGCGGCGACCATGCGACGCACCTGGCGGTTGCGGCCTTCGTGGATGACGATCCGCAAGAGATGCTCGGCAGGGAGCGACGCTTGTGCAGGTGCAGTCAGACCGTCGTCGAGGGCGACGCCTTCGCGCAGCGCGCGGAGCCCGCCCGGTGTGATCCGGCCGGTGAACTCCACGAGGTACTCCTTGGGAACCCCGAAGGACGGGTGGGTCAGCCGGTGGGTGAGCGATCCGTCGTTCGTGAGCAGGATCAACCCCTCGCTGTCGCGGTCGAGCCGGCCGACGGGGAAGACCCGCGGTTCGGTCGGCACCATCGACACGACCGTGGGTCTGCCGTGTTCGTCGGCGGCGGTGCTCACCACGCCGAGCGGCTTGTTGAGCAGGTAGTGGACCTGGTCGGGGTCGACCGAGACCACCACCCCGTCCACGGCGATCTCGACGGCGCCGGGGTCCACCCGTTGCCCCAGTTCTGCGGGTTCGCCGTCCACCAGCACGCCGCCCGGCGGCGATCATCTCCTCACAACGCCGCCGACTGGCGATGCCCGCAGTCGCGAGCACCTTGTGGAGCTTCTCACCCTCTGGGGTCGTCGTCGTCACCTCCGTCAGCGACATCGACCTGGTCCGTGCCACCACCGCGGAGGCCCGCCTCGAGCGATTCGACGATCTCGGCGCCGGGAATGAACTCGGCCAACGGAGGCAGCTCGTCGAGGTTGTCGAGGCCCAACTTCGACAGGAACAGCCTGGTGGTGCCGTAGAGCACCGCCTGCCCGGGACCCGGGTCGCGGGCGACTTCGGCGATGTAGCCCCGGCGCTCGAGGGTGCGTACGACCCCGTCGACGTTCACACCTCTGATCGCGGAAACCTGGGCGCGTGAGATCGGTTGCTTGTAGGCGACGATGGCAAGGGTCTCCAGCGCTGCCGCGGAAAGTCGGGCCGAACGGCCGTGCAACGCGAAGCGCTCGACGTATCCGGACTGTTCGGGATGGCTCTGGTAGCGGTACCCGCCCGCGACCCGTGCGAGCTCGAATCCCCGCTCGTCCGCTGCGTACTGGGCGGTGAGGTCCACCGCGAGCGCCTCGACCTCGGCGACGGGGATCTCCAGGAGTTGGGCGAGCAGCTGTGGTTCGACCGGTTCTTCGGCGACCATGACCACGGCTTCGAACGCCCGCTGCGCCTCGCTCGCGCTCATCAACCGTCGTACGTGTCGACCAGCGCGTGCTCGGCCGACCAGGACAGATCAGCGCCCATCTCGTCGTCGGGTGCACCGTGCCACACGATCTGGATGTCGCCGAACGTCTCGGCCTGGTCGAGGTCGACGCAGTCCTGCTTGAACAGTTCCAGTATCGCCAGGAACCGGACGACGATCTCGATCCGCTCGGTGAGCGACGCGGTCAGGGAGCGGAAGCTGATCCGGCCGACGCGTTGCAGCTCGTCCACCAGCTCCACGACCGCATCGGCGACACTGATCCGAATCGGCGCGACGTGGTCCAGGTCGATCCTCGGTTTCGGTTTCGGGGTGATCGCAGCGAGGAACGCTTCACGCATGCGACCGGGGGTCACCCCGACCATCGGGTCCGGCGCCAGGTCCAGGAATCGGTCATCCATTCCGGCGACCCGGGTACCGACCGACCGGCGGTCTCGGAGAGTCGGGCGAGTGCACGCGCCGCGTCCTTGAACGTCTTGCACTCGAGCAGACGGGCCAGGAGCAGATCACGTTCGGACCAGACCGCCAACTCCTCGTCCAGGGTCAGCGGTTCGTCGTCGGGCAGGAGCCGACGCGACTTGAGTTGCACCAGGGTCGCCGCGATCAGCAGGAACTCGGTGGTCGACTCCAGATCGGGGTGGTCGAGGGCTTCCAGGTGGGCGAGGAAGCCATCGACGATGTGGGTGATCGAGATCTCGTAGAGGTCGACCTCTTCGCGCAGGATCACGTGCAGCAGCACGTCCAGGGGACCTTCGAAGTGGGGGGTCTGCACGTCGTAGGGCACCTGGTTCATGCTAGTCCGAGTCAAGTTGCACCGTTGTCATTTCTGGATTCGTGCTGCGTCCGGGTCCCGGTGGTGTCCTACGATCGTCGCCCATGACCCGCGTCTTCTCCGGTATGCAACCCAGTGGCGACCCGCATCTGGGCAATCTGCTCGGTGCAGTCGCACTCTGGGTCGCCGAGGCCGCCGAGGCCGAGAGCCTGTTCTGTGTGGTCGACCTGCATTCGATCACGTTCCCCCAGGATCCCGACGAACTGCGCCGCCGCACGCTCGATCTCACCGCCACGTTCCTGGCGATGGGGCTCGATCCGAACCGCGGACCCTGTTCGCGGAGAGCCACGTCAGCGCCCACCGGGAACTCGCCTGGCTCATGGAGTGCACCGCCTCCTACGGCGAGCTCCAGCGCATGACCCAGTTCAAGGAGAAGGCCTCCCGAGGTGAATTCGTCTCCGCCGGACTCTTCACCTACCCGGCGCTGATGGCTGCGGACATCCTGTTGTATGACGCCGATCAGGTGCCCGTGGGGGACGACCAACGCCAGCACCTGGAGTTCACGCGCGATCTGGCGATGCGCTTCAACGCCCGTTACGGAGAGACCTTCGTCGTCCCCGAGGGCCGCTACCGTCCCAGCGGCGCCCGGATCATGGATCTGGCGCACCCCACCCGCAAGATGTCCAAGTCCCTGGACTCACCCCAGGGGACGATCCTGCTCTCAGACGACGACGCCACCGTCGCCCGCAAGATCAAGCGGGCGGTGACCGACACCGGGTCCGAGGTCCGCTTCGACCCCGAGACCAAGCCCGGAGTGTCGAACCTGCTCTCGATGCTCTCGGCCTGTACCGGCACTCCACCCACCGAGCTGGCCGACTCCTATGAACGGTACGGAGATCTCAAAGGGGCGGTCGCCGAAGCGGTCCTCGAGTTCCTCCGCCCGGTGCGCGCCCGCCACGACGAGCTGCTGGACGACCCATCGCATCTCACCGACGTGCTCACCGCCGGTGCAGAGCGGGCCCGGGAAATGGCGGACGCGACGTTGCGAAGGGCCCAGGACGCGATGGGATTTCTCCCACTCGGGAAACCTTGAGCGCGACCCTCTTCCGTTCGCTCTACGCTGGGGGCATGTCCACTCCGGATCTTGCCGCGGGCGCGCCAGACCCTCACCGAGTTCCGAGCCGAGTTGCTCGCACGGAACGAGGAATTGTCGATCTCGGCCGATGATCCGCTCGCCTACGACGACAACTTCGCCGATCTGGGTCAGGTGACGGCCGAACGCGGCGAGAACCAGCTCATCATCGCCTCGAACAACGAACAGCTCACCGAGATCGACGCGGCGCTCGCCCGGATCGAGGACGGCACCTACGGCACCTGCGCCACCTGCGGCAGGCCGATCGGCGAGGCGCGTCTGGAAGTGATGCCGACCACCCAGTACTGCATCGACCACGCCTGAGGCCGACGCGTTGTCCGCCTCCCATCTCGTCAAGCGGTTCTTCACCTCGTTGCGCCCCGGTGGGCCGAACGCGTCGTCCGAAGCGTGGGCACGTGGACACTTGAGCGACGAGGAGGTCAAGCTCTGGGAACGCATGTCCAACGTCGACCGCCGTCATGCCGTGGGCGTGGCGCGTCGGGTCGAGCACGCGATGGGCGACGAGGCGACGGACCCGATCCTGGCCGCGGCGCTGCTGCACGATGTGGGGAAATCGGTGTCGCGTCTGCGGACCTACGGCCGGGTGATCGCGACCCTGTCGGCCAAGGTGGCCGGTCGGGAGATGGCCGAGGCGTGGACGCAGACGAGAGGCTTCACCAGACGCGTCGGCTTGTACCTCGAGCACCCGCGGCTGGGAGGCGACCTGTGTGCCCTGGCCGGGAGTGACCCGCTCACCGAAGCCTGGGTCCGCGAACATCATCTGCCCGAAGACGACTGGACCGTTCCGGCGCCGATCGCCCGGGTCCTCAAAGACGCAGACGACGACTGAAGGATCTGGAGCCTGCTCCGGCGCCGGATTCCGTGGCAGGAAGTGGCCGGCGACGCCGATCAGACACACGAAACCAGGGGCGAACACCAAGCAGGCGAACCGAAGAAGAGGCGCGCCCGCGGGCGCGTCCGACTCCTGCGGGAGCGCCGCCACGCGCGAGTCGACGTCGAGTGGTGGCGCAGTCCCGCTGATGGGCTCACGACCCATCCACTTCCCCATCGTTGCGGGTTTGCTCTGCTTCGCCCCTTTGATGTCGTTCGCCCTGGCTCCCTGGGAGCCAGGGTACCTTTTGAAGGGGACACTTTCCGGCGAGTGACCCCGTCCATTCCGACGAGTTCTCACCGTTTGACGCCCGCGGGCGCGTCCGACTCCCGCGGGACGCGCCTATCCATTCTCTGTGATACCGCACACGATCAATTGCCCGCCTTCATCGACCTGACGCGCAGCATCGTGCTGTCGAAGTCGCAACTTCTGAACATCCCCTCACCATCGCCCGGGTCGCGCGCCGCGGCCGCCCGCGACCTCTACTCCGCGCTACCGCCGGGCGCGGGGATGGGCGTCGGCCCAGGCCGCGAACAGCCGCTCGGTCGAGACCTTGGTGTAGATCTGGGTGGTCGACACCGAAGCGTGACCGAGCAGCTCCTGCACGGTCCGGATGTCAGCGCCGTGATCGAGCAGATGCGTCGCACAACTGTGCCGGAGCACGTGGGGGGTGCACCGGTCCGCCAGGCCGGCCGCACGAGCGTACTTGCCGACGATGCCCCAGACTCCCTGTCGGCTCAACCGGCCCCCTCGGACGTTCAGAAACAACGCGGCGTCGTCGTCCCGCCGCGGGTGCGGCGACCGGAACGAACCGCGCACCTGGGGATCCATCCAACGCAGCAGCGCATCCTTCGCGAAACGTCCGATGGGGACGACCCGCTCCTTGGATCCCTTGCCCATCACCCGCAACATCCGGTCCGAGAGGTCGACATCGACCAGCGACAGCCCCACGACCTCCGAGATCCGTAGCCCCGACGAATACATCACCTCCAGGATCGCCCGATCCCGGATCGCCGTGGGCTCATCGCCGACGACGGCATCGAGCAGTGCCGTGACCTCCTCCTCGGTGAGGGCCTTGGGCAGCCCCGAGCCCGTCGCCGGGACCTCGAGATGTTCCGCCGGGTCGACGGCCAGCAATTGCTCGTCCCGCAGGAACCGGTACAACGAACGGACCGCGACCGCCCGACGCTTCCGCGTCGATCGCGCAGCTTCCGACGCGGCGTCGTCGCCGAGATAGCGCACCAGGTCGGCTTCGGTCACCTCCAGCAGTGACCGGTGATGAGCATCCAGCCAGCGCAGGTAGGCCGCGAGATCTCTCCGGTAGGCCGCAAGCGTGGCGGGGGCACGGCCACGTTCGACCCGGAGGTAGCCCAGGAACTCCTCGACCTCGATCGGCACCTCGACGGGCGAGAGCACCGGGGGTCTCCCTCGGCGACGGGTCGCCGTCATTCCCCCAGGTGGCGCCGCGCCAACAACAACCCGATCACCGACTTGCCATCGACCAGTTCGCCCGAGGCGATCAACTCGGGCACCGCCCGGAGCGGCACCCGGACGATCTCCATGGCCTGTTCCTCGGGTCCCTGCAGGTCGGCACCCACCTCGGTGAGCTCGGTGGCCAGGAACACGGTGGTGTGCTCGTCGGTGAACCCCGGCGAGTTGTAGAAGGATCCCAGCTCGACCCAGGTCGCCGCATCGACGCCGGTTTCCTCGATCAGTTCCCGACGCGCCGCCTCCTGTGCGGGCTCGTCCTCGACATCGCGCTTCCCCGCCGGGATCTCCAGCAGGTCGCTGTCCAGAGCGGCGCGGTACTGGCGTTCGAGGATGACCGACCCGTCCCGATCGACGGCGACGACGGCCACCGCGCCCGGATGCCGCACGATCTCCCGGGACAACAGCGAACCGTCGGGGGCCTCGACCGTGGCCGTACCCAACTGGACCATGAATCCGTCGTAGATCACCTCGAACCCCTGCCGGGTGAAGGTCGGTGAACTCACGAGGCGACCGGCGTGTCGTCGTCGGCGACGTCGTCGGCGGTCCGGTCGGGGTCGAGCTCGAACAGGTGCGGGCGACGACCCTCGGCGCGGGCCAGGGCGGCTTCGACGAACGCCGAGAAGAGCGGCGCCGGCCGGGTCGGGCGGCTCTTGAACTCCGGATGGGCCTGGGTACCGATCCAGAAAGGATGGTCCGGCAATTCGATGAACTCCACGAGAAGATCGTCCGGCGACGTGCCGGCAATCTTCAGCCCCGCCGCCTCGAGATGGCCCCGGTACTTCGGATTGACTTCGAAACGGTGTCGGTGGCGCTCGGAAATCGATGTCGCTCCGTAGGCCTCGGCGACCTTTGAACCCGGTACCAGCTTCGCGGGACACGCCCCCAGACGCATGGTGCCGCCTTTGATCGTGACTCCACGCTGGGTGTGCATCAGGTCGATCACCGGAAACGGGGTCTCCGGGTCGAACTCGGTGGAGTTCGCGCGCCCCAGGCCGGCGCACGCCCGGGCGTAGTCGATGACCATCACCTGCAGACCGAGGCAGAGTCCCAGGCACGGGATCCCGTTCTCTCGGGCGTATCTTGCCGCCGCCACCTTGCCCTCCACACCCCGTTCACCGAATCCGCCGGGGATCACGATGCCGTCCAGGTCGTCGAGCTTGCCCGACTGGAGCAATCCGTCGACGTCCTCGGCGTGAATCCATTCGATCTCGATCTTCGCCCGGTGCCGGAAGCCCCCGTGGTTGAGTGACTCGACCACCGACAGGTAGGCATCCACGAGGCTGACGTACTTGCCGATGAGACCGACCCGCACCGGGCGCGTCGCGGCGGCGACACGATCGAGCAGCTCCTCCCACTCGGTCATGTCGATCCGAGTCCCCTCGAGGCGCAGGATCGAGCACACCACGTCATCGAGCCCTTCGTCGTGCAACATGAGCGGTACGTCGTACAACGTGTCGGCATCGACCGCGTTGACCACCCCGTCGACGGGCACATCGCACAGTGCAGAGATCTTGCCCTTGAGTGCCTCCGAGATCGCCGCTTCGCTCCGGCAGACGATGAGGTCGGGTTGGATGCCGCGACTGCGCAGCTCGGTGACCGAGTGCTGGGTCGGTTTGGTCTTCTGCTCACCCGACGGACCGATGAACGGGATCAGGGTGACGTGCAGGTAGCAGACGTTGTCGCGGCCCACGTCCAACCGGAATTGTCGGATAGCCTCGAGGAAGGGCAGGATCTCGATGTCTCCGACCGTGCCACCCACTTCGGTGATGACCACGTCGGTGTCGTCGCCTCCCAGTGCGGTGATCCGGCGCTTGATCTCGTCGGTGATATGAGGGATCACCTGCACGGTTCGGCCCAGATAGTCACCTCGGCGCTCGGCTTCGAGCACCGACGAGTAGATCGAGCCCGTGGTGGCGTTCGATTCGCGGAGCAGGTTCTCGTCGATGAAGCGCTCGTAGTGACCGAGATCGAGGTCGGTCTCTCCCCCGTCGTCGGTCACGAACACCTCGCCGTGTTCGATCGGGTTCATCGTCCCCGGGTCGACGTTGATGTAGGGGTCGAGCTTCTGCATCGTGACTCGGAGGCCCCGCATCTTGAGCAACCGACCGAGAGATGCCCCGGTGATGCCCTTGCCGAGGGAACTCGCCACGCCACCGGTCACGAAGATGTGTTTGGTCACGGGCTCATATTGTAGGTCGCTCGGAGCACCCGACGCGCGGACTCAGCCGGTGAGCGACGGCAACACGGTCGATGCCGTGGCACCCACGCCGTAGTTCCCGAAATGCCCCGCACCTGCTTCGTGCAGGCCGAAGGCGAGGGCGACCTGACCGGCATACGAGTCGAGGTCGTCCACCGTGGAGATGTGTCCCGAGACGCCGTCGATCTTGAGCAGCGGGCCGAGAAAGGCGTCCCGGTCGGTGCCCTTTTCGTTGCTGGGAGCCGATCCTGCCACCAACGGAACCGATCCGATATGTGCGACCTTGGCGATCACCGGATCCAGAAATGCCTCGTTGGGGACCGGTGGATCGGCACCGGATACCACCACATACTGATACCCGATGCCATTGTCCATGCGAGGCGACCACAGGATCGGCTTGTTCTCGGGACGACCGGGCTGCGGCTGGAAGTCGAGATACCCGCTGGCGGTCAACTTGTCGAGCAGACCCGGTTCGTTCCGGCTCACCACGGTCGTGGTCGTCGTGGTCGTGGCCGCGTCGACGGTGTCACCGGCGTGGGAAGTGGTCGTCGTCGTGGTCGTCGGGCCGGACCCTGGGATGTCCGACTCGGGCACCAGTGCGGCGCGTGCCAAGGTTGCGGCCACCCGCGTGGTGAGCGTGCCCCTGACGTTGCCCGAAGGATCGACGCCGAGGACCTTGGCGAGCTGTCCGGTGTCGAGCTTCTCGGGCGAGAGGCTGTCGTCGACGAGGAGGGTTCCGGCCACGTCGGCTCCGGCCGAGTCGAGCGCCGTGGTGACGTGACCCAGGACGTCCTTGTTCTCGCCTTTGGAGGCGATGATCAGCACCGGCACGGTGTCGAGCAGTCCGTCAACGGTCCGGTTCAGCGCGCGGGCGGAGAGCGCCGCGTCGACCTTGGTGTCCACGTCCCTGCGGTCGGAGTAGTCCTGGGAGAGCCGCTTGTTCGTCTGATGCACCGCCGAGCTGCGCGCCTCGGCGCGACGGAGATTGGAACGGAGCCCGTCGACGGTGGCCTTGGAGACGACCGTGGTGCCCATCAGGATGCCGATGATCAGCGCAAGAAAGACCGCCGTCAGACTGACGATGTGGTAGCGAAAGTTGATCACGACTCAGCCCTCGCTTCCTAGTGCCATGCCAGCCAGAGACTTCGAACGAACAACCGTACCGGCTCGCTCATCAACCCCACGATCACCAGTGCGCTCAGTGCACTGACGACGAGGAGCACGATGTCCATCGTGCGCACATTGGTGTGGTAGAGACGTGACACCCCCCGGGCATCGACGAGGCGTGAGCCCACCTTCATGCGCACGAGCACCGTCGACGCCATGCCGTCCCGACCCTTGTCGAGGAAATCGATCATGGAGGTGTGCGACCCCACCGCCACGATCTGTTCGGCCCCGCGTTCGAAGGCCAGGAGCATCGCGATGTCCTCGCTGGTGCCCGCCGCGCTGAACACCACGTAGGGAAGCCCCAGCTTGTCCAGTCGAGTCGCGCCCGGCGCGCTGCCGTTCACGTACCCGTGCACCACGAGGGTCGCTCCGCAGCGCAGCGCGGTCTCCGACACCGAATCGAAATCCCCGATGATGATGTCGGGGATCGAACCCGACTCCAACAACGCATCGGCACCGCCGTCGACCCCGATCAGCACCGGACGCAGATCGCGCAGGTAGCCCGTCCGGCGCAGCAGCGCGAGATCCTCCTTGTAGTCCGCGCCGCGCACCACGATCAGCGTGTGACGCCCCGAGAAGTCGACCGGTACGTCGGGTAGATCGGGCTCGTCGAGCAGCAGGTGCTTCTCCTGGCGGAGATACTCCACGGTGTTGCGGGCGAAGCGCTCAAGTTCCGTTCCCATCGACTTCTGCAACAAGTCGAGTCGTTCGGCGATCGCCGTCTCCTCCATACGCACTCCCCGGGCGATCACCGCGCCGTTCCGCATGATCGTGTCGCCGACCACCTCGACGCGTTGTCCCTCCTTGAGGCGGTCGAACAGGGCCGCTTCGGCGTCGTCGATGAGAGGGATTCCCGCTTCGGTGATCACGAGAGGGCCGCGATTGGGATAGCGACCGGTCATCGACTGCGCGACGTTCACCACCGCGCCCACCCGACACGCGACCAACGACTCGGCGGCGACGAGGTCGATGTCGGCATGATCGATCACCGCGATGTCCCCCGGTTCGAGCCGCGTGGTCAGCCCCTTCGTCCGCTTGTCGAGCCGCACCGGTCCGACCACACCGGTCAATGCGGTCGGGTCAGCCATCTTCGGTCACCTGACCGGTCGCATGGAGGAGCTCCCGAGCATGAGCCTGGGCGGTGTCGCTCGTGGGCGTACCGCTCAGCATGCGGGACAGTTCTACCACCCGGTCCTCACCCGACAGGGTCTGGGTCTGCACGTCGGTCGACATCCCGCGGGTCGAGCTTTTTCACCCCGACCTGGCGATCTGCCGCGGCCGCGACCTGGGCCAGGTGGGTGACCACCACCACTTGACGGTCGCGTGCGAGTCGGCCGAGCGCCGTGCCGACCGAGACCGCCGCCGCCCCTCCGATCCCGGCATCGACTTCGTCGAAGACGAGCGTGTCCTGGTCCGAGATCGCGACCAGACGCACCGCCAGCATCACCCGTGCCAATTCTCCACCCGATGCGATGCGTGCCAGGGACGCCGGCCGGGAACCCGGATTGGCCGAGAAGCGCATGTGGATCTCGTCACCCGGATCGGTGGCGGACACCGTCACCTCGAAGCGGGCGTTCGGCATGCCCAGATCCCGGAGCTCCCGCTGCACCGCGTCGGCGAACTCGGTTGCGACCCTGCGTCGGAGCGCCCCGACCGTGGCGGCTTCGGCCGCGACACTCGACCGCGCCGCGTCGAGCTGTCGGTCGAGCTCGATCGCCCGCTCGTCCGCCCCCTCGAGCTCACTTATCCGTTCGGCGAGCTGCTGGTGCGCCTCGATGACCCCCGCGAGCGTGCCATCGCCGAAGCGCCGACGGAGCCCGGCGATGAGTTGTCGTCGTTCGACCACGGCGGCAAGTCGTTCGGGGTCCTCGTCGATACCTTCCAGTCGGGACCGGATCGCCCGCGCGACGTCCGCGACCTCCTCGGCGAGTCCCTGGAGGCGGGACCGCTCGGAGGCGAACACCTCACCGATTTCCAGGGCGCCGACACTCTGACCCAGGGCGTCGACCGCACCACCGTCGGCGGTGAGCAGGGCCAGAGCCTGTTCACCCCCCTCCCGATGGGCGGTGACATCGCCGAGGGTGGCTTCCTCCGCGGCCAGATCCTCGTCCTCGTCCGGGTCTTCGAGGCGGGCACGTTCGAGCTCGTCGAACTGGAATCGGAGCAGTTCCAGTTCGCGCTCACGGGTGGCGACATCGCCGCCGATCGACGCGATCTCCACTTCGAGGTCCCGGACCCGATCCCGCGCGCGGTGCAGTGCGCTGAGATCGACGCCGGCAAATCGATCCAGCGCCGCGCGCTGCCCTGTCACGCTCGTCAACGACTGGTGGGCATGTTGCGCGTGCAGGTCGACCTGCCGGGCGATCACTTCACCCAGACTCGACACGGTGGCCATCCGGCCATCGACATAGGCCCGCGATCGACCATTCCGGGGCACCACCCGAGACACGACCGTTTCACGCTGTTCGTCGCAGAATCGTCCCTCGACGACCGCCTCGTCGGCTCCTTCGCGCACCATCGTCGAATCCGCCCGACCCCCCGACAACAGACCGATGGCATCGACGATGAGCGTCTTGCCGGCCCCGGTCTCCCCGGTGAGGGCGGTCATCCCGTCACCGAGGACCAACCGCATCTCGTCGATGACTCCCAGGTTCCGGACCGCCAACTCACTCAGCACGCCAGCTCCCCGGTCAACGGTCGTTCAATCCGAACTTGGACTTCAGCACCCGGTGAAAATCACTTCCGTCGAAGCGGATGAGCCGGGCCCGATGAGGTGATGCGGTGCAGACCACCGCGTCACCTTCGGCGAGGTGACCCACCTGGCGACCATCAGCGAGAAGCATGCCCGGCCGCGATCCTTCGAGTTCCAGACGGATCCTGGATTCGGGTGCCAGGACCAGGGCCCGGTCGAAGAGCATGTGGGGCGACACCGGCGTGAGGATGAGTGCCCGGTGATCCGGCGCCACGATCGGGCCACGGGCACTCAACGAGTAGGCCGTCGAGCCGGTCGGCGTGGCGACGATCAGGCCGTCAGCCGCGTAGGTCGTGAAGAACTCACCATCGAGATAGACCGCAACCCGCACGGTGTGACCCATCGGGGTCTTTTCGAGCACGATCTCATTGAGGGCCTCGGTCGGTATCGGAGGCGCTCCCCGCTCCGGTGCGAATTCGACCTGCGCCGCGACGAGCATCCGTTCCTCGACCTGATAGTCACCGCCGATGCAACGTTCGAGCGCGTGTTCGAGCTCGTCAGGCTCGATCGCACTCAGATACCCGAGCTGACCGACGTTGACGCCCAGAATCGGCACGTCGTGACGAGCGACCTGATCGACGGTCCGTAGCATCGTGCCGTCGCCCCCGAAGCTGACCGCCAGATCGAGATCCGCCCCGAACTCGTGATCGTCGGAGCTGCCCTCGGCACCTTCGAGCGCACCGACGACGTTCGGGGCGACCCGGACCTGGTGGCCGTGGAGGTCGGCCCAGGCCTCGGTCTTTTCCGCGAGTGCGCGCGCAAGTGCCCGCTCGGGATGCAGGACGATGCCGATCGTGGCCATCAACGACCCGCCGTCACATCGGCTGTGGATCGTTCGCACAGCCGGATCTTCGAATTCATGCCCACCATGATGCCCGCGTCGACGGCACCGAGGCGCCCATCACCCCTGCAACGATCGTGGGAGGGGCGGTCGGATTCCTGAAACTCCGAAGGAAAGCTGCGTCAGCGGGCCGTCGCCCGGCGGCCACCGGCGGACTTCTTCGCCGCGGACTTCTTGGCCGAGGACTTCTTGGCCGGAGACTTCTTCGCCGTGGACTTCTTCGCCGTGAGACTTCTTCGCCGTGGACTTCTTCGCCGGAGACTTCTTGGCCCCGGACTTCTTCGCCGGAGACTTCTTCGCCGGAGACTTCTTGGCCGAGGACTTCTTCGCCGGAGCCTTCTTCGCACCGGCCTTCTTGGCCACGGCGTCGACCTGACGTTCGAGCCGGTTGATGTCGGCCTTGGTCGCCAGGGCCAGGGACCTGATCTGCGACCGCACTTCCTCGCGCACCTGCCGCACCAGCGATTCAGTCGTTCGCGCGACTGCGTTCGATGAGGTCCTGCACCGCCTCGGAGGCCTGGGACCTCTGCACCTCACCGGCGTCCACCAAGTCCGACACGATCGCCTCGGCGCGCTTCTGGGTGAGCTGCGTGAACTCTGCCCCCGCATCGAGGTACCGCTTGAAGATATCACTTTGGGCCATCTCCCCACTCTAGGCCCGATCACGATGTGCTTGCACAAGTTTGCATCGCGCTCGGTGCCCTCCGAATGTCGTGTCACCCGACGCTTCTGCTAGGAACGATCTCCGTGCCCGAATTCCAACCGTTCTGCGGTATCCGTTTCGACCCGACCAAGACCGAAATCGGGAAGGTCACGGCTCCGCCTTACGACGTCATCGACGCGCCCGAGCGGCTCCGGCTCATCCGACGGGACCCGCACAACGTCGTACAGGTCGACCTTCCCGACGAAGCCGACGGACCTCGACGCTACGACGCCGCGGCGCGGTGCCTGGCCGACTGGCTGGAAGAGGGGATTCTCGTCCGTGACGAACGCCCTTCGTTCTACGGCTACCGGATGGACTACACCGACGATCAGGGTCGACCGGCGCACACCGTGGGGGTTCTCGGTGCACTGCGCCTGTCCGAACCCGGCGACGGTGACATCCGCCCGCACGAACACACCACCCCCAAGGCCAAGACCGATCGGCTCGAACTCCTGCGTGCCACCCGCACCAACCTGTCCGCGATCTGGGGACTCTCGCTCAGTGCGGGCCTCACCGAATTGTGCCGGGTCGGCGACGCTCCGCCTTCGTCGTGGACCGACGACGACGGGGTGACCCATCGCCTCTGGACCATCGACGACCCCGACGAGTGCAGCAGGATCGCCACATCGGTGGCCGATTCCCCGGTCGTGGTCGCCGACGGGCATCACCGCTACGAGACCTCGCTCACCTACCTGGACGAGCGTCGTGCGGCAGGTGACGCTGTCGAAGGCGCCGAGTTCGCACTCTTCTACGTGGTCGAGCTGACCGACACCGAACTGACGGTCCGCCCGATCCACCGGCTCGTGTCCGGAGCGTCGATCGGCGACCTCGAACGGCATCTGAAGCGGTCGTTCGTGCTGGAGGATGCCGGCACCGTCGATGACGACGTGACCATCAGGATGGCCGAGCGCGGGGCGCTGACGCTCGTCGGACCCGACGGTACGGGTACCTTCCTCGTGCCCCGACCCGCATCCTTCGACGGTGTCGACGACCTCGACTCGGCACGGCTCGCGTCCGCGCTCGAAGGCCTCGAGGGGATCGACGTCCGGTATCAGCACGGCGTCAGCGAGGTGCGCGAGGCGCTGGGGCCCGGTGCAGCCGACGCGGGTGTGCTGCTTCGGCCGGCAACAGTCGGCCAGATCGCCGACAATGCCCGGTCAGGTCGACGGATGCCTCCGAAGACCACGTTCTTCCACCCCAAGCCCCGTACCGGCGGCGTCCTGCGTTCCACCGACTGAGCCCCACCAGCAGGGCGGTTAGCGTGGCAAACGTGACCGATGCCGGCGACGGTACCAACGACCGCGGCATCGGTGAACCCTCCCGGACGCGCGCGGCGCGGTCGCTCGCGCATCGGCCTGGGAATCGTACTGACCACGGGTCTTGCGGGTTCGTGGTTTCTCATCCAGTCCAGCTTCCGAACCGGCTCCGGCGCACGATTGTTCACCCTTCGCGACGATCCGATGATCTCGCTCGACTTCGCGCACACCTTCGCGACGGGGCACGGCTTCCTCTGGTATCCCGGCGCGCCCCGAGTCGACGCGGTGACCAATCCGCTCTGGACCTTCATCATGGCCATCCCAGCGTCCCTCGGCGTGCCACGAGATGCGCTTCCGCTGGTTGTGTCCGTCATCGGCCTCCTGACCGTCGTCGCGGCGGCGCTCGCCGCCGCGAAGGTGGTCGACCTCATGGGGCCGGTGCCTAGGAACGTCACGCTGACCGCGGGACTCGCGGTCGGCCTCTGCTATCCGCTCGTCTTCTGGAGCCTGCGCGGATTCGAGATCGGTCTGTTCGTGTGGTGCATGCTCGCCACCGTCGCCGCGTTGATCGTCCTCGACCGCGGACGTTCTCGGACCGCCTCGGTCGTGTTGGTCCTCGCCGTCGTCTCAGGCGTTGCCACCCGACTCGATTTCGTCATCGTCCCCGCCGTTTCGGTCCTCTGGTTGAGCTCGTTCGGAAGACCCGGGAAACGACGCCTCCCGCTGCTGCTCATCGTCTGTTCCACGATCATTGCGGCAGGAGTGGTCCTCGGGTTGCAGCAGTGGTATTTCGGGAGTGCACTGCCCAACACCTTCACCGACAAGGTCAGCGGCGTCCCGCTGGGCCCTCGATTCGAACGCGGCCTGATCAACGTCGTGCATTCGTTCGTCGCGTGGCTCGCGCTGCCTTTCTGCGCCGCCGTGAGCTCGACACGGCGCGACGAACCGCCCCGGCGTTTCGCAGCGCTGCTGTGGGCCTTGATCGTCGCCTTCGTCGCGTACGACATCTGGGTCGGTGGTGACGCCTGGGAGTTCTTCCCGTTTGCCGACCGATTCCTGACCCCGGTCGTCGTGCTGCTCCTGGTTCTGGCGGCTCACGCCGTGCCCCGGGTTCTTCGCTGGATGCGCATTGCGCCATTCCGTCGTGGCGTGCTGGTCATGGCGGCAGTGGTGCTCCAGGTCGCGGTTCTGCCGATGGTCGTCGACCGGTGGGGGCCGGCCGTCTCGAGTTTGCAGCTCGAAACGCCCAGCGCATGGTCCGTCACATGGCTGATCGTGCTGGCCGGAATCGTGATCGTCGGCCCCACGCTCGTCGCTCGTTCGGGTCAGTCGCGCCACCAGGTCGCCTGGGTCGTCTTCGCGGCGGTGGTGTTGAGTCTGGGCGCCTGGATTCCCCGGATCACCACGACTCAGGTGGCACATCCCTACACCGCCTGGGACACGACTCTGCGTCTCTATGGTCAGGCACTGGGCCGGGCAACGGACCCCGGGGCACGAATCGCCGTCTTCGCGGCCGGTGGGATCACCTACTACTCGAACCGCCGAACCCTCGACATTCTCGGGCTCGTCGATCCCGTCGTGGCCCGTTCGAAACCCCACCTGGCGAAACGGTTCCCGCCCGGCCATCAGAAATGGGACTTCGGACACACCGTGGGGCACCTTCGACCGGACATCGTGGCCCAGTTCTGGACAGGTTGGGGACCAGCCCAACGCCGCCGCCTCGTGACGCTCGGCTATGTCCCGATGCACATATCCGTGCCACCCGGCACCCCGAGCCTCGACCTGACGGTCTGGGCCCTCCACACGAGCAAGCACATCCGATGGGATTACCTGCAACCCCTCGGCACGGTGTCTACTCGACCGTCCACGTCGGGAGCGAAGTGAGAAGCTTGTCGAGATCGCCAGGACCCTTGGAGGCCTGGGCCGCCGCGAGCTGCTGGTCGACCCCGGTCGCGTAGTCGGGACGCTCGACCGCCCGGAAGACCCCGATCGGGGTCGGCTCGAACGGCCCGGCGGCCAGGCGCGACAGCATGAAGGCCAGTCCGGACGAAGGACGCTGTTCGTCGTGCACGAGGATCTCGTCGATACCGACGTCGGCAACCGCGACGATCTCCGCTTTGCCCTGACCGGTGAGGCGTACGCCGTGCTCGTCGTCTGCCCCGAACGTGATCGGCTTGCCGTGCTCCAGGGGGATGAGCATCTCGGTCCGGTTGGCCTTCGCCGTGATCTGTTCGAACGCCCCGTCGTTGAACACGTTGCAGTTCTGGTAGATCTCGACGAAAGAGGCACCCTTGTGGGCGTGGGCCCGTCGGAAGGTCTCCATCATGTGCTTCCGGTCCATGTCGTGGGTCCGGGCCACGAACGTCGCCTCGGCACCCAGGGCCAGGCTGATCGGATTGAACGGTTCGTCCAGCGACCCGAACGGCGTCGACTTGGTGACCTTTCCCACCTCCGAGGTCGGCGAGTACTGCCCCTTGGTCAACCCGTAGATCTGATTGTTGAACATCAAGATGTTGATGTCGACGTTGCGCCGCAGCGCATGGATCAGGTGGTTGCCACCGATCGAGAGCGAATCCCCGTCCCCGGTGATCACCCACACGTCCAACTCGGGACGAGCCAGTGCCAGCCCCGTGGCCACCGCCGGCGCGCGACCATGGATCGAGTGCATGCCGTAGGTGTTCATGTAGTACGGGAACCGGGCCGCACAGCCGATGCCCGAGATGAAGACCGTGTCCTCGCGCCGCACTTCCAAGTCGGGCATGAGCAGCTGCACCGCGGTGAGGATCGAATAGTCCCCACACCCCGGACACCACCGGACCTCCTGGTCACTCGACCAGTCCTTGCGGGTCGTCTCTGGAATGACGTCGGTCATTGCTGTGGTCCTTCCAGCAGGTCGATGATCGTTCGTTCGATCTCCCCGGCGGTGAACGGCGCCCCTTGCACCTTGGACAGCGACTGCGCATCGACGAGGTACTCCGCACGCAACATCCGTGACAACTGACCGAGGTTCATCTCGGGGACGAGCACCTTGTCGAAGCGGCGCAGTACCTCTCCCAGGTTCGCCGGGAGAGGGTTGAGGTGGCCCAGGTGCACGCGGGCGACCTTGTGGTCACGGACGCGGCAGCGATCCACTGCACCACCGATCGCTCCCCAGGTGGATCCCCAACCGACGACGACGATGTCGGCGTCGGCATCACCTTCGACGACCACATCGGGAATGTCCTGGACCACGCCGGCAACCTTGTCGGCGCGCAGGTGCACCATCTTCTCGTGATTGTGCGGGTCGTAGGAGACGTTGCCCGTTCGGTCGGCCTTCTCCAAGCCACCGATCCGATGCATCAACGTCGGCGTACCGGGCAGCGCCCATGGCCGAGCGAGGGTGTCCGGGTCCCGGACGTAGGGGTGAAAGTCGGGTTCCCCTCGTCGTCGACCGCGTTCGGCTCGGTGGCGAACGTCGGTCGAGATGTCCGGCAGGGTCGACAGATCGGGCAGTCGCCACGGTTCGGAGCCGTTGGCGAGGTAGCCGTCGGAGAGCAACATCACCGGCGTGCGGTACTTCAGGGCGATCCGCGCGGCTTCGATGGCGGTGAAGAACAGATCAGACGGGGTCTTCGCTGCCACGATCGGCAGCGGGGATTCCCCGTGCCGGCCGTACATGGCCTGGAGCAGATCGGCCTGCTCGGTCTTGGTCGGCAGGCCCGTCGAGGGGCCCCCGCGTTGGACGTCGATGATCACCAGCGGCAGTTCGAGATTGATCGCCAGCCCGATCGCCTCGGACTTGAGTGCGATGCCGGGACCACTGGTCGTGGTCACCGCGAGATGACCCCCGAAGGAGGCGCCCACCGCCGAGGTCACCGCGGCGATCTCGTCCTCGCACTGCAGCGTGCGGACCCCGAAGTTCTTGTGACGGGACAGCTCGTGCAGGATGTCCGAGGCGGGAGTGATCGGATACGACCCCAGGTACACGGGCAGCCGGGCGAGCTGACCGGCGGCGATCAGCCCCCAGGCCAGCGCCGTCGAACCGGTGATGTTGGTGTAGGTTCCCGGCTCGAGGGCGGCCGGCTTGACCACGTAGGAATTCCCGAAGAGCTCCGCAGTCTCGCCGAACGCGTGCCCGGCGTGGAAGGCCATCCGGTTCGCCTCGGCCACTTCCGGCCGTGCCCCGAACTTGGTCTCGATCCAGGACAGGGTGGGCTCGGTGGGACGGGAGTACATCCATGACACCAGCCCGAGTGCGAAGAAGTTCTTGGACCGTTCCGCGTCACGGGGCTTGACTCCGAGCGGAGCGACGGCCTCCTTGGTGAGCCCGGTCATGGGAACTTCGTACACCGTGTAACCACGCAACGAATCGTCCGCCAGCGGATCGGCCTCGTAGCCGGCTTTCGCGAGGTTGCGATCGTTGAACGCATCGGTGTTCACGATGATCGTCCCGCCCCGCTCCAACCGGTCGAGTTGCGAACGCAGTGCCGCCGGATTCATGGCGACCAGAACGCTCGGTGCGTCGCCCGGGGTCGTGATCTCGTGATCGGAGATGTGTACCTGGAACGCCGAAACCCCCGCGATCGTTCCCGCCGGGGCGCGGATTTCGGCGGGATATTCCGGCAACGTCGCCAGGTCGTTGCCGAACACCGCGCTGGCGCTCGTGAAACGGTCTCCGGTGAGCTGCATCCCGTCACCGGAATCGCCGGCGAAGCGGATGATGACGCGATCGAGTTCGACCGAGCCTGTTGGACTCTGGGCCGTGTCGGCCACTACTGCCCCCCATCGGGAAGGTGGATGATTGAGCAAGGGGCACTGCCGCTGGGCGCAACCGGACTCCTGCGGGATGGCCGTGGACGACCGTCCCGCGATTCAGGTTGGCGCGTGGCGCAGTGCATCACAAAATTCCTCTGTCGTACGCAGCGATCGTCTCAGGCAACCGTCACGTCTGTGTCGAGATAGACGTCCTGGATGGCGTTGAGCAGCTCGATGCCTTCGGCCATGGGCCGCTGGAACGACTTGCGCCCGCTGATCAGGCCGAGGCCCCCCGCCCGCTTGTTGATCACGGCGGTACGGACCGCTTCGGCGAGGTCGGTCGCACCCGAGGACGCTCCCCCGGAGTTGATCAAACCGATTCTGCCCGCATAGCAGTTCACCACCTGCCAGCGAGTCAGGTCGATCGGGTTGTCCGTCGTGAGATCCGAGTACACGAGCGGGCTGGTCTTCCCGTAGCCGTCGAGCGCGTTGAAACCGCCGTTGAGCTCGGGCAACTTCTGTTTGATGATGTCCGCCTCGATGGTGACACCGATGTGGTTCGCCTGGCCGGTGAGATCTGCGGCGGTGTGGTAGTCGACCCCGTCGACTTTGAAGCCGCTGTTGCGCAGATAGCACCACAGCACGGTGAACATCCCCAGCTCGTGGGCCCGCTGGAACGCTTCGGCGACCTCGACGATCTGACGGTCCGACTCCTCGGAGCCGAAGTAGATCGTGGCGCCGACGCCGGCCGCGCCCAGGTCGAAGGCTTCCTCGACCGAGCCGAACATGATCTGGTCGAAGTTGTTCGGCAATGTCAGCAGTTCGTTGTGGTTCAACTTCGCGATGAACGGGATTCGATGGGCGTAGCGGCGGGAGCACATACCGAGCACCCCGAAGGTCGTCGCCACCGCGTTGCAGCCGCCCTCGATGGCCAACTCGATGATGTTCTTCGGGTCGAAGTACGCCGGGTTCGGTGCGAACGACGCCGCCGCGGAATGCTCGATTCCCTGATCGACCGGGAGGATCGAGACGTAGCCGGTCCCGGCCAGGCGCCCGTGGCCGAACAGGGAGGCGAGGTTCCTGAGCACTTGCGGGGACCGATCCGAGTCGACGAGCACCCGGTCCAGATAGTCGGGGCCGGGGAGGTGCAGGTCCGCGGCCGGAATGGCCTTGGCTTCATAGCTCAGGAGGTCGTCCGCCTCGTCGCCGAGCAGTGCCGCAATGTCCACGTTGGTCTCACTCTCCAGGTCGATGTTCGGGCACGTTCGAAGACCGCGCCATCCGTAGCCGGGTACGCAGGAACCCACCTCCACCGTAGTCGTTGGATTCACCGGGCGACAGGACGACCGAACCCACGCGTCGCGGAACCGACATGTCCGATCGGATCACCGCAGTGACGAGAGTCGGTCGGCGACGTCGCCGAAGTCGGGGTCCTGGTCGTACAGCCAGGCGAATCCGGAACGGGCCGTGGGAAGGTCGCCGGCCCGTTCCTGCAGATCGGCGAGCACGTAGGCGATCCGCAGGTGCCGCTCCCGCGGACGCTTGACCTGTTTGCGGCCGGCCTCGATCACCCGGATGGCGTCGTCCAGGCGTCCCTGGTCAGCCAGCGCACCGGCCATCACGATACGGCCCTCGGCCATGAGATCGGCGCTCGGCGATGCTTCACGGAGTTCATCCCAGTACCGCTGGACCTCGCCATAGTTGCCGAGCGCGCGGGCGCAATCGGCGAGCACCGGGTGTTGCTCGGTCGAACCGGACAAGGTCGCAAACTTGGTCAACTCGCGCCGCGCGTCTTTCCAACGGCCGAGGCGGTAGTAGGTGAGGCCGAGCAGCTCGCGCACCTCGGTGGCCCCAGGAGCTTCGCGAGCCAAGGATTGGAGCAGCTTGAGCGCATCGCCGTAGCGCTCACGTCGAAATGCGACCGTCGCCTCTTTCAACCGCTTCTCGAGACGCGCCGTGCGCTGAGGTGGTACATCGGTGCCGAATCGGCCGGCTGGCACCTTGTCCGCCTCCCCGCTCCCCCGTGCTCCATCCCGCTCGGAGCTCCGCTCCGAGACCTGTCGGGCACCCGACTTCGACCGCCGCGCACCCTTGTCGGGGCGTCCCTTCCTCCCGCGACGCACCGCGCCTGCCGCTTCGGATTCGACACCTTCCAGAATCCATGCCTCCGTCGCAGGCTCGGCGGTGGCGCCCATCTCCGGGTCAGGGGCCTTCGGACCCGCATTCGATCCCGCACGCCGCTGCGGAGGTCGGGCTCGGGACGGATCGACCTGCACCGCGCCCCGTCGTGCTACACCACCCCAGTTCGGCCTGTCGATCCGTGGATCGTGAGGAGGAGGCGCGCCGTCTTTGAAGCGGCGCGGCTTCGCAGCATCGCGTGATCGTTCGGGCCGTCTTCCGTTCTGGCTCATGAGGTGCCCAACTTACCGTGTCGACCAATTGAAAACGCACGAATGCCCCCACCTCGATGTGGGGGCATTCGCAATGAGAAATCCGGCGGCGTCCTACTCTCCCAGGGAGTCTCCTCCCAAGTACCATCGGCGCTGGTGGGCTTAACTTCCGTGTTCGGGATGGGAACGGGTGTGACCCCACCGCTATGGCCACCGAAATCTTGTGTTTTCGTGGGCGTCGAGACGCCCAATCCTCGAAAACTCCAAAGCGAGCACGAACTTCATTGTCGATCCAAGCCCTCGGTCGATTAGTACCGGTCGGCTGAACGTGTTGCCACGCTTACACCTCCGGCCTATCAACGTGGTCGTCTAGCCACGGACCTTACCAGGTTGACCCTGTGGGAAACCTCATCTTGAAAAGAGCTTCGCGCTTAGATGCTTTCAGCGCTTATCTCTTCCGCAGGTGGCTAACCAGCCGTGCCCTTGGCAGGACAACTGGCACACCAGAGCTGCGTCCGTCCCGGTCCTCTCGTACTAGGGACAGCTTTTCTCAAGTTTCCTCCGGCTGCAGAGGATAGGGACCGAACTGTCTCACGACGTTCTAAACCCAGCTCGCGTACCGCTTTAATGGGCGAACAGCCCAACCCTTGGGACCTGCTTCAGCCCCAGGATGCGATGAGCCGACATCGAGGTGCCAAACCTTCCCGTCGATATGAACTCTTGGGGAAGATGAGCCTGTTATCCCCGGGGTACCTTTTATCCGTTGAGCGACGGCGCTTCCACACGCAACCGCCGGATCACTATGCCCTGCTTTCGCACCTGCTCGACTTGTAAGTCTCGCAGTCAAGCTCCCTTGTGCCATTGCACTCGACGACTGATGGCCGACCAGTCTGAGGGAACCTTTGGGCGCCTCCGTTACTCTTTAGGAGGCGACCGCCCCAGTCAAACTACCCGCCTGGCGCTGTCCCCAACCCGGATCACGGGCCGAGGTTAGAGTTCCGGCATACGCAGGGTGGTATTTCAAGGTTGACTCCACACTGGCTGGCGCCAATGCTTCCAAGTCTCCCACCTATCCTACACAACGCATACCCGAACCCAACACCAAGTTATAGTAAAGGTCCACGGGGTCTTTCCGTCCTTCTGCAGCTAACGAGCATCTTTACTCGTACTTCAATTTCGCCGGGTCTGTGGTTGAGACAGTGGGAAAGTCGTTACGCCATTCGTGCAGGTCGGAACTTACCCGACAAGGAATTTCGCTACCTTAGGACCGTTATAGTTACGGCCGCCGTTTACCGGGGCTTAGGTTCAGAGCTTCGTCCTTGCGGACTAACCCTTCCCCGTAACCTTCCGGCACCGGGCAGGCGTCACAGCGTATACATCGTCTTACGACTTCGCACGCTGCTGTGTTTTTAGTAAACAGTCGCTCTCCCCTGGTTTGTGACACCTCTTCGCGCTCGGGCCGGAAAGGCTTTCACGCTGATGAGGTCCTCCTTCTCCCGAAGTTACGGAGGTAATTTGCCGAGTTCCTTAACCACAGTTCTCCCGATCGCCTTGGTATTCTCTACCCGCCCACCTGTGTTGGTTTGGGGTACGGGCACCGTGCCAACTCACTAGTGGCTTTTCTTGGCAGCATGGAATCAGTGACTTCGCCTGTATCGGCTCGGCATCGCGTCTCAGGCTTCGTGGGGACCGTTTTCATCCTGGGCCCCGCCCTACACGCTTACCCCAGGTCTACCATCGCCTGGGTTCACCTATCCTCCTGCGTCCCCACTTCGCTCGCCTCCTCCTGGTGGGTCGGTTCGTCACCCCGAAGGGTGACAGCCCCTTAGCAACCTGGAATCAGCGCTTGGCGCGGACACGGTGGTACCGGAATATCAACCGGTTGTGCATCGACTACGCCTTTCGGCCTCGCCTTAGCTCCCGACTCACCCTGGGGGGATTAGCCTTCCCCAGGAACCCTTGGGCTTACGGCGGAGGGGTTTCTCACCCCTCTCTCGCTACTCATGCCAGCATTCTCACTCGATCCCGGTCCACGACGGTTCACACCGCCGCTTCACTCCCGGATCGACGCTCCCCTACCACCCATACAAATGTATGGATCCGCGGCTTCGGCTCTGAACTTGAGCCCCGTTACATTATCCGCGCAAGATCACTCGACCAGTGGGCTATTACGCACTCTTTCAAGGATGGCTGCTTCTAAGCCAACCTCCTGGCTGTCTGGGCAATCTCACATCGTTTTCCACTTAGTTCAGAATTAGGGGCCTTAGCCGGCGGTCTGGGCTGTTTCCCTCTCGACCACGAAGCTCATCCCCCGTGGTCTCACTGCCGAGCTCTGGAGCGATGGTATTCGGAGTTTGGTTGGGGTCGGTAAGCTTGTAGGCCCCCTAGCCCATCCAGTGCTCTACCTCCATCGCTGAACGCCCGACGCTGCACCTAAATGCATTTCGGGGAGAACCAGCTATCACCGAGTTTGTTTGGCCTTTCACCCCTATCCACAGGTCATCCCCCCAGTTTTCAACCTAGGTGGGTTCGGCCCTCCACGGGGTCTTACCCCC
>CAVXRS010000003.1:160000-342367 GCA_963764215.1 uncultured Actinomycetes bacterium
GTTACTCACCCGTTCGCCACTCGATCTTCACCGGTGTTGCCACCGGATGGATCTCGTTCGACTTGCATGTTTTAGGCACGCCGCCAGCGTTCGTCCTGAGCCAGGATCAAACTCTCCATCGAGATTTCCATCCGAGGCCCAAAGGTCTCGAACTTCGATCGTTGAAGAGCCAGGTCGGGGCTGGCTAGCCCGTCTCTGACTGGCACAAGCGCAAACAATCTGACGATTGTTCTTTTTCGTTGTGCGTTACTGCATTGAATGAACGACTCGACACCACGACCACGAAGGGTCACGGTGCGCGTCGCCCGCACTCGCTTTGTCCTCTCTTCCGTTTTCAAGGAGCGTCACGCTCGGTTGCACGCACCGCACGAGGCGGAGGTGGTGCAACCTGCCCACCGAACCCGATTCGGGCCGGTGGAGCGGGATGCCACTCTAGCGCCGGAGATCCGAGGAATGCAACCTCGGAATGAACCGGTGAGCCGGGGTGACGGAGCAACAAGTTAGGCGGCCCGACCGCCGACCACCAAATCGATGCCCAGAAGGTTCGCCGGCGGGTCAGTCGACCACGAGGAGCGCGAAGGATTTCCGCCCCCTCCGGAGCAGCGAGAACCGGCCGTGCAGCAGGTCGCTCGTCGTCATCACCGCATCGTCGTCGACTCGCCGGCCGTTCCAGTACCCGCCGCCCTGGGCCAGCGTACGGCGAGCCTCACCCTTCGAGGAGCAGAGCCCACTGTCGACGAGGGCATCGACGAGCGTCAGCCCCTCGGAGAACGTCCCCGGAGCCGGGCGCCAGGTGGGGATCTCATCGACGAGCATCTCGAATGCATCCTCGGTCGCGTCGGTGACCGAACCACCGAAGAGCACCCGCGATGCGGCGTCTGCCGCGTCTGCCGCCCCCGGACCGTGCACCATGGCGGTCACCTCGGACGCCAGACGTCGCTGGCCGATCCGCCTCGATGGATCGGACTCGTGATTCGCGACGATCCGGGTGATCTCGGGCCGTGTGACCAGCGTGAATTTCGCCAGGAACTCAGCGAGTTGGCGATCATCGGTGGCCATCCAGTGCTGAAAGAACTGATACGGACTCGTGCGCTTCTCATCGAGCCAGACTCGTGCGCCCGTGGTCTTGCCCAGTTTGGTGCCGTCCGGAGCCGTGAGCAGGGGCCAAGCCAGCCCGTGGACCGTTGCACCGGCCACGCGCCGAACCAGTTCGATTCCGCTGAGGATGTTGCCCCACTGGTCGGACCCACCGATCTGCAGCTCGCAGCGTCGCTCCTGGTGCAGGTGCAGATAGTCGTTCGCCTGGAGGAGCATGTAGCTGAACTCGGTGTAGGAGATGCCCTGGTCCGATGCCATGCGCGCCTTGACCGATTCGCGGGCGATCATCTGGTTGACCGTGACGTGCTTCCCGATGTCCCGGAGGAAGTCCAGCAAGGGGGTCGATGCCGTCCATGCCATGTTGTCGACGAGGTCGGCGCCGGGCACGATCCGCTCGATCTGGCCCTTGATCGCCGACACGTTGGCGGCAAGGGTGTTGCGGTCGAGCAGGTTCCGCTCTGCAGATCGACCCGAAGGGTCACCGATCATGCCGGTCGCCCCACCGGCCAGCGCCACCGGGCGATGGCCGGCGTCGGCAAACCTCCGCAGCGTCAACAGACCGATGAGATTGCCGATGTGCAGGCTGTCGGCAGTCGGGTCGCAGCCGTAGTACAGGGTCACCGGCCCGGTGTTCATCCGTTCGGCCAACGCGCTCCGGTCGGTCGAATCGTGGATCAATCCACGGGCGTCGAGGTCCTCCAGCAAGGCGTTCGTCGTCGGCACCCCCCCATCGTCGCATCCAGGACCCCGGCCTGCCGAGTCCGGATCCCGACCGGACGTGACCGTCGGGGGCCGCCTGGACGACGTACCCGAGGTGGGTCGATTGGGGGCTCCCGAGACCGGGTGCAAGCATGGGGCAATGCAGGTGACACCCGACGAGGGCCATCGTCCGAGTTCCTTGGCCGTCGGCGCCGGGATCGGCTTCTTCATGTTGATGGCGCTCTTCTGGATCGCCGTGTACAGCGGGGTCTTCAACCATCGAAATCCCGACCAGCTCTACGACGGGACCTGGGTCACCAAGGCCGGGAAGATCTGTGCGCCGGCCGCCACGACGATCAAGAATCTTCCCAACGCCTCGACCGCCAAGACTCCTGCGGACCGGGCCGTGCTGCTCGACCGCGGCAGTGCGGCACTCACCACGATGGTGGACCGGCTCGGCGCACTGCCCCGCCCTCCGCGGGCGTCGGATCGCACGATCGTCGATGGATGGTTGAAGGATTGGCGCATCTACATCGGTGACCGCCACCGCTTCGCCACCGCGCTTCGCCACGACCCCAAGGCGAAACCGCTGGTCAGCGAGGTGCACGGCGGTTGGGTGACCGATGCGATCGATGCCATGGCGAACGCGAACAACATCCCGGAGTGCGCGACGCCCCAGGACATGTGACCGGGTCCGTCGATCGACACCCCGGCCGATGAGCGCGGGTAACTCGAGCTCATCGTGCTGTCTGCAGCGGCACCGCATAGAGGTAGACCGGCTCGAGACCCGTTGACCTCGACCCCCGCGCCACCCCGACGAGCCTGCCTCCCGGCGGCGGCGTCGGTGATCGGGACACGACGGCCTTCACCACCGCGTCGTGGCGCGTGCTGCTCCGAAACGACCCGAACTGCTGTGTGGCCCACCCCGGCGGCACACGGATCTGCACCCCGGCGTCCTGGAGCCCCAACATCACCGGTGCCCGGAACTGAAGGGTCCCGCCCAGGTCCGGATCCTCGACGAGAACGGGCCCGTCGCCGCGGAAGCCCTCCGCCGCCGCGGTACGCATCTGGCGGTTCTGCGGGATGTTGAAGGCCGTCGTGTAGGCGTTGCGGTACGGCAGGGCCAGGGCCATGAGGACGAGGGTCGCGGCACATCCCGCCAGGACCACCGGTCGATCACGGACCCGGAGGGCGTCGTGCACCCGGGGAAGGCCACGCGCGAGTGCGAAGACGATCGTGAACCACACGAACGCCGCCAGCGGCCACAGCGCGTTGAAGTACCAGACGACCCCGAAACCGAAGGGAGACGGGTTCTGCATGAGGGTCAGGTACAAGGCAATCCAGCCGACGCACGAAGTTCCCAGCGCCACCAGCGCCGTGCGGTCGCGGCGTCTCCACGAAAGCGCGAGCGCACCGAGGAAGAAGCCCAGTAGCACCATCGACCAGCCGAAGCGCCAGACGAACGATGCCCCGCCGCCGACGGGATCGAACGGAGGATGCGCATAGCTCGGAGGCAACCACCACCACGGCGCCGCGGTGATCGAGGTGATCACGCCGGCGGCGCCGCTCAGCGTCGGCGCAGCCTGCACTGCCTGGCGATGGTCGAATCCGCCCCCGAACGCGGCACGGACGAGTTTGCCCAGGTTGTGCGTCCCCGCCACCTGGTCGATCAGCGGTGGAACCCACATGATCACCGTCACCGCGACCGACACGGCCAACCAACGCAGTTGTGACCGCCGCTGCTCGTGTCGCACGGCACGATCGCGAGTTCGATACCAACGCACGGAACAGACGGCCAAGGACCACGCCACGACCGCCGGGACGAACACCCCGTAGCGCAACACCGTGAGCAGTAGATAGTTCCCGCTCAGTGCGAGCACCGGCAATGCCAATGCATCGTCATCCGCCACGCACCACGCCGCGACCAGAAAGGCGAACACCAGCAGCAAATCGGAGCTCAACTCACTGGGGTCCACCATGGCCTGGGACCCGATCGTCCAGAGCAGCGTTGCCACGAACGCGCACGCCATGATCGCCACCATCTCCCCGGCCCGCCGGCGGATGAGCCACAGCGCCGCGACGCATGCGGCGCTGTTGATAGCCGCCATACCCACCAGGAGTCCCCACGTCGTCCCCAGCAGGTGCACCGGGACCGCCAGCAGGTAGAACATCCATCCGCTGGTGTAGGAGTAGAGGGAACCGGATCCGACCGACGAGCTGGCGGCGAGCCCGTAGAGAGGCGGGTGCGCCGAGAAGACGTCCCGTGTACGCACCGCGACGATCGCCGCGTCACTGGTCGGTGCCCAATCGGCGAGGCCGTTGCGCACCGCCGACACGACGATCGGGCACACCGCGGCAACCACCGCCAGCCGATACATCCCACGGCGCCCATCAATCCCACCGCTCACCACGACGCCCTTCCTAGCACTGGCAGAACATCCGACCGACCGATCGCGAGCAGCCTATCCTGCGACCCATCACCGCCGCCGGCAACTCGGGCGCTTCCCGGGAGGCGTCACCGCGACGACCGGCGACCCGAGACGTTGGGATTCCCCACCACCCAGAAGCGCCAGGGCTCGTCCGCCGCGGCCGAGACCCCTACGCGCGGCCCGCGCGCGACCTCCCCGATCACCCCGCCACCCGGACCAGGCTGACCCGGCCCGGCGGGTCCGCGAGCAGGTCGGACCCGTCGTCGTCGCCCGTGATACGCAGCGCGGCGCACAACTTGCCCGGACCGCTCGCCAGGTCGACGACCGTGCGGGCTTTGGGCCGGTCGTCGAACATCGCCTCGATCCCCTCGATGGGCTCGAGTGCGCGCACCAGGACCGCGGCCGCGGTGCCCACGTCGCCACAGACCACGTTCGCGCACCAGTGGATGCCATAGGAGCGGTAGACGTACAGATGCCCGGCCGGCCCGAACATCGCCTCGGTTCGGGGAGTGGGGCCGCGATATGCGTGGCTCGCCGGATCGGTCTCACCCCGATACGCCTCGACCTCGACGATCCGGCCCGACCGGCGCTTCCCGGCCGGATCGGTCCGGACCAGCTCCCATCCCAGCAGCGCCGGTGCCACCGCGAGGGGATCGCGGGCCAGCAGCGCCCGGCGACGGGGAGCCGTGGCCCTCAACTGATCTCGTTCCGTGCCCGATCCTGTTCGATCCGCAACGTGAACGCCTCACGCTGGATCAGCACGGAGTCCGGACCCGCCCCGCCGGGCGTCGTCCGTCGGCGTACGGCCACGCCGGGTTCGAGCAGCGGAACGGCCTCGTCGCCCAGATCCGGGTGGGCGGCAACGAGCTCGTTCATCGGCACGTGCCGTTCGATCGAATCCCGTACCAGGCCGCCGACCACGCCGTGCGCCTCGCGGAAAGGCATGCCGCGCTCGACCAGCCACTCGGCCAGATCGGTCGCCACCAGATACGGCGAGTCGGCCGCGGCCTGCATCCGATCCACCGATGGGACGGCCGTGGAGATCAGTCCCGTGAGTGCCCCCAGTGCGAGTTGGATCTGGTCGACCGCGTCGAACAGCGGCTCCTTGTCTTCCTGCAGGTCCCGGTTGTAGGCGAGCGGCAGACCTTTGAGGGTCGCCATGATGCCCGTGAGATGACCGATGAGGCGCCCGGACTTCGCCCGGGCCAGTTCGGCGATGTCGGGATTCTTCTTCTGGGGGAGCATCGACGATCCGGTCGAATACCCGTCGTCGAGGGTGAGGAATCCGAATTCATCGGACGACCACAACACCACCTCCTCACCGATCCGGGACAGATGCACGCCCAGCAGGGCCAGGTCGAAAAGGGTCTCGGCCACGAAGTCCCGGTCCCCCACCGCGTCGAGCGAGTTGTCGAACGCGGCATCGAATCCAAGATCGGCGGCCACGCCATGGGGATCGAGGGGCAGTGAAGATCCGGCAAGGGCGCCCGCACCCAGAGGCGAGACGTTCAACCGACGACGGGTCGCGAGCAACCGGTCGACGTCCCGGGCGAGCGCCCAACCGTGCGCCAGCAGGTGGTGTGCGAGCAGCACCGGCTGTGCACGCTGAAGATGCGTGTACCCGGGGAGGTAGATCTCACCGGCCGCCGCAGCCGCCTCGGCGATCACCTCCTGGAAGGCAAGCACCCGGTCGACGACCTCGGCGAGTGTCCGCCGGGTGTACAGGCGCAGATCCGTCGCCACCTGGTCGTTGCGACTTCGCCCGGTGTGGAGCTTGGCCCCGGCCGCGCCGGCGATCTCGGTGACCCGTCGTTCGACTGCGGTGTGGATGTCCTCGTCCGACGTTTGGAAGCTGAAGGTGCCCGCCGAGAGTTCCTCGGCGACCGCGTCGAGGGCCGCCAGCACGGCGGCGGCCTCGTCGCCCTCCATGATCCCCGCGCGCACCAGACCGCGTACGTGTGCCCGCGAGCCACGGAGGTCATCGGGGGCGAGACGACGGTCGAAGGGCAACGAAACCGTGTAGGCGAGCAACTCGTCGGCAGGGTCGCCACCGAAGCGCCCGTGCCACAACGTGCTCATCGTGCCTGCGCCTCGCGTGACCCAGGGCCCTGACGGGCCGACCACGTCTCCAGGCCCAGTCCCCACAGGCGCACGAATCCGGCCGAGTCGGCGTGCGCGAACGAATCCGCGGCGTCATAGGTCGCGAGCGCGTAGTCGTACAGCGTGTGGGGGCTCCGTCGTCCCGTCACCTCACAGCTCCCTGGCGACAGGTGCAGTCGCACGTCTCCGGTCACGAACTTCTGCGACGACGCCACGAACGCGTCGAACGCTTCCTTGAGCGGTGAGAACCACAGTCCATCGTAGATCAGTTCCGCGTAGCGCGGCTCGATGCGAGCCTTCTCCCTATCGAGGTCCCGCTCCAGACAGATCGATTCCAGGTCCTTGTGCGCCTTGATGAGCGCCAGGCTCGCCGGACATTCATAGGTCTCTCGGGACTTGATGCCGACCCGGCGGTTCTCGACCATGTCGATCCGACCCCAGCCGTAGGACCCCACGACCGTGTTGAGCCGTTCGATGATGCTCCTCATGTCGAACGACTCTCCGTCGATCGCCACCGGCCTGCCGGCTTCGAAGGTGATCTCGAGGTCTCGAGGTTCGTCCTCGGTGGGATCGGT
This sequence comes from uncultured Actinomycetes bacterium, assembly GCA_963764215.1. Classification (GTDB taxonomy): domain Bacteria; phylum Actinomycetota; class Acidimicrobiia; order Acidimicrobiales; family Iamiaceae; genus JAFDWI01. Next base: position 166,902 of record CAVXRS010000003.1, read on the forward strand.
GAGTAACCAGACCCCCGGGGGCGGCACCGCCCAGGGGTCCTCCATCTCGCCGCACTCGATGGCCCGTCCCCACAGGTTGTCGTCGATCGAATACACCTTCTCCTTGGTGGCCTTGATCGGGATCTCGGTGCGGTAGGCATAGAGGATCGACTCCTCTCGGGTCATGCCCCAACCGCGCACCGGCGCCAACACCTCCAGGTCGGGTGCGAGCGAACGCACCCCGACCTCGAAACGGACCTGGTCGTTGCCCTTGCCGGTGCAGCCGTGCGCCACGGCACTCGCCCCGTGACGGCGGGCGGCCGCGACCAGGTGCTTCACGATCACCGGCCGACTCAGCGCGGAGACCAGCGGATAGCGCCCTTCGTACATCGCGTTCGCTGCCAACGCCGGGGCCACGTACTCCTCCGCGAATTCGGCGCGCGCGTCGACGACCTCGGCGGCCACTGCCCCGGCGGCGAGCGCCCGGTCACGGACGACCTCCCACTCCTCGCCGGCCTGCCCGACGTCGACCGACAACGCGACGACCTCGACCCCCCAGTGCTCTATCATCCAACGCACGGCCACCGAGGTGTCCAGGCCCCCGCTGTAGGCGAGTACGACTCGTTTGGTCACAGGTTCTACTCCTGGTCGTCGATCGATCGGTACGGTGATGCGGACCCGCCGGGGGCGAACCCGGCAAGTCCGGCCAGACGATCCGCCATTGTCGCACCGGCGTCGGCCGCGGCTGTCACCACGATCACCGTGTCGTCACCGCACACGTTGCCGAGCACGCCGTCGAGTCCAGCGCGATCGAGTGCGGATCCGACCACGTGTGCCGAGCCCGGTGGGGTGCGAACCACCACCAGATTCGCCGACGAGGACACCGACACCGCCCAGTCGGCCAGGATCCGCTGCAGATGGTCGTCGTGGCCGCGGCGGGTGAAGGGCAGCTCGGGAACAGCGTAGACCGACGTCCCCTGTGGCCCACGGACCTTGATCGCGCCGATCTCGTCGAGATCCCGCGAGACGGTCGCCTGGGTGGCGGTGATGCCCTCGGCGGCCAACAGGCCGACCAGTTCGGACTGGCGCTGCACAGCCCGACTGCCGAGCAGTTCGGTGATGCGGTGTTGCCGACGGGTCTTGGACGCGGCCACGCCCGATCACCCGGCCTCACGGAGCAGCCACCAGAACACGGCGCGCGCCGCGTGCATCCGATTGGCCGCCTGGATCCAGATGCGGCTGCGTGGTCCGTCCAACTCCCGAGCGGAGACTTCCTCGCCGCGGTGGGCGGGCAGACAGTGCAGCAGGATCACCTCGGGCGCCGCCGCATCCAGGAGAGCCGTGTCCACGGTGAAGCCCTCGAAATCACGACGACGCTGTTCGGCCTCGGCCTCCGCACCCATCGAGATCCACGTGTCGGTGTAGACCACGTCGGCTCCGACCACCGCGTCGAGCGGACGGTCGAACACCTCGACCGGCGCGCCGGTCGACGCGATCCGATCCAGCATGACCGCGGGTGCCGGGTGCGTCGCCGGTGCAGCCAGGCGGATCGTGCCCCCGGCGAGGGTGACGGCCAGGGCGAGCGACTGGAACACGTTGTTCGGATCGCCCACGTAGGTCACGATGCGACCGGCGACCGATCCGAACTCGCCGGCGATGGTGAGCAGGTCGGCGATCGCCTGCAGGGGATGTGCGGTGTCCGAAAGCAGGTTGACCACCGGCACCGAGGAGGCGGCCGCCAGCCTCTCGACCTTGTCGTGGGCGAACACCCGCGCGCCGATCGCGGCGTGGTAGCAGCTCAGGGTGCGGGCCACGTCCTCGGCCGATTCGCGGGTGTCGATGCCCACCTCGGCCCCCTGCACCGTGACCGGATGGCCCCCCAGTTGCACCACGGCCATCTCGGTCGAGTGGCGGGTGCGCGTCGACGGCTTCTCGAACACCAACCCGACGCCACGCCCGGCCAACACCTCGTCGGGTCGCCGCGCGGCCAGCCCCACGAGGTCGGCGAGCTCGCCACGATCGAGGTCGTCGATCTCGAGCAGATGGCGCATCAGAGGCCCTCCGACGATGTGGAGGCCGAGGCGAGCGTCGCGTCCAGCACGCCGATCGCCTCGTCCATCTCCGCGTCGGTGATGAGCAGGCTCGGTGCGAACCTCAGGGTCGTGGGGCGCACCGGATTGACGATCAACCCGGCTTCGAGTGCGGCCGACGCCACGGTACGGGCGTCGATTCCGTGCACGAGTTCGGCACCCAAGAGCAGACCCATGCCGCGGACCGATTCGACCGTCTCCAACGATTCGAGCGCGCGGCGCAGTCGATCACCGGTCTGGCGGGCCAGTGCCGGAACATCCAGGCGTCGCATCTCTCCCAGCGTCGCGGCGGCCGCGGCGGTGGCCAGGGGTTGGCCGCCGAAGGTGGAGCCATGGTCGCCGGGACGGAACGCGTCGGCGACCTCGTCACGGGCCCAACAGGCGGCGACGGGAAAGCCGTTGCCCAGGGCCTTGGCGACGGTGACGATGTCGGCGCGCACGCCGAAATGGTCACATCCGAACCATTCACCGGTACGGCCGAGGCCGGTCTGGATCTCGTCCGCGATCAACAGCAGTCCCCGCTCGTCGCAGAGATCGCGCACCGCCTGGAAGTACGGCGCGATTCGCCGGCATCACGCCGCCCTCACCCTGGACCGGCTCGAGGATCACGGCGGACACGGTCGGATCGACCGCCGCCTCGAGTGCGTCGAGATCGCACCAGGCGACATGACGGAAGCCTTCAGGGAGTGGTTGGAACGCTTCGTGCTTCTCTGGCTGGCCCGTCGCGTGCAGGGTGGCCAACGTGCGCCCGTGGAACGAGCCATACGCGCTGATCACCACGTGGCGTCCCCGACCGCCCCATTTCCGGGCCAGTTTCAGCGCACACTCGTTCGCCTCGGCTCCCGAGTTCGCGAAGAAGACCCGTCCATCGCCGCCGATCAGATCGTCGAGCAACCGGGCCGCCTGTTCGTGATGTTCGTTGCCGAACAGGTTCGACACGTGCACCAGTCGGTGCGCCTGGTGGGCGATGGCGTCGGCGACCGGTCCGTAGGCATGGCCGAGCGAGGTGACCGCCAGCCCGCCCAGAAGATCCAGGTACCGCCTGCCATCGGTGTCGAACAGTTCCACGCCCTGGCCGCGTACGAAGGTGACCGGAGTCGGTCCGAACGTGGGCATGAGCGGCCCGCCGGGTTCGAAGGCCATCAGTGGGCTCCCTGGGTCGCGGGGTCGCGGACGATCATCGTGCCGACTCCCGAATCGGTGAACAGCTCCAGCAGGAGCGCGTGTTCCTGACGGCCGTCCAGGATGTGCACGCTCGGCACCCCGGCCGCGACGGCGTCGATGCATGCGGCGATCTTGGGGATCATGCCCCCGGAGAGGCGCCCGTCCTTGACCATTGCCGAGAGCTCTGACACTCCGGCCACGGTGAGCAGACTGTCGGGATCGTCCAGCGCGCCGAGTACGCCGGCGATGTCGGTGAGGTAGACGAGTTTGGTGGCACCGATCGCCGCGGCGAGCGCCCCGGCGACCGCGTCGGCGTTGATGTTGTAGGCCTGCCCCTCGGCGTCGGCGCCGATGGTGGAGACCACGGGAATGAGATCCTCGGCCAGCAGGCTCTGCAACACCGAAGGGTTCACATCGCTGACGTCACCGACGAACCCGAGACTCGGATCCCGCGCACTGGCGGCGATCAGGCCCGCGTCTTCACCGGCGACCCCGACCGCGACCGGACCGTGCACATTGAGTGCGGCCACCAGCTCACGGTTGACCTTGCCCACGAGCACCATGCGGGCGATGTCCAGGGTCGCGGCGTCGGTGACCCGCAACCCGTCCCGGAACTCGGGCGTCATGCCCAGTCGTTCGGTGAACGCACCGATCTGCGGGCCACCGCCGTGCACCAGCACCGGACGTATCCCCACGGCGCGCATGAGGACGAGATCCTCGGCCAGGCGTCGAGTGGAAGCGTCGTCGGACATGGCGTTGCCGCCGTACTTGACCACGATGGTCGCCCCGCGGAACCGCTGGATGTACGGCAGGGCTTCCACCAGCACGTCGGCCCGGTCCTGAGCCGCGGTCATGACGTACCCATGTTCTCGTCGATGTAGGCGTGGGTCAGGTCGTTGGTCAACACCTGGGCGGATCCGCTGCCCAGTCCGAGATCGATGCCGACGACCAGGTCCCGTCCGGCCAGGTGTGCGGCGACAGCTGCCGCGTCGTGATCGACGGCGGTGCCGTGGTCGGCCACGGTGATCCCGCCGTAGGACACCGCGACCGCTTCCTCGTCGAACGTCACGCCCGCCGCTCCGGCCTCGCTGGCGACCCGCCCCCAGTAGGGGTCGGCGCCGTACCAGGAGCACTTCACCAGCTGACTTCGGGCGATCGCCCGGGCGACGGTGGCGGCCTCGGCGTCATCTGCCGCACCGGCGACCTCGACCCGGACGGTCTTCGTCGCGCCCTCGGCGTCGCCGGCCATCTGGGAAGCCAGCTCGACGCACACGGCGCGGGTGGCCGCGGCCAATGCATCCCGATCGACAGGACCGGCGGCACCCGAGGCCATGAGGATGACGGTGTCGTTCGTGGACGTGCACCCGTCGACGTCGAGCACGTTGAACGAGTCGGCCACGGCTGCGCTGAGCACGGACCGGAGGGTCGCCGGGTCTGCCTCGGCGTCGGTGGTGAGGACCGCGAGCATCGTGGCCATGTTCGGAGCGAGCATCGCCGCGCCCTTGGCCATGCCCCCCACCGTGGCCACCCCGGCCCGGGCAGACGCCTCCTTGCGGTGCGTGTCGGTGGTGCGGATCGCCTCGGCCGCCGCGGCGCCGTGGTCGCGGTGGTCTCCCCGTGCCGCCATCAGCGTTCCGATTCCTCCCAGAACAGTGTCGATCGGAAGGGGAATGCCGATCAGACCGGTGGAACAGACCAGCACCGATTCGGCGGCCAGGCCCAGATCCTCGGCGACCGCTGCGCACATGGCCTCGGCGTGGGCGCGCCCGGTCGCCCCGGTCGCCGCATTGGCGTTGCCGCTGTTGAGCACCACCGCGGCGGCGTGGCCACCACTCGCGGCCAGATGCGCATGGGAGGCCCGCACCGGCGCGGCGGTGAGCCGATTCGACGTGAACACGGCCGCGGTCGGAACCGGACGCCCGTCGGTGGTGGCGACGAGCGCGAGGTCCGGCGATCCCGTGTCTTTGATGCCACAGGAGACGCCGGCCGCGACGAATCCTCCCGGCGCGGTGACCCCGGTCGTCTGGTCGGTCCCGGACGCGCTCACGGCATCATCCCCACGGATGGAAGTCCCGCCGTCTCATCCAGTCCGCAGACGATGTTCGCGCACTGGATGGCCTGACCCGAGGCGCCCTTGACGAGGTTGTCGAGCGCGCCCATCGCGAGGACCCAGCCGGTCCGCTCGTCGAGATCCACCCAGACGTGAGCGCTGTTGGAACCCAGCGTGGCCTTGGTCTGCGGCGGAGCATCGACCACCTGCACGAACGGCGTGGCGTCATAGACGTCGTGGAGCGCGTCCCGGAGCACATCGCCGGTGACGGCGCCGTCTGCCGGTCGCGCGTAGCAGGTGGCCAGAATGCCCCGGTTCATGGGAACCAGGTGCGGGGTGAACAGCACCGTGGTGCCGAGGCTCTGTTCGATCTCGGGCGTGTGACGATGGTCGAAGACCCCGTAGGCACTGAAGTTCTCGTCCACTGCGCCGAAATGGGTCGTCGCCTTGGGACTGCGCCCGGCCCCGGAGACCCCACTGGCCGCATCGACGACGATCGGATCCGAAGCGACCAGGCCCGCGCGCAGGAGCGGCTCGAGCGGCAACGTCGACGCGGTGGGATAGCAGCCTGGCACGGCGACATGCCGGGCGGCGGCGAGTTGCTCGCCGAACAGCTCCGGCAGCCCGTACGCGAACCGCCCCAGCAGCTCGGGACAGCGGTGGGGCGCGCCGTACCACTTGGGATAGGCCTCCGGATCCGCGAGTCGGAAGTCCGCGGCGAGGTCGATCACGTGATCGACGCGGTCGGCCACCGAGGCCATCAGCGCCTGGGACGCGCCGTGCGGAAGGCCGAGAAAGAGCAGGTCGACCCCGTCGGCCAGCTCGGTCGACCAGGTCTGGTAGGTCAAGTCGGGATACGCACCTGCCAGTGACGGATACAGATCCGCGGCCCTGGTCCCCGACTGGGTGTCACCCGTGGCGAAGGCGACCGCGAAGTTCGGGTGGCCGGCGAGGAGCCGGAGGAGCTCCGCACCGGTGTAGCCCGAAGCACCGACGATGCCGACCTTCAGTGACGTCGCGACCATGAAGGCAGAATACACACGTCTGCATATTCATGCAACACGAACCGGGCGACGACCTGCGGGGCGAACGGTCTCTACACTGCCGATCACCGGCACTGCCGGACAACGGTCCTGCCGGCCGACGACACGACAGAAAGGCGCGCCATGAAGGTACTCATCGCGACCGATGGATCCGATGCTGCGGTCAACGGCGCCCAGCAGGCGCTCGCACTCCTGCAATCGGGTATCACCGTGGTCCTGACGATGGTGATCCCGTCCCGTGAAGATCCCCTCGAGACGGCCACCGGATTCGCCGGTCCGCTCGTCAGCGAGGAGGAAGCGACCGAGGAACATGCCGAGGCCGTGGAAGTGGGTGAGACCGCGCTCCGGCGCACGGTCAACGCGTTGAACGCGTCGCATCTGACCGAAGGTGACACCCTGCAGACGCGCCTGCTTTCCTCGGAGGAGGACGCAGCCGGCGCGATCGTCACCGAAGCCGAGACCTCGGACGCCGAGTTGATCGTCATCGGCAGCTCGGGCAAGAGCATGTGGCAGCGGATCTTCGGCGGATCGGTCTCCGAGCGGGTCGCCCGCAACGCTCCCTGTCCGGTGCTGATCGTACCGCCTGGCTCCGATCCCGACTGAACCGACCGGATCGGAAGATCGGACCCGGAGTAGCGAAGCATCCTGCTCGCTTCCGAAACATTTCGTGCCAGGCCGCGCTCTGCGGCTTGGTAGTGCAAATTTCGGGTTTGACCGGTGGAAGCGACGCGGGAAACGGCGGCCCGATGGCAGCGGGTCCATTGCCCGATGCCCACGGGTCCATTGCCCGATGGCAGCCGGTAGCGTGCGGGGGCATGGATCTGGGACTGAGTGGGCGCCGTGCCGCGGTGGCGGCGGCATCGTCGGGGCTCGGGCTCGGCACGGCCCGGGCACTCGCCGCGGAGGGCGCTCGGGTGGCGATCTGCGCACGGGACGGCGACCGTCTGGAACAGGCCGCCGCGACGATCGACGGAGCGTGCACCACGATCGTGGCGGACGTGTCCGTGGCCGACGAGGCACGCGGGTTCGTCACGGGTGCAATCGACGCGCTGGACGGTCTCGACATCCTGGTGTGCAATGCCGGGGGTCCTCCGGCAGGCAATTTCGCCACCACCGACTTCGACGCCTACCAGGCCGCCCTCGAGCTGAACCTGCTCTCCACCGTGGCGATGTGCGAGGTCGCGGTCCCCGTCATGCGTGAACAGCGGTGGGGGCGGATCCTCGCGATCACGTCATCGACGGTGCGCGAGCCCGCTGCGAACCTGATCCTCTCGAACGTCGCCCGATCCGGGGTCACCGCTTTCGCCAAGACGCTCGCCCGCGAGGTCGCCGCCGAGGGCATCACCGTCAACACCGTGCAACCCGGGCTCCACGACACGCCCCGACTCGCCGAGCTCGGGGCCCGACCCGAGCAGCTCGCCCGGTTCGTCCCGGCCGGCCGGCTCGGGGACCCCGACGATTTCGGACGCGTCGCCGCGTTCCTCTGCTCGGAGGCCGCAGCATTCGTCACCGGCGCGTCGCTCCCCGTCGATGGCGGCGCGTTCGCCGGGCTCCAGTAGCCAACCCGGCCCGACTCGGCCGCAGGTACACCGGCGAACCACTGGCAGAACCGCCCGGGGCGCGCGAGCATAGGTGCATGCCAAGCGACGGTAGGACCTCCGCTCCGACCACCGAACGCCGGGCCAGAACCCGCCGTCTGTGGCAGCTCTTCGAGTCGATCCACGCCATCACCTATTTCTCGGACGAAACGACCGACGCGTACCGCTCGCTGGGTCTCAAGGGTTTCTGGCAGGGCTACTTCGCGTCACGGGTCGCTCCGATGGGGCCGGTGGGCGGAGAAGTCTGCGCCGCGTTGTTCTACAACTTCCGCACCGACATGGCCACGCGGGCGCTGCCGTCCGCGTGGACGGTCACCACGCCCCGCGCCGTTCTCGACGCGCGCGAGGACGCGCTCCGCGGCGTCCTCGAGAAGATGTTCGCAGGAGCCCAGGGCATCGACGAGGCCGCGGACCTCCTCGCAGAGGCCGCCTCGGGCGCCAGCGTCGAAGGTCGGCCACTGTTCGCCGGACATCGGGCCCTGCACCGACCGGACGATCCGGTGTCCGCGCTGTGGTGGGGATCGACCCTGCTGCGGGAACACCGGGGCGACGGCCACGTGGCGGCGCTGGTCACCCACGGGATCGGCGGCCTCGACGCGAACGTGCTGTTCGTGGGAACCGGACGGGTCCCCCGCGAGGTGCTCCAGGTGTCACGCTCCTGGAGCGACTCCGAATGGGACTCGGCCCTGCGACGTCTCGCTGAGCGGGGACTGCTCGACGGCGACGAGCTGACTCCAGGAGGCGCCGAGCTCCGACAGGAGATCGAGGACACCACCGACGACCTTGCGGCAGAACCCTGGGACCATCTGGGCGAGCAGGGGACCGAGCGGGTCGTAGAGTTGCTCACACCTCTGCGTGAACGGGTGCTCGCCACACGGCAGATCCCCTTCTTCAACCCGATCGGGCTGCCCATGGGCCACCTCAGCTGATTCGACCCACCGGGCGATCGACGTCGATTCAGCCCCGCAGTCTCGCCGGATGTGCGGCGAGCACCGCCTCGATCGCGCTCCGCCGCAGCGCGGCGACCTCATCGTCGGTGAGGGTGTGATCGACGGCCTGGAAGCGCAATGCGAACGCCAGGCTCCGTCGCCCCTCCCCTACCGGGTCGCCCCGGAACACGTCGAACAGCGAAAGGTCGGCGAGCTGGTCACCGACCGCGGTGCGCAGCGTCCCCTCGACGTCGTGCACCGGCACCGCGTCGTCGACCTCGAAGGCGAGATCGACGTCCGCGGACGGGAATCGACTCACCGGTCGGTAGGGACGTTCTCCGTGCGGCAGCTCCGCGAGCAGGGACAGATCCACCGAGAGCCACGCACACCGCTCGGCGACCCCGTGCGCGTCAGCGACATCGGGGTCGATCTCACCCAGCTCCCCCACGGATCGTCCCCCGGCGATGACCCGACCCGAACGCGTCGGGTGCAGGCCCGGGACCGCATCGTTGACGATGTGGGCATCGGCGATCGCCAGGGTGTCGACGACCACCTGCCAGGCCTCGACTGCTGCGCCGGCATCGCATCCGGCCCGGATCACGGCGAGAACCTCACGTTCGTCGGGCAACAGCTCACCGTCGCCGGGCGATCCGAAGACGTGACCGATCTCGAACATCGCCACCCCGACGTTCCGATGCTGGGCGTTCACCGCCACCGCCGCGATCAGGCCCGGGAGCAGTGACGGTCGCAGGACCGATTCCTCCGCGACCAGCGGGTTCACCAGTTCGATGCCACGGGCGGCCAGTCCGCAACGTGCCAGGGCTCCCGGCGCCAGGAACGGGTTCGGTTGGACTTCGGCACACCCGAGGCCGACCATCGCCCGGCGCAGTGCGCGTCGTTCGTGCTGCCAATCGGTCAACCGACCCACGCGGGCCGCCGTCAACGGCTGCGGCGCGATCTTCGCGTAGCCGTACATCCGGGCGATCTCCTCGACGACGTCGATCTCGGTCGCTGAGTCGTACCGCCACGAGGGAATCGCAACGGAGAACGTCCCGTCGGCATCGTCGGTCGAGGCGAACCCGATCGGGTCGAGCAACCTGCGCATCGTCGCTGCGTCGATCTCGGTACCGAGCAGCTCGTTCACCCGCGTGGGCCGCACCCGCACAGCCGACCGGTCCGGAAGCTCTCCCTGTGCCTCGACCGCGCCGGGAGCGCGCTGGGCGCCACAGATCTCCCCGGCCAGTTGCGCGAACCGTGCCGCCGCCAGCTCGAGCACTTCGGGGTCGCAGCCTCTCTCGAATCGGGCAGAGGCCTCGGTGCGCAGGCCCAGTCGGCGCGACGTCCGGCTGATCGACATCGGCAGGAACCAGGCGTTCTCGACCAGCACGTCGGTCGTCTCGGCGCTGATCTCGCATGAGGCGCCGCCCATCACTCCCGCGATGCCGACCGGGGTGTCGTCCGCTGCGCAGATCAACAGGTCCTCGCGCTCCAATGCCGCGCTCGACGTCGTCGAGGGTGACCAGCACTTCGCCCGGCCGGGCCCGACGGATCCGCAGGCCGGCTCCGGGCACCCGGTCCAGATCGTAGGGATGATTCGGCTGGCCCAGCTCCAGCATCACGTAGTTCGAGATGTCGACCAGCGCGTTGATGGGCCGCATGCCGAGTTGCGCGAGTCGGTTGGCCATCCACTGGGGCGACGATCCCACCCGCACCCCGCGCAACACGCTCGCATGGAACCGGCCGCAGAGATCGGCGTCGAGAATCTCGACGTGCACCGCACCGGACGCCGGGGCTCCGAGCCCGGCTACTTCGGGCAGCGGCCGGTCGAAGGGCACGCCGAGCCGCGCGGCACAGTCACGTGCGACGCCCGCGACACTCATCGCGTCAGGCCGGTTCGGATTGATCTCGAGGTCGAAGCGCACGTCGCGGCTCATCCCGATCGCGTCGCGCAGGTCGGTGCCCGGGGTGAAGGACTGATCGAGCAGCCAGATGCCATCGTGATCGTCGCCGAGGCCGAGCTCCCGGGTCGAGCACAGCATGCCCTGCGACGCGGCGCCCTTCATCTTGCGGGCCTTGATCTCCATGCCCCCGGGGAGCTGGGTTCCGACCGTCGCGAAGGGCACCACGTCATCCACCGAGATGTTCCAGGCACCACAGACCACCGGCACCGGTTCCCCGCCACCGGCATCGACCGTGACCGCCCGGATCCGGTCGGCTCCCTCGATCGGTGCGATGTCGAGAATGCGCGCGATCACCACGCCGTCGAGGCCCTCGCCGACCGGTGTCATCTCCTCGACCGCCATGCCGAGATCGCTCATCACCTCGCCGAGTCGTTCGGCATCGTCGCCGAGCGGCGCGAACTCGTTCAGCCAGGACAACAGGACCTTCATCGGGCTCCTCGCGCCGTCGCCATGATCAGAACTGCCTCAGGAAGCGGATGTCGACGCTGGCGATCTCCCGCAGATCTGCGACGCCGTGTCGCATGGCGGCGAGGCGGTCCAATCCGAAGCCGAACGCAAAGCCCGACCACTCCTCGGGATCGAGTCCGACGTTCACCAACACGTTCGGGTTGACCATGCCGCACCCGCCCAACTCCAACCACGACCCGTCGGGCCTCTGGATGTCGAACTCCGCGGAGGGTTCGGTGAACGGGAAGTAGGAAGGGCGCAGCCGTGACGAGAAACCCTCGCCGAAATACGCCTTGGTGAACGCGTCGATCGTGGCGGCGAGGTTCGCGAAGCTCACGCCCCGGTCGATCACCAGACATTCGATCTGGTGGAACACGGCCAGATGCGTGGCGTCCGCGGTTTCCTGACGGTAGACCCGACCGGGCATCACCGAGTAGATGGGCGGTGGGGTCGACTCCATGAGGCGGATCTGCACCGGTGACGTGTGGGTTCGCATCACGACATCGCCCGTTTCGCCCACTTCCACGAAGAAGGTGTCCTGCATGTCTCTGGCCGGATGGTGGGCCGGCAGGTTGAGCGCCGTGAAGTTGTGCCAGTCGTCCTCGACCTCGGGGCCCTCGGCCACGGTGAAGCCCATCCCGACGAACACGTCCTCCAGACGCTCCATGGTCTGGGTGACCAGGTGGAGGTGTCCGTGACGGTGCTCGGGGCGCAGCTCGGTCAGGTCGAGGCGCTCGGCTTCGAGTCTTACGCGCCGGGCATCGGCAGCCAGTTCGTCGCGACGTTCGCCGATCGCCTCGCGGATCCGTTGCTGGGCTTCGTTCAACGCCCGACCGACTTCCTTGCGTTCGTCCGGATCGAGGTTCCGCAAGGACTGTTTGAGCGCGCCGAGCTCTGAACTCTTGCCGTTGAAGGCACGATCGAGGGCTGCCAGGGCGTCGAGATCTCCCGCATCCCGAATCCGGGCCACTCCTTCGGTGGCGATGGCGGTGATCCGCTCGATCATCGTGGCACCGGTACGTCTGTGGTCACCGGGCGAGCTTCGTCGGCGGCGCCTGTTGCGCGGCGCTGCCGCAGGGTCTCGAAGCAGAGCACGGTGCCGGCCATCGCCACGTTGAGGGATTCCGCCGGGCCGGCCATCGGAATTCGCACGCTGACATCGGCGCTGTCGATCATTGCTCGGGACAGTCCGTAGGCCTCGTTACCGAGCAGGATCGCGGTGGGCCGGGTGAGATCCACCGAATCGTGGGGCTCGCGCGCCTGCGGGTCGGTCGCCACGGTGCGGAGTCCCGCTGCGTGCAACGCCTCGCACGCGTCGGCCACCTCGCCGAGGTCGACGATGGGCAGACGCATGGCCGTCCCCGCCGACGCACGCATCGCCTTGGGACCGAAGATCTCCACCGTGCCTGCGGTGAATGCCACCGCATCGAAACCGGCGGCCAGCGCGGCGCGCACGAGCGTGCCGGCGTTGCCCGGGTCAGCCAGTCCCACCAGCACGAGGACCGCGGTCACGCCGACCAGATCGGCGCGCACACCCACCCGCCGGCGGGCGATCGCCGCCACGGGTCCGGGGTGAACCGGGTCGGTGACCCGACGGAGTACGTCGCCGGTCACCGGATGGACGTCGGCGCCTCCGGCTTCGGCTCGATCGACGAGCGCACGGCACCGGTCGTCGAGACGCTCCGGGTCGACGAACACGTCGGTGAGCGGCCATTCGGCCGCCAGGGCCTCGCGCAGCAGGTTCGGCCCGTCCAGGACGACCACTCCTTCGGCTTCTCGGGCGCGACGTCGAGAGGCCAGTCGGCCGAGCCGGACGATCTGGGGATTTCGGGCCGACAGCGGGCGCGGCGCCATCACCGGAGGAAACCCGTCAGGACGTGGCGTCGACCGCGGTGGCGACAAGGGCACCAAAAGCCGCGGCGTCGGTGACCGCCAGGTCGGCCAGCACCTTGCGGTCGACCTCGACGCCTGCGGTGTGCAGTCCGTTGATGAAGCGCGAATAGGAGATCCCGTTCTGGCGACAGGCGGCGTTGATCCGCTGGATCCACAACTTGCGGAACTCGGCCTTGCGAGCCCGACGGTCACGGTAGGCGTACTGCAGCGAATGCTGGACCTGCTCGTTCGCGGCGCGGTAGGAACGGCTCTTGTTGCCGTAGTAGCCCTTGGCACGACCGAGCGTCGGCGCGACGGTGTTTCTTGGAATGGACGGCACGCTTGACTCTGGCCATCGGATGCTCCTTGGGGGTGTGGCGCGGTCGGCACGGTCGTGCGGCAGCGCTCGGGGGATGTCGGACTCGCCGGTCGGGGGTGTGGCGGCCTGCCGGCTCGGCCTCAGCGGCCCAGCAGCGCCTTGATGCGGTCTTCGTCGGCCTTGGCGACCTGGGCCGGTGCGGACAGGCGACGCTTGCGGGCGGGGGCCTTCTTTTCCAGGATGTGGTTCTTGAAGGCCTTGCGGCGCATGACTTTGCCGGTACCGGTCACCTTGAAGCGCTTGGCGGCACCCCGGTGGGTCTTCATCTTGGGCATGTCGTCTCCTCGGGGCGGCCGATGGGGAGGCCGCCGATTGCAGATCATCGGCCGCCGGGATTCGTGCGGCCTGGTGGTCAGGCTTCGGGTTCGGAGGGCTCCGAACCGTTTCGGGATGCCTCGTGGGCGAGCTTGGATGCGTGGGCGGCCTGCGCGTTGCGGTCCGGTGCCAGCACCATGACCATGTTCCGGCCGTCGAGCTTGGGATAGACCTCGACTCGACCCTGGTGGGCGACGGCCTCGGCGACGTGGTCGAGGATCTTTCGGCCGAGCTCGGGATGGGCAACTTCCCTTCCCCGGAACATGATCGTCACCTTCACTTTGTGGCCTTCACCGAGAAAGTGCTCGACCTTGCGGGTCTTGGTGTCGAAGTCGTTGCCGCCGATCTTGGGACGGTACTTCATCTCCTTGATCGACACACTCGAGGATTTCCTGACGGGATTCCTTCGCCTTCTGGGCCGCTTCGTACTTGTACTTGCCGTAGTCCATGACCCGACAGACCGGCGGGTTGGCCTTGTCGGCCACCTCTACCAGATCCAGGTCCTGGGCTCGTGCGATGGCGAGCGCTTCGGGCAGGGGCTTGATGCCGATCTGGGAACCATCTGGTCCCACCAGACGGACTTCCCGGGCACGGATCCTTTCGTTGATCCGGGGCTCGGCGGCTTTGGTCGACGCAGCTATGGCCGGTCACTCCATGTCAATGTCTCTTCTCCTCGGGAGGCGACGGGGTCGGATGGGTCGATGCCCGATCGATCCGAGAACGGAACGGGCGGACGTCGGGGAAAGCCGACGTCCGCCCGAACCCGAAGGTACTGGGTGAGCCATCGACCCGGCGCACACCCACCGTGAGGACGGGGTGGACGGGTGGGGGTGGAATGCCCCGCTTTCCATGAACTGCTCGAACGCTAGGGTATCAGCCATGCCCAGTGCCAAGACAACCCCCGATCCGCGATGAGCCTCTGGACCCCCGGCGGGGAACACCAGGTGCCCCGGTCCGAGACGCCACCGGCAGCTGCGGACCGGGCGACGCCTGATGCACCGCCTGACGAACTCGACCCCGAACAGCGTCGGCAGGCCGAGGAGATGGCGGCCCAGATGGCCGATGTCCGCAAGCAGCTCCTCGCCGCACCTGCGGCGGTCGTCGTGGCCAACCACGCCATGGGCCTGCTACGAGCTTGCTGCGATCCATCTCGGTGCCGACGAGCCGGCGCTGGACGAGGCGAAGGTCGCGGTCGACGCCTTCGGGGCACTCGTCGATGCCCTCGGCGACCGGCTCGGCGAGGATTCGACCACGTTGCGTGACGCGCTCGCCCAGATCCGGCTCGCCTACGTGCAGGTCAAGGCTGCGCTCGAATCCGAGCAGCCGGACACCGCTGCCGGCGGCGCGGCGACGGACGATCCTTCTTCTACGAACTGACGCGCCGCACGTCGACGGCCTCCCAGTCGCCGGGACCGACGCGGGGCGACCCAGGCGTCGACGGCAGTTCCAACCGGGATCGAACGACTGCCGTCCGCGAGGCAGGTGCAATGGAAGAACAGTCGTGACCCGTCGGTGATCTGGATCGTGCCGTGACCCCCCGCTTCGTCGAAATCGACGACCGTGCCCCGCACGGCAGCGAAACGGCGCGGCTCCGGCGCGTCGCTCACGGCACGATCTTGGCGATCGGGAGCTCGATGATGCCGCTGGCGCCCGCATCGGAGAGCGCCGGGATCAGCGTGTTCATCTGCGTCTTGGGCACCACGGCTTCCACCGCCAGTCCCCCGCCCCCGATGAGCTGGTTCACCGTCGGCGCCTTCAGTGCGGGCAACAGCGCAACCACCGCGTCCAGATCGGCTTCGGCCACGTTCAACTTCACCAGGACCTGTTTACGTGCCTCGAGCGTGCCGTCCAGCAACGTCTTGATCTGCGCCATGGCGTGGGCCTTGGCAGGGTCGGCGACCGAGCCGGGGTTGGCGATCAGTTCGGTGTAGCTGCGAAGGACCTCGCCGATTTCGCGCAGTCCGGCGGCCCGCAGCGCCCGGCCGGTCTCGGTGATCTCGACGATGCAGTCGACGATGTCGGGGATCTTGGCCTCGGTGGCACCGTAGGAGAGCCGGATGTCGGCATCGATGCCGTGGTCCGAGAAGTATCGTCGGGTCAACTCCGGATACTCGGTCGAAACCCGTACCCCGTCGGCCAGGTCCTCGACCCGCCGGACCGGCGAGTCGCCCGCCACCGCGACCACCATGCGGATCGGCCGCGCCGTCGCCTTGGAATAGTGCATCTCCCCGAGCGACACCACATCCGAATCGGTCTCCGCGATCCAGTCACGGCCCGTGACCCCCAGGTCGAAGAGTCCTTCGGCCACGTAGCGGGGAATCTCCTGGGGCCGCAGGATCCGGACTTCGTCGATACGCGGGTCCTCGACCCGGGCCGAATAGTCGACACTCGAGCTGCGCACGACGGTCAGATCGGCCTGTGCGAACAGCTCCAGTGTCGCCTTCTCCAACGACCCCTTGGGCAGCACGAGCTTCAGCACGGCAAGCAACCGTACGTGAGCGCCGAAGTTGTCCCAAAGTGCATTTCCTGACCCGGTCGAAAAGCGCTCCGAGAGATCAGCTGCGTGCCCCGCCCTCGACCGATTGCACGAAGCGCGCCATCTCGACGGCCACCCGAACCCCTTCGGCGCCGACGTTGTGGCCGCCCGCTCCTTCCGATCGGGCAAGCGCCTGGTCGAGGTCCTCGGTCGTCAACACCCCGAAGGCGATCGGCACCCCGGTGTCGAGCTGGGCGCGTTGGATTCCCGCGGCACACTGGCCGGCGACCTCTTCGTAGTGCGTGGTCTCGCCCCGGATCACACACCCCACACACACCACGCCGTCGAAATCGCCGCTGCGGGCCAGCGTCTTGGCCGCCAGGGGCAACTCGAACGCGCCGGGAACCCAGTGCTCGCGCACGCTTGTCACACCGAGCTCAACCAGCTCGCGCCGCGCCCCTTCCAGGAGGCGGTACGTGATGTGGTCGTTGAACCGGCTCGCCACCACCGAGATTCTGAGTCCCGTACCGTCGAGCTCTGGGTTGACGCGCCCGGGGGCGCGGACATCCTCTGCCATGGTTGCTCACACTACGGGACCGGTAGCGCGGTCAATTCCCGGGTATACCGCCCGGCGGCGGGTAGCCGCTTCCGGGCTCCGGAGGCACGGGGGCCTCGGGGATGGGAACGGCCGGCGGAGGCACATCTGCTGTGGCGACATCCCGTTCGGCCTGCTCGGTGCGTGTCTCCTCGGCGCGACGGTAGGCGCCTTCGAGGCGTTCACCCCCGCTTGCCGCACGTTCGGCCCGCCCTTCCGGCCCGCCGTCATCGGACTTGAACAGCTCGGCGACCGCGGCCAGGCCTCCCAGACCACTGGCGAAATCGGCGGGAAGGTAGATCTTGGTGGCCCGGCCGTCCGCGATCTTCCCGAGTGCTTCGAGGTATTTGATCGCCAGCAGGTCCGGGGACGGTTCCCCGACGTGGATGGCGTCGTACACGGTGGTGATGGCCCGCGCCTCACCTTCGGCGACGGTCAGTTGCCGGAACCGTTCGGCGTCGGCGACGGCCTTGATCGCTTCGGCGTCACCCTGGGCTTCCAGGATCTGGCTCTGGCGGTTCCCCTCGGCACGAAGGATCTCCGATGCCTTGGTTCCCTCGGCGCGGGCGATCGCGGCTTCACGTTGCCCGTCGGCTTCGGTGACCACGGCCCGCCGGGTCCGTTCTGCCTTCATCTGTTCGTGCATCGCCCCGATCACGTCCGGCGGCGGGTCGATGCGCTGGATCTCCACCCGCGCCACGCGGACTCCCCATTTGTCGGTGGCGTCATCGAGGATGTCACGCAGCCCGTGGTTGATCGTGTCGCGGCTGGTGAGCGCCTGGTCGAGTTGCATGTCGCCCACGACGTTGCGCAGGTTGGTCTGGGCCAGCTTGGTGACCGCCATGATGAAGTTGGCGACGTTGTAGACGAGCCGTTGCGGATCGGTCGGCTCGTAGTAGATGACCGCGTCGACGGCGACGACGACGTTGTCGGAGGTGATGACCTCCTGGGGTGGCACGTCGATCACCTGTTCACGAAGGTCCACCATGTAGATCTTGTCGATGAACGGCACGATCACCTGGAGGCCCGGGTCCAAGGTCTTCTGGTAGCTCCCCAGACGTTCCTTCACGCCCCGTTGGTAGGGGCGGATGATCTTGACCGCGCTGGCGACGAATACCAGTAGGAACAATGCGATGATCGCAAGAGCGATGACTGCGGCCATGAGAGACCTTTCCTCGAGGGGGTTGGCTGGCTCAGGTCGACGGATCGTCGACGGATTCGGACGGGGACTCGGAAGCCGTCTGTGGGCGGACCACGACTCGGGTTCCTCTGACTTCGGTGACCATGACCTCGGTGTCGACCGCGATCGGTGATCCGTCGAGGGATTCGGCGCGCCACTGTTCCGCGCCCAACAGCACCATCCCCGCGCCACGGTCCCCACCGATCGCCGTGATCACCCGCGCGGGTTGACCGATGAGGCGTCGGGAACCGATCCCGGCATGGTCGCTGCGCGCGTCCATCCGGTGAGCGAGCGGGCGCAGCGCGAGAAAGGTGATGATCGACACGCCGATGAACGCGATCCATTCCGGGCCGAGTTCGACCCCGACGAACGCGAGCACGGCCGCAACCGCGGCCCCCAATGCGAATGGCGCCAGGAAGAACGACCCGGCCGTGGTCATCTCTCCCACGCCGAACACGACGGCCGCGACCAGCCAGATCCAGCGCCAGACTGTCGGATCGCCTGCGTCCACGTCGTCGACCTCCGCGCCCCTCGGAGACGCCGTGTCTCCGGGTCTGTCGATGGTAGCGCCCCGACTCCGGGCCCTCTGCGAGAACGTCACGGGCATCCTCGGTTGCACACGACATTGAACATCTGTTAGCTTTATTGAACAGTTGTTCAGGCAAGGAGATGCCGTGCAGGACGACCGATCGACGGTGGCGCGGATCCGTGACGAAGCGATGCGGTTGTTCGCCCAACGAGGCGAGGCGGACGTATCGCTCCGGGAAATCGCCGGCGCCGCAGACGTCTCCGCCCCGCTGATCATCCACCATTTCGGATCCAAGGCCGCACTGCGCGAAGCAATCGACGCCCACGTGGCCGCGATCGTCTCCGAGATGCTCGAGTCTCTCACCGAACCCGGGCAGGTCGACGGCGCCGGGATCGCCGAGCTGTTGAGCACGGCACTTCAGACCCGCCCCTTCCTGATCGACTACCTGCGGCGGATGTTGGTCGATGGAGGCACTCCGGCGACCGCGCTGTTCAGGACCCTCCACGATGCGACGTTGAAGAGCCTCCTGGTGCTGGGTGATGCCGGAGCGGCGCGCGTCGGGCCCGACCCCGACGTGCTGGCCGCGTTCCTGCTCGCGAACGACCTCGCCACCGTGGTGCTCCGGGAGCCGATCCGAGCCGCCACCGGTGTCGATCCACTCGAGCGAACCGGTCTGGAACGTTGGTCGAGCGTGCTCATGGACGTCTATTCCCGAGGGATCTTTCTCTCCACCGACGAGCTCGAGACAACGAAGGAGACGTGACGATGACCGAATCCGCCATCGACGCCCGGGGGCTGACCAGAACCTTCGGCGAGAATCGGGGTATCGAGGAGGTGAGCTTTGCCGTGGAGCGCGGCGAGATCTTCGGCTTTCTCGGCCCCAACGGCGCCGGCAAGTCGACGACGATCCGGATTCTGCTCGGTCTCATGCGCCCGGACCGCGGCCGCGTGACCGCCCTCGGCTTCGATCCGATCGGCGAAAGGGTCGAACTGCTCCGCCGGGTCGGCTACGTGCCCGGCGAGTTGGCCCTTCCCGACGCGCTGACCGGGCGAAAGATCCTGGAGCACTTCGCCCACCTCCGTGGCATGACCGACTCGTCGGTGCGGGACGAACTCGTGGAACGATTCGGCGCCGAAGTGGACCGGAAGATCGGGACCCTCTCGAAAGGCAACCGACAGAAGCTCGGCATCGTCGCCGCGTTCATGCACCGCCCGGAGCTGATCGTGCTCGACGAACCCACCTCCGGTCTCGACCCGCTGCTCCAGAACGAGTTCATCCATCTGGTACGTGAGTCCGCCGACGCGGGGGCGACCGTGTTCCTGTCGTCGCACGAACTCGACGAAGTGCAACGGTGCGTGCAGCGGGTGTCGATCATCCGAGATGGGCGCATCGTGGTGACCGACACGATCGAGTCCCTGCGGGCACTGGCGCCACGGGTCATCGAGCTGCAGTTCGCCGGGCCCGCTTCGCCCACCGCTTTCGACCACCTGGACGGCGTCGACGTCACCGCGGCCGAGGGACACTCCATCACCTTGTCGGTGACCGGGCCGATGGCCCCGGTCCTGCAGCGCGCCGCACACCTGGACGTGACCGACCTGGTCGCGCCACCCACCGATCTCGATGCGCTCTTCCTGCGCTACTACCACTCTGAGAAGGAGGACGCCGATGCAACTCGACGTGACCCAGCTCGATCTGCATGAACGGCGACGTTCGCTGATCTTCTACCCCCTCGGGCTCGCGCTCTACACCCTGGTGATCGTCGCGTTGTACCCGACGTTCAAGGACGACGCGAGCCTGGCCACACTGAGCGAGTCGAACTCGACGCTCATGTCGCTGTTCGGCGCCAGCGGCTCGTTGACGTCGCCGACCGGATGGGTGAACGGCAACATCTACGGGAACTTCCTGCCCCTGATCGTGCTGATGGTGACGATCGGCTACGGGGCGTCGTCACTCGCCGGACAGAACGAAGCGGGTGTACTGGGGCTGGTTGCCACCAACCCGATCTCCCGTGCGGCGCTGGCAGCGCAGAAGTTCCTCGGGGTGATGGTCCTGGCCAGCGCCGTCAGTCTGGCCACGTTGGTCTGCGTGCTGATCGGGCGCCAGTTCCAGGTTGCCATCGACCTCGGCGCGCTCGTCGGGGTCTCGATCACGGTGATCCTGCTGGGTGCGCTCTTCGGCGCCCTGGCGCTCTGCATCGGCGCGCTCACCGGCAGCCGTGGCACCACTCTCGGCGTCTCCGCCGGACTGGCAGTCGTGTGCTACCTGATCAGTTCACTCGCCCCGGCCATCTCCTGGGTGCACAGCATCCGTTGGATCTCACCGTTCTGGTGGTCGGTCGGCGCAGGTCAACTGGCGAACGGCGTGGGGTGGTCCGACCTGGCGGCACTGGTGGGTACCACGGTGCTCCTCGTCGTTGCGGCAGTGGCCGCGGCGCAGCGCATGGACATCCGCTGACGGCCAAACGTCGTTCACGTGATGCGAAGCACGCGAGTGTAGCCGTCTGTGTGAAGGGGAAACGGCCTGGCTGCGGGAGTGGCGCACAGGGTTCAGGACCAGCTGGTCCGATTCCGACGCCTGCCGAGTCCGAGCCAATTGACTCGGACTCGCCTCACACAGCTGTGAACGCTTTGCGGTGGAACCGATCGTTGGAGGTGACCACCGGGGTTGGGACCTCATGCGGGTAGCGAGGTGCTTCGATCTCGTCGAAGACTGCTGCGGTAGAGCATGACGAGTCCGAAGATCGCGGTGATACCGGCGATCGGGCCGAGGATGAGCCCGATCTGCGGTGAAACGTGGACCTGAATGAGGTCGTTCGGAGAGGACTGATTCATCGATGACAGGTCGACGAGGTGGTACGTGTACACCGCGAAGGCCAAGAAGATCGCCAGGACCGAGCCGATGATCCATCCTTTGTCGTTCCGACGGTTCAACCTCGCTTTCACCGCAAGGCCAAAAAACCCGCCTGCGACGACCGACAGAACTGCGGTGAGTGTTCCGTCGCCGTCGATCCCGTTGACGGTGATGAACAGCACAGACACCCAAGGCAGGAACGAGCAGATGAAGGCGACACCGATGCTGACCCCGGCGACGATGGTCATCGGCGTGTCATTGGGTACGTTCTTACCCGAGCCGAGCGGGCCCGTGGGTGCGGCGTAGGGTCCCGGTGTCGGAAATCCGGTCCAATTCGGATTGGCAGGCTCTTGAGGGCCCCACAACGGGCCGGACGTGGTTGGAGGCGGTGGCAGCGGCTGCCCACCCGTATCCGCACCAGGTCTCACCCCGGACGGCGGAACGGGCGTCGGTGAACCCGGGACCGGGACCACCTTCGCTCCACACCTACCGCAAAACTTGCTCATAGGTTCGAGTGATTGCCCGCATTTTTCACATGATCCCGTAGGCATGGTCGGTCGATCAACCTTTCGGTTCGGGAGGGTTGGGAAACCGTAGACGCGCGCGCAGCGCGCGATGGACGCCGTAGAACGCGCGGCCGCCCCAGACACGGCGATGA
Source organism: uncultured Actinomycetes bacterium (assembly GCA_963764215.1). Taxonomy (GTDB): domain Bacteria; phylum Actinomycetota; class Acidimicrobiia; order Acidimicrobiales; family Iamiaceae; genus JAFDWI01. Next base: position 189,018 of record CAVXRS010000003.1, read on the forward strand.
GGGTCGTGTGCATTCACCGGAGCGCTTGGACCCGCGGCCGACTCAGAAGAGCTCGTCGAGCCCTTCGAGCAGGTGGCCCATGCGCTCCTGTTTGGTGCGCAGGTACCGGATGTTCTCCGGATTGGGCGCGGTGACCGAGGGCACCCGCTCGACGATGTCGAGTCCGAACCCTTCCAGTCCGCCGTACTTGGACGGGTTGTTCGTGATCAGACGCATCGTGGTGATCCCCAGGTCCACCAGGATCTGCGCGCCGATCCCGTACTCACGGCTGTCCACGGGGAGTCCCTGGGCGAGGTTGGCATCCACGGTGTCCGCACCCTGGTCCTGGAGATCGTAGGCCCGGATCTTGTGGCCGATTCCGATCCCCCGCCCCTCGTGACCCCGCAGGTACACCACCACACCCAGATCTTCCTCGGCGACCATGCGCATCGCCGCGTCGAGCTGCACCCCGCAGTCACAGCGCAGAGAGCCGAACACGTCGCCGGTGAGGCACTCCGAGTGCACCCGGACCAACACGCCCTCCTCGCCCTGAACCGCTCCCCGCACCATTGCCACGTGCTGCTCACCGTCCAGCATCGATTCGTACACGTAGCAGGCGAAGTCACCCCACTGGGTGGGAATGCGGGCCTCGGCGATGCGTTTGACCAGCTTCTCGTGTTGGCGGCGGAAGCGGATGAGCTGGGCGATCGAGATCATCTCGAGACCGTGTTCGGCGGCGAACGCCTTGAGCTCGGTACTGCGGGCCATGCCCATCTTCTTGTCGTCCACGATCTCGCAGAGGATTCCCGCCGGATACAACCCCGCCATGCGGGCCAGGTCGACGGTCGCCTCGGTATGGCCTCCGCGTTTGAGCACCCCACCCTCGCGGGCCTCGAGGGGCAGAATGTGCCCGGGACGGGCCAGATCGTCGGGTCGCGTCGACGGATCGACCAGGGCCTGGACCGTGGCGGCACGGTCGAACGCGGAGATTCCGGTGGTCGTGCCCTGGCGCAGGTCCACGCTCACCAGGAAGGCCGTGCGCTGCGCTTCGGTGTTGTGCTCCACCATCGGCTTCAGATCCAGCTCCCGGGCCCGGGCCGCGGTGATCGGCGCGCAGATGAACCCGGACGTGTGGTGCAGGAAGAACGCCACCTTCTCGGGGGTGACGTACTCGGCGGCCATGATCAGGTCACCTTCGTTCTCCCGGTCCTCGTCGTCGACGACGACCACGATCTCGCCCCGGGAAATCGCCGCGATCGCGTCTTCGACCTCGGAGAATCCCTCGGCTGGTCCCCGCGATGGCGCCGGTCTTCCGGTTTCGCTCACCGCGCACCTCGATTGGCCACACCCGCACGATACGGCCCGACGAGGCTCTCGACGTACTTTGCGACGACGTCCAGCTCGATGTTGACGTCGTCACCGGCCGACTTCAGACCGAGGGTGGTGACCTCCGCGGTGTGCGGGATCACTGCGATCGAGAAGCCATCGTCGTGAACCCGGGCGACCGTCAGGCTGATGCCGTCCACGGTGATCGAACCCTTCTCCACGACATAGTGGAGCAGATCAGGGGGAATCGCGACACGCAGGTCCGGAGCGGGCTCGACGATGGAACCGACTGCGTCGACGTGCCCCTGGACGATGTGTCCCCCCAGCCGGTCGCTCACCCGCATCGGACGCTCCAGGTTCACCGGGTCTCCGACGGCGAGCGACCCGAGGGCGGTGCGGGAGAAGGTCTCGTCGACCGCATCGGCTTCCCAGTACCCCTCACCCAGGGCCACCACGGTCAGACAGCAGCCGTTCACGGCGATCGACGCGCCGATCTCCGCGTCGTCGACAACCACCGTCGCCCCGAAACGCAGTCGTGACCCTTTCCGGGAGATGAGACTGCCCCGCTCTTCGACGATGCCGGTGAACATGTCGGTCCTCGTGAGAATGGGCGCTTCGTCGGCGCCGTGAACACCATCGACGGTACCCCCTGGGCGTGCCTCGACCTACCCGGGCAGAAGATCGATCCGGAGGTCCTCGCCCAGCCAGGTCATCCGCTCGATCGAACCCCGCATCGCCCCCGTGAGCGTTTCGGCGCCCGGTCCGGCGAACAGTCCCCGGGCATCGTCGCCGCCGAAGAGCACCGGTGCGAGATAGAACACGTAACGATCGACGAGGCGCGCCTCGTGAAGGGCGTGCGCGACGGTGGCGCCGCCCTCGACGAGCACCTGGATCATTCCTTCGCGACCCAGGTCGTCCAGCAAGTCCTCCAGTGATCCATGATGTTCGTCGGCGGGCAGGACCTTCGCTCCTTCGGGAATCCTGCCGAGCACGATGCGTCGCGGGTCGCCGCGCGGTGCCTCGGCGAGTCGAACCGTGAGGCTCGGGTCATCCGCTCGTACCGTGCCGGCCCCCACGACGATCGCGTCGGACTCGGCTCGCAGCCCGTGCGCGTCGGCACGGGCCTCGGGGCCGGTGATCCACTGGCTGGTGCCGTCGGGAGCTGCGGTGCGTCCGTCGAGCGACGCGGCCAGCTTGCACACCACGTAGGGCCGCCCGGTCCGCCGGTGTACCAGATAGGGCGCGAGCAGGTCCTCCACCGAATCGGTTTCCGGGAAGCGATCCACCTCGATGCCGGCCTGCTCGAGCGCTTCGATCCCCCGACCGGCGACGTTGGGGTCCGGGTCCTCGACGCCGATCACGACGCGTGCCGCTCGGGCGTCGATCAGCGCGTCGACGCACGGCGGCGTGCGCCCGTGGTGGGCGCAGGGCTCCAGGGTCACGTACACGGTTGCTCCCCGAGCCGCATTGCCGGCGGCGTCGAGGGCGACGATCTCGGCGTGGCGGCCACCGACGGCCTCGGTGGCTCCTTCGAACGTGCGCCCGTCCCGGGTGCGGATCACACACCCGACCCACGGATTCGGCGGGGTCATGCTGCGCACCGCGGCGCCGAGTTCCACCGCCCGGGCACTCCAGCGTCGATCTGCCTCCGGAGCACCCGTCACACCGCAGAACCTACTCGATCCCGGTGGGGCACCTCCGTTCTGAGATCCGCAAGAGTGCATTCTCAGCACCTTTTCATCTGATGCTGTGGTGCACCCGTGCGGACGGCCGTGACCCTCAGTCCCGATCACGAGGCGCCGGGTCGGTCCTTTCCAACGCGGAGGCTCTCGAACGTGCTGGCCTCGTCAACCCAAGCGGTCGACTCGGGTGGTCGTACCGCCATCCAACAAACGAGACGGACCTGATCAGATGACACCGGTGGGAGCGGTCTCGGAGGTTCAGGCAACGGCAGGCCGGCATCCTTGACGTACTCGGCGAGCTCCGTGATGCGCTCGTGCTCAGGTTTCTCGGCGCGAACGATGGTTCGTACATCGCCGACGATCCGACGGTCCCACGGGCGTTCAGACGACGCAGCAGGTCCTGCTGTTCGTCGAGGCCGAGCACGTGCCCGGTCTTGGCGACTAATTCTGCGGCTTCTCGCAGCGCCAGCGGCACATCGGGTTGCAGGTTCGTGATCATCGGTGAGTCGACTCCACGCGGGCATGGATGTTCCGCTGGGCAAGGCTCGACGCGTCGAACACTCCGGTGGTTGCTTCTTCAGAAATGTCCCGAACCGCGTCGGGTCCGCCCGGGTCAGCGGCGACCAGGCAAACAAGCGTGTCATCGAGTACGACCGCTTCACCGTTCTCGTCGGTGGTGACGAGACGGAGCCACGGTTTTGGATGGTCCGCGCCGGTACAGAATACCCAGCCGGGCCGACGCACCCGATCGGTAACCAGTCCCGACCGGCTCCGTATGCGAGGGCGTGCACATCCCCCTGCACCAATGGGTCGACCATGGCCTTGGCGAGACGACGCCGTACTCCTCTCCGACAGTGCGGCAGATCCCCCGTTGTTCTCGAGCAACGTCGCCTCGCCGTACAGACTCCGGATCTGATCGTGCACTTCGTCGATGTCGGCGAATGCGACCTCGACGTTCGGATCGGTCACTTGGCCGGGTAGCACCTGGCCCACACCAACCGCGGCGTTGGCATAGGCGAGCTTCCGTTGGAGTTTCTCCTCGAGGCCGAGCAACTCGTCAAGGTATTCTGCTGGGAAAAAGCAGTCGAAGAGCACGTCGGAATGGGGGGAACCGATGCGGTCGATACGGCCGTGGCGCTGCACGATCCGCTGCGGGTTCCAGGGCAGGTCGTAGTTCACAATGTGCCCGGCCTGCTGCAGGTTCACGCCTTCGGAGAGCACATCGGTCGTGAAGAGCAGGTCGTAACGGTCCTCGTCGAGCACATGCCCACCCTGTCGCGGCGGCGGGACGTTGCCGGCGCGAACCGGCGAGCGTGTGTGCCCGACCTCCCTGATCGATCCCGGTCTTCGAACCGAAGACCGCCGGCGCGACCTGCTCCCCGTAGTCGGCAAGTGGCGAGCCCGGTGGGGCGGCTTCGATCGCCTCGACGACCAGTTCCCGCAGGTTCTGGATCGTATCGGTGTAGGCGGAGAAGATGATGACTTTGCGACGGTCGCCCTCGCTGACCCCGTCTCGGCTCGGATGTCGAGCAAGCTTCGGCGGACTCCTCGAGCAATTCGACGAGACGGGCGACCTTGAGATTGTCGGTGTCGGCGGCTGCCTGCGCGAGCTCCTGCAATCTCTGGAGAAGGTCCAGGTCTCCTTCGACCTGCTCGGTCAGGTCTGCGACGTCGTACTTGCTCGCTTCGTCCAGCCCGGTGATTGTTTCGGTGTCCACTGCGTCGAGGAAAGCGTCGATCCCCTCGTCACCGGCCGCGAACTCCTCCAGCGCCTCACCGGTGAGTACCCAGCCACCTTTCAGCGCTTCTAGGAAGGTCTCGTGGCTTACTATCAGTCGGCCGAGCGTGTTACCCAACGCGTGAGCGGACGATTCGAGCCGCTTGAGCAAGGCCGATCGCAGCAGTCCCGAGTTCGCGATCTGACGTTCAGTGGTTGCCTGTTCGAGCCGGTACAGGCTGGTCGTGTAGCGGGCCAGCACGAGGCGGTCGGGATCCCGTGACTCGCCGGACAGTCGTCGGGCGAGTGGCCCGACATCGGGCACCTCAAGGGCTCGGATCACTGCGTCGAGCAGCTTCTGTCCCTGCGGGCTGAGGTCGTAGTCGATCCGCTCCACCCGCGGCGTTGGGAACTCGATCTCGATCGGTGTGCCGGAGGGACCGATGAGATGGTCGCCACGGTAGTTGTCCTTGATGAATCGCCTGGTTCGCCGGACAGCCACCTGGTCCATGAGGTCGAACAGGTGCTCGGGCGCCAGCGCATCGGGGTCCAGGTCGGCGGCATGTTTGAGATACCCGGCGATCGAGGGAATGCCGAGCGGTGCGAACTGCGCGTCGTTGCGCACGAAATACGACAGCAGCGACTGCAGGTCGAAGAGGCTGTTGTTGACCGGGGTCGCGGTGAGCAACACGACCTTCTTGGCGAATTCGCCGCCGAGCAACTCTTTGACGGCTTCGGCTCGCTGGGTGGCGGTGTTGCGCAGGTTGTGAGCCTCGTCGATGACGACAAGGGCGTAACTGTCGAGGTTCTGCACCTCTGGTTTGGTGCCAATGCGTAGGTCGTCATAGGTGACGACCTGGACCCGATTGGAATACAGGTTGAATCGCCGTAGGAACGGCACCCAGGTCGAATCCCGTAGCGCGGCGGGAACGACGACGAGCACCTGTTGGCGGCCGCGGTACGCGGCTCGGTGGATGATCTCGCCGGCGATAAATGTCTTGCCCAGGCCGACTTCGTCGCACACGAGCACGCCGCCAAGCTCGTCGAGGATGCGCAGCGAACGGGCGACGCCGTCGTGTTGAAATCCGGTGAGGCCCAGCTCGAGGGTCAGATCGTGGTCGTCATCGTCGTCCGCGCCATAGAGCTCGTAGAGCATTCGCAGGAACACGGTCCAGGGCTCATGTGGCTTCCAGCGGGCTTCGTAGACCGCGGCCAGGTCGTAGGGCTCGGCGAGGTCCCACAGCTCGTCGAACGAGTCGATGACCAGTTGGGTGTGCTGGCCGGACGGATAGCCGAGGTTCAGCTCACGGTTGCGGGCGAGTCCGGCGTAGGTGAGGTTGGACGATCCGGCGAGCACGGCCGAGTGGAACGGGTGGACCACGATGAACGCCTTGCCGTGCAGGAACTCGTTGGCGAGGCGGCGCACCTCGACGGCGGGGGCGGTGTCGTCGACGGTACGGCGAAGCCAGTTGACGAGTCGCCGGGCCGAGTGGTCGGCTTCGATCGTGAATCCGGTCAGGTCGCGTTCGTCGACGAGTCCGGCAAGGTGTTCTTCGAAGGGCGACGGCCGCTGCACCCGGCGGATCGGCGGCGTTTCCGGTTCGGCGCCGAGAAGGAGGCGAACCCTGGGCGCCTGTTCGACTTCATCGGCGATCAGCCCGAATCCACCCGGATTCAGATACGCGGTCGCCAGCGCCAACTCCGGTGGTGACGCCAGAGCCTGACGAGACCCGGCGAGCAGCCGGTTCACGGCTTCGGCCACGGTCTCGGCATCGGTGCGGTCACCGTCGGTGCCAATGGCGGCCGGCCGATTGGTGGCGAAGACCGGACGGGAAGATGTGGCGACGGTCGGTCACGCCGCAGAACCTACCTGAGGTGGTGATGTGATTCTTCGCCCGATTGTGCGGGCCGCATAGCCGTTGGAGGTTGGCAAGACGGTGGGGCCGCCTGTGGTGTACGGGTCGATGTGGTCGTATTGCAGAAATACGGTGGCGTGGCAGCCGGTGTTGGCACGTTCGTCGGATGGCGTCGATGACGCGGCGCTGTCGTCGGGTCGGGAAACGCCGGCGGGGGCTGGCATCGACGGGTCGGCGCTCGTGTCTTGGATCAGCAGTGAGACGAACGCTTCGGGCAAGAATTTGCCGACGGCATGGTCGGTGAGTGGGGTGCCGTCGGGAAGGGTGTTGCCGTTCTCCGCGACGTGAACGACCATTTCGGTGGCCACGACCATCTGGGGTCCCCGGAATTCCGGATCCAGGCTCCTGGAGACAGTGGTACCAGGGAGTCGGCACGTTGTTGGGCGAGACTCGGCATGGCCGACGTGGCGGCGTCGGACGCTCCCGCGGGAGCGCGGGTGACGGTCACCTCTTGTCGATACCGCACATACGCTGGCGGCGTCCGCCGGTGCGAGCCGTGCGGTGATCGTGACCATCCCATCGGGGTCGGTACGCCAGGACACCGAGCGCTCTTCGTGGTGGCGGGCGTCGATCTCTTCGTCGGTTTCGTGGCCGTGGGACCAGCGGGCGATCGCCGCGCCGAGACCGGTGGCCGGTGTAGAGGCCGCGAGGTGGACGAAATCGTCGACATGCTCGGGGGACAGGTGCGGGACGAGGACCCGGGCCTTCCCATAACTGACATCACCAGAAGCCATGGCCGCGGCGAGCACCGGGTATTCGCGCATCGCCCGGGCCACCCGGACCTGGTTGCGGGCGGTGACCAGTTCGACATCGCAGTGGTGGGCAAGCCAGGCCGCACAGGACAGGGCGCCGGAGAGCGCCCAAGTTCCCCGGTGATCGAGTTCGCCGATCAGCACCAGCAGGTCATAGGTGGCCGAGGTCAGCCGACCGACGAGGGTGACGATCTCGGCTTCGAGTTGGTCGGGTGCCAGATCAGGCGCAACACCCCGCTCCCCCGCGCGCTCCCGTGGGAGCGCGGAGGCCAGGATTGCCACGCTGGGAGCCGTGCCGGCGACCCCGCCAATGTTCTTGCTCGTTGTTTCCTTTCTCATCGGGATACCTCCGCGCTCTGTCGAACCTCTGTTCGACAGAGTAGCGACGAGGTGTGACATTCTCGGCCGAGAACACGGGTTGAAACCGAGATTTTTCCGGAACATTCTTCAATAGCCGCGCTCCCGCGGGAGCGCGGGAAATCAGCCTCGACGGGTGAGCCAGGTACGGCCGTCGTCAGTGATCGTCCAGGTGCCGCGGACGCTCCGGTCGATCAGCCCGAGGTCCGCGAGGCTGTTGCGACACCATTGGGCGGTGTTGCGCCAGCGGACGGTACGCCCATCGGATGCCAACAATTGTCGGTCGACATCATTCAGCCGCTCCCCCATCACCGATTCGAGTGCATCGAGACAGGCACCGACCGTCATCGAACCGCCCGCATCGGCCAGGACACGCAGGATCGGCTCGCGGAACGCCGCCTCGGGAGTCTTGGTCCCACGTATGACCCTGCCATAGAACTGCTTGCTACCGGGCCCAGTGCCGTCGCCGTCGCCTGTCGGCTCGCCGGCCGGGTCGCCGAAGGCGTCGGTCATCGGCTTCGGTGCGCCCGAGCGAACGAGATTCGTACGCCAGTTGGTCAGCAGGCCGGCGACGTCCTGATTGAACGACCGGAGCTGCTTCACCCGCTCGGCATTCCGGTCCATCTCGTCGAAGCGTTCGTCTCGAACCGCTTCCTGGGTCGCCGCTTTGAGGTCCTCGATCACGTCCTCGACGTATTCGATCGTCAACGACAACGCATCGTCGACCTCATCCAAGGGCTCGACGTCATCGCTCATGGGTTCGTCTCCCTCGTCCGCTTCCTGGATTGGTCGCTCGGCTCGATCTGTTCGAAGTACGAGAGCACTTTGGTGAGGCGGGGCTGGTAGCCCCAGCCGCGGTGGAAGGTGGCGAAGACGTGCTCGACGTCGTCTCGGCTCAGGCCATACAGATCGGCGACCAGCGCATCGAGCTCGGCGATCAGCTCGGGCTTCTCGGCTTCGGTGACCGAGCCGACCGGGACGCCGACCGCATTGGCCCAGACGTCGTAGCGGTCGTCGACCGCAGCGAGGCGCCCGGCGATCTCGACGACCCGGGCGCGTCGCGGGTCGTCGAGATCGGGCTGCGGGACGGGCATCGACCCGAGTAGCTCGAAGGTCAGATGCAGTTCCACAATGCGGCGCGCATACCAGTCGAACGGGATGCTGCACAGCACCCCGAGGACGAATGCCTCGTCGCTCTCGTCGCCCTCCAAGCGCAGGAGGTACGGCGCCGCGTGCATGACTGCGACCCCGGGCGGCAGCAGGCAGGCAATCGCCGTACGGGAATCGGTTGCTCGGGCCACATCGCGCACCGCGACCCTGGCACGACAGACCGGCAGATCGTGCACATCTTCTATTGCCATGCCGCTGAATGGCGATCTCTTCAGCCGTGTGGACTTGACCGTCTTCGTGAGCAAGTGATCCAGGATCGATTCATCGGCGTAGCCGTACGGGTCTCCATGGTCGGGGTCCCAATTGGTTGAACGATCCCCCGGTCAAGACGGGAATCGGACCAGCCGGGTTATCAAGGTCGGTGTCGATTCTCGATCTGTCCTCGACGGGGCGCAGCTCGATGACCGGGCGGAAACCAGACTCGCGGAACTCGGGGCGCCAGCGCATCGCGTCGGAAGACCTCCGCCGACTTCGGTTCAGGTACAAGAGGGAACATGGCGGTACTCGTCCAGCCGAGGAACTCCGCGACCGGCACCACCGCAACGTCATCGCGACCCACCTCGAATTCGGCTCGACTGTGGAAGGGCCCACACATTGAGATGTCGCCAGCGCATCGCGAGCGCTCGGCCGTCGTGAGGGCCACCGTGTATTGCGGGTGCACGGCCGGAAATACCCAACGTGCGGAGTTGGCTAGCACGCACACGTCGGCAAAGGTTCCGTCGGTCAGCACCGACCGTCGCCATGCTTGGGTACCAGCGCCGGTGAGACGCGGCACGGGGGAGCACCACTCCGGCCCGACCGTTTTCACGCAACAGCAACCAGTTCCGCCACGCGAACGCCTTGTACAGATCGATGTGGCCCGATCCAATTCCGGGGTAGGGCCCCGACGTCAGGACACTGCGTCGAGCTTCACTCGCCGCAATGTCCGCCTCGTACTCGGCCATCAGATCCGGGCGTTCGGTTTGCAGCCGACCGATCTCCTTCGTTCGCCTGGCCATCGGCAAGCTTCGAATACCGGGGAACCGCAAACCCCACCACCCATGTTCCTCGACTTTGATCTTCTCCCACGGCGGGTTCCCGATCAACACGTCGAAGCCGGGCCGGTCGCGCAGGAACACCTCGGGGAACAGATACGGGAAATGCGCCGGGTCCAGGTCGGCTATCTCTTCCTGCGCGACATCCTGACCGGCCAACGCGGCGATCTTGTCCGGCTCCTCCCCTGCCACCAGGTCGGCGCGGCCGATCCGGCGCAATACTGCCGCGTCGAACAACAGCCGGGCCGTCTCGGCTTCGGCCCGGGCACGTTGGGTGGCGCGCGCGGCGTCCTGTGCATCCTGGCGAGTCGCCTCTGCTGCTGCGGCCACATCGGCGAGCACGTCACGTGCAGCATCGAGGGCCGCCTCGATCGGCGCGTCGAAGACCGTGAGTTGGCTGTTCGTTCTCCCCGCGACCAGCACATCGAGCGCCTCGTCGACCGTGCCGATCCCGGTCAGGCTGTTGGCGCACACGAGGTTGTGATCGAGGCTCGACATCGGCAGGCCGCGGACGAACGTGTGGATCCAGATCGACACCCGGGCCAACTCCACCGCGACCGCATTCGTGTCCAGCCCGTAGATGCAGCGTCGGGCGATCTGGCGACGCAACAGCGACGAGGGCTCCACAGCCGGCGAGTCCGGTCCGGCCGCGTCGCGTGCCGCCTCGTCGAGGAGGCGCAACTCGCGGGTCACCCCGGGAAGGCCGTGATCATCGAGGAAGGCGGCCATCTTCGCCTCGATGTGGTCGATCGCGGCGGTCAGGAAATGCCCCGAGCCCATCGCGAGATCCGCGACCCGGAAATCGAAGAAGTCGCGGGCTGCACCAGCCGCGTCGCCGACGTCGACCCGTTCGGCGATCCGTTCGAGATGCGCCTCCAACGCGGGATCGAGCGCGCGCTCCAGCAGGTGCTCCACGACGAACGACGGGGTGAAATAGCTGCCGGTGCCCTTGCGTTGGCCGCTGGTGTTGTGGAAATACACCGTGCCCGCCGGGGCGACCACCTCGTCGCCGGGGCCTGCGGGCAGCCAGGTGTCGTTCTTGCCCAGGGTCAGATCGACGTCGGCGAGCGCCAGGTTCGATTCGAGCAGACCCTCGTAGATCGTGCCGAACTCCCGCACGCTGAGTGAACGGAAATCGACCGGGCCCGTCACCCCGGACTCGTCGGTGTCGACCAGCAACGCCTGCAGGGCCGGGCCGATGATGTCGTTGGTGACCGCGAGGCGATCGAGCAGCGCCCCCGCCGGATGCAGGCCGGGATCGGTGGAGAACAGCCCACCGTTGTACGGCGGCACCGACCAGGCCTTGTCACCTTTGTCGATCACCCGCCACACCTGGGTCAGGTCGTCCCAGAGCGAGGTCGACTCGGGGTCGAAAGGCTGATCGGGATTCTCGGTCAGATCCCGAGCGACCGTGTTGAGCGCATTGCGGTCATAGCGGGGATTGGTGCCATAGGGCAGGAGCCGCCGGTCCTCGGCGTAGGCCTGGAACAGGATGCGGAAGAACGTGCGCAGTGTGAGCTGGTAGGCAAGGTCGAGACCGTCGCGGTCGAGTTCGTAGCCCAACACGGGAAGCTGCTCGGCGACCGCCACCGAGAGCTGCGGGACGATCGCGTCATACACCTTGGAGCGCAGACGCTCACCGAGCCCGACCGTGTACTGGACGCTGGATTCCAACAGCGCATCGACGGTGCCGCCCTCGGCCAGCGCCTCTCCCGCGAACACCAAGGGCAGGAAACCGACGGTGTCGCTGGTGAGCAGCGCCAGATCGAGTTCGAAATAGGTCTCGGCCTGGCCTTTCCGGCCAACCCCCACATGCGGCAGCGCCGGGTAGAGACGAATCTGGGAGCCCCGGGCCACGATCAGCCACGGCACGTGCTGAGTCGAAGCGACCTTGAGACCAAATGAGACCGGCGACACGGCAAAACGTTTCGAGTTCGCATCGAACGTTTCGTCATCGGTAAGCAGAACCGCCACCGCCCGGGGCACCTCACCGGCGGTCCGCAACATGGCGGCGTTACCGCCGATCGGTTCGGACACGAAGCCGAGGGCGCCGAGCAGTTTCTCACGCCGTAGGGCCAGCAACGACTTGGCGCTTTCGCAGGCGCCGGACCAGTCCGGGCGTCGTCGCACGCCACGGTCGAGGTCGTTGGTGGCGAACAAACCGCCGTTCGCCACCCCCGGAAGTCCGGTGGACGCAACCGCCTCGTACAGTGACGCGAGACGTTGGCGGGCGAGCAGGCCAGAGGGCTGCTCGAGTGCGGATTGCACCATGCGCAGCGCCTGGTCGACCGGGAGCGGGCCGATCACCTGGGAATCGGGTACGGGACCGAACAACCACGCGTCGGTGGTTCTTCGTGCGACCACGACCACCGGGCAGATTCGCTTTCCGAGCCGGGCCGCATGCAGGCGAGACATCGCCGCCTGGGTGGGCGCCCCGGCGTGCGTCCAGGACGCCTGGGCGATTTCCACACCCATTTGGGCCGGGTCCTTCCCGATCGTCACGGTCTCGGTCTCGAACCCGGCCGGACACGGTGTCGGCGTTTCCCACGGGAGGTCCTGTTGTCCCTCGAGTTTGACTGCCACTGATCCGCTTTCCCTCGTCCCCTGTGCCGTGCAACGTTGCACGGATTCGATGATCCTACGACTTCAGCTTCCGCCGGACGTTCGGCTGAAGGCGAAGCACGTCATCCCGTCCCGCCCGTCCTCGGTGGGGAGCAGCCGGCCGCCCTCCCCCACCGGCTCCCACTGCTCACCAAGTGGTTCGGCGGTGAAATCGGGGTGGCGACTCCCGGAAGGCCCGATCGACCTCGATGGTCTCAGCGGCGGTGAGCGTGCACACGCTGTAGATCAGCCGACCGTCCCGGGCGCACGAGTCCTGCTGCCGCTTCCAGCAACTCACCCTGCAGCACCGCGAGCCGGGCCACGTCGGATTCGTCGATCCGCCAGCGTGCATCTGCCCGACGGCGCAGCGTGCCCAGGCCCGAGCACGGGGCATCGACGAGCACCGCGTCGACGCACCCGGGCAACAGTGGCACCGAACGCCCATCTGCGGCCACCACCGAAACCCGTTCTGCGACACCCGTGTCCTGCGCGTTGGCAACAACCAACCCGGACCGATTCAGGGTGTGGTCCAGTGCGATGACTCGTGCCCCCGTGCCCGCCAGGGCCGTGGCCTTGCCTCCCGGCGCCGCGCACAGATCCACGACGAGCTCATCCTGTTGTGCGGCGACCACCGAGGTGACCGCGGCCGACGCGGCATCCTGCACGTAGCCATCCGCCCGCACCGTCGCCGGTGCGGGCACGTTCATCGCGGCGAGCGACTGCAGGGCACGGACTTGGCCCAGCTCGGCAACCAGCCGTGCCACGATCCAATCCGGATAGCTCAACCGGGCGCCCTCGTCGGGCCAGGCATCCGGATCGGCCGGATCGAGCGGCTGCTCGCTCACCCGACGCAGCACGGCATTCACCAGTCCACGGGCGCGACGCGGCGCAACCTCGACGGTTGCGGCAACAGCCGCGTGGGCCGGGGTGTGCAGAAACGTGAGCTGGAACGCCCCGAGCCGCAGAGCGCGTCGCACCTGGGGCTCGACGGGGCGGGTCACGAAGCGGTCGACCAGATGGTCGCACGCCCGACGCATGCGGGTCGTGCCGTCCACGAGTGCGGTGACGAAGGCCCGGTCGCGTTCGGACAGTCCCGAACGGCCGAGTGCCGCCGACAGGGCCAGGTTCGCATAGGCCCCGTCGTCCTCGATCCGGGCCAGCACGTCGAGCGCCACGGCACGGGCATCGGCCACGCGTGCCGCTCCGGGCTGTCCGCCTCCCTGCCGACCGCCGGGGTTCCGGCGTGTGTTTCGACGTCCGCTCACGTGCCGAGCCGGCTGCCGGGGCCGAGGTGGGCGCCGCGCGCCCAGGCCGAGGCGTCCAGACGGGCTCTGCCCTCGGGCTGCACCTCTTCCAGGGCCAGCCAGCCGTCCGCGACGGCCACCAGCGGGGTCGCGTCCGACGAATCGACGACGAGCGATCCGGGCTCTGCGCCGCGGCGTTCACGCCCAGCCGAGAGTGCACGGTGCACCTTGAAGCGCCGACCTTCGAAGGTCGTCCAGGCACCGCCCACGGCCACGACCCGCAACACCCGCTCGACGGGTCGGGTGAAATCCAGTGCGAGGTCGTCGGAGGTGATCTTGTGCGCGTAGGTCACCTCGCCGACCTGGGGTTCTGGCGGGCCGAAGCCGTGACGCAGACCGTCGAGCAACAACCCGGTTCCCACCTGCACCAGCTCGTCTCGCAGGCTCGACAGGGTGGCATCGGCGGTGATCGGCACTTCCTGGGAGGCGTACACATCCCCCGCGTCGAGTTCGTCGACCACATCCATCACACACACCCCGGTCACCTCGTCGCCGGCGAGCAGGGCACGCTCGACGGGCGCCGCGCCCCGCCACCGGGGCAGGAGCGAAAAGTGCAGGTTCACCATAGGGAACTCATCGAGCAACGAAGCGGGGATGATGCGGCCGTAGGCGACCACGACGCCGAGGTCGGCGTCGACGTCGGACAGGTCGGAGATGTCATGGGTGACCGCGATGTCCAGGGCCTGTGCGGCCTGTTTCACCGGGCTGGGTTCGGGCTCACCCCGACGGGAACGTCGGGCGTCGGGCCGGGTGAGCACCATCGTCACCTCGAAGCCTGCCGACACCAACGCTTCGAGGGTGGGAACCGCCAGTGGCGGCGTGCCCAGATACACCAGGCGTCGCGGTGCGTGGGGAAGCGGACGGGTCACCGGTCGACCGACGAAGCGAGGCGATGCAGATCAGGGGAGACGGAGGCCGCCATGGGCCGCGGGTTCCTTCGTTGCGGCCAGGTTCATCTCCCGTAACGCCTTCTTGGCTGCCTTGCGCTGGTCGTCGTCCAATCGCTCCAGGTACAGGATGCCGTCGAGATGATCCATCTCGTGCTGCAGGGCGCGCCCTTCGAGCTCGTCGGCCTCGATGGAGATCTCGTTTCCCTCCAGATCCAGACCGACCAGGTGGACCGCATCGGGACGGGCCAACTCGAAGGACAACCCCGGGATCGAAAGACAACCTTCGTCGTAGACGAACTCTCCGTCGGTCTCGACGATCCGTGGGTTGATGACGGTGACCGGTCCATGACCGATGTCGTAGACGAAGAGCCGTTTGGAGATGCCCACCTGATTGGCGGCCAGGCCCACGCCCGGCTCGTCGTACATGGTCTGGAGCATGTCGTCGGCGAGCTTCGCGATGCGGCCGTCGATGTCGGTGACCTCTTCGGTGCGTCGGGTGAGCACCGGGTCGCCGATCTTGCGGATCGTGTAGCCAGCCATGGTGCGCATGTTACCGGGACGTCCCCTGGGCTGAACGTCCGAACCGCTCCGCGCGTGTCTGGGCCACAATGGCAGCGCATGGATTCGGAGACCTGGCAGGAGCTGCGATCGCGCGCCGTGGTGTACGAGGACGCCGGGGTCGTGGTGCTCGACAAGCCGGCGGGCATCTCGGTGACCGGTGAACGCCACGGCACCGACCTCGTACGCCTCGCCGCCCACGCCGGGGAACGACTGATGCCCGCGCACCGGATCGACAAGGTCACCTCCGGGCTGATCGTGTTCGCCAAGTCCCTCGAGGCGCACGGCTCGTTGGCCCGCCAGTTCAACCGGCGTTCCGTCACCAAGAGCTACGTCGCGATCACCGCTCCGGGCGGCATGCCCGAGCAGGGAACCATCGACCTCCCGCTCGGGGTCGGACGCAAGGGTCGGGTCCGCATCGCGGCCCGTCGGGACGCGATCGTCCACGACGAGGACCGATCCCGCTGGTCGGTTGATGCCGCCGATGTGCGCGAAGGGCGCAGCTACCCATCGGAGACGCGCTTCACCCGCCTCCACGACGACGGCGAACATGCACTGCTCATCGTCGAGCCCGTTTCGGGACGTCGCCACCAGATCCGGGTCCATCTCGCCTGGATCGGACATGCGATCGTCGGCGATCCCCTGTTCGCCAAGGCGCCCGTGGGCCGCGCCTGTCTGCACGCGGCTCGACTGGCCTTCGACGCTCCCTGGCATGACGACACGCGCCTCTCGTTCGCATGTCCACCGCCCGAGGATTTCTGGTATCCCCTCGGCGGCCGTCCGACCCTCGATGCGTATCCGGACACCGCGGGATCGAGTGCGATCCCCGCCACGCGATCCTGGTGCGGTGATGCCGATGACTGACCCGGCCCGGATCGAGGTCGCCACATCGCCGATCTCGGCCTGGTCGTTCGGTGGACCGGAGGCCGCCCCCCTGGTGATCGCGCTCGGCGATTTCACGGCGAACGGACTCTGGTTCGCCGACCTTGCCGACCGTGGGAGTGACCACGTCCGTTTCGCGGCACCGGATCTGCGCGGCCGCGGCGACTCCCACACTGCTGCCGCGGTGACCTCGCTGCGCACCCACGCCGCTGATGTCGTCGCGCTCGCCGACACCCTCGGCGCCGACGGTTTCACGCTCGTCGGACACGGCACCGGCGCTGTTGCGGCCCTGATCACTGCCGTCGCCCACCCACGGCGGGTGCGGTCCCTGGTGCTGCTCGACGGGCCACCGATCGTGCGCTCGAACGACGCGGAAGGCTGGATCGCGGCCGCGACCGCCGTCGACCCCGGTGCGGCCCGCATCGGCCAGAGCTTCCCCGATCGGACCAGTGCTCTTGTCGCGGGCGTGGAGTCCGGTCGGCTGCCACGTTCCGGACTGTCCCGCTCGCTGCGTCGTGCCGTCGATGCGGAGATCATGGCGAGCGGTTTCGCATGGCGGGCGCGCCTCGGTGCGACCGCACTCGAACGGGAGTGGTCCCTGCTGACGCGCCTGGACGCCGGAGCCGATACCGGCGGTCCCGCTCGTGGAATGCCGCGCCGAACACGGCCACCGCGACGATGCAGACCCGCTGGACATCCATCACCTCTCCGACGACACGATCTTCCTGGACACGACCCACACCGGGTTGCTGTTCGACCATGCAGCGCTCGAGGTGATCGCCACACGGATCATCGAGTCCAGCGCCGGCCCACCGGGCTGACCGGTTCAGACCCGCAGCGGATCGACCTCGATGCGCAGGCGCGCCTCGGGCCGTGGCACACCGCCGAGCGCAGCAGCGAGCCGGTCGTGGTCCGGCGCCTTGATCAGCCACCGGCCGTCGCCGGCCGCGAGCGCCTCGACGCCAGGAGCGTCCACACCGCCGGCGAACTCGTCGGCTCCCGGGCCCGAGAGTTGTGCCAGCGCGGCGAACGGCGGGAACCCGAGGGTCTCGCGCAACGGGAGCTCCGTGTCGACGAGCAGGCCCGGATCCGCCCGGGCCACCGCCGTGAGGACCGGGTGATCGGGCAGTCTGGTCTGCACCACGAGCCGATGCCCGCGCGAGCGGGGTCCCAGCAGACGTGCCGCGCGCGCCAACAGGGCCATCGCCTGTTCGGAGGCTCGAAAGCGGGGCGCGGTGAGCTCTCCGTCGATGTCGAGGAAGACGACCGCGGCGACCGCGGACGCACGGTGCAGGACCGCCTCGGTGCCGATCGACACCCGGGATCCGGCGGTGCCGGGTTCGGTCGCCGCGGTCACTTCCGTCACCGGTTCACCGACGAGGGCCTCGAGCTCCTCACGGGCACGGGTCACCCCGATCCGCACGACCTTGAACGCCCCCGAGCCACACGACAGGCACACTTCGGGCCGAGTGGACCGACAGCGTGGACAGACCAACACGTCGCCCTCGGGAGCGCCGACGGCGGCGCCGCAGTGCTCACAACGGGCGAGCGTGCCGCAGCGACGACAGGCCAACAGGCGGGCACGACCCGTCCGGTTCAGGACACAGACGATCCGCCCGGGCCGACGCACGATTCCGGCGAGCCGCTCACTGAGCACGCTGGTCGCGGTCCGCGGATCCTCGTTGTTGCGATCCACGATCTCGAGCGCCGGCCAACCGTCGCGCTCCTCCCCTCGCCCGGGGGTGATCAGCCGGGACGACGACAACGCCTCGAGGGTCGGGCACGGTGTGAGCTGCACCAGGGGTACATTGGCGCGCCGCGAGCGTTCTGCAAGGACGTCCCGGGCGTGCCAGGTGGGCATGCGGGTCGACTGGTGGGATTCGTCATGTTCGTCCACGATCATCATCAGCGCCGGTTCGGGTGCAGGCGCCCATGCCGCGTTCCGGGTGCCGACCACCACCGACCCGCCGGCTGCCGCAGTGGCCCATTCGGAGCTCCGCCGCGTCGCCGATCCCTCGACTGCCAGATCGGCGACCGGGAAGCCGGCTGCGCGCAGGCGCGGCACGAGCCGTCGGGCCGACTCCCGCGAAGGGGCAGACGATCAGCGCTGACGTGTCCTTCCCCGCGGGCATCGTCGCCTGGAGGAGCGCGACCACGAAGGCGGTCCGGTCGTGCGCCGGCGGAAGTCTCACGACGCTCGAAGGCGATGCCACGGCGGCGGCGACCAGCGCATCGTCGGCCGTCGCACTCGTGGGCACCGGGCGAGTGCGCGGCGACGGTGGCAGGTGGTCCACGATCGCCGGAGCAGATGCGATCCGGCACAACTGCACCGGATGGCCGGCCCATCGGCGGGCCGCCCAGTACGCCAGTCCCACGACGTCCGCGTCGGGTCCGATACCACGCACCGACAGGATCGGCTGCAGCCGGACCCCGGCGGGAGGCCGCACGTCGACCTCCACCACCCAACCCCGCACGTTGCGGGCCCCGAGTCGGACCCGCACTTCGGTGCCGACGCGCACCGACGGGTCCGTGGTGAGGTAGTCGAAGAGCCTGTCGATTCCCGTGACGTCCACGAGGACCCGCACGACCCGACCGGGAGCAGCAGCGGTCACCACCGGGCCACGCCGTCCCCCGGCCGCTTCCGCCGTTTCGGCTGATGCGGGTTCGTGTGCGCTTCTAGAGTCCGAGAGCGGACTTCACGTCGTCGACCCGGCCGGTCGCCTCCCAGGTGAAGTCGGGATCTTCGCGACCGAAGTGACCGTATGCGGCGGTCTTCGCATAGATCGGGCGGCGCAGGTCCAGATCCCGGAGGATGGCGGCCGGACGCAGGTCGAAGATCTCGCCGACGGCCTGGGTGATCTTGGCCGGGTCGGCGTGCTCGGTCCCGAAGGTCTCCACGAGCAGCGAGACGGGGCTGGCGACGCCGATGGCGTACGCGACCTGAACCTCGGCGCGGTCGGCAGCCCCGGCGGCGACCAGGTTCTTGGCAACCCAGCGTGCGGCGTAGGCAGCAGAACGGTCGACCTTGGAGGGGTCCTTGCCGGAGAACGCCCCGCCGCCGTGTCGGGCGGTGCCACCGTAGGTGTCGACGATGATCTTCCGACCGGTGAGCCCACAGTCCGCGTGGGGCCCTCCCAGCTCGAAAGCACCGGTCGGGTTGACCAGAACCCGGAACTCGTCGTCCGCGAACTGCTCGGGAACCAGCGGGCGGATGACGTGCTCGACGAGATCGGGCTTGATCACGGTCTCCGCGTCGATGCCCGGTGCGTGCTGCGTCGAGATGAGCACGGTCTTGAGTGCGACCGGCACGCCGTCCGCGTAGTCGAAGGTGACCTGGGTCTTGCCGTCGGGCCGCAGATACGGAAGCAGACCGGAGCGGCGCACCTCGGCGAGCCGTTCGGCCAGCCGATGGGCCCACCAGATCGGCAGCGGCATGAGCGAGGGCGATTCGTTCGTCGCGTACCCGAACATCATCCCCTGGTCGCCGGCACCCTGCGCGTTCAGCTCGTCCTCGCCCGAGCTCCCGGTGCGGGTCTCGAACGCGGTGTCCACCCCCTGGGCGATGTCCGGAGACTGCGGATCGATCGACGTGAGCACCCCGCAGGTGTTGCCGTCGTAGCCAACCGATTCCCGGTCGTAGCCGATCCCGCGGATCGTGTCCCTGACGACCTGGGGGATCTCCACGTAGGCCGACGTGGTGATCTCGCCGGCAACCAGTGCGAGGCCGGTCGTCACCATGGTCTCGCAGGCCACCCGTGCCATCGGATCCTGGGCGAGGATGGCGTCGAGAATCGAATCGGAGATCTGATCGGCCACTTTGTCCGGATGACCCTCGGTCACGGACTCGGAAGTGAAGGTCCAACTGGTCACTGCTCGCTCCTCTGTGGGGAAGTGATGGAAGAAGTCTGTCGATCGTCGATCGGGGTGGGATCCGCAGCACGACATCGCCGCGCCGCATCGAGGACCGCGGCGGCGATCTGGCGCTTGTCCGCCAGGGGAACCTCGGTGCGGCCCCCGGTGGCATCGAGCACGACCACCGCGTTGGTGTCGTGTCCGAAACCGACCGACGGCGCGGAGACGTCGTTGGCGACGATCAGATCGAGCCCTTTGCGGGCCAGCTTGTCCGCCGCGCGTTCGACCACGTCCTCGGTCTCGGCGCAGAATCCGACCACGATCTGGTCGCTCCGCCGGTGCTCGGCGATGTCGGTGAGGATGTCGACCGTCGGTTCCAACTCGAGTTCCGGTACACCCTCGGTCTTCTTGATCTTGTTGTCGGGTACCCGGGTCGGACGGAAATCGGCGACCGCCGCAGCCATGATGACGATGTCGCTGTCAGGAAGGAGCCGCATCACGGCGTGGTGCATCTCCGCGGCGGTCTCGACCGCCTCGACGGCCACGCCGGGGGCCACCGGCTGATCGGCGGCGGTCACCAGGTCGACGTGCGCCCCGCGGCCGGCGGCCTCGGCGGCCAGTGCATGGCCCTGCTTGCCGCTCGACCGGTTGCCCAGGTAGCGCACCGGGTCGACAGGTTCCCGGGTCCCGCCTGCGGTGACGAGGACGTTGAGGCCATCGAGGTCACCGCGCGCACTGCCGGCAAGCAGACTCGCCGCTGCGTCGACGATCGCGTCGGGTTCGGCGAGCCGCCCCGGACCGGTGTCCCCACCGGCGAGGTGTCCACTCACGGGCCCGACGAAACGGACGCCTCGAGCCGTCAGGGTGACCACGTTTTCCTGGACTGCCGGATGTTCCCACATCTCGGCGTGCATGGCGGGGCAGACCATCACCGGCGCTCTGGTCGCAAGCAGCGTTGCGGTCAAGAGGTCATGGGACGACCCGGTCGCATAGGCGCTGAGCAGCCGGGCTGTGGCGGGGACGACCAGCACCAGATCGGCCGATCGACCGAGCTGCGTGTGCGGGCTCGGTTCGACCTCGTCGTACAGGGTCGTCCGGGCCGGTTCGGAGGCCAACGCCGAGAACGTGGCGTCGCCGACGAATCGCAGCGCGTTTCGTGTCAGCACCGGCGACACGAAAGCGCCGGCGTCGACCAGGCGACGACAGACCTCGACGGCCTTGTAGGCGGCGATTCCACCGGACACCCCGAGCACGATGTGCCTGCCGTGCAGATTCATGGATGGACCCGGATGGATGGAGCTATTCGCGGTCGGGGTCGTCGGCGGCTTCAGGTGCGTCGGCGGCTTCGGCCTCGGCGGCATCTTCCTGGGCCTGTGCCTCGGCGGCGAGCTCTTCGCCCGTGATCCATTCGATCTTGTCGAGGGCGATCTCCTCGAACGCGATCGACAACGGCTTGCGCGCCTGGGTGGTGACCTGTGGCGGGACGAGTCCGACTTCCGCCGTGCCCAACTCGCCGAAGTAGCTGTTGATCTGACGGGCCCGCATCGACGCGAACGTGACCAGGCGGAACTTCGAATCGGCACGGTCGAGGAGTTCCTCGATCGGTGGATTCATCATGGTGTCGTGCTGCCAGGCCATGTTCGTGATTCTCTCGGGGACGAGTCTCGGCGCCCGGTCGAGCGCAACGTTCGATGTTAGCAGACGTCAATCCGAGCTGATGGATCCACCGGTGGCTCCGAGTCGGGCCTCGGTGACGAGATCGGCGACCTGGCGCGCCGCCGTGTCGAGGTCGTCGTTCACGACCTCGATTGCTCCCAGGCGTGCGGCCCAGCGGCGCTCGGTCGCGGCCAGGTCCAGCCTCGCCTGCACCTTCTCCGGCGGGTCTCCCCTGCCTTCGAGTCTTCGACGCAGTTCGTCGGCCGACGGCGGGAGGAGGAAGACGATGAGGGCTCCGGGATCGCTTTCGCGGACCTGCGCGGCGCCCTGGACGTCGATCTCGAGGACGATGTCGTCGCCGTCGGGAGCGGACGGCCACGGTGTGCCGTAGCGGTGCGACTGGAACTCAGCCCATTCGAGAAAGCCGCCCCGCTCGATCTCCGCGTCGAATTCCTCGTCGGTCGCGAAATGGTACGCGTCGTCGGGTTCACCCGGTCGACGGGGCCGGGTCGTCCAGGAACGGCTCAGCCAGAGTCCGGGCTCCCGTTCGACCAGCCGGCGGGCGATCGTTCCCTTCCCCACTCC
Organism: uncultured Actinomycetes bacterium; assembly: GCA_963764215.1. GTDB lineage: Bacteria > Actinomycetota > Acidimicrobiia > Acidimicrobiales > Iamiaceae > JAFDWI01. Next base: position 211,279 of record CAVXRS010000003.1, read on the forward strand.
ACCGGGACCGGCGAGCACGATGATCAGCGCGGCTACCGCCCTCGGCCCGGAAAGGTCTCGAGCAGGGCCGCACGCTGCTGGGTACCCAGACCCTGAATGCGTCGGGATTCGCTGATGCCGATGTCATCCATCGTGCGCCGGGCCTTCACCTTGCCGACACCGGGCAGCGATTCGACCACGGCGAGAACCTTCATCTTGCCGACCACCGAATCGGAATCACCCATCTCGAGGAGTTCGGGAAGGGTCAGGTACCCGAGCTTGAGCTTCTCCTTGAGTTCGGCCCGCTCCCGACGGACCTGCGCTGCCTTGGCCAGGTTCGCGGCACGTTGCTCGGGGGTGAGGCGAGGTGGTTCGGGCATGAGCAGAGCCTATCCCACCCGACTCCGGCGGTGTCCGAAGATCGGAGGGTGCGATCAGTCCCGCCACGCCCAGAGCGTGCCGTGCCCCCAGTAGTTGGGTCGCACGTGGCCCACCGTGAATCCCGCGGCCCGCAGGAGCCGGTCCGCGTCGTCGAAGGCGGCGCCGTCGTCGACGAAGCGTCGGTGATATTCCATGACGAGCACCAGCGGTCCGCCCGCCGCCAATCTGGGGTCTTCGAGAATGGGCCATTCACCACGTTCGATGTCCAGTTTCAGGAAATCCGCTGCCTCGAACTCCTCCAGCAGGTCGATCGCAGTCACCTGATCACCGTCGGCGTGGATCAATGACGACTGCCCACGTCCGGAGAGAAAAGCAACCGGGTCGGTCGAGATCGATGCTGCGGCCTCGACCACGTGGATCCGACCGGTCCCGTCCAACTCGGCCAGGTGACCAAGTGCGGCGACGTTCTCCGGATCCGCCTCGATCGCGACGATCTCCGCTTCGGGCCAGGTCTGCCTCGCGAACGCGCTGAACGCCCCGACATTCGCGCCGGCGTCGAGAATCCGGGGAGCTGGACCGATCCTGGCCAGCAACGCCTCCGGCGGCCGGTAGCAACCCTCGGTGAAGATCTCGTACAACAGCGAGAGCGGTGAAGCGCCGTGGACGACCACGATCGGGACATCCGAGTGTCGCAGGCGGTAGTCGGCCAATCCCGTCCGACGGCACTCACGGGCGAGGAACCGAAACGGGCGATCGACCACCCACGCCGCGTGGAGGAATCGAACCGAAAGCACGCTCGCGCCGAGGCGGCGGAGTCGTGGCGAAAGCAACAGACGGCCGAGCGGACTCCGGTGCACCGCGCGCCTGAGTCGGTTCAATCCCGCGATCTGCTCGCCGTCGTACCGGTCCGATCGGTGGGCTTGGGATGCGTCCCCGGGCAATGACTCAACCGGCGTCGACGAGTTCGGCGACGAGCGCGGCCGCAGCCGCAACCGGATCATCTGCCCGGGTTACCGGTCGACCCACGACCAGCAGATCTGCGCCGGCCTGGATGGCCTGGGTCGGGGTGACCCGTCTCGCCTGGTCGTCGGCGGCGGTACCCCGGGGCCGGATGCCGGGCACGACGATCGTCAACCGGGGACCATAGGTCCGTGCTTCGGCGACGTCGGTGCCGGCACACACGATCCCCTGCGCACCGGATGCGAGGGCCACGCGCACCCGCTTGGCGAGGATGTGCTGGGGGGCGGTGTCGTCGCTGGTGAGCACCGTCACTGCGAGCACCTCGGGCTCGGAGAGTCCGACGGCGTGGGCGCCCTCTGCGAATCCTTCGACCCCGGCCCGGACCATCTCGGGACCGCCGAAGCCGTGCACGGTCAGATAGCTCGCCCCGAGCGCTCCCATGACCCGGGACGCGTGGTTGACCGTGGTGGGAATGTCACACAGCTTCAGATCCGCGAACACCTTCAGACCCTGGTCGACGAACGTCGAGATCGCGTCGGGACCTGCCGCGCTGAACAATTCGAGCCCCACCTTCACCACTCCGAAGTACGGTTCGAGCTCGCGGACCATCCGCGTCGCCGAGACCAGGTCGTCGACGTCGAGTGGAAGTACCAGCCGATCACGCGCCGCGGCCGTCGCTGCCGCCGGACTCTCACTGCCGGACATGGGCACCTCCGACGAGATCGCGAACCGCTCGGACACCATGGGCCACGCCCCATTCTTCCAGCTCTGCACCCACCGATTCGAGGATGGTCGGATCGGCGAACGCGGCGGTGCCCACCTGGACGGCGCTCGCCCCCGCCAACAGGAACTCGACCGCGTCGACGCCACGTTCGATCCCGCCGGCGCCGACGATCGGCAGCGTCGGGCACGCGACGTGGACGTCGTGCACAGCGCGCACGGCGACCGGGCGGATCGCGGCCCCGGACACGCCGCCACCGCCGTTGGCCAACACCGGTCGGCGGGCCTCGACATCGATCACCATGCCGAAGAGGGTGTTGATCAAGGTGACGGCTTCGGCACCGCCGTCCGCCACCGCCTGTGCCACCTCGACCAGGCGGTCGGTGTTGGCGCTCAGCTTCGCCCAGATCGGCACGTCGACGACTTCGTTGCACGCAGAGATCACGTCTGCTGCCTGTTCGGGATCATGGGCGAAGAGTGTCCGTCCGGCCTCGGTGTTGGGACAGGACAGGTTGACTTCGAGTGCGATGATCTCGCCGGGTGCGTCGGCCAGTGACGCCGCGGCCGCGCGGTAGGAGGCCACATCGTGGCCCCAGATGCTCGCGACGATCCGCCGGACGCCGACCTCGCGGAGTGCGGGAACGTCGTCGTGCAACCAGGCCTCGACACCGGGGCCCTGCAACCCGACGCTGTTGATCATTCCCGCAGGAGTCATGTGCACCCGGGGTGCCGGGTTGCCCGGCCAAGGACCCCGACACATGGACTTGGCGACGAACGCCCCCAGACTCGTCAGATCGACATGGTCGGCGAGCTCCGTGCCGTGCCCGGCGGTACCCGAGGCGTTCAGCACCGGCGAGGGCAGCTCTATGGAACCGACCTGTGATCGCAGGTCGATCGGACTCCGCGTCGGGGACTCAGTCCGACGTCGTCGGCGACGCATGGATCTCCTGGAGGTTCCGCACGGTGAGGTTGCGGGTCGCCCAGTCCGCCATCCCCGTGGCCGCGGCAACGGCGGCCGCGGCCGTGGTCAGACAGGGGATCCGTGCCACGCCGGCCGCGGCGCGGATGTAGTCGCCGTCGGCTCGTGGCCCTCGGCCCCGTGGGCTGTTCACGACCATCTGCACCTTGCCCTCCTCGATCAACTCGACCGCATGGGGGCCGCCGTCCTCACCCAGCTTCGCGACGTCGACCGCGACCTCGATGCCGACTTCCCGCAGCGCGGCGGCCGTCCCCGAAGTCGCGGCGAGGTCGAACCCGAGGGCGCGTAACTTCTCGGCGGCGCGCAGCCCGACCCGCTTGTCCCGGTCGGCGAGGGAGACGAAGACGGTGCCGGATTCGGGGAGACGGTCGCCCGCGGCGATCTGGCTCTTCGCGAACGCCATGCCGAAGGTGGTGTCGATGCCCATGACCTCACCCGTGGAGCGCATCTCGGGGCCGAGGATGCGGTCGGCACCCGGGAACCGGTTGAAGGGCAGCACCGCCTCCTTCACGGCGACGTAGCCGGTGACCGGCTCGGTCAACAACCCCTCCGCGCGCAGCTCAGCCAGGGTGGATCCGGCCATCACCCGCGTGGCCACCTTCGCCAGCACCACGCCGGTCGCCTTGGCGATGAAGGGCACGGTGCGGCTCGCTCTGGGGTTCGCTTCGATCACGAAGACCTCGTCACTTCCGTCGTGGTGCTGGACGGCGAACTGCACGTTGATCAGTCCCTGTACGTCCAGGGCGTCGGCGATCGCCTGGGTGTGTGCGGTGATCACCGCCACCGTCTCGGGACTGAGCGAGTACGGCGGAATGGCACAGGCACTGTCGCCGGAGTGCACCCCGGCCTCCTCGACGTGTTCCATCACCCCGCCGATCAGGAAGTCACCTTGGGCGTCCCGCAGCGCATCGACGTCGACCTCGGTGGCGTCTTCGAGAAACGAGTCGAGCAGCACCGGTCGGTCGGCGGACACGCCGCCTTCCGCACCGATCGAACCGAATCCGGCCAGCTCGGTCATCGCCCCAGCGAGATGTTCGTCGTCGTAGACGATCTCCATGGCTCGCCCTCCGAGCACGTAACTGGGTCGCATCAGGACCGGATAGCCGATCTCGTCGACGATCACGCGGGCTTCGTCGAGGTTCGTGGCGGTGCCGCCGGAAGGTTGGGGGATTCCCAGGCGGGCGCACAGGGCGTTCCAGTTTTCGCGGTCCTCGGCCGCGTCGATCGAGGCCGGTGTCGTACCCAGGACCAGCCCCTCGGGAAGCTGGCCGGCGAGCTTGAGCGGTGTCTGCCCGCCGAGCGCGACGATCACGCCGACCACGCCGGGACTTCCCGGTGGCGACGCGGCGGTCTCCGCGTCGATCACGTTGAGGACGTCTTCGAGGGTGACCGGTTCGAAATACAGACGATCGGAGGTGTCGTAGTCGGTCGACACGGTCTCGGGGTTGCAGTTGACCATCACCGTCGCATACCCCGCGTCGTGCAATGCGAAGCTGGCGTGCACACAGCAGTAGTCGAACTCGATCCCCTGACCGATGCGGTTCGGTCCGGACCCGAGGATGATCACCTTGCCCCGCGGGTCGGCCTCGACCTCGCTGGAATCCTCGTACGTCGAGTAGTGGTACGGCGTGTCGGCTGCGAACTCCGCACCGCACGTGTCGACGGTCTTGTAGGTGGGGACCACCCCGGCCTCGAGGCGCGCCGCCCGCACCACCGACTCGTCGACGCCCCACAGGTACCCGAGCTGGGCATCGGCGAACCCGAGTCGCTTCGCCCGACGCCAGTCCGCACGCTGCATCTCTGCCAACGTCATCCCGCGCAGATGATCCCGCTCCTCGGTGATGCGCGCCATCTGGTCGATGAACCACGGGTCGACCTTGGTGGCCATCGCGATCTCGTCCACGGTCATGCCCCGGCGGATGGCCGCTTCGAGTTGAAAGGGACGATCGGGAGTGCCGATGGATGCCGCGGCGAGCAGGTCCTCGTCGCTCAGATCGTCGGTGGCCTGCTCGCCCGGGTCACAGTTGAGACCGAGTCGTCCCAGCTCGAGGGACCGCAGGGCCTTCTGGAGCGATTCGCAGAACGTCCGACCGATCGCCATGACCTCGCCCACGGCCTGCATCTGGGTGCCGAGCACCCCGGGGATGTCGGGGAACTTCTCGAATGCCCACCGGGGCACCTTGGTCACGACGTAGTCGATGGTGGGTTCGAAGCTTGCGGGCGTGGCCTTGGTGATGTCGTTGGGGATCTCGTCCAGGGTGTAGCCGACCGCGAGTTTTGCGGCGATCTTGGCGATCGGGAACCCCGTCGCCTTCGATGCGAGCGCACTGGAACGACTCACCCGCGGGTTCATCTCGATGACGACCATGTCGCCGTTCTCCGGGTCGATCGCGAACTGCACGTTCGATCCGCCGGTTTCGACCCCGACCCGGCGGATACAGGCGAACGAGGCATCACGCATCTTCTGGTACTCGACATCGGACAAGCGTCTGGATCGGAGCGACGGTGATCGAATCGCCGGTGTGGACCCCCATCGGGTCGAGGTTCTCGATGGAGCAGATGATCACGCAGTTGTCCCCGCGGTCCCGCATCACCTCGACCTCGAACTCCTTCCAACCCGCGATCGACTGCTCGATGAGAATCTCGGTGATCGGGCTGGCGTCCAGGCCGGCTTTCGCGATGGCTTCGAACTCCTCGGGCGTCGAGGCGATGCCGGTGCCTCGTCCACCCAGGATGTACGCCGGGCGGATGATCACGGGCAACCCCACCTCGGCCACCACCTCGCGTGCTTCTTCCATGGTGTGGGCGGTCCCGGACGCGGGAACGTCGAGACCGATCTCGACCATCGCGTCCTTGAACCTCGCGCGGTCCTCTGCGGTGGCGATCGCCTCCGCGTTGGCGCCGATCAGCTCGACGCCGTACTTGTCCAGCACGCCGAGCTCGACGAGCTCCATCGCCAGGTTCAGCGCAGTCTGGCCGCCCAGCGTCGGCAGGAGTGCGTCGGGCCGCTCCCGCTCGATGATGCGGGTGAGGGTGATCGCGTCGAGCGGCTCGACATAGGTCACGTCGGCGAAATCCGGGTCGGTCATGATCGTCGCCGGATTGGAGTTGGCGAGGATCACCCGGTAGCCCTCCTCACGCAACACCCGGCAGGCCTGGGTACCCGAGTAGTCGAATTCACAGGCCTGTCCGATGATGATCGGACCGGAGCCGATGAGCAGGATCGATTCGAGATCGTCTCGTCTGGGCATTCAGTGCACCCCGTCCATCAGGTCGGCGAAGTTTGCGAACAGATACCGTGCGTCGTGAGGCCCGGGACCGGCTTCGGGATGGTGTTGGACGCCGAACGCGCGCACGTCGCGACGTCGCAGGCCCTCGATCACCCCGTCGTTCAGGTTCACATGGGTGGTCTCGGCATCCGGGACGCTGTCCGGAGCCACGGCGAAATTGTGGTTCTGACTGGTGATCTCGATTTCACCGGTGTCGAGGTTGCGCACGGGATGGTTCCCGCCGTGGTGGCCGAATTCGAGTTTGGTGATCCGACCCCCCAACGCCGACGCCAACAACTGGTGTCCCATGCAGATACCGAACATCGGCACCCGGTCGATCAGCTCGGCGATGATCGCCGGACCTTCGCCGAAGGCGTCGGGATCACCGGGACCGTTCGAGAGGAACACGCCGTCGGGGCGCCGTTCCAGCACCTCGTCGGCAGGGGTCGTCGCCGGCACCACCTCGACGGTTCCCAGCTCGGCCAGACAGCGCAGGATGGTCCGTTTGATGCCGAAGTCGTAGGCGACGATGCGGCGTGTTCCGTTGCCGGCGGCGGCCACCTCGTAGGGCGCATCGGTGGTCACCCGGGCGACCAGGTCGATGCCCGTGGTCCCCGGTTCGGCTTCGGCAGCGGCCCGGAGCGCGGCCTCGGTCACCCGTCCCTCGACCCGGTCGTCGACGATGCCGAAGGCGCCGGGCATCGCCCCGGCCTCGCGGATGTGGCGGGTGAGCCGTCGGGTGTCGACCCCGCCGATTCCGGCGATCCCGTGCGCGGCGAGATAGGCGTCGAGCCCCTCCTCAGCCCGCCAGTTCGAGTGCCGCCGGGCGAGGTCGCGGACGATCACCCCCCGGGCGTGGGGACGGTGCGCCTCGTCGTCGGTGGCGTTGGCCCCGTAGTTGCCGATGTGGGGATAGGTGAACGTGATGATCTGGCCGGCGTAGGAGGGATCGGTGATCACCTCCTGATAGCCCGAGAGCACGGTGTTGAACACGACCTCACCGCCGGCAATCCCCCCTTCGGGAACCGCCCCGAACGCCTCACCTTCGAAGCTGGTTCCGTCGGCGAGAACCAACAGCGATGCACGGACACCCTTCAACGCGTACTCCTTTCGGCTCTGGTTCGTCTCGACGCCGGTTCGTCCTCCGACAGGTTCCCGTCCTCCACCACGACCTGGCCCGAGCGGATCGTGTGCCGCACCCGCCCGGTCAAGCTCCGACCCGCCCAGGGGATGTTGCGACTGCGGCTCGCGGACTGCTCGGCATCGACGGTCCAGGTCTCGTTCGGGTCGAACACGCACACATGCGCCTCGCGGCCCGGGGCGATCGGCCCGCCGTGTGCGTCGAGCCCGGCAATGCGCGCCGGATTCGCGCTCATCACCTGCGCCAGCCTGGCGGCGGAGAGCTCGTCGCCGAGTTCGGTGTGGACGACGGCCAGCGCGGTCTCCAGGTTCAGCATTCCCGGCGGGGCCTCGTCGAAAGGCCGTTCCTTGGTTTCGGCCGAATGCGGCGCGTGATCCGTGGCGACGGCGTCGATCGTGCCGTCGGCAAGGCCGGCCCGCACGGCCGCGACGTCGGTGTCGGTACGCAGGGGCGGATTGACCTTGAAGACCGGGTCGAATCCGGCACAGGACGCGTCGGTGAGCGCCAGGTGGTGCGGGGTCGCCTCGGCGGTGACGGTGAGACCCTCGGCCTTGGCCGCGCGTACCAGGGCCACCGACCCCGCGCTCGAAAGATGCTGGAAATGCATCCTCGCCCCGGTGCGTCGGGCGAGCGCGAGGTCGCGCATCACCATGAGCTCCTCTGCCTCGGACGGCTGACCGGCGATTCCCAGGCGCGCCGACCAGGCCCCTTCGTGCATGTGGCCGCCAGCCGCGAGCACGGCGTCCTCGCAATGCTGGGCGAGTGTGACCCCCAGTCCGGAGGCGTACTCCATCGCCCGGCGCATCAGGCGGGCGTCCTGCACTCCGGTGCCGTCGTCGGTGAAGATGCGCACACCCTGATCGGCCATCTCGCCCATCGGCGCCAGTTGTCCGCCCAGGCGCCCGACGGTGATGGCGCCGGCGACGGCGACGTCACAGAAGGCGCCGTCGGCGAGGCCGGCGACCAGGTCGACCACCGCGGCCGAGTCGATCGCGGGATCGGTGTTGGGCATGGCGACGATCGCCGTGTAGCCGCCCAACGCGGCGCACCGGCTTCCGCTCAGCACGGTCTCGGCCTCCTCGGCGCCCGGCTCACGCAGATGGGTGTGGACATCGACGAGGCCGGGCAGCACCCAGCATCCGGATGCATCGAGGATGCGGGCACCGTCCAGGTCGGCCCCGACGTCCACGATCATGCCGGACGCGTCGATACCGACGTCCGCAAGGTGCAACTCGTCGCCGTCGAGCACCGAGCCGCCGCGGATCACCAATGCGAGCTCAGCCACGTAGCGCCTCGACCGCTTCGAATTCGGTCGCAACCTTCTCGTCGCCGGACCGCGCCGAGCTCGAGGTGGCATTTCCGAGCAACCGGTACAGCACGGCCATGCGCACCGCCACCCCGTTGCGCACCTGTTCGAAGATCAGCGACCGCGGATCGTCGGCGACCTCCGATGCCATCTCGACCCCCCGGTTCACCGGGAGCGGATGCATGATGGCCGCGTCCGGGCGCAGCCGCCGGGCGCGGTCGACCGTGAGTCCCCATCGCGCGGTGTACTCGCGCAGGCTCGGCAGCAGCACTTCGGCGATGCGTTCGCGCTGCATCCGAAGGAGGTAGATCACGTCGAGATCCTCGAGCACGGCGTCGAGATCACCGGTCACCTCCACCGGCCATCCGTCCAGTGAGGGAGGCAGCAGGGTCGGCGGCCCCACCAGGGTTACCCGGGCCCCGAGCGTCGTGAACGCCGCTACGTCGGAGCGGGCGACCCGCGAATGGCCGATGTCACCGACGATCGCGATGTGCCGACCTTCAAGAGTCCCGATCCGTGAGCGCAGGGTGTAGCAGTCGAGCAGGGCCTGGGTCGGGTGGGCGTGCCACCCGTCGCCGGCGTTGATCACCGGGATGCCGGTCCATTCCGCGACCCTGGCGGGTGCTCCCGAGGAGCGGTGGCGCACCACGATCGCGTCGGCGCCGACCGACTCGATCACCCGGGCGGTGTCGCGCAGCGACTCGCCCTTGTTCACCGAGGACGAACTCACGCTGAAGTTGAGCGTGTCGGCCGACAGGCGTTTGGCCGCGACTTCGAAGGACAACCGCGTCCGGGTCGAGTCCTCGTAGAAGAGCCAGGCGACGGTGCGGCCACGCAGCGCGGGGACCTTGGGGATCGGACGGTTGGAGACTTCCAGGAACGAATCGGTGAGTTCCAGGACGTCTTCGATGCCGTCGGGTCCGCCGAGGTCGTCGATGGTCAACAGGTTCCTCACGCGAACCTCTCTGCCGGAGAAGACAGTCGTCTCATTTGACCATCTCCCCCAACTCGACCCCGTCGACACTCACGTTCACGACCTCGTCACGGCGGGTCGGCAGGTTCTTGCCGACGTAGTCCGGGCGGATCGGCAGTTCCCGATGACCGCGGTCGACCATGACCGCCAACTGCACCGAGCGGGGGCGCCCGAACGAGGTCAGCGCATCGAGGGCGGCGCGGACCGTACGGCCCGTGAAGAGCACGTCATCGACGAGCACCACGGTGGCACCGTCCAGGTCGACGGGGATCTCGGTGACCGCCTCGGGAAGGACCGGACGCAACCCCACGTCGTCGCGGTGGAAGGCCACATCGAGCATCCCGAAAGGCGGTTGGACTCCTTCGACCTCGGCCAGCGCCTCGGCCAACCGTTCGGTGAGGGGCACGCCACCGGTCTGCAGGCCGATGAGCACCAGCGATTCGAGACCGTTGTTGCGCTCGGTGATCTCGTGCGCAATCCGCCAGGTGGCCCGGTGCACGTCCTCGGCGGACATCACTTTCGACCGGGCAACGAAAACGCCCCCGAAGGGGCGTGTGATCCTTCGTTCTCGCTCGGCCAATTCGTGCTCCTGTCCGTCAGGGCCTCACGGGACCCGCTTCACGGTCAGGTGCACAGCCTAGCACGCCGTCTGATCGTCCCGATCAGCGGTACTCGGAAGCGAGTCGGCTGAGCACGCCGTTGACGAAGCGAGCCGACGAATCGGTGGAGAACCGCTTGGCCAACTCCACCGCCTCGTTGATCACGACGGCCGTCGGAATCTCCGGACTCCAGCGCACCTCGAAGGTCCCCATCCGCAGGACGGTGAGATCCAGGATCGGCATGCGATCGATGTCCCAACGCTGCGACACCCGGCCGAGATCGGCATCGATCTCCGGCCGGTGCGTGGCGACGCCGTCGACGAGCGCGACCGTGAACGGATCGGGGACCACGGGAAGTTCGGCGAGGACCTCCGGCGGATCCAGCCCTTTGATGTGGGCCTCGTAGAGCAGTTCGAGGGCTCGTTCGCGGGCATCGATCCGACCGGATGTGCCGACCGGCCCGTCAGGCACGCGTGAGGTACTCCCCCGAGCGGGTATCGACCTTGAGACGGTCGCCGATGTCGACGAACAGGGGCACCTGGACGACGAGCCCCGTCGACAACGTCGCCGGTTTGCGGGCGCCCGAGACGCGGTCACCCTGGATCCCGGGTTCGGTCTCGGTCACCTCGAGCTCGACCGCAGCGGGCAGATCGATGCCCACGATCTCGTCGCCGTACATCGCCAGGGTGACGGTCGCGCCCTCGACCAGGTAGCCGGCCGCGTCGCCCAGCGTCTCGTCCGCCACGGTGATCTGCTCATAGCTCCCGGTGTCCATGAACACGCACCCGTCCGGGTCACGGTACAGGAACTGCATGTCGTTCTTGTCGATCATCGCCTGGGTGACCTTCTCCGCGGCGCGGAAGGTGCGATCCAGCACGGCCCCCGAACGGACGTTGCGCAAGGTGGTCCGCACGAAAGCGCCCCCCTTCCCGGGCTTGACGTGCTGGAACTCCATGATCTGGAAGAGCCCGTCGTCCAGGGCGAGGGTCATGCCGTTCTTGAGGTCGTTGGTGGTGATCGCCATTGCGGAGTTCGCTCGTTTCGCTTCGTCGGTTCAGGCCACCGAGTTGGTCTTCGGAGCACAGGTGAGCACCCGGCAACCGTCGGAGGTGACCACGACCGTGTCTTCGATGCGCACGCCCCCGTGACCGGTGAGGTACACCCCCGGCTCGACGGTGACCACGGCGCCTTCGGCGAGCGTAGCAGTACCCTCTGCCGACACCGGGGGTTGCTCGTGGATCTCGAGTCCCACACCGTGTCCGGTCGAGTGCATGAACGCGTCGCCCCAGCCTGCCTCGTCGATGATGTCCCGGCAGGTGGCGTCGACAGCGCCGGTGGTGACCCCGGGCGCCACCGCCTGCACGCCGGCAGCCTGGGACTCGCCGACCACGTCGAGCATCCGCCGCTGCGTCGCGGAGGGCTCACCGACCATGATCGTACGGGTCATGTCCGAGCAGTAACCGTCCACCAGTGCCCCGAAGTCGAGAACCACCAGATCTCCTTCGACGATCCTGCGCTGATCGGGCTGGTGGTGGGCCATCGCGCCGTTCGGTCCAGCGGCGACGATCGTTTCGAACGAATTGCCCGACGCGCCGAGTTGTCGGATCGCGAAGTCCAGTTCCAGTCCGAAGTCGATCTCGGTCGGCTCTTCCGCGAGCCGACCCCGCACCCGGGCCAGCGCGGCATCGGCCACCGCACAGGCTGCCTCGATCCGGGCGATCTCTCCGGGTTCCTTGATGATCCGAAGCGCGTCGATCAACCCTTCGGTGGCCACGACCGTCGCATCGGCGAACCAGTCCGTGGCCCAGCGGCGTTGCTGCGCCCAGGTGACGTCGTCGGCTTCGAGTCCGATCCGCTCCACCCCGGCCAGCGCCGCGGTGATGGCGTCACGTTGTCCGGCCACGCCGGCGACGGCCCGTTCGGCGTCGACCCCGGCCGCGGCGAGCTCATGCTCGGACTGTTCGCCGTACCGCCCGTCAGTGGTGAACACGAGCGAATCGGGGCGCACCACGACCAGCGCGGCCGAACCGGTGAAGCCGGTCAACCAGCGGATGTTCTCCATCTTGGTGACCACCAGCGCGTCACAGCCCGCCGCGTCGAGCCCGGCACGAACCGAGGAGCACCGGTCGGACTGCTCCATGGGTTCGAGCGCGGCCAGCAGCTCTGCGGCACGTGCGGCGGCCTGCTCGGGCGAGGCCAGGTCGGTCTGGTCCTTCGTGACCGTCATCGTGCGTGCTCCTTCGTGGCGCCGGGGTCGATCCGATGTTCCAGTCTGGCGGCCGCGCCTGCCGGCACGCACCTCGGGCTGCGAGGCGTCATCGGATCGCCTCCATCGCGGCGGTGAGCACCGCTTGATCCTCGACCACGACCGGTTCGACGCCGTCGGGACCGTCCAACACGAACGTCAGGGCGCCGACCGCCTTCTTGTCGCGGCGGAACAGGGGGATCAGCTCGCCGGGATCGACTCCTTGGGGCAGCGACACCGGCAGGTCGTACCCGGCCACCACACGTCGGTGTTCGCTCACCCGAGCGGCGTCGATCCGTCCCAACCGTCTGGCCACCTCGGCGGCGTACACCAGGCCGATGGCCACCGCCTCGCCATGACGGAGCTCATAGTCGGTGGCGGTCTCCAGCGCGTGGCCGAGGGTGTGCCCGTAGTTCAGGATCGCCCGCCGACCCCCTTCGCGTTCGTCCTGGGCCACTACGTCGGCCTTGCACTGCACGCAGGCCGCTATGGCGTCGTCGAGGTCCATCTCGGCCAAACCCTCGACGCCCAGGAACGCATACTTGGCCATCTCCCCGAGCCCGTTCCGGTACTCCCGGGGCGGCAGTGATTCGAGCGTGGCCGTGTCACAGATCACCGCGCACGGTTGCCAGTACGCACCGACGAGGTTCTTGCCTTCGGGAAGGTTCACGCCGGTCTTGCCGCCGATGGCCGCGTCGATCTGGGCGAGCAGGGTCGTGGCGACGTGCACCACCGCGACACCGCGGTGGTAGGTGGCCGCGGCGAAACCCGCGAGGTCGGTGACGAGCCCCCCGCCGACGGCGACGACCGCGTCCCCACGTGTCAGCCCCCACCTGGACCATGCCCGACACAGGCCCTCGACGGTGGCAAGGGTCTTGTGGGCCTCACCGTCGGGGACGGGAAAGACCTCCGTGGTCCGGCCCGGATCGACGTCGACACCGATCGACTCCTGGGTGACCACCGCGACCCGGCGGGCGTGCCGAGGGGACCAGCGACGCCAGCTCGCTCCGGGCCCCGGGGCCGACCACCACCGGGTAGGCGCGATCGCCGAGGGGAACGTCGAGGTGGATCACCCTCCCACCTGCGCCGAGGTCGCCGCCAGGGTCTCGACGATCAGCAGGGCGATGGTCTTGCGTGGCTTTTCGGCCTCACGCATGAACGACTCGACGTCGACCACGACATCGGCGACCTCGGCGTAGAAGTCGCGACGTTGCACGTCGAGTCGGGCGAGCGTCTCGGCCGGATCGTCCCCGAGCAGCGGCCGATCGGTGCGACCGGTCCCAGCTTTCATCCGTGAGCCGAGAAACTGCGGACTCGCTCGGAGCCAGACCACCGAGTGGTCGGCGGCGATCAGTCGCTGCCGGGTCCGGCTTCGGAGGACCGCCCCTCCGCCCGTGGCGATGACCTGGGGCTCGTCGGCCTCGAGCAGCTCGGCGATGATCGCGCTCCTCGGTGTCCCGGAACGCCGGCTCATCATCGATTGGCGAACCATTCGGCGATCTTCACGACCGGTGGTCGACACGATGCGCTCGTCGGTGTCCACGAAGGGACGGTCGAGGAGTCGCGCCACCTTGCGGCCCACCGTGGTCTTGCCCGATCCCATCATGCCGACGAGCACGACGTGACCGTCCGGGGAGAACTCAGCCAAGGGGGCCCTCCCTGAGGGTCGAGGCCGCCGCGACGGCGTTCCGTTCGAACTCCGACATCGAGTCGCCGCCGAACTTGCGCATCGCCTCGTTCGCGAGCACCAGGGCAGTCATCGTCTCGGCGACCACGCCCATCGCGGGAACTGCGGTCACGTCGGTGCGCTCCTTGAACGAGACGCCGGCCTCCTTGGTCACCACGTCGACCGTGGCCAGGGTGGGCCGGTTGAGCGTGGCGAGCGGCTTCATCGCCAGGTGGGCGACGATCACGCCGCCCGTGGAGATGCCGCCTTCGATCCCTCCGGCCCGGGTCGTGGTCCGCACGTAGGTCTCTCCATCCCAGTACAGCGCATCGTGGGCTTCGCTCCCTGGACGTCCGGCAACGGTGAACCCGTCGCCGATCTCGACCCCCTTGATCGCCTGGATGCTCATGAGCGCCCCGGCGAGCAGGGCGTCGAGTTTGCGATCCCAGTGCACATGCGAACCGAGGCCGACCGGCACTCCCCACGCCAGCACCTCGACCACCCCGCCAAGGGAATCACCCTCTTTGGCCCTGGCCTTGATCTCGGCGACCATCGCGTTCGCGGCGGTCGGATCGAAGCAACGCACCTCGGACTGATCCACCTGGTCCACCTCGTCGGGTCCCGGGCGAATCCCGTCCGGAACCCGGACCGACCCGAGCTGGATCACGTGCGATCCGATCCGCACCCCCAGCGGCGCGAGCAACTTCTTGGCCAACGTTCCGGCCACGACCCGGGCTGCGGTCTCCCGGGCCGATGCCCGTTCGAGCACGTTGCGGGCATCGACGAATCCGTACTTCTGCATGCCGGCGAGATCGGCGTGTCCGGGCCGCACCTGGGTGAGCGGGTGCTCGGTCTCCCCCGGCTCGACCGCCATCTCGGCGTGCCAACGGTCCGAGCGCTTCCATTCGCTGTTGCCGATCAGCACCGCGACCGGCGACCCCAGGGTCCGGCCATGACGGACACCGGCGATGATCGTGACCTCGTCGGCCTCGAAGCGCATGCGGGGACCCCGCCCGTACCCCAGGCGGCGTCGGGCCAACTCGCCCTGGAAGTCCGCGGCGGTGATCTCCAGATCCGAAGGGAGTCCCTCGACGATCACCGTGAGAGCCTGCCCATGAGATTCGCCGGCCGTCAGAAAGCGCAACACGGTGGCGAATCTACCGGGTCGGCCCGACCGGCCCCGTCTCCGTCCCCCACGTCGACGGTTCTAGAAATTGCGGGTCAGCGGTGTCGAGAGCAGGATCGCCACGACGCAGCCCGCCGCCATCCAAGGGCCGAAGGGGAAGCCCCGCACGCGATTCCGGGTCGCGATCACCACGCCGATCCCGACCACCGAGCCACCGATCCCGGCGAACATCACCCCGTAGAGGACCAGCACCGGGTGGACCCATCCCAGATACAAACCCAGTACACGTGCGAACTTCACGTCGCCGAACCCCATCCCACGCGGGTGGATCAGCCACATGAGGCCGAGCACGAGCCAATAGCCGATCCCGCCGACCGCCGCCCAGATCAGGTCATGCGGCCGGTGCTGGACGAGCGAGATCAACACGATCAGAGGAATCGAGCCGACCAGCAGCGGCGTGTCGATCCGGTCCGGCAGCCGATAGACCGCCATGTCGATCACCGAGAGGGCGAGCAACCCCGAGAAGAACGGGCAGATCGCGAGCAGCACGAGATTCGCACCGAAATGCAGTGCGGCCAGCATCCACAGCGCGGCGTTGGTCAACTCGACCAGCGGCTGCCACCATGCGATGCGGCGACCGCAGTGGCCGCAGAAGCCACCCATCATCATCGGTCCGGCGACCGGAACGAGTCCGGCGACAGGAGCGGATCCGTTGCAGTGGGCGCAGCGACTCCACGGCGGGCGGAACGATCGCCTGGTCGGACCTCGCAGGATCAGCACGTTCACGAACACCCCGACGACGAGCCCCGTGATCCCACAGGCGATGAGGACCAGGGTGTCGGCCATGGGCGGGGATCCTACGAGGCGTCGTGGCAGTCGTCGCGCCGCCCGAGGCGGGGTGGATCAGCTGCGGACGGAACCCAGGAAGCGCCGCATGAGGTCGCGGTCGATCGCCCCGTCGGGCAACTCGTCGAGCAGCTCCTCGGCCTCGTCGGGCGATGCGGCCTCTGCGGCCCGCTCGATCAGATCCCGCTGATCGTCGGGCAGGTCGCTCATCTGCTGTTCAAGTCGCGCCGCGTCGGTCGCCTCGAGGTCGGCAACGCCATCGGTCGCGCCGAATCCGTTGACCGCCTCGTCTGCACCACTGGGCAACGGCTCGGGCAGCTCGTCATCGACTTCGCCGTCCGAGAACAGGTCACCGCTCAAGGGCTCGTCGTCGAGCGACGGCAGAGGGTCGTCGGACCCGGCCGGTCCCGAATCGACCCGAGCGGCGGGAGCCGCGGCGATCGGGCCGTCGTCGATGACCGCCAATCCGTCGTCGACGAGACCTCTCGCCGCACGGAGCACGGGCAACTCCCGCAGGTCGAGTCGCTCGCCCAGATCGCGCACGGTGGTCCCGCTCCCGATCGCGACGACCAACTTCCAACGATCGCTGGTGATCGTCGCCTCGTCGCCCGGGAGGTCGTCTGCCAAGACGATGCCGACATCGAGTGAGGGGACGACAGTCGAGAGATCCTGCCATTCGGTATGGGCGGACTCGGCCGCGTCGATCACCGATTCGACATCGACCGCGGCGCCCGGGTCCGGTGCTGTGGCGGACTGGTCGAACATGAAGGACCCGTCATCGAGTCGGAGCAGCTCGAAGAGGACCTCATGCGCCTCGTCCGTCTCGGCGAGCGAGGTCTCTCCGCCGACGACGCCGCCACCATCGAGGTAGAGACTGCCGTTGCCCTGGTCACCCTGCACCAGGAGCTGGCCCGTCTTCTGCGTGGTCGCCAACAGACGGAGCACGTCCGGCAGGGCGAAGGTGTCGAGTGTTCCTTGGAGTGCCACGGTGATCTCCCTAGCAGACACGATCGGATGCGTGCACGACGTGCACCGGAAACGTGCCGACGCGGCATCCGGTCGGAACGTTGTCGTTGCTATATCGGCACGTCCGACGCGACCTTCAAGGTTCGGTATGGGGATGGGGAATTCGGCCCATTCGCCTCCACTCCCGGGACGGGAGCTCAGCCGCTCAGCTCCATGAGGAGCTCGCGCAACCCGACGGGCCGGTTCCACCGATCCGGTGTCCGGGCGGGGCGTCGGCGATCCACCCCAGCGGGCCAGGCCGTAACGTTCCCAGACCTCGGCGAGCCAGGCCGGCGGATGCCGGGTGGTGCACCCAGGCAGGTAACCCGGCGGCGGCCGCTTCGAGAATGCCCGTCGACCACATCCCCACCACGGGCGCTCCGACCTCGATCAGTGGTCGGGCGCCGTCGGCGAATTCGATTCCGAGCAGCTTCCAGGTGCGGTGGATGATCCGGGAAACGATGTCGGTCTCGCTCGGGTGCGGACGGTACCGCGCACCCGTGGACCGGCAGAACTGTCGTGCGACCCGCTCGATCTCCCGCCTGGGGAGCTCGAAGCCGTGCAGCGCGCCCACATAGACCGGTCGACCGTCGGCCGGCACCGGGGCGATGCCTGCGTGCGCAGCCCGGAAGAGCAGTTGGCTTCCCAGGACATGGACCTGCGGATCGGTCCGCCCGCTGCACCAGAAGGTCCCATCGGCCTCCGACCATGGTCGCGACGTGGACCTCTCGCGGCAGCGGCGCAGCCAACGGCAACAGCATGCCGTGCTGGACGACCACCGCCGCGGCGCCCTGCTCGGCAGCCAGGGCGTGCGCCAGCGCACCGGCCGGGACGTGGTCACCGGCCGAGAGCACCGTCGAAACCGCGGGGAGCGCCCGGCGCAGGCCGGGGAGATCGTGCACCTCGAGCGACGGACCCTCAAGATCGACGTCCCCAAGGGGAAACGGAGCCAACACGGCGACCCGCTCGGAACGAAGATGGGCGATCGGGTCCAGGACCGCGGCACGGCACGAGGCGCTTCGACTGTCCATGGCGATGAGCACATCCGGATCGGCGCCCCCGCAGCGCAACGAGAGCACTGGCGGGACTGTCGGCGGCTGCAGACGCGCCCGCACGCGACGCAGCGACGAGAACGACTGCCGTTTCGCCTGGTCACGTTGGAACGCGGCCAGATCGCTCGGATGGATCAGCCCCACAGCGACTCCAGGACGGCCGCCCGGTCGGCAAAGGTGTGTTCGGCCAGGGTACGCGCTCGCGCGGCGGCACCGATCCGTGCGGCCCACGCGCGATCACTCCGCAGACGAGCGACCAGGTCGGCCACCTCCGACGCGTCGGCGAACGGCAGGATCTCGACCCCGGGTTCGTAGTACTCGCCGACGTCGTCCCGATCGATGAGCTGCACCGCGCCAACCCCTGCAGCTTCGAAGGTCCGCATCGTGAACCCGTCCTGATCACCATGGATGTTGAGGGTCGCCAAGGCCCCGGCCATCATGCCGGTCGCCTCCTCACGCGACACCGATGGCATGGCCCGGAGGTCCGGTCGGGCCCACGACCAGGTGCGGAGCCGGTCGACGGTGCGATGTGACCAGTCGCGTCCCACGGCCTGGATGGGTACCCCGAGTCGCGCCATGGCGGTCAACAGCGCCTCCCGTTTCTCGTAGCGCGCACCGATGAACACGACGTCATCGCTGGGTCGGGTCGGACCGACCCATGCGGGGTCGAAGGCGAGGTGGACGAGCTCCGCCCGGATCCCCGAACACCGCATCGCCTGCACATCCGAGGGCGAATACGACGCGACCACCGGGTGCCGACGCAGGTCGGTGAGCTGGTGACGGGTGCGTCGGATTTCGTCGTAGAGCCACAAGACCCGATCGGTCCCGAGCTTCTCCGCGTCGTCCCAGAACGGGTCGTCGAGCAGGTCCCCTTTGACCACGACGAGCGCATCCGGCTTCACCTTCTCCAACGCCTCGCGGGCACCGGCGGTAGCAGCCTGCACCTGACGCTGCGTCCCGGCGCCGTCGACGAGACGGTCGAGCCCTTCGTACACGACCTTGTTCCTCACCTTGGCGGCGAACCCGTCGTGATCATCGTAGGTGTGGCTCGTCACCTGGTGACCGCGCGCTTCGAACCCGCGGGCGATCGACTTCCAGTAGCCGTGGAAGACCGGTGAGATCAGCAGGATGCGCCGACCGCGGCTCACCGGGTCAGGCCCTTGTCCTCCAACTCCCCCAGCGCATCGTCCCACGCTGCCGACGGCGCGCCCGGTTCCTCCCATCCTGCGGCGATGAAGTCGGCCACTGCCTCCTCCACCGACACCTGGGCGCGGGGCAGCCCGAATGCGGTGAGCCGGCTGACGTCGGCACATGCGTGGTCGATGTCTCCGGCACGATGCACGTCGACGTGCTCGAGGGTTCCGTCCACCGGCGCGCCGGCGATGGCGAACGCGGCAAGGTCGAGCAGTGTGGTCCGCCGGCCCGTCCCACAATTGACCACGAGTGGACGGGGTGGATCCGACGGGGAATCCAGCAGCGCCTGGACGAGTCGGGTCACGTCCGAGACGTGGACGAAGTCCCGGGTCTGGCTTCCGTCGCCGTAGATCTGAAGCGGCCGCCCCTCTCGAAGGCGGGCCAGAAAGGCCGCCAGCACACCGGTGTAGGGGTTGTGCAGCGCCTGTCCTGCGCCGATCACGTTCTGGGGTCTCACGATCGACACGGGTACCGAACCCGCCTCGCCGTCGAGGAGCAACCGCTCGCCGGCAACCTTCGTCTCGCCGTAGACCGACACCGGCGCGGGAGCGTCCTCCTCGCGGGAGGGCATCGGCGTCGCCCGGTCGCAGCAGCGGGCTCCTGTGTGTTCCCCGTGCCCCTCACACGACCAGTGGCCCTCCCCGTAGACCGCACGTGAACTGAAGAAGACCAGCGGCACGGCTCGCTCGGCAGCGAAGCGTGCCGCAGCCCGTGTGCCCTCGACGTTGACGGACCGATAGCGGTCCACTTCGTACATCGACTGGCCCACCCCGGTCTCGGCAGCCAGGTGCACGATCGCGTCGACCCGCGGAATCCGGGACCAGCTCGCCGGGGCGAGCACGTCTCCTTCGATCAGGCTGCCGGCCAGCCGTCGACGGGACAGCTCGGGATCCGCGTGGACCTGGGGATTCAGGGAGTCGAGGCTGACGATCTCCCAACCGGCCGCGCGGAGTCGCCGCGCCAGGTGGAAGCCGATGAAGCCGGCGCCGCCCGTGATCAGGACGCGGCTCATCGGTCGGCCGGATCGACGATACGGGCCGGATTGCCGACCACCAGGGCAGCGGCCGGTACGTCGTGGGTGACCACCGCCGACGCGCCGATCGTCGCCCCGTCTCCGATGGTGACGCCCCCCAGAATGGTGCAGCGGTCACCGATGAACACGTTGTCCCCGATCACGATCGGCGCCGACGCGACGACCCCGTGGCGGTCGCCCCGGGTGTGTTCCGCGCTGATGATGAGGCTGCCGGCGCCGATCAGACAACCCGAGCCGATCGTGATCGGTCCTCCCGAGTGGATGTGCACGTCGTCACCGAAATAGGCACGGTCGCCGATCGTGATCGAACCACCGGGCTCGCACTGCAGCCAACCGCCCGAGAAGATCGCCCCCATCTTGCCGATCGAGATGTGATCGACTCCACGGAGGGTTCGGGGGGCGACGATCACGGTGCCCTCACCGAATGCGGCGAATGCCGACCGGTACAGCACCCGATTGACGATGCGCCACGCGTGCCATTTGATGCCCGGTGGCGACTCCACGATCTTCTGTCGAATGCTCATCAGCAGCCGTGCGGAGTGGTCCGGAGCATCGCTACACCGTAGGGCATTCTTGGAGCCACCTCAGCGCGAGCGGTGCGCCAGTTCGGCCCGGGCCGCGGCGGCCATCGCCGCGGTCGGCGCCGGCTCACCGGTCCAGAGGGAGAACGCGTGGGCGGCCTGATGCACGAGCATGCCGACTCCACCGGCGGCCCGGGCACCCCCGCGACGTGCCATGGCCACGAGCGGGGTCTCGGCCGGGTCGTAGATCATGTCGAACACGAGCTGCCCGGCGCCGAAGTCGTGCTCGTCGAATCGGCGCTCCGAAACCGGCGATCCGGCCATCCCTACCGGGGTCGCGTTGACGACGAGATCGGCGTCTGCGACATCGCCGGGTACGCCGACACGTCCCCGCGTCCCGGCGAGCCCCGCAGCGTTCGCCGCACGGGAAACCGTCCGATTCACCACGACGACCTCACGTGCACCGGCTTCGGCCAGCGCGAGGATCGCCGCACGCGCCGCGCCACCGGCCCCCAGGACGACGCACCGCTTGTGCGCCGGATCGTACGCCTCGTCGACGCGCAGCGTGTCGAGGAGCCCCGGGCCATCGGTGGAGTACCCCACGAGCCGACCATCCCGCTCGACCACGCAGTTGACGGCCTCCAATCGCTCGGCGGCGGCGTCGAGTGCATCGAGATGGTCCAGGATCACCGACTTGAGTGGCATCGTCACGCTCAACCCGGCCAGACCCAGCGTCCTTGTCGCCGCCACGGCGGCAGCCACCTCGGGAGCGTCCACCTCGAATGCGCAGTACACCCAGTCGGTCCCGGTTGCCGTGAACGCCGCGTTCAGCAGGGTCGGAGACAGCGAATGCCGGATCGGCGTGCCGATCACCGCGGCCACCCGTGTCGAACCGGTCGGGAGGGTTCCCTGCACGGTCATGGAGCACCGCATCCCAGTCCGGCGTCGTGGCAGGCCTGCTTGGCCCGGGCGAAGACCTCCGGAGAATTGGTGAACACGTGTTGTGGCCGCCCCTGGGCATCGTTGTGCACGTCACGGACGTAGTAGAGCCAGTCGCCGGTGGCCGGATGGGCGGCGGCATCCAGCGCGACGTCTCCGGGAGCGCCGATCGGGGTCGGTGGGAGCCCGGAGTGCAGTCGGGTGTTGTACGGAGAATCCGACCCGAAATCGACCGGGTCGCCCGTGATGATCGACAGGTAGCGACTGGTCGCGTCGATCCCCAGTGGCTCTCCCGCGGCCAGCCGGTTGTAGATCACCCGGGCGATCTTCGGCGCTTCTTCGGGATTGCCCGCCTCGGCCTGGACCAGCGAGGCGACGACGACGACCTGGTAGGAGGACAGGTGCAGGGCGTCGAGACTCGGGTCCACGTTCAGACCCTGGACGCGTCGGGTCATGGTGTCGGCCATGTTCTGCAGCAGCTGGGTGGCCGTCCACTTCGGGGTCACGGCGTAGGTGGCGGGGAAGAGCAACCCCTCGAAGTCGTGCGAGCCTGCGGGCAGGAGCGGCGATGACACGTCACCCTTGGTGAGCGCAGCGGTGATCTGCGCCTTCGAGAACCGCGGCACGCGGGCGTGGATGCGGGCCACGATCTGCGCCAGCCGGAATCCTTCGGGGATCGGGATCTTGGTGATCACCGGGCCGAGGGGGCCCTTGGTGAGCACGGCGATCGCGTCGTCGACCGAGCTGTTGGTCTTGAAACGGAATCGGCCGGCCTGAAAGGGACCGGCGTTGCTGAAGCGGACGTGCCAGTCGAACGCGGTGGCGTTCTTGACGACTCCGGCATCGGCGAGCAGATGTCCGATGTCCGCGGAACTCGAACCCTTGGGGACCGTCACGACGATCGATCGATGCGGTCCGCCCGAGGCCGAGAGCTGGCTGCGGTACCAACCCAGCAGGGCGACGATCCCGATCAGGACGACCAGCACGAGAACACCGCTCGCCGCGGCGATCCGCCGACGCCGTCTGCGTCGTTGTGCCCTGCTCGTCATGGCTCACGGTTCCGGTGCACGTCCAACCAGCTCTGGAGGATGACCGATGCTGCGACGGCGTCCACCACCTTGCGTCCGCGTCTGGTGTCGACCCCTGCGGCGTGCAGCGAGGACTGGGCCGTCACCGTGCTCAGGCGCTCGTCGTGCAACTCGACCGGCACGTCCAGCGAGCTGGCGAGAACCTCGGCCTCGTCACGGGCGCGTCGTTCCGCCGGGCCCTGGGATCCGTCCAACGAACGGGGAAGTCCCACCACGACGACCTCCACTTCCCACTGCTCGACGAGTTCGCCGAGCCGCGCCTCGAGGGGGCGTGCCGGGTCCCGCTCCAGGACGTCGGACGGGGTGGCGACGCCGATGTCGGTGTCCCCCACGGCGATTCCGACCCGTTTCGAGCCCAGGTCGATTCCGAGCGCGCGCATCGAGCCGCTGTTCAGGAACCGATCCCGAGTTCGGACCGGGCCGCGTGCAACGTCGCGTCGATCCGTCCGGCGTCCCGCCCACCGGCCATCGCCAGATCGGCGTTCTTGGTGTTCCCGCCGCCCCCGAGCACGTCGGCGAGCGAGCTCACCACCTTGCCGGCATGGTGTCGGGATTCCGGTCGACTGGCAATGACGAGGGCGGCTCCTCCACCCTCGGGAGTCCCTGCGAGCACGACAGCTTCGATGCCGGCGACATCGCGCACGGCGGTCGCCAGAGTCCGAAGGTCGTCCCGGGTCACGTCGTCGACCCGGGCGACGACGATGCCGTCGACGGCGGCCGACGCCAGCTCGCGGGCGCGGACGTGCGCCAGCTGCTGGCGCAGGGAGGCGATCTCGGAACGGGCATCGTCGAGATCCGCATTGCGCTTGTCGATCGACGTGGCCAGATCCGCTGTCGGAACGCCGAGTCGAGCCGCCGCGTCAGCCAGTCTCTGCTCGTCGTCGCGTAGGAGTGCGAGCGTTCCGAATCCGGTGGTCGCCTCGATACGGCGCAGGTTCGAGCCGATCGACGTCTCCGAGATGATCTTGATGAGCCCGATGTCCCCCAGCGCGGCGACATGGGTGCCCCCGCACAGCTCGATCGAATGTCTGCCGGCCTCGAGGACCCGCACGATGTCGCCGTACTTCTCTCCGAAGAAGGCGATCGCGCCCATGGCGGTCGCCTGGTCCTTGGTGGTCTCGAAGTGGCGGGCCGGGGCGTTGTCGAGCACCTCGGCATTCGCGAGGTCCTCGACGGCTTTGATCTCCGCGTCGTTCATCGCCTCGTAATGGCTGAAATCGAACCGCAGTCGATCGGGAGCGACCAGGGAGCCCTGCTGCTTCACATGCTCACCGAGGACTTCACGCAAGGCCCAGTGCAGCAGATGCGTCGCGGTGTGGTTCCGCCGGATCGCGGCCCGTCGGCCGACCTCGATCTCCGCCACCGCTTCCTCGCCCGGCGCGATCGTTCCGGATTCGAGGCGCACCAGGTGACTATGCAGTCCGGGAAGGGCGTAGGTGGTGTCCAACACCCGTGCGACGCCGTGTTGCGTGGTGATGGTCCCGGTGTCTCCGACCTGACCCCCGGCTTCGGCATAGAACGGGGTGCGGTCCAGGATCACCGAAACGGTGTCGTCCGAGGGGTCATCCGGTTCGACCACGGCAAGGATCCGGGCCTTGGACGTGTCCTCGGCGCGGCCGGTGAACTCGGTCGGGCCATGGTCGGCCAGGAGGCTCGCATAGCGTTCCACGGCGGCCCCGGTCGAGACTCCGCCCGGCCGCGATGCCGCCTTCGCCCTGGCTCGTTGGGCCGCCATCTCCGCCTCGAAACCATCGAGATCGACCTCGAAACCCCGTTCGGCGGCGATTTCGGTGGTGACCTCGAGCGGGAAACCGAACGTGTCGTGCAGTTGGAACGCGACCGCACCCGGCACCGACGACGCCTCGTCGAGTTCGGCGAGCTCCGCATCCAGGATCCCGAGGCCGGTCCGCAGCGTGCGACGGAACTGCTCCTCTTCGCGGTGCAGCACTCCCAGCACGAGATCGAGGTTCGCCGGCACTTCCGGGTAGGGGTCGCCCATCACTTCCGAGACCCGCTGTGCGAGCGCCGGAGTGATCGGGTCGTCGACGCCCAGCAGGTACGCGAAACGGATCGCCCGACGGATGATCCGACGGAGCACGTAGCCACGGTCCTCGTTCGAGGGAATCACCCCGTCGGCGACGAGAAACGTCATCGTCCGTGCGTGATCCGCGAGCAACCGCAGGGCGACATCGCCCGCCGGGTCGGTTCCGAGGCGACGGCCGGTGAGCTCCTCTGCTGCGACCACCAGATCGGAAAGCGTGTCCGCGGCGTACAGCCAGGGCGACCCGGCCATGACGGCCAGGATCCGTTCGAGACCGGCTCCGGTGTCGATGTTGTGGGTGGCCAGATCCTCCAGCGTTCCGTCCGCATGGCGGAAGTGCTGTTGGAAGACGAGGTTCCACAGCTCGACGTAGCGGTCCTCGGCGGCCGGGTTCGCCGGCCCGCCCTCGGGTCCGAGTTCGTCTCCGTAGTCCCAGAAGATCTCCGATGACGGACCGCACGGGCCGGTCTCGCCCATCTCCCAGAAGTTGTCCGCTCCCATGCGCTGGATCCGTTCACGCGGCATCCCGACGGCGTCGGTCCAGATCGCCTCTGCCTCGTCGTCCTCGTTGTGCACGGTGACCCAGATGCGGTCACCGTCCAGACCGAGGGTGCCGGTCAGGAACTCCCAGGCCCACGGGATGGCTTCGGCCTTGAAGTAGTCACCGACGCCGAAGTTGCCCAGCATCTCGAAGAAGCTGAGGTGGTGCGTCGAACGCCCGATCGCGTCGAGGTCGTTGTGTTTGCCCCCGGCGCGCACGCACTTCTGCACCGACACCGCACGCGGAGGGTCCCAGGGCACGGCCTCCTCGCCCAGGAAATACGGCACCAACGGCATCATCCCCGAATTCGTGAACATCGGCGCGGACGGGTGGTGGGGAATCAGACCGGCCGAGGGAACCTCACTGTGGCCGCGCGCCGCGAAGAAGTCGACGAAGGCGCGGCGAAGCTCGGTGGCATGCATGAGTCCCGCGATCCTACCCAGGCGCTGCGGAATCTCGCGACCGGACCGGGCGTCTCGAGGGATCGTGGCTGGACTCGAGTTCGTCGGCCACCCGGCGCATCTCGGATCGCCCGTCCACGATCGCGGACCGGACCCGGTTCGCCCCACCCTTGGCCGCGTCGACCGCCGAGTTGGCCAGCGAATCGGGCGCCAACCGGGCCCGCCGTTCGGACACCGCCCGCTCGGCCCGTCGCAACCCCACGGCCCCGGCGGTCGCACCGACCGCGAACCAGACGACCCGCTTGAACATCTCCGATCCGCTCCTGTCTCAACCGGCCCGGGTGCCGCGGATGCGCCGCGCCGCCCGGGAGGTGCCCTTGGCCAGCGCCACGGTCTTGATCACCGGCTTGCCCACCGTGAAGTAGCCGACTCTGGCCGCGCCGTCGACCGTGGCCGCCAACGCTTCGGCGGACCCGACGAGATCGTCGACCCGTTCGAGGTCCTTGCGGGCGTCCACGACGGTTTCGGACAGCTCGGAGAGCACCTCGTCCGACCGGGCCCGAAAGTCCTCGAGCTCGGATCGCACGGCCCGGACCGTGCGGATGAGACTCGCCAGCACCAGGGTGATCGCCACCACGGCACCGAGACTCACCGCCGCGGCGATCAGCGCGGCGAGATCCTGGGCAGTCAACGTCGCCATGGTCATTCGGGGTTGTTCCTGCGTCGGGCCAACTTTTCGCCAACTTCCGCTTCGGCGCCGTGTGCTGAGGGCTCGTAGTACGTTCGCCCCGCGACCACGTCGGGTAGGTACGTCTGGTCCACCCAACCACGCGGGTCGTCGTGAGGATAGTCGTAGCCGACCCCGTGGCCCAGGGATGCCGCTCCGGAATAGTGGGCGTCACGCAGATGAACCGGCACCTCGCCGGTCACCCCGTTGCGGACGTCGGCACGGGCCCGGCCGATTCCCACGGTGGTCGTGTTCGACTTCGGCGCGCAGGCCAGGTACACCACGGCGTGGGCGAGGTTGAGCTGCGCCTCCGGCAGGCCGACGAATTCGATGGCCTGGGCAGCCGCGTTCGCGACCACGAGGCCGTTCGAGTCGGCCATGCCGACGTCCTCGGACGCGAGGATCACCAGGCGCCGGGCGATGAAGCGCGCATCCTCGCCGGCTTCGAGCATCGTGGCCAGCCAGTAGAGGCCGGCGTCGGGGTCGCCACCACGGATTGACTTGATGAACGCGCTGATCACGTCGTAGTGGGCGTCGCGCCCGTAGCGCACCGAGTGGACGCCGAGCGCGGCTTCGACGTCGTCGAGACCGACGGTCGGCACCGCACTCTCGGATGCGCCCCGGTCGCGGACCAGCGCGGCCGCGACCTCGAGCGCGGTCAGAAGACGGCGCCCGTCACCTTCGACACGTTGCACCAGGTGAGCTGCGGCCTCGGGGGCGACGGTCACGTCCTCGGCGTCGGCGCCACGGTCCAGGAGCGTGCCGAGCGCGGCGTCGTCGAGCGGTTGGAGGCGGAACAGCGTGGACCGGCTGAGGAGCGGCGCGTTGACCTCGAAATGCGGGTTCTCGGTGGTCGCGCCGATCAGGATGACCAGACCCGATTCGACGGCCGGGAGTAACACGTCCTGTTGCGACTTGGAGAACCGGTGCACCTCGTCGAGAAAGAGGATCGTGGCCTGGTCGCGTTCGCCCAACCGTTCGCGCGCCCGCGTCAGGACCCCCCGGACGTCCGCGACGCTCGCCGACACCGCCGACAGCGGCTCGAACGCCGAGGCCGTGGTCCGGGCGACGAGTCGGGCGATGGTCGTCTTCCCGGTTCCCGCAGGCCCCCAGAGGATCACCGACGAGAGTCGGTCCGCTTCGACGAGCCGTCGAAGAACCCCGTCGGGACCGAGCAGAGCGGATTGGCCGACCACGTCGTCCAATCGTGTGGGGCGGAGTCGTTCGGCGAGCGGGGCGCGTTTCGCCAGCGCGTCGGAGCGCGCGGACGCGAACAGATCGTCGGGGCGCTCCACGACCGGAAGGCTAGGCGCCCGAGGGCTCACTCGTCACCGACCGGAGTCCCCGGCGTCGGCCGGTGCTTCGAGCGTTCGGATCGGCTATTTGAGGAACAACAGCTCGATTTCTTCCCGTACCTCGGGAGTGAGCAGCTCCAGAGCGTCGAGCGCGCCGAGGTTCTCGGTCACCTGTTCGACGCGGCTGGCCCCGAGAATCACCGACGTGACCCGGGGATTGGCCGCGCACCACGCGATCGCGAGCTGCGCGGCGGTCACCTCGAGGCGCTCGGCGATCGCCATGATGTCCCGTACGGTCGCATTGCGCTTCTCGTTCGTCAACAGCTGCGCGAGCCATTCGTAACCCGGGAGCGTGGCACGACTGCCCTCCGGAACGCCGTCGACGTACTTGCCGGTCAACAACCCCGAGGCAAGCGGACTCCACGTGGTGAGTCCGAGTCCGTTGGCCGACTCGTAGAGCCGTGCGTACTCGTGTTCGACCCGACGCCGTTCGAAGAGGTTGTACTGGGGCTGTTCGACCACCGGTGGGTGCAGGTGATGGCGCTCGGCGACGGCGATTGCCTCGGCGATCTCGGCACCTGACCATTCGGAGGTGCCCCAGTAATGGGCCTTGCCGGAGGCGATGATGTCGGACATGGCCCACACCGTCTCGACGATCGGTGTCTCCGGGTCGGGGCGGTGGCAGTAGAGCAGATCGACGAAATCGAGTCCGAATCGCTCGAGCGAACCGTCGATCGCCTGCAGCAGGTACTTGCGGTTCAGGGTGTTCCGCATGTTCGGTCCGTCCTCGAGCCCCCAGAACAACTTCGTCGAGATCACATAGGTGTGGCGCTCCCAGCCGAGTCGATCGATCGCCGCACCCATGATCCGTTCGGATTCCCCGCCGCCGTAGGCTTCGGCGTTGTCGAAGAAGTTGACGCCGCCTTCCCGTGCCGCCGACAGACACTCCGCAGCCAGGCCGATGTCGACCTGGGTTCCGAAGGTGACCCAGGACCCGAACGACAACGCGCTGAGCTTCAGACCGGTGTGACCCATGCGTCGATACGGCATGCTGGTCATGGCGCTTCTCCTTTCCCCGGATCGGTGATCCGGGAAGACGTCTTCGTTCCGTACGGAACCCGACCGTATCCACTCGCGGAGATGTTCATGGCAGTGCGGAGGAGATTTCGATCCCGACGGGCGCGAATTCCGGGTGTCGAGCTGGTGTTCTGCGCGCTGATCTCCGCGGTGATCGTCGCGCTCGGACTGTTCTCGGGCAGGCGATCCCGGCACTCCGGGGCGCCCTCGGTCGTTCCCCGGTTGGCGGCGACGTCGACCCCTTCGCTGGCACGCTCCGAGTTGGCCGCACTCCCCCAGGCCGAGCTCTCCCCCGAGGTGGCCTACGACCGGACCGCCGATTTCGGACGCCCCTGGGTCGACGTCGACGGGAACGGTTGCGACACCAGGAACGACGTCCTCCGTCGTGATCTGGCCGACGTCCGACTCCTCGAGGCGGGCAACGGCTGTCTCGTCGCCGCCGGAACCCTCGCCGACCCTTACACGGGCGCCACCATCCTCTTCTCCCGGAGCGCGGCGACCGCGGTGCAGATCGACCACCTGATCCCGCTGCACGCCGCATGGCAACTGGGTGCGTGGCGCTGGACCCCGGCGCGGCGACTTTCCTTTGCGAACGACCCCCGGGAACTCATCGCCGTCTCGGGCCCGGCGAATCTGGACAAAGGAGATGCACTCGCCGATCGTTGGCGGCCGCCGAACAAGACGATCTGGTGCCCCTACGCCATCGACTCCGTCGGGGTCCATGTGGACTACGCATTGGGGGTCACCGCAGGTGAACGCCAGGCGCTGGGCGACATGCTCGACCGCTGCGGGTAGGGCCCGCAACGAGCTGGAGCGGCATGGGGCCGAGCCCGATCCGGGCACGCGGCCTTTCTCGGTCAGCCGGTCAGCCCCCGGCGGCGGCGCGATCGCCACACCGCAAGAGCCAGCGCGGCTGCAAGCGCGACGGCACCGAGAATC
Source organism: uncultured Actinomycetes bacterium (assembly GCA_963764215.1). Lineage (GTDB taxonomy): Bacteria > Actinomycetota > Acidimicrobiia > Acidimicrobiales > Iamiaceae > JAFDWI01. The sequence goes on from CAVXRS010000003.1 coordinate 241,322, forward strand.
CCGAGGAGCACCGCGCCGGCCGGATCCCCCGATGAGGACGCCTTCGTGGCGCCCGTCACCTGGCTCTTCGACAGGCGCCGGCGCGGTCGCCTGGCTCTGGGCGATGTCCACCCGCCGACGCCCGGGATGCCCTCGGGTGGTCGCACCCGCACCGGTCGTGGTCGACGACACGCCCGGGCTCGGCTGGTCCGCGCTGCGGTTCGACCCAGTGGGGCCGGGCGAGACCGCCGGGGCACCGGCACCGGGCGCCCCGGTCCCGGTGCCGGCCGATCCGGTGGTCTCCGGCGGTGATCCGACGCCCGGCCGCCGAGCCGTCGTCGGCGGGGACGATGTCACCTCCGTCGGGCACGTGGACTGCCACATCGAGGACGCCGCGCCCCCCGTGAAGTTCCGCGGCGGCGGGATGACGTGGCTCCCCACCGGAACGGTGACGTAGCGCCACCCTTCGACGACCGTGGGTTGGGTCCGCCGCGTCGCCTCGCCCACCTCGTTGTAGGTCCACCCCGATGACGTCCCACGGAAGTACGCCCAGTACGAGACCGCCCCATTCTTCGGAGCCGAGCAGTTCGTCGGGTCGAAGACCTGGGGGTAGCCGTCGATCTGACAGATCTTGCTGCTCGAATCGAATCCGATCTGCCCGGTGCTCGCCGAGCGCAGCGCGGCCAGACCGGTCTGCCCCGACTGCCACGCAACACACTGCGCGTCGATACCGCCGGGGGACCCGGCACCGGTCCCGAAATCGACAACGACCGCCACGTGGTTCCCGGGTGATCCACTGCACTCCAGCGCCGTCGCTCCGGGCGCCAATGCCGGAACGAGCACGCCGGAGAGGAGGATGCCGGCCAGGAACCATCGCACCCGCCTCGTCCTGCCGAGCAGGGCCCTCATCCGGTGTACGAGGGGGTGCCCGCGATCGGCTGTGCGGGCGTGGCCGCCGGGTTCGTGGGCGCCGGTGCACTACCGGGGCTCGGTCCGGGGGACGGAGTCGTGGTCGGAACCGGGGTGGACGGGACCGGTTGGGGCACGAAGGGCAGCGCACGACCGCTCAGGCCCAGCAACGCCTGCGTCGTGGCAATCAGGTCCGGATACAGCACACCGGCCTGGGGCTGGAACGCGATGCCGCCACGGTCGGCCGCGCCGGCCGAGTCGGGAACCTGGAACGAACCGAGTGCCGCCACCGATCCGGCGTCGGGGCTCCCGCTCACGGTGGTGAACGCCAGCAGCGCCAGTCCGGTCGAGTTCCCGTCCATCTCCTGGGTGGGGTCGGCCAGATACGCGAAGCCGCCACCACCGGTGCGCACCGCCGCGAGGCGCGCGATCGCCCGCGCGGCTGCGGGCTGATCACCGGCATCGTGCAGTGCGATCGCGCCGAGTGCGGTGGAGTTGGTGTCCTCGCCGCTGAAGGTCGTCGGATCCACCGCGGGACACGGGACCGCGACGTCGGATCGGTACGCCACGAATCCACCGTCCGTGCACTGTTGGTCCTCCAACCACGTGAGACCACGCGGATTCTCGGTTCCGACGGCGCCGAGCGCCACCAGGGCAAGACTCTGACGGAACACGCCGTCGTAGGTTGGGTCGGCGGCACCGAAGAGTCCGTCGTCCGCGGAACCCGGTGCCGACCGTTGGGTCGCCTCGAGACGCTGCACCAGATCGACGCCGCCGAAGTTCGACGGATCGCCGCCAGTGGCGACCGCGTCCAGGATCAGCCACGCCAGGGCGCCCGGATGGTCCGCCGACCCTGCTTGCACGTAGTCGGACACATGGGCTTCCAGATAACCGATCATCGGGCCCGTGACATCTGAACCGGCCCCGGCCCCGGCGAGTGCCAGGACCGCCTGCGCGGTCATCCCGGCATCGGGCTTGCTCGTGTACGGGCTGATCAGGGCTCCTTGGGCGCTCACCTGAGCGCTGAGCCATCCGACCGCGCCGGCACGGATTGCGGAGGAAGGGCTGGGTTGGGCGGCGCCGGTGATTCCCGCACCGGTTCCGAGCAACAGGACGAGCACGAGGGCTCCGGTGATGCTGCGCATCTGGTCTCCTTGGCTGGGTCGCACCGGCGCTGGGAGACGACTCACCTCGAGTCCCTCCTTCCCGCTGGCCACGACGGGTTCGGAGGTACGCCACTCGAGCGGGTATCCCGGCTTGCGGAGGACGATGCCTCCGACCACGGTTGCGGGTCAGCGCCGGATTCCCACCGGACTTCCCCTGTCTCGACGACGGACCTGATTCTGCATCCGGGACCCTAGTCCATCGGCACATCCCGGAATCGGTCGGCGCCGAAGCGTCGGCCCGCCGCTACGTTGGAAGTCATGGCCCGTCGCACCAAGATCGTCGCCACCATCGGCCCCGCCTCGTCGGACTCGGAGATGCTGCGCCGCCATGATCGACGCCGGCATGGACATGGCGAGGGTCTCGCTCTCCCACGATTCGCTCGAAGAGGCGCTGACCGCTGATCACCGGATCGCGACAGTGGCCGGCAGCTCCGGGCGGCACATCGGGATTCTCGCCGACCTTCCCGGTCCGAAGGTTCGCGCCGCCTCCTTCGGAGACGAGGGCACCCGCATCGCGGATGGCACGTCCATCCGGCTCGAACCCGCATCCGGCGCCCAGGACTCGAGCAGCGCAGCCGCGCATCGCCATCGACAACGCCGACGCCGCACTTGGCCTCGCCCCGGCGACCGAGTGGTGCTCGGCGACGGGGCCATCGAACTCGTCGTCTCCGCGACCGACGACGGCGGAGCCGACGCGGAGGTGATCACCGGTGGGGTCACCCAGGGACGGCCCGGGGGTGAGCGTCCCCACCGGAAGCTTCGAGCTCGTCCTCGCCCACCGACGACGACCTCGCCGCGCTGAAGCTCTTGTGCGACGCGCCGGTCGACATGGTCGCGGTGTCGTTCGTCCGTCAGGCCTCCGACATCGACCGCGCCCGCTCGGTCACCGGCGATCGTGGCCCCGGATTGATGGCGAAGATCGAGACACCGGAAGCCGTCGACGACCTCGACGCCATCGTCGCCGGATCCGACGCGGTGATGGTCGCGCGTGGGGATCTGGGAATCCGGTGCGCGTTGGAGGACATCCCCCATTTCCAGAAGAAGATCATCCACGCCGGCGTCGCGTTCGGTCGTCCGGTGATCACCGCGACCCAGATGTTGGAGTCGATGGTCCATGCACCGGTGCCCACCCGGGCCGAGGTGACCGATGTGACCACCGCGGTCTTCGATGGGACCAGTGCCGTGATGCTTTCCGGCGAGACGGCGATCGGGCGTGATCCGGTGCACGTGATCCAGACGATGAGTCGGATCGCCGCGCGCGCCGACGACGAGTTCGACTCCTACACCTGGGGTCGTGCGATCGGCCGGGATCTCTCCCCCGAAGTGTCTTCGGACGCGCCGACGAACCGCCGGATCACCGGTGCGCTCTCGGCCGCAGGTTGGCGCGCGGCGATGGATGCCGACGTCGCGGCGATCATCGCCTGCACCACGACCGGCGCGACGCCGCGGGCGATCTCCCGGTTCCGTCCCACGGCTCCGATTCTGGCCGCAACCCCATCAGGCGAGGTCGCCCGACAACTCTCGGTCGCCTGGGGGATCCGGCCGATGGTCGTCGATCGTCGCAACACGACCGACGGGACTGTCGCCGCGGCGGTGACCGCCGCGCTCCGCAAACACCTCATCCACACCGGGGACATGGTCGCCGTGTTGGTCGGCGCCCCCGATGTGGCCGAGCCGGTCAGCGACACGCTGCGCCTCCTGCGCGTCGAATAGCACACCGGACCTTGTCGGGCCATCGGGTCGATAGGCTCGACCGGGAACCACAGGAAAGGAGCATCATGGCAAGCGAAGGACTGCACGAACCGATCGAGAAGCTCGACGCGGAAACCCGGGACCAGCATCGGGCGATCGTGTCGCTGATGGAGGAGTTCGAGGCGGTGGACTGGTACGCCCAGCGCATCGACGCCGCCGACGACCCGTCTCTGAAGGCGGTCCTCGCCCACAACCGCGACGAGGAGAAGGAACACGCGGCCATGATCCTCGAATGGTTGCGGCGCCGTGATCCGGTTCTGGACAAGCAGCTCCGCACCTATCTGTTCACCGAAGGCCCGATCACCGAGCAAGAGTCGTAGCCAAAGAGGGGCGGGGCCGAGGGAGGCGTCGACACCGCCGCCCCGCACCCCTTGGCGAATGTCGGGGCGTCAAGTAGGTGGAACCTACTTGACGCCCCGACATTCGTGATCGTGGAGCGGACGACGGGACTCGAACCCGCGACCCTCACCTTGGCAAGGTGATGCTCTACCAACTGAGCCACGTCCGCGTGATCCTCCCACCCTACCATCGCCGGACCACTCGGGGGAGTTCACGACGACACGGTGACCTGCTCGCGAACGATTCTGGCGGCCTCGAACGCGAGCGGCTTGTCGACGATCGCGGTGAGGCGCACCGGGGTGCCCGCCACGAACGTGAGCATCGCCGTCGTCTCGTCCTGCCACCCTTCGACGACCAGCCCGGTCTCGATCGGAATGTCTGCCACGAACGGGCGCCACTGACGGCCGTTGACCACGAGCACCCGACGGTCGGTGACCACGGCGACCCCGACGACGTCATCGACCAGCCCCGGGACGACCACAGCCACCCGCTCGCCGTCTGCGAGCAGCGCGCTGGCGATCAATGCGGGAATATCGGCGTGTGGGCGGGACGCGTGGGTCAGACGGGCCAGGTGTCCGCCCATGCCGTGCGGGTCGCCCGGCCGCGACCGCGACCGGTTCCGCGCCTGGAGCTCGGACCGCCTCGTCCAACAGCGACGTCGGCAGTGGATCGGTGGGGGGCGGCGCGGACCACGCACCGGCCGACGTCGGTGGTGGTGGGAGGTTCGGCGAACTGGCCGGATCCTGCGCGAGCGGGTTCTCGGATCCGCCGTCGCCGACCGAAACCGGCGGAGGCGGCAACGTCTCCCCGACAGAAACCGGTGGAGGCGGCAACGCTTCGCCCATTGCGGCTCCGACATGCGCAGGTGGTGAAGGCGGCGGCGGCGGTCCGGGCGTGCTATGGGGATCCGTCGTCGGAGTCGGTTGGTTTTCGGCGACCACCGGGGCGTCCCCTGTCGGTGGAGGCGGCTGTGGCCCGGACGCCCTGGTCGCCGATGCGTCGTCGTCCGCGCCGGTCGGCTCGACGGCTCCGGCCGCCGCATCCTCCTGCAACCAGGGATTGTCCGACGAGACGCCCTTCCTCTGCACGACGTCCCTTTGCGCTTCGCCGCCGGAGGCTTCGACCTCCGGCGCGGCGGCGCCAGGATCCTCGTCGGCGAGCCGGGTTCCACAGGTCATGCAGAACTTCGAATCTTCGGAATTCTCAGTCGAACAACTCGGACAGTTCATGATCCGCTCCGTTCCGGGTCGGGCACGCACGCTTCCACCATCGCTACCACACCGAATTCAGTCGGTTTCCGGGGTCGAGATCATGAGATCGGCATACCGTGAGGATCGCCGGGAACCGGGAGGTGCGGTCGGATCCTCGGGTCGGGTTCTTCGCCAGTACAACAACGTGGCGACGCCGAGACCGATCGCGATGACCACCAGTACCGCGACGATGAACCACACCTTCGGGTCGCTGTTGCCGCCGGTCTTGGTGACCGCTGAGGAGGTGAGATCCGGAGCGGAGGCCGTGGTGGTCGGCGCCACCGTCGTTGCCGGACCCACCAGCAGATCCTGGGTCGTGGTCATCGGCGGATCGCTCTGAACCGATGAGCCGGCCTGCACGTTCGAGTTCGAACCCGACGCCACGTTCCCCGACACCGTCGACTGTTGGGGACGCCACTGCGAGGACGCCGCCGGTGCTGTTCCGGCGGATCCGGACGAGTCGGACGATGTCGACGCCGGAACGCTCTGGGTCGTGGGTGGTGCTCCGGTCGACGCCGGGGCCGAGGTTGCAGGAGGCTGGGTGGCCGGTGCAGACCCCGAACCGGTGGTCGGGGTCGGAGCCGGAGTCCGACCGAACATGCGGACCACGCTCGCCCCGGCAGAGGGCGCCAGAACCGTCACCAGCGCGAAGCACACGACGACCACCACCAAGAGCGCCGGGCGACGGCTCCGATCGATGCCGTGTCGTGCATTCATGTCGCTACGACGATACCCGTCGTGGGCTCGTTCTCGGCAGCCATCGCCACGGTCCGGGTCCTGACCGGCCGCTGCATCGACGTCACGGCCGGTCAACGAAGCGCTTGGAGAAAATCGGCCACCAGGTCGTCGCCATGCTCGAGGCCGACCGAGACCCGGATCGTTCCCGGTCTGATTCCGTTGGCCGCGAGTTCCGCGTCGGTGAGGCTCACGTGGGTGGTGGAGGCGGGGTGGGTGACCAACGTCTCCGGTCCACCCAGCGACGGCGCCATCCGGGCAATCCGGAGCTTTTCCACGAATCGGCAGCCTGCCTCGAGACCACCGGCCAGGTCGAATGAGAGCATCGCCCCGCTGTGGCGGAGCTGCGCCCGGGCGAGTGAGAACTGGGGATGGCTGGCCAGTCCGGGGTAGCGCACCCCCGCGACCTGGGGGCACGACTCGAGACGCTCGGACAGGATTTGGGCGTTCCGACACTGCACGTCGAGGCGGGCCGACAACGTCCGTAGGCCGCGCAACGCGTTGGACGCGTCATAGGGAGACGCCACCGCTCCCTGGAGCAGAGCGAAGCCCCGCAGCCAACCGATCAGATCCGTCGAACCCGCCACCACGCCGATCGTCGCATCGTTGTGACCGCCGATCCCCTTGGTCGCGGAGTGGACGACCAGGTCGACGCCATGATCGGCAGGCCGTTGGCCCAACGGCGTCGCGAACGTGGAATCCACGGCGGTGACCGGGCCGGAGATCGCACCGATCGCCTCGAGGTCGACCAGATCGAGGCGGGGATTCGCCGGCGTCTCGGCCCACACGAGCATCGTCCTCCCCGGTTCGACCGCCGCTGCGAAAGCTTCGGGATCGGTTCCATCGACGAACGTGACGTCGATGCCGAATCGGGGGCATACTGCTTGGAACACCAGTTGCGTGACGCTGTAGAGCTGGCGTTGCGTGACGATGTGGTCACCGGCGGAGCACAATGCGAGGATCACCCCGGTGACCGCGCCCATCCCCGATGCGTAGGCGCGTGCCGCCTCGGTTCCCTCCATGGCGGCGATCGCCTGCTCGAAAGCGGCGACGGTGGGGTTGCCGTTGCGCGAATAGAAGCGTGTGGCCTGGGGATCAGTCGCCGCGGCACACGCCTCGGCGACGGTGTCGGCTTCGAACGCGGTGGTCGGATAGATCACCGGCGCGAGGGAAGTTTCCGCAGCGTCACGTCCCGCCAGGATCGCGATCGTCGCCGGGTCGAGTTCGTCGTTCACGATTCGGGTGCTCCAAGTTCTTCGAAGAGTTCGACGAGTTGGTCCCCCACTTGACCGAACTCGATGAGGAACGCGTCGTGACCGTGGGGGCTGTCGATCCGGCGGTAGGTGGCCGTCGACCTGATCATGCCCGCAACCAGGTCACGCTGTTGGTATTCGGGATACAGGATGTCGCTGTTCACGCCGAGGACCAGCGCACGGGCGGTGATCCGCTCCAGGGCCTTGGCGACACCGCCCCGACCCCGTCCCAGGTCATGGAGGTCCATCGCCTTGGTGAGCAGCAGGTACGAGTTCGCGTCGAATCGGCGTACCAGCTTGTTGCCGTGGTACTCGAGGTAGCGCTCGACTTCGAACCGTTGCCACATGGAGAATCGGCCATCGACCGGTTCGACCACGTCACGGCCGAACCGATCGGTGAACACGTCGTCGGTCCTGAAGGTGATCTGGGAGACCGAGCGAGCCAGTGCGAGACCGGCGTGGGGACCGTCGCCGTTGGGAGCGTCGTAGTAGTCGCCGGCCCGCCACTTCGGGTCGAGCGCGATGACTCGGCGCCCGGTGCTCCACCAGGCGATCTGCTGGGCCGTGGCTGCACCGCAGGTCGCGATCGGGACGATCGCCCGTATCCGGTCGGGAAACATCACCGCCATCTCGAGCACGATCATGCCCCCCATCGAGCCGCCGATCGCGCAGTGCCACGTCCGCACTCCGAGACTGTCGCCGAGTCGGGCCATGAGCCTTGCTTGATCTCTGATGGACACGACAGGAAAGCTCGCTCCGTACCGGCCCCGCCCGTCAGGACGCTTCGACGCGGGCCCGGTCGAGCCCTGACAGCCTCCCAGGACATTTGCGCACACGACGAAGTACCGGTCCGTGTCCACGGGACGACCAGGCCCGATCAGGGCATCCCACCATCCGGGAGTCGGGTGTCCTCTCCCCACCGGGCCCGCCGCGTGACTGTCCCCGGTGAGAGCGTGACACAGCAGCACGGCGTTGGTGCCCGCATCGTTCAGCACACCCCAGCTCTCGAATGCGAGGTCGACGTCACGGAGTTGACCGCCGCCCTCGAGCACGAAGGGGCGATCGACCGCCGTGCGCAGAAAGCGTCGCTCACCGAGCTGGTCGCCTGGCCTCCACGCCCCCGACGACGGCAGCGTGTCGCGGTGCGCGGCCCGCCAGTCCAACGGCGCGAACGTCGAGTCTCCCTCGGCGATCTCGCTCGATGACATCGGATGCTCCTGGCGGTCGGGGGATGAGCGTTCCGTCACCGGAGGGGCCGGGGTGCCGCCGGGCACCGCCCGGACCGTTTGTTGCCGACCCACTGGGACGGCCACATCCCCGCCCATTTCGGCAGGAGGCACCTTGGGGGTCCGCCCCAGGTTGCCGGACCCGACGAGGTCGGGCCGCTCTTGATGGCCCTTCCATTGCAGTCCCTTCGCCGCACGCCAGTCAAGTCCCTTCGGAGCGGTCGGATTCGCAAGGGCCGGTGATCCGCCACCGGGCGGCCCAGAGAGTCGACGGTCGGGCTCAACACGATCTCGTCCGGCGGACCGGAAACGAAAAGCCCTGCGCGCCACTCCGCCCGGACCCGTCCCGTGCGGTCACGTTGCCACTCCAGAACGAGGTCGCCGGAATCGACGAGAACGTGGTCGACCACACTCCGGAGCCCGCGTTCGTCATCGGGTACGTGCCGGAACCGCCCGCAGTGAGGGTGACGACCACCGACCGGACGTCCGAACCGGTGACGGTCGCGGTGAGCTGCGCCGAGCGGCCGCAGACGAGGGGATTCGGTGTGGCGCGCACATCCGAGACCGACGGCGCAGCATGCGTGACCTCGACGTTCACCTTCACCTTCACCACGATCCCGTTCGCACCCAGGATCGTGATGGTTCCGGACTTCGCAGTCGCGGCGTCGACGATCTTCAGCGTCACGATCACCGGGGCGCCGACCCGGGCGGTGCCCGATGTGGGCGTGGCGCGAATGCCCGATGGCACACCTCCGAGCACGAACCCGACTCCGTCGGGATTGGTGGTCCGTACGGCGAACGTCGCCACGGACTGTCCCGGCGCAAAGGTCACCGTGGCCGCGTCGGCGGTGAGGGCGCCGGCCGGAACGGTGGTCGAGGTAGTGCTGGACGTGCTCGTCGTGGTGGTCGTGGTGATCGGGGTCGTGGTCGTGACGAACAGGGTCGTCGTACCCAGGCCCCGAATGAAGGTCGTGGACGGCGCGGTCGTTCCGGCCTGTTGTGCGGGATCGGTGGCTGCGGTCACCGACTGCACGTGGCCATCGGGCTGTTTGGTCGAAGTCGACGATGACCACCCGAGCACACTGACCGCGATGACCACGGCGAGACCCGCCACGACCGTGAGCACGGGCGCGGCGCCCTGGGGAGCATCCGGAGAGCTGCGCCGACTACGCCGGCGCTCGGAGCGTGGCCTCATCCGGTCAATCGTCGCGCATCACGGAACTCCGGGCGACGATCCCGCCACCATGCGACGGTCTCCGCGGCATCACCGATTTCGTACGAACCGACGATTTCACTCGTGTAGCGGTCGAGCGCGCGGCGCCATCGCGCACGGTCACCTTCCCTGGCGGCGACCTGGGCTCGGCGTACCGACCCAGCGGCCGAGTTCCATCGGGTCATATCGGACGGTAGGGGGAGCGACTCGAGAAACGTCCCGGTGACCCGGCACGTTCCCCGCCCCATACCGCTCCCGCCGACACGCCGGTGCAGCAGCATCGCCGCAACGGGGGAACCCACGACCGCCGCGAGATGGTCGACCCCGATCCGCACCCCCGAGGTCGGCAGCAGCGCGATGACCGGCGTCGATGGAACGAACGCACCGTCCACGTCGACGACGGCCTCGACCACCGCCCCTTGGGAAGCGACCAGAACCTTGGGGCGCAACAGGTCGTCGACCCAGGTTGCGAGCGTGGGATCTGCTGCACGCAGCGCCGCGGTGTCGACGACGGGCCGGTCGAAGCGCCGACCGTCGAAGCGCACGGGAACATCGCGCCGCAACCGGAACGGATCGATGGCACCGGTGGTCACCAGGCGTGGCAGATCGCTCCGACGTTCCTTCGGGTCGTCGAACACGAAAGGGGCGAGACCGTAGAAATGACGCCGAAATCCCGCCGTGGAGCGGGCGACGTCTCCGAGCACTGCTCCCGTGCCGTTGGCCAGGTGTTCGCCGAGGTCGGAAGGAGCATCGATCACGAGCGTCGACCAGCTCTCCGGGTCGGGGACGAAGGTGATCCGGTCGGATTCCTCGACCGTCCGACCGCCGAAGCGCACCACCTCGGCACGGTTCGTGGAAGCCGCCTGCGTCCTCAGCACCGGCGCCCAGACCGACACGGAGGCATCGAAGCCGATGTCGTCACCCCCGGTCCAGACCGCTTCGACCTCGGCCCGTCGGCTGACCGCCGCGCGCAGTGGGCGCGCGTCGCGCGCGGCCAGGAACGAGGTCGGGAGAATCAGCGAGACGAGACCGCCGGGCCGAACGAGGTCCAGGCTCCGGAGCAGGAACAGGCCGGCGGAATCGGCGTATCCCAGGGCGCCGACACCGAATTGACGGGACAACTCGCGCTGCCGGTCGGACGGTCGCACCGTGAGCGATCTGAGCTGCGACCCGAACGGCGGATTTCCGATCGCCACGTCCATCGTCCCCGCCCAATCAGGCGACCCGGCAGCGTCCAATCCGTCGGTGACGACGAGGTGACCGATCGGAGCCTCGACCCTCCGACCCGTGATCCCCGCGGCCCAGGCGCCGAGCCGGTCACGCGCAACCCGGACGGCCTCCGGGTCGACATCCATGCCGTAGAGCTGATCGGTGACGATCCGGTCGACCGGAGCGCCGATCCGGTGGAGCACCTCGGCGGCCGCGAGCAGGAACGCCCCGTCGCCACAGGCCGGGTCGACCACCCGCGCCCGCGGACCGCCACGGTCGATCAGGACCTGGGCCAGCCCGAGCGCGGTCGGCGCCGGCGTGTAGTAGCGACCGAGTCGACGCCGGTCCGAACGGTCGTCGGCGTGCACCTCAGTGCACGGTGACGGTCTGCGGGTCGCCCAGTTGGCTGCGGGACTTGTCAGCCGTCCACACACGCACCTGCATTCCTGGCGTGACCGGATTCCACCTGACCGGCACCTGGAAGCGCACCACGTAGCCAGCGCGCAGTCAAGGTCGGGTTCGTGTAGTAGCTCGTGAACTGGTAGGCGTTGCACTGAGTTGCCGGGTTCGATTCGTTCACGACTTGGAAACAGACGTAGTAGGGCATCTCGTAGGAGAAACCCGACTGCGTCCCGATGATCATCTGGATCAGGAGATCCGAACCCGATCGGTAGCAGTTCGTTCCACAACGAGTGACCGTGTACACGGTGTCGCGGTAGTTGCTGTCGAGGCCGACGGACACTGACGTCGATCCGCCGTTGGCATAGACGGTGAAGCCACCGGTCGTGCTGCCCTCTCTGGGCGATTGCGATGTCAAGTGGCCACTTTTGTCCAGGATGCCTGGCCAGGCAACCGAAACTTGGGTCGACTGGCCCGGCGCCAGCGTGCCCGACCCATGGTCGAAGCGCAGTGTGCCGCCCAATCCCCCGGTCGAGACGCCACCGATGCTCCAACTCGTGCTCTGGCCACCGACGTTGCGGATCGTGAAACTGGACCCACCGGTGTCCCGGACGGTCGAGGGCCCGGGATTCACCTGAATGCGAGCCGGCGGCGGGGGCGGGGCCACGCTGCCACCGCCACTGCGCGGGGTCCCCGACCCGCTCGAATGCGACGCAGCAGATCTACCGGATGAGCCGTGCGGTGCGCCCGTCGATCCCGACTTGGAAGCCGACTTCGATCCGGAGGATTTCGAAGACTTCGACGACTTGGACGACTTGGACGAATTGGAGGAATTGGAGGAGCCCGACGACTTCGAGGAGGACCCCGAACTCGAACCCGCGGCGTTTTTCTTCGCCGAGGTCGATTTGGATCCGGTGCCGTCGGTGGACCCGGGACCGGTTGCAGCGGCGACCTGATGACTCTTGCCGGCACCATGGCCACCCCCGGCCTGAAGCGAGGAGCTGCCACCGGACAGCGTCGCGATCACGATGCCCACGACACCGAGCACGACGAGCACCGCCCCCGCGATCACCAGGGCGATCACGTTGCGGCGGCGCCGATCTGCCGACCGCTGCTCCGCAGGCGTTGGCGGGAGACCGCCCGCGCCACCAGCCGCTTCGACCCTGCCGACGTAGGAACCCATCCCGCCCGAGACCGATCCCAGGATGGCGCGGCTCGCCGCCGGGCTGATGCGATCCGCCGGGGTCTGCGGTTCCGTCGCCGCGGTGTCGTCGGAGTCGGCAGATTCTGCAAATCCGGAAGGCCCGGTCGGTTCGGACACCGCGCCATTCGGTACGTGGGGGTCCTCCTGCCACGCGCCACACCCGGTACAGAAGAGTGCCTGCGGCTTCAGCTCACCGCCACACGCGTCACAGGTGTTGGGTGCGCCGACCCGGACATCGGTCACCGGATGACTCCGACTTCCCTCATCAGGGACCTATCGGCCCGATGCGCCGAGTTCTGGAGTCCAACCAGGCGGTGTTCCCTCCCGGCGAACATCACGGAGTCCACTGGGTGATGTCCGCGAGGCGGGGATCGTTCGAGAGCACCTCCACGATCGGCTGGGACACGCCGATCCGCTTCTGCAGGCGACGTACCTCGAGCTCCTGGTTCCAGAGCACGAGCGTCACCACGACCCCTGCCTCCCCGGCCCGCGCCGTGCGACCCGACCGGTGCAGGTACGACTTGTGGGTGTCGGACGGGTCGTAGTGGATGACCAGGTCGATGTCGTCGACGTGGATGCCACGCGCGGCGACGTTCGTCGCCACGAGCACGGGCTGACGACCGTCCGTGAACCGGGCAAGCGATCGTTCGCGCTCGTTCTGGCGCAGGTTGCCGTGGATGGCCCCGACCTCGACCCCCTCGGCCTTGAGATCGGCGGCCAGGCGCTCCGCACCACGCTTGGTGTGGACGAAGATGAGCGTTCGTCGCACCCCGGCCGCAAGGGCCGCCGCGACCTTGACCTTGTCCATGGCGTGGACCGCGAGGAAGTGGTGCACCATGCGGTCGACGGTCACCGAATCGGAAGCCACCTCGTGATGTACGGGGTCGTGCTGATAGCGGTCGATGAGCGATTTCACGCCACCGTCGAGCGTGGCCGAGAACAACAACGTCTGGGGTTCACTCGTCACGTGACGGAGCAACCATTCGACCTGGGGAAGAAATCCCATGTCGGCCATGCGGTCGGCTTCGTCGACGACCACCATACGAACGCCGGCCAACGAGACGGTGCCGCGTTCGACGAAATCGATCAGCCGACCGGGGGTCGCCACGACCACGTCGACCCCCTTGGCCATCTTGCCGGCCTGCCGATCGATGTCCGTACCGCCGTAGACCGGCTCGATGCGCACGTTGGTCGCATCCGCAAGCGGCTGCAACTCGTCGGTCACCTGTTGGGCGAGCTCCCTGGTGGGCACCAGTACCAGCCCGGCAATGTCCGCGCCCCGGTCCCGGGCGACCACCTGAAGCGTCGGGATACCGAAGGCCAAGGTCTTCCCGGATCCGGTCTTCGCCTTGCCACAGACATCGCGTCCCGCCAATGCGTCGGCGATGGTCAATCGCTGGATCGGGAAGGGCGCGTCGATACCTGCCCGCTCCAGTGCGCCGCACAATTCGGCATCCACGCCCAGGTCCGCGAACGAGACCGCTTCGTCGCCATCGGTCGGGTCCGCATCGATCATGTTCTCTCTCACCGTCTCCAAAAGGGGCTGTCTCCAATGGGACCGGCGCTCGCTCGTCTCCCCCGACCCCACGCATCAGGTTGTTCCTAGGAGCCCGTCCCCACTGATCCATCCTAGCCGACCGGGCAGTCGAAGCCGTGGTCGCGTCGAGAGGCTCCTGCGCTCCGGGTGCCGGAGCGGGATCACGCGGGGAGCTGGGCCTCGATGGCCGAGATCACCTCGGGGGCGTCGGGTTCGGTCTGGGGCGGGAAGCGGTTCACGACCTCTCCGCTGGGAGCAACCAGGAACTTCTCGAAATTCCACCGGATGTCGCCCGTGTACCCCTCCGCGTCGGGGGTGCGGACGAGTTCGGCATAGAGCGGGTCCCGGTCATCGCCGTTGACGTCGATCTTCGAGAACATCGGGAAGGTGACTCCGTAGGTGGTCGAGCAGAACGTCGCGATCTCCTCGGGCGTCCCCGGCTCCTGACCCATGAACTGATTGCAGGGGAATCCGAGCACGCTGAAGCCCCGATCCCCATAGGACTCATGGAGTTCTTCGAGCGCGCCGTACTGCGGCGTGAGCCCGCACTTCGATGCCACGTTCACCACCAGCAGGGCCTTGCCGTCGTAGTCGTGCAGGTCTGCGTCCGTCCCGTCCAATGCCGACACCTGATGATCGTGGAATGCCATGGTTCCTCCTGGTAGGCGCGTTCGATAGCACCCCAAGTATGCCCGCTGGGAGAACCCGTCGCGTAGCGTCGGGAGCATCGACGACCCACCGGAACGGCCGGACGAGGTGCTGGCGAGATGGCCCGCCGACACGGTGGCCGTCACTGTCGGACGCGATCCCGCATTTTGCGTCGTGGGACCTGGACGCACGCTGGTAGTCCGAACGGCACGGGCCGTTCGATTCAATATCCGGCTACAAGCTCCATGGACGTCAAGAAGCGCCGTCAGGGCACCGATGGCATCCCCATGAGGGCGTGCAGATTGCTCGTTCCAACGGCGACGCGCCGGTCATGAGCCGCTTCGCGCAGATGCGCGCCCGCCATGCCCTCGACGCGGCGGGTCTGGACCCGGGGACCCCGCTGGAACCAGCGAACAGTGTGACCAACGAGGTCTGGATCGGGCGTGAGCTGATCGTCCGGGTCAACTCACAGCCCAGCGACCGACTTCGCCGCGAGGCCTTTCTGGCGCGCCACCTCCCGCCAGAAGTGGGCTACCCGGAGATCATCGCTTACGGGGGCGAGGTCGGTGCCGACTACCTCATCCTGGAACGGCTCGACGGCCACCCCTTGAGCCGTTGGTGGCCGGGGTTGGACCTGGACCACCGACGAGAGGCCATCCGCCAACTGACCGAACGGCTGCGGGCGGTCCACCGGACCGTCGCCCCGCCGATGCCCGATCTCACCCATACGCCCCAGCTGCTCGTCCGTGCGACCGACGGCCGCATCGCCGTCGCACCGCTGCTCGCCGCCCTCGACGAGGCGGCGTCGCTCGATCACGTCGACGGGGCACTCCTCAGGGCGATCCGAGACGAAGTGGACGCGTCGGCGCACGTACCTGACCCCGTTCGATGCCACCACCCTCATCCACGGGGACCTCACCTTCGAGAACGTGCTCTGGGACGGCGAAAGGATCAGCGGGCTGCTCGACTTCGAGTGGGCTCGCCCAGGGCCTCCGGATCTCGACCTGGACATCCTGCTCCGCTTCTGCGCGTATCCGCATCTCCACGTGGCTCCCGACTACGAGGACCGCACCCGGGCGAGCGACTATGCGGAGGTGCCCTGGTGGATCGCCGAGGACTACCCGGAGTTGTTCGACGCGCCCTACGTGACCGAACGGGTACGCCTCTACGGCTTCGCCTGGGACGTCGCGGAGCTGATCGCCTTCCCGCCCAGGTGCGATCCCCGCAAACTGCCCGTCGAGCATCCCTACCACCGGCTGCGTCATGCCATCGACCGAACCAGCTATCTCGACGTGCTCGGGGACGAGGCCCGCATCAGCATCTGACGGATCAGTACGCGTCCAGGGGAACTGCGAACAGCACCGTTGCCCCGGTGCGTACCGCCGCGCCCATCCCGGAAACCGCTCCCAGCGAGTTCTCCGCGAAGAAGTGGGCCGTCGCGATCTTCGCCTCGTTGGCGGCCCGGTCGCCTTCGGACGCGTCGAGCAGACGCCACGCGGCGATCGCCTCCACGCCCAGCAACCACCCACCGACCAGGCGCGCGCACATCGACAGGAACGGCGTCGCACCGGTCAGCATGTCGTTCACGTCGCTTCGCCCACGCTCGCCGCAGCCAGCGCGCCGCCTCCTCGACGGCGTCGGTTGCGTCCGTGAGGCGCGCGGCGATGGCCACACCGGCGTCGCCGCAGTCCGACAGCTCGGCGATCGTCTGCCGAATCCTCTCGACGAGATCCGCGAATGCCGCACCCTGCCGGATGCCGAGCTTGCGGCCGACCAGGTCGATCGCCTGGATGCCGTTGGTCCCCTCGTAGATCGGGGTGATCCGCGCGTCGCGGTAGTGCTGCGCGACGCCGGTCTCCTCGATGTAGCCCATGCCACCGTGGACCTGCATCGCCAGGGAACTCACCTCGACCCCGAGATCGGTGCCCCAGGCCTTGCACAGCGGGGTGAGCAGCTCGACCAGCTCCGTTGATCGGTCGCGCTCGGCGGAGTCCGGGTGTCGGTCGGAGCGGTCGAGGTGGAACGCATCGAAGTAGCACATCGCCCGGAGCGCCTCGATCGACGACTTCATCGTGAGCAGCATGCGTCGCACGTCGGGATGCTCGGCGATCGGCGATCTCGTCCCCGGCTCCGCACCGACCGCCCGACCCTGCAGACGCTCCTTCGCGTACGCGACCGCCTGTTGGTAGGCGCGCACGGAGAGCCCGAGGCCCTCGATCGCGACCCCCAGCCGCGCATTGTTCATCATCGTGAACATGGTGCGCATTCCGGCGTGAGGTTCCCCGAGCAGCCAACCGACCGCACCGTCGGATTCGGACCCGTAGTCCATGACGCAGGTCGGCGAGGCCTTCACGCCCATCTTGTGCTCGATGCTGGAACACCGTCACGTCGTTGCGCGCCCCCAGCTTGCCGGCTTCGTCGACCAGGTACTTCGGCACGATGAAGCAGGAGATCCCCTTGGTGCCCGCCGGCGCGTCCGGGAGACGCGCCAGGACCAGATGCACGATGTTCTCGGTGAGGTCGTGCTCACCGAAGGTGATGAAGATCTTCGTTCCGGTGATCCGATAGGTGCCGTCGTCGGCCGGGACGGCCCGGGTTCGGACGTTGCCGACGTCGGATCCGGCATCGGGTTCGGTGAGGTTCATCGAGCCGGTCCACTCACCGGTGACCATCGCTGCAGATAGCTGCCGTTGAGGTGCATCGTCGCCGTGGGCCACGATCGCGTCGATGGCGCCCAGGGTGAGCTTCGGCGCCATCGCGAAAGCCATGTTGGCGCTGTCGAGCATTTCCTGCATGGCGATTCCGACGACCCAGGGGAAGCCGCCGCCACCCAAGTCCTCGCCGAAGGGAACCGATCCCCAGCCGGCCTCCACGTATCTGCTCGTAGATCTCCTTGAACACCGCCGGAGTGGTGACGACCCCGTCGCTCCATGTCGATTCCTCCACGTCGCCGATGCGATTCGTGGGAGCGACCTCCTCGGCGACGAACCGTCCGTACTCGGCGAGGATTGCTGCCACGTTCTCCGAATCGGCATGGCCGAAGCCCGGGAAGCGTGCACAGCTCGTCGAGGTCGGCGACGTGATGCAGCGCGAAGTGATGTCGTCGAGCGGCGGTGAGTAGTCGGTCATGGACCGAGCGTAGAGGTCCTCGACCCGGTCGGTGTCAACCTGGGTTTTCCGGCGCACAATGGTGGGGAGAGACCCGAATCGACCAGGAGGACGTAGATGACGACCAGGATCAGGAACTCGCTCGGCGGTTGACCCCACTGCAGTACGAGGTGACCCAGAACGGCGGTACCGAAGCACCCTTCACGGGAGCGTACTGGGACAACCACACGCGGGCGCCTACCGCTGCGTCGTGTGCGGCGCGCCGTTGTTCGACTCGGATCACAAGTTCGAATCGGGCACCGGTTGGCCGAGCTTCACCCAGGTCGCCGACGAGGGCAACGTCCGCCTGGTCACCGACTCGTCACACGGCATGATCCGGACCGAGGTCCGTTGCGCGAACTGCGACGCCCACCTGGGCCATCGCTTCGACGACGGCCCGGCCCCCACCGGTCAGCGGTACTGCATGAATTCGGCGGCCCTCGACTTCACCGGAGATCAGCCGGAGGAATCCCCACCGTCGACATGACGAGCGCAGTACGATCCGCACGATGACCGACGGCACGCTGACCGGACCCGGGGTGATCGACGGCGCGGTGGCGGCGGACACCGCCGACGACTTCGAGATCGTCCCCCGCAAGGGGCTCATCGCCGTTGCGATCGTCTTCGTCCTCCTCATCGTCGCGATCGCGACGAACCAGCGCTGGCCGCTCGAATTGGCCCATGTCGGGGGTGGCGCGGCCTGGACGATCATCGACCTCTTCATGGGCTTCGTCATCGGGCCGATCCTCGGGTCCATGTCGATACCGGCACGTATCGAGCTGACCAAGAAGCTGATGCCGAAGATGGTGTTGATCATGCCCACCGTGGTCACCCTGACGCTCGCAGCCGGTTGGCAGCTCGGCATGTTCCTGGGCACCGTGGATTCGGGATTCCCGGCACATTCCTGGGTGGTGGCCAGCTACGTCGTCGTCGGCGTCATGGCCGTCGTCGCACTCGGACTGCTCGAACCGGCGAACATCGCGGTCCTCTTCGAACTGAAGAAGCCGCAGCC
The DNA here is from genome assembly GCA_963764215.1 of uncultured Actinomycetes bacterium. Classification (GTDB taxonomy): domain Bacteria; phylum Actinomycetota; class Acidimicrobiia; order Acidimicrobiales; family Iamiaceae; genus JAFDWI01. Next base: position 260,300 of record CAVXRS010000003.1, read on the forward strand.
CAATCCGACCGTGATCGCAACCTTGATGAAGCGATTCATCTTCACCTCCGCGATCACCGGTTCGATGCAGATCGCCACGCTCGTCATCATGACCAAGATCTCGGGGCATCTGTGAGTTCCCCCGCTGATCACCCGATGCCCCCGCTGACCCACGGCGCCGCTCCCGACGCCAGGATTCCACCGGTCACCGAGATCGGCATGACCTCGCTCGCGCTCATCATCATCGGCGGGATCTATCTCGCCGCGCACCTCCCCCAGGCGGTCCCGTTGCTCCCCGCGATCGTCCTGCTCGTCGCCTCGGTGCTCCTGCTAGCGGTGAATCTGACGCTGTTGGCACGGTGTCGTGGATTCAATTGGCGGCGGTTCCTCATGGTCTTCAAGTGGGGTCTGCTGGCCTACGCGATCACCGCCGGCATGATCGAATACGCGTTCGTCCGAGACGGACTGTCGGGCGGCCCGCTCGTGGTGCTCACGCTCTCCATCGTGGTGTACGCCGTCCACGTACCGATCCTGATCGCGTTCACCGTCGCCCGATTCGACCCACGGCCGGATCTCGACCGCTTCACGAGGGCCGCCGGCGGGCCCGACTGAGACGGATTCAGCCCGTCCCGAACTGTGGCGGGCGCTTCTCGCGGTGCGAAGCGACACCTTCACGCACGTCGGCGCCACCGAATCCCACGAACTCGTAGCCCCATGAGGCGTCGAAGATCGGCGCGGCCAGCCGGAACCACCCGTTCATCGCCATCTTGGTGAGACGAATCGCCTGCTGCGCTCCGGTCGCCAGCCGTTCGGCGACGTCGAATGCGGTCTCGAGCACGTCCTCGGCGGGAACGCTCCGCGAGACCATGCCGAGCTGTTCGGCCTGCTGCCCGGTCATGGGTTCACACAACAGCAGGTGGTATTTCGCCTTGGCCATGCCGCACAGCAGTGGCCAGACGATCGCGGCATGGTCACCGGCGGCGACGCCGAGCCTCGTGTGGCCGTCGATGATCCGCGCGTCCTCCGCGACGATGGAGATGTCCGCCAACAGCGCCACGACCAGTCCGGCCCCGACCGCTGGTCCGTGCACCGCCGAGACGATCGGCGTCGAACACTCCACGAGGTTGTGCACGAGATCCCGTGCTTCGCGCATGACCCGATCCCTCAGCAACGGGTCCTGGGTCATGCGCTCGACCATGTCGAGATCCCCTCCGGCCGAAAAACCCCTGCCCGCTCCGTGGACGACGACGACCCGTGTGTCCGGATCGGCATCCACGTCTCGCCAGACCGTGGCGAGTTCGCGGTGCAGGACCTCGTCGGTCGCGTTGAGGACCTCGGGTCGATGCAACGTCACCTGCAGGATGCCCTGGTCGTGGCGGGTGAACAGCAGCCGCTCATAGCGTTCGTAGGGTGCGACGTCGTTCATCTCTGGTTCCCTCGCTCTTCCTTCCCGGCGCGTTCCTCGGTCCGATCGAGGCGACGCTGCCTGCGGATGACTCCTTCGGATTCGAGCGCATCGACACCGACCAAGGCAACCTCGGGATCGGTGGAGTCGGGGTGGAAGCGACCGACCTGTCCGGCCTGTAGGGTGACCCTTCCCACGACCTCGGAACCGTGGACCGCGGCCGAGCCGGCGAGACACATCACGTAGGTCCATCGTGGCTCGACGAGGACGAAGAGGGTCCCGTTCGCCGCGACCCATACCGCCGACGTGCGGACCGTGCACGTGAACTGGTCGACCGATTCCGGGTCGTGGAACCAGAGGGTGCCCCGGGGAAGCCGCACGGCACAACGCGTCGGGCCGCCCGAATCGGTGACGAACACCCGCAGGCCGCCGACGGCGGCCTGCTGGACACGCAAGACGCCCCCATCTCCCCGGTCGTACTCGGTGAAGGTCGTTCCCGCGTCGCTGATCGTCCGGTCGGGATCGCCGGTCACCTCGAGCAGCGATGGAACCGAGGCATCCGTCGCCTCGCCATCGCGCGCCGAATCCGCGACGGGTTCGCCTTCGCCCCCGACGCCACCGTCGACCGGCTCCTCGTCCCGATCGTCCGCCGACGACGAGTGATCGTCGATCGCGTCCAGCGCCCCGGTCACCTCGTCCTCCCCGCCCAACGACGAACGACGGATCTCGCTCAACTCCCCGAGCCAGACCGAACGCGCCGAACGCGACCGGCGCAACAGGACGACAGCGGTGACGGCCGCCAGAACGACGACGACGACGATCACGATGATGAACAGCATTTGGGCGATCTGCTCTCAGTCCGGACCCTCGGGTCCGAAGACGGAACGGTGGAGCCCAAGCGTACGGCACGCCCCTCGAGGAGACGGCACCCCGTGTCCGAGCCTACGGTTGGACGGTGCCCGAACTCCCGGAGGTCGAGACCATCCGACGCCAGCTTGACGGCCGTCTCCGCGGACGCCGGGTCGTGGCCGCATGGGGGCATCCGTCGACCAAGTTCGTCGAGGCCTCCGCGGTTCTCGGTTCCGAACTCGGCGCCGTGCGACGACGCGGCAAGTACCTCCTCATCGACAGCAGCGATGGGCGGGAGTTGGTCATCCATCTCGGCATGACCGGCACCATCGATCTGCACACGGACCGGACCGACGACGGAATCCGGCCAGCCGGCCGATGGCAACGCGCCCGGTGGGATCTGGACGACGGATCGGTCCTGGAGCTCGGCGACCAGCGACGATTCGGCCGTGTCGCCGTCGTCGAGACAGGCGACTACTCGCGACTGCCGACGCTCGCCGCGATCGGCCCGGAACCACTCGGTCCCGGGTTCACCGTCGACCATCTCCAGCGGGGCCTCGCCGCCGGGCGGCGCCGGGTCAAGACCCATCTCCTCGATCAGCGGCTGGTCGCCGGTATCGGCAACATCTACGCCGACGAGTCACTGTGGCGCGCCCGGATCAACCCGGTGAGCCGACGGGTCGGCCCGGATCGGGCGGCCGCACTGCACGGCGCGCTGGTCGAGGTGCTCAGCGAGGCCATCGCACACGGCGGCACCCGGCTCCGCAACTACCGGAGCGTGGAGGGCGACACCGGTGCCCACCAGTGGCACCTGGACTGCTACGGGCGGAATGGCCGACCCTGCCCACGCTGTGGCGCTCACCTTCGACGGCGGATCGTCGACGGTCGGGGCACGACCTGGTGTCCGCGTTGTCAGGCACGTTGACGTCCACGCCGGCGGCCACGACCCGGGCGAATGACCCTCCGCCGGGAGGGTAGGGTCCCTGCGATGAACGAGTTGTTCTCCATCGAAGGCAGATCAGCGCTGGTCACGGGCGGAAGCCGGGGAATCGGTCTGATGATCGCCGAGGGCTTCGTGCGCGCCGGCGCGAAGGTGACCATCGCGTCACGGAAGGCCGACGTGTGTGAGGCGGAGGCTGCGCGTCTCTCGGAATTCGGCTCCTGCCGGGCTCTCGCTGCCGACCTGTCGAGCGAAGACGGGTGCCGAGCGTTGGCCGACGCGTACCTGGCCGAGGACGACGGTCTCGACATCCTGGTCAACAACGCAGGCGCGACCTGGGGCGCTCCGCTGGCCGAGTTCGACGATGCCGCCTGGAACCGCACCCTTGACCTGAACGTCAAAGGCGTGTTCCACACCACGAAGTTCCTGATCTCGGCACTTCGACGAGACGCAACCGCCGAGCATCCGTCCCGGGTGATCAACATCGGATCGATCGACGGCATCCACGTCCCACTTCTGGAGACCTACTCGTATTCCGCATCGAAGGCCGCGGTGCACCAGCTCACGCGCCATCTGGCCGCGAAGCTCGCACCCCAGATCACCGTCAACGCGATCGCCCCGGGCCCGTTCGAATCGAAGATGATGCACGCCACCCTGGAGGCGGCCGGAGACGCCATCGCCGCGTCGGCGCCGCTCAAGCGAATCGGCCGGCCCGACGACATGGCCGGCGCGGCGATCTTTCTCGCCTCCCGAGCCGGTTCGTACGTGACCGGGACGATCCTCCCCGTCGACGGTGGCATCGCCACCACCAAGTAGCCGATGACCGATCACGTCTCGGACTTGTTCGATCCCACGAGGTGGGAACGTGTCGACGGCTTCGACCTGGAAGACGTCACCTATCACCGCTGTGTCGACCAGGGGACCGTGCGGATCGCCTTCGACCGCCCCGAGGTCCGCAACGCCTTCCGTCCGTCCACTGTCGACGAGTTGGCCCGTGTGCTGGACCACGCGCGGACGAGCGACGACGTGGGTTGCGTGCTCCTCACGGGGAATGGGCCGTCGCCTCGGGATGGCGGTTGGGCCTTCTGTTCGGGAGGGGACCAACGGATCCGAGGAGCCGACGGCTACCGCTATGCCGACGGTGACGACGCGTCGACCATCGATCGATCCCGGTCAGGACGACTCCACATCCTGGAAGTGCAGCGGCTCATCCGTTTCATGGGCAAGGTCGTCATCGCCGTCGTTCCGGGCTGGGCCGCCGGTGGTGGGCACAGCCTCCACGTCGTGTGTGATCTGACCATCGCGAGTGCCGAACACGCCCGCTTCAGGCAGACCGATGCGGACGTGGCGAGCTTCGACGGTGGCTTCGGCTCTGCCTACCTCGCCCGTCAGGTGGGACAGAAGTTCGCCCGTGAGATCTTCTTCCTCGGCGACACCTATGACGCCGAAGCGGCGGTCGCCATGGGGATGGTCAACGCCGCGGTCCCCCACGACGAGCTCGAAGCCACCGCACTCGACTGGGCGGCCCGCATCAATGCGAAGAGCCCGACCGCCCAGCGGATGCTGAAGTTCGCGTTCAACCTCGTCGACGACGGACTCATCGGTCAGCAGATCTTCGCGGGCGAGGCCACGCGCCTCGCCTACGGTGGCCCCGAAGCGGCCGAAGGTCGGGATGCGTTTCTCGAGAAGCGCGACCCGGACTGGTCGCCCTATCCCTGGGCCTACTAGAGGTGTCGATGAACGACCTGATCTCGAAATTGCGCGACGCCGTGGGGGACCACAATGTCACCACAGGCGCGTCGATCAGCGAAGACGACACTCACGACGAGGCCCTGAACCTGGATCCGGTCCGACCCGTCGCTGTGGTACGACCGACTTCGACGGCCGAGGTCACCGCGGTGCTCACGATCGCCTCGGACCTGCAGGTGCCGGTGACCGCCCGCGGCTCGGGGACGGGCATGTCCGGTGCCTGTCGTCCCCGTGCCGACGGCATCGTCGTGTCGTTCGAGCGGATGAACGCCATCGTGGAGATCGACACCGCGAACCACACCGCGGTGGTCCAGCCCGGTGTCACCCTGGCGGCCCTCGACGAGGCGTGCGCGCCCGAAGGGCTCGTCTACGAGGTCTTCCCCGGGGAGAACAGCGCCAGTCTCGGTGGGAACGTCGCCACCAACGCCGGCGGGATGCGGGCGATCAAGTACGGCGTCACCCGGCACAACGTGCTCGGTATCGAGGCGGTCCTCGCCACCGGTGAGATCATCCGGTCGGGCGGCAAGTTCGTCAAGTCTTCGAGTGGCTACGACCTGACCCAGCTCGTCACCGGATCGGAGGGAACACTGGCCCTGGTCACCGAGGCGACCTTGCGGCTCCGACCCCGGCTCCCTCACGTCGCCACCGTGCTTGCGCCATTCTCGACCCTCGACGAGGTGGCGCGGGCGGTGCCCGACATCGTCGCCGCGGGACTGGACCCGCTCATGCTCGAGTACATCGACATGTTCACCATGGCCGCGGCCACAGCCTTCGTCGGACTCGAGTTGGGTCTCCCCGACGAGGTGCGGGAGCAGGCGCTGGCCTATCTGGTGGTGGTGCTCGAATCATCGGACGAAGACCGACTGGACACCGATGTGGAGCGCGCCGCCATCATGCTCGACGGACTCGGGGCGATGGACGTGTACGTGCTGCCGCCGGCTTCCGGCGCCAAGCTCATCGAAGCGCGCGAGAAGGCCTTCTGGTTGGCGAAGGCCAACAACGCCGACGAGATCGTCGACACCGTGGTGCCACGGGCCGCAATTCCCGAATTCCTCACGAAGGTCGGTGAACTCGCGGCCTCGTCGGGGTCGCTGATCGCCGGATGTGGCCATGCCGGCGACGGCAACGTCCACCTCGCCGTCTTCCAACCCGACCCGGATCAGCGTGCGTCGGTCCTCCATGACCTGTTCGCGCTCGGCATGGAACTCGGCGGCGCCATTTCCGGCGAGCACGGGCTCGGCAAACAGAAGGCCCATCACTTCATCGCCCTGGAAGATCCCGCCAAGGTGGCACTGATGCGGCGGATCAAGACCGCGTTCGACCCATACGGGATCCTGAACCCGGGAACCATCTACGACGTGCCAGGAGACACGGAATCGCCATGAACGGTGCACAAGCTCTCATTCGGACCCTCGCCAACTGCGGGGTCGACATCTGTTTCACCAATCCCGGCACCTCCGAGATGCACTTCGTCGCAGCCCTGGACTCGGTCCCTGAGGTCAAAGCGGTGCTCGCGCTCTTCGAAGGCGTCGCCACCGGGGCCGCCGACGGCTATGCGCGCATCGCCGGTAGACCGGCCGCGACGCTGCTGCACCTCGGGCCGGGCATGGGCAATGGCTGGGCCAACCTGCACAATGCCCGACGCGGTCACACGCCGTTGGTCAACATCGTCGGTGACCACGCCACCTATCACCGGAAGTTCGATGCACCACTGACCTCGGACATCGCCGGCCTCGCGCACGCCGTGTCGGGATGGGTCCGTTCCTCGGAGAACTCCGACGACCTACCCGACGATGCGGCCGACGCCGTCGCTGCCGCTACGGGCCCACCGGGCCAGGTGGCGACCCTCATCCTGCCCGCCGATGCTTCGTGGTCCGAGGCCCGCGGCCCCGCCGAGAGCCGTCCCGTCGCCGATCCGACGCCGGTCGACGATTCCGTCGTCGCCGACCTCGCGAAACAGCTCCGCTCCGGTCAGCAGACTGCGCTCCTGGTGGGAGGTCGGGTCCTGCGCGACGAGCGGGGACTCGTGGCCGCCGCCCGGGTGGCAGAGGCCACGGGCGCGAAACTCCTGGCGGAGACCTTTCCTGCGTGTCTCCGCCGAGGTGCCGGTCTGCCGGACATCGAGCGCTTGGGGTACCTGGCCGAGTTCACCCAGATGCAACTCGACGGGATCGAGCGGTTGGTGGTAGTGGACACCACGAGGCCGGTGAGCTTCTTCGCGTATCCGGGAAAGCCCTCGGATCTCGTCCCACAAGGTTGTGAGGTGACCCTTGTTGGCACCGATCGAACCGATCCGACCGAGATCCTCGAGGCGGTCGCCGACGTGATCGGGGCAACCGGTGAACCGACCACGCAGGCAGCGACCCGTCCCGAACGAGGAACCGGCAAGCTGACCCCGCAGACCTTGGCCAATGCCCTCGGCGCTCTGCTCCCGGAAGACGCCATCGTCTCGGACGAATCGAACACCTCCGGACTCTCGATCGCTGCGGCCACGGCGGGGTGCCCGCCCCACGACTGGCTCACGCTCACCGGTGGATCGATCGGCCAGGGGCTGCCGGTGGCGACCGGCGCCGCACTCGCGGCACCGGATCGACCGGTCATCGCACTCGAATCCGACGGCAGCGCGATGTACACGCTGCAGGCGCTGTGGACCCAGGCACGCGAAGCCTCCAATGTCACGACGATCCTGTTGAACAACCGGAGCTACGCCATCCTCAACCTGGAGCTCTCCAGGGTCGGTGCCGGCGAACCCGGCCCCACGGCGTTGTCGATGCTCGACCTCTCGGACCCGGCCATCGACTTCGTCGCACTCGCCGAGGGTCTCGGCGTCCCCGGTTCGCGCGCCGACGACGTCGAGTCCTTCGCCGCGCCAGTTCTCCACGGCCGTGGCCGAGCCCGGTCCGCACCTGATCCAGGTCGACCTGGACCCGCTGTTCTGAGGTGCAGCGAATAACATTGCTCGTTCACCGTTTTCGGACCGACGCGGAGAGCCGTTCCTGATGAAACAAGACCTGAAGGACCTCTACCGGATCGTCGACCCCAGCACTCGACGACGGCTGAAGATCGCGGTGGCAGGTCTCCTCGTCGTTTCGCTGTTCGAAATGCTGGGCCTGGTCCTTTTGCTCCCGCTGATGCAGATGTTCGCCGGGGCGTCCATCCACAGCGGCGCACTTGGCCGCCTCTCGGACTTCTTCGGCGATCCCAGCCGGGGAGGACTCGCCGTCATCCTGGCGGGCATCGTCTTCGGCGCATTTCTCGTCAAGGGCATATTCACATTGTTCTTCCGCTGGTGGGTGATCGGATTTCTGAACGTCCAGGCGGCCCACACCTCGGAGGGTCTGTTCAGTCGATATCTCAAAGCACCGTATGCCATGCATCTTCGCCGGAACTCGTCGGATTTGATCCGGACCATCCAGAACGCGGTCCTCCAGACCTACATGAGCACGGTCATCGGGCTGCTCACCGTGGTCTCCGAAGGAACCACGATCCTCGCGGTCACCGCGGTGCTCATCGTCCTGCGGCCGATTCCGGCCCTCGGGGTCGTCTGCTATTTCATTCTCGTCGGCTTCGTGTTCCTCCGCGTGGTCAAGCGCCGGGCCCAGCGAGCCAGCACCGAACTCAACGAATCGGCTCAAGCCGTGTTCCAGGCCGCGTTGCAGGGACTCGGCGGCATCAAGGAGGTGCAGGTCAGGCGTCGCTCCGAGTTCTTCACGGAACGGTATTCGACCGCCCGCATGGTCTTCGCCAGAGCCACCCAGATGGCGCTGTTCCTCGGCGAGGCCCCCCGCTACGTCATGGAGATGCTGTTCATCGTCGGCATCGCGCTGATGAGCGTCATCGTGTTCACCGGGAGCAACGCGCAGCAAGGCGCGGCGACCCTGGGACTGTTCGTCGCCGCGGGTTTCCGGATCCTGCCGTCGATGGTCCGGCTCTTCGCGTCGGTCAACGGCATGCGGATCGGCGCGGACAGCATGCATCTCGTCGTGCGGGACCTCTACGCGCTCGACGACCCGGAGGTGATGCCGGACTCGACGCCGCCGATGCACTTGAACGAGAACATCCGTGTCGAGGGCGTCAGCTTCGTGTACGAATCCTCGACCCGACCGGTGCTGGAGGACATCGAGCTCGAGATCGATGTCGGCCAGTCGCTCGCGATCGTCGGCTCGAGTGGCGCCGGAAAGACGACCCTGGTCGACATCATCCTGGGACTCCATCCGCCGACCCGGGGCCGGGTCATGGTGGACGGCAAGGACATCGGTCAGCACCTCGACACCTGGCAACGGGCCATCGGTCTGGTGCCCCAGGACGTCTTCCTGCTCGACGAATCCCTCCGGTCGAACATCGCATTCGGAGACCCCGAGGACACCATCGACGACGAGCGCCTCGAAGAGGCCATCGAGCGGGCGCAATTGCGCGACCTCGTCGCGTCGCTCCCCGAGGGAACCGCCACGTTCATCGGCGAACGCGGGGTCCGGCTCTCCGGTGGACAACGTCAACGCATCGGCATCGCCCGCGCGCTGTACCTACGCCCCCAGCTCCTGGTGCTGGACGAGGCCACGTCATCGCTGGATTCGCAGACCGAGCGGCACATCACCGACACGATCGACAGTCTGCGCGGATCACAGACCATGCTGGTGGTCGCGCACCGACTTTCCACGGTTCGCCGCTGCGACCATCTCATCTTCATGCGCGAAGGACACATCCAGACCCAGGGGACCTTCGACGAAGTCAAACGGAACAACGCCGAGTTCGCCCACCTGGTCGACCTGGGAAGTCTCCAGTCCCTCGAGGACGAACCCCGCAGCGCCTAAGCGCGGTCAGCCTTCGATCGAACGACGGTAGGCCCGCACCGCGAGTGGAGCGCAACTGACCACCAGGATCACGATCCAGATGAGGGTGTACAGAATCGGGTGGTGAGTCGGCCATGGATCGCCCGGCCCGGCCGGGGCCACCGGGTTCCCGAACAGGATGCGCAGGCTGTCGGAGAGGGTCGTGATCGGATTCCACAGGGCGAAGACCCGCAGCACTCCGGGCATCGAGTCGGGGGGCACGAATGTCGACGCCACGAAGGTGATCGGGAACAGCACCGCGAACGCGATCCCGTTGACTCCTTCCGGTGTCTTCACCAGACTGCCGAGCAGGATCCCGATCCAGATCATCGCCAGCACGAACGCCATCATCAACAGATACGCCTCGGTGGCGTGCACGACTCCGTCCCGGATCCGCCATCCGATCAGCAGCCCGGTGATCGACATCAACAGCACCGGCAGGAACGCCTTGATGAAGTTCGCGAGGGCGTACCCTCCCAGAACCGTGCCCTGGGAGATCGGCACCGACCGGAATCGGTCGACGATCTGGTTCTTCCGGTCGTTCGCGATCGAAAGCGACACGCCGAACGTCGAGAAGGTCAGGGTCTGCGCGAAGATCCCACCCATGAGGAATTCGCGGTAGCTCCCGCCGCCGGGAGCCGCTATCGCCCCACCGAACACGAACCCGAACATGAGCACGAACATGATTGGTTGCACCGTGGCATCGCTGAGCTGTTCGGGTTGGCGCTTCATGTGCACCAGGCCGCGGCGGGCGATCACCCACGCGTCGTGGACGATGCCTTTCGGTTGGTGGAGCTCGGCTCTGCCGGGTTGCGCCGCGGTACCGGCGAGTTCGGTCACGGTCATCGGGCCTGCTCCAAGGCGGCGGCATCGTCGATGCCCTGGCCGGTCAGGGTGAGGAAGACCTCGTCCAGGGTCGGTTGCCGCAGGCTGAGATCCTCGACCGCGATGCCCGCGTCGGCCAGCGCCTGAGCCACCGAGGCGAGACCGGCGATGCCGTCGGTCGTGGGCACGGTCGCCGTGCGGATCGCACGATCGACAGTGGCGTCGGCGGAACTGACGAAACCGAGCAGACGCGCCGCTTCGGTCAGCGTGTCCGGATCGGCCACCGTGACCCCGATGTGGTCACCGCCGACCTCGCGTTTGAGGGCCCGCGCGTCGCCGTGGGCGATGACGCGTCCGTGGTCGACCACGAGGATGTCGTCTGCCAGCCGTTCGGCCTCCTCGAGGTACTGGGTGGTGAGCAACAGCGAGGTGCCGTGGTCGACGAGCGTGTCGATGACGTCCCAGAGCTCGGCCCGGGCACGGGGATCCAGTCCGGTCGTCGGCTCGTCGAGGAACAACACCTCCGGGTGGGCGACGAGAGTCACCGCCAGATCGAGCCGACGACGCATCCCGCCCGAGTAGTGCACAGCCTGTCTGTCTGCGGCGTCAGCGAGCGAGAAGACGTCGAGCAGCTCACGAGCCCGCGCCCTTCGCCTCGTCCCGGCCGAGCTGGTGGAGCTCCCCGACCATCACGAGGTTCTCGAACCCGGTGAGCAGATGATCGACGGTCGCGTCCTGGGCCGCCAGCCCGATGCGCCTACGCACTTCGTGTGGCGCGTCGGTGACATTGAACCCCGCGACCATGGCGCTCCCCTCGGTCGCCTCGGTGAGTGTCGTGAGGATGCGGACCGCCGTGGTCTTGCCAGCGCCGTTCGGGCCGAGCACCGCGGACACGGTCGCCCGCGGGAGATCGATGTCGACGCCGTCGAGCGCGGTGAAGTCACCGAAGCGCTTGACCAGTCCCCTGGCCCGGATCGCGAGGTCGCCGGTGGTCATGGGAGCCGTTCCCGCACCTGAGCCGCGGTCGTCCCGCCGAGCTCGGTCGCCTCCATTCCCAGCTTGGCGTGATCCCAGGAACGGACACGTTCCACCTCGAAACGGACGGCGACCCGCTTGTTGAGCATGTACTCGACAAACGGCCGGACTTCCTCGGAATAGGGGCCCGTGTAGCGTTCCCAGACGTTCACCCCGACCTGCCAGAGCTGATCAGCATCCTCCACCAGGATGCCGCGCCCTTCCATGGAGACGCCCCGGAGCTGGTCGTAGGTCTCCCCGTCCTCGAGCAGCACACTCAACGTCGCGTTCCGGCGCAGGTTCCGGGCCTTCTGCGACTTCGCCTTCGTCTCGAACCAGATCTGGCCGTCGATCACCGCGTACCACATGGCGACGACGTGCGGCGTCCCGTCGGGCCCGACCGAGGCCATCACCGCGGTGCGGTGCTCGGAGATGTACCGCTCGATCTCGGAGTCGGTCATCGCGATCCGACTGCGCTCGTTGGTTCCCATCGGGTCTCCTCGGCTCGAGCCCCGACGGGTGCCGGGGATCACCTTTCTAGTTGCCGAGTGCGATGCCGAGGTATTTGGTTTCCAGGTAGGCCTCGATCCCTTCGGCGCCGCCCTCGCGTGCCAGTCCGGACGACTTCACACCGCCGAAGGGCGCCGCCGGGTTCGACACCACCCCGCGGTTCACGCCCACCATTCCGGCCTCCAATGCCTCTGCCAGATGGATGGCGCGGTCCAGATCCGAGGTGTACAGATACGAGACCAGCCCGGCTTCGGTGTCGTTCGCCACCTGCACCGCCTCGTCGTCCGAGGACACCGAAACCACCGGTGCCACCGGTCCGAAGATCTCCTTCGACAGCAGCTCCGCGTCCGGGGGAACCTCGGCGAGCACCGTCGGTCGGTAGAACCACCCCGGCTGATCGGGAACGCCACCACCGGTGACGATCCGGGCCCCGCGCCCCACCGCGTCGTCGACCAACCCGGCGATCCGGTCACGATCCCGCTCGCGGATCATCGGCCCGACCTGGACACCATCCTCGGTACCCCGTCCGACGCGTAGCGAGCCGAGCCGCTCGCCGAGAAGTGCGGTGAATTCGTCGACCACCGACTCGTGGACCACGAAGCGGTTCGCAGAGGTGCACGCCTCTCCCCCGTTGCGCATCTTCGCGGCCACCGCTCCTTCCACCGCGGCCGGTACGTCCGCGTCGGCACAGACGACGAACGGAGCGTTTCCTCCCAACTCGAGCGAGACGCGTTGCAGATGGGTCGATGCCAGCCCGTGCAGATGCTTCCCCACCCTGGTCGAACCCGTGAAGGAGACCTTGCGCAGACGTGGATCTGCCAGCAGGGACTCCGACAGGGTCGCCGCGTCGGTGGTGGTGACCAGATTGCAGACCCCGGCGGGAAAGCCGACCCGATCGAGCACGTCGAACAGGAGTATCGCCGTGATCGGCGTGGTCTCGGACGGTTTGCAGACCATCGTGCATCCTGCTGCCGCCGCGGCCCCGATCTTGCGGGTGAGCATCGCCAGAGGAAAGTTCCAGGGAGTGATCATCAGGGCCGGCCCGACCGGTTTCGAAGTGACCACGATGCGCCCGTCTCCACCCGGCGCCACCGTGTAGCGGCCGTCGATCCGCACCGCCTGCTCGGAGAACCAGCGGAAGAACTCGGCCCCGTAGGTCACCTCGCCGCGGCTCTCGGCGAGCGGCTTGCCCATCTCCAGGGTCATGGCCAGGGCGAACTCGTCGCTGCGGGCCCGCACCTCCTCGAAGGCCGCCCGGAGCAGATCGGATCGGTCCCGCGGCGGCGTTGCCGCCCAGGCGTCGCTCGCCGCCACGGCGGCTTCGAGCGCCGAACGTGCGTCAGCACCGTCCGCGTCGTCGATCTCGACGCCCAACGGCGACCCGGTCGCCGGGTCGTCGACGTCGAAGACCGACCCGTTCGTGGCGTGTCGCCACGAACCGTCGACGTAGAGGCCCCTGGGAAGACCGCCGAGCAGGTCGGATTCGGAGATCGTCATGTCATCGACCCTAACGAGCCGATCGGCACCTCCGTCAGCACCCGCGAGGTGTCGCGCCCCTCAGTGCTGCTCGATGCGGTGGATCTTCTCGATCCGGGCACCGCTACCGTTCGCGTCGGCACCCTTCTCGACCAGCAGTTTGGCCCGGTCCTTCTCCGCCGCCCTGGCGGCCTTCTCGGTGTCGACCCGGGCGAGTGCCGCCTCGACTCCGTGCTCCGCGATGAATTCGGCCCATTCCACCAACGTGGGAACCATCTCGTCCTGCGGCACGACCGCGACGTTCTGTCCCTTGACGAACAGGTGTCCCTTGTCCTTGCCTCCGGCGATCCCCAGATCCGCGTCCCGCGCCTCGCCGGGACCGTTGACGACACAGCCCATCACCGCGATCTGCAGGGGAAGTTCGCGATCGGCCAGCGCCTGCTGGGCTTCGGCGGCCAGTCCGATCACGTCGATCTCGGCCCGACCACAGGACGGACAGGCGATCAGGTCGAGACCGGAGCGTTCACGCATGCCCATGGCTTCGAGCAACATCCTGCCGGCCTTCGCCTCTTCGACCGGGTCGGCCGTGAGCGAGTACCGGATCGTGTCCCCGATCCCCTCGGCGAGCAACGTCGCGATGCCGGCGGTCGCCTTCAACAACCCACCGGGCAGCGGGCCCGCCTCGGTCAATCCGAGATGCAACGGGTGATCGGTGGCGTCGGCGAGTTGCCGGTACGCCTCGATCATCAGCGGGACGTTCGAGGCCTTCACCGAGATCTTCACGTCGTCGAAGTCGACTTCGGAGAAATAGGCGAGCTCGGTCATCGCCGATTCGACCATCGCCTCGGGAGTGACCCGGTCCCCGTACTTCGCGTACAGGTCCGGGTGCAACGAACCGCCGTTCACCCCGATCCGGATCGGCACGCCACGATCCTTGGCCTCGGCGGCGACGGCCTTGATGTGGGCGGGGTTCTTGATGTTGCCCGGATTCAGACGGAGGCACTGCACACCTGCCTCGAGCGCCTCGAGGGCGCGCCGGTACTGATGATGGATGTCCGCCACGATGGGAACGGGCGAGCGCGGGACGATGTGCGCCAGACCTTCGGCGGCCTCGGCATCGTTGCACGTGCAGCGCACGATGTCGGCCCCCGCGCCACGCAGCGCGTAGATCTGGGCCAGCGTGCCATCCACATCCGAGGTCTTGGTCGTGGTCATCGACTGCACGCTGATCGGGGCGTCGCCCCCCACGGCCACCGGATTGGTCGGGTGCCGGAGCACGATCTGTCGGGTCTTGCGTCGGGGATACCGGTTGTTCGTGACGTACTGCATCTAGTTCACCGATGGTGGGTTGACGAAGTCGAGATAGAGACTGGAGACGAAGAGCAACCCCAGCAATACGATCACGATAGAGGTGAGCGGCAGCAACTTGTTCACGTCGCAGTAGTACCGGTGGTGGAGCCGTCGACGCCATTCCTGCGCCTTCTCGTAGACCGCGATGGCGATGTGGCCGCCGTCGAAGGGCAGCAGCGGGATCAGATTGAACAACCCGATGAAGATGTTGACGATCACGAACAGCCCGAGCAGCGACGCCACCCCTCCCGATTGCGCCATTCCCCTGCCGATGTCGAAGATCCCGACGATCGACAGGAAGCGGTTCTGGTTCGCCGCCGAGTCCGGGCCACTGCCCTTGAATGCCGGCGGGCCACCCATCGACCGCACACATTGTTTGGACGACACCGAATCCCGTGTCGGCGTCTCGACCGCCGTGGCCGGCACCGTGGTGGTCGGTGCCGGTGTGGTCCCGTTGTCGGCCGCACGACGATCCTTGTTCGCGTTGACGACCTGGTTCCCGTACGACTTCAGGCTGGATGGGCTGAACGCGTGGGCGAACGCCGGGATGGTCTGCCACATCGTGTAGCCGAACTCCGCGAACGTCTGGGGAACCGCCTTGGCGACGCCGACCCGCTCGACTGGCGTGGGCTTCGGGCCGTAGTTGACCCCCAGGATCCCGCTGGAACTCCGATCACCGGTGCCGCCGACGATGTGAGCGACGAACGTCTTGTCGACGCCGTCACGACGCGCCACGATCGTCGCATTCTTGCCCGCCAACGGTTCGATCATCGCCGGGAGGTCCTTGTAGCTGTCCAGGTGCTGCCCGTTGATCGAGATGATCTCGTCGTCCGGACGCAACCCCGCTTCGGCTGCCGGGCAGTGCGCGTACACATCGCCGATCTGGGTCACCTGAGGGCCGGGAGTCGGCAGCATCATCCGGCCTCCCGGCACCCCGAGACCGACCAGGACGACAAAGATCAACACCAATGCCTGGAGGAAGTGCATGGCCGACCCGGCCACCGCCACGCCGAAGCGCTGCCAGAACGGCTGCGCCCGATACGTCCGATCCTCGTCGGCCTCGTCGAGGTCCTCGGCCATCGACATTCCGACGATCCGGACGTAGGCCCCGGCCGGAATCAGCTTGACGCCGTACTCGGTCTCGCCACGCCGGAAGGACCAGAGCCGCGGGCCGAATCCGATGAAGAACTCGGTCACCTTCATGCCGGCCCGCTTGGCCATGAGGAAATGGCCGAGCTCGTGCAGGAAGATCATGAGCACCAGGCCTGCGACGATGGCCAGGCCCCACCATCCCGTGTAGTGCACGAGAAACACCAGCGCGAGCAGCATCAGACCGACCCGTAGCCAATGCGACCCTGACATCGTGGGTTCCCCGGTCGGATCCTCCGTGGGAGCTTCGGCGGTGTCGGTCACCTGGCCCGTACCGATACGAGGTCTTCGGCTACCCGCCGGGCGGCGTGGTCCATTGCGAGCACGTCGTCGATGCTTTCGATCACGCAACCATCATGCCGGTCGATCGCGTCGGAGAGAACCTCTGCGATCTGTGACCACCCGATCCGACCGGCGAGAAACGCCTCGACCGCGACCTCGTTGGCGGCGTTCAACCAGGCTGGGGCGCCGTTCCCCGCCCGGCCTGCACGATAGGCCAGGTCGAGACAGGCGAAGGTCTCGCGATCGGGTGGTTCGAATTCGAGTCGGCGCGCTTCACGCCAGTCGATCGCTCCGAATCCGACCCCGGAACGGTCGGGCCAGTTCAGGGCGTAACCGATCGGCAGGCGCATGTCCGGCATCGACAGTTCCGCGACCGTCGACGCATCGTCATAGGTCACCATCGAATGGACGATCGACTGCGGGTGGACGACGACCTCGATGTCGTCGAATGTGACCCCCACACCCGAGACGCCCGCCGCCGTGCCGAAGAGCTCGTGCGCCTCGATCACCTCGAGGCCCTTGTTCATCAGGGTGGACGAGTCGACGGTGATCTTCGGGCCCATCGCCCACGTCGGATGTGCCAGGGCGTCCTCGACGGTGACCGAAGCCAACTCGACCTTGGTGCGACCGCGAAACGGCCCACCGCTCGCGGTCAGCACGAGCCGCTTCACCCGCCTCGGCGCAACCGGTGCGGAACGGTCCGGACCGGTCCGTCGGCCGCCTCCATCGGTGTAGCCCCCCGAGCGGAGGCACTGGTGGATCGCCGCATGTTCGGAATCGACCGGGATCAGCTCGGCGCCAGGGGTCTGGCGGGCTCGTTGCACGACCGGTCCAGCGGCGATGAGCGATTCCTTGTTGGCCAGGCCGAGGCGCTTCCCGCCTTCCAGCGCCGCCATCGTCACTCCGAGACCTGCGAAACCGACAACTCCGTTGATGCAGACGTCGGCTTCGCCGGCCACGCTGCTCAGGGCATCCGCCCCCGCTCGCACCTCACACCCGGTCGGCACCCGATCGGCGAGTTCCCGGGCACGGGCATCGCTCGCCACGGCGACGACTGCCGGTCGCACCGCCGCGCTCTGGGCAACGAGCTGATCCAGATCCCGCCCCGATGCGGCCAGCGCATGGACGCGGAATCGCTCGGGCTCCTGTGCGACGACGTCGAGGGTCTGGGTGCCGATCGAGCCGGTCGAGCCGGCCACGGTGATCGTGATCACATCCAGTGGAGACCGATGATCAGGTAGTAGACGGCAGGCAGCACGAACAGGATGCCGTCGACGCGATCCAGTACCCCGCCGTGACCGGGAATGAGCGTGCCCATGTCCTTGAGTCCCAGGTCCCGTTTCACCAGGGACTCGCACAGGTCCCCGAAGGTCGCCGCCACTCCCACGACGATTCCCATGACCATTCCGTGCCCGAAGCCGTGGAACGGCAGGCCCAGATTGATGCCCCCCAGGAACAGCCCCACGATCGCGGCCACGACCACGCCGCCGATGACGCCTTCGAAGGTCTTGTTGGGGCTCGCCGCCGACAAGGGTCGATGGCCGAAGGCACGACCGAGGAAGAATGCACCGACGTCATAGGCGACCGCCGTGAGGATCACCGCCAGGAGGATCCCCCGCCCGTCGGGAACCCTGAGCAACAAGGTCGCGAACGATCCGAGCAATCCGATCCACACCACCCCGAAGAGCGTCGACCCGACACCCTCGAGCACCGGACTGTCTCCACCGGCGCCGATCAGGTACCACACCGAGCGCGAAGATGGCCGTCAGGGCGAGCACCAGCGGCACGGCAGGCTCCCCCCGCCAGTGGGTGGCGAGCGGGAAGGTCACCGACGCCAGCAGTCCGAGCAGCGCCGCCGGGCGGAGACCCGCACGCTGGGTGGAACTGAAGTACTCGACCGATGCCAGCGCCACGACGAGAGTGATCAACACGGTCAGGACGGCCGTGCCGAGGAGAAAGCACACCAGGGTGACGATCCCGATCGCCGCACCGGTGGCGACCGCGGTGGGCACATCCCGGCCGGCACCATCACCGCTGTCGGCGCCACGAGCGACGTCGTGGTGGCGCGGCCGTTCGTGGCGACCCGCCCTCCCCGGTCGCACGCCCGCCGTCGGCGGGTTCCGTCGGGTCGGCGAACAGCGGCGATTCGTCCATGTCTTCGAGTGTCGGGTCCTCGTCGCCTGTGAAAAGATGGGTCTCGCCAGTCACCGAGCGCGCCCGCTGGGCGCTGCGGGCAGCAGTCCGACGTGAGGCGAGTTCCTCGACGTCCTCGAATGAGAACAGTTCGTCGTCGGTGGGCCGGTCACTCTGGTCCAGCGCGCCGATCCGACTGTCGTCGTCGCCGAGGGCCGCGGCATATTCGCCCGTGTCCGCCCAGTCGTCCTCGGCATCGCGCCAACGGGTCGGCGACGACGTCGCGAACGACGACCACGCTTCCAGGTCGTCGGGCTCGTCCTGGGTGTCGGCGAGCACCGCCGGCACCTCGCCGGTAGGCGGATCCGTCCAGTGGGGCAGCTCGACCGAACCAGAGGGAGACGGATCGTCGGAGGCGCGTGCCGGCCTGACCGTCGGGCGGGTCAGATCCGCAGGGTCCGAATCGGCATCGAGGGGGAACCGGAGTGCCGGGCGGGCCCCCTGGGGGGCTGCGGGTGGCCGATCACCGTACCGTGGCTCCTTGTCGGGCAGCCGGGGCGCGACGTCACCGCGCTCGACCGCCTCGGCCGCCTCCTCGGCACCGATGATCCGGACGCCCTCGGTCGCATCACGTCCTTTGCCTTCCCTGGGATCATGCTGGTCGTCCATGTGGGGACCTCCTTGGGGGCTCGGACAACCCGGGATCGACGGCGGAATCAATCCTCGAGAAGCTCACGTTCCTTCTGGGCGAGGGCGCGGTCGATCTCGGATTCGTGCGAGTGGGTGATTCTATCGAGTTCCTTGTTCGCCCTGACGAGATCGTCGTCGGAGACGTCGGAGGTCTCGGTCAGTCCTTCCAGCTCGTGACGTGCGCTCCTTCGGGCGTTCCTGACCGAGATTCGCCCCTCTTCCGCCATGGACTTGACGACCTTGACCAACTCGGCCCTCCGATCCGCGGTGAGGGGCGGGAAATGCAGCCGGATCACCGCGCCGTCGTTGGACGGGTTGAGACCGAGGTCGGCCATCTGGATCGCCCGCTCGATCGCAGCCATCGAGCCCTTGTCGAACGGGGAAACCAGCAGTTGGCGAGCCTCGGGGACCGAGAACGACGCCAGCTGCTGGAGCGGAACCTCGGATCCGTAGTACTCCACCGGGATTTTCTCGATCAGCGCCGGGGTGGCCCGCCCGGTACGCACTCCCGAGAATTCGCCGCGCGCATGGTCCACGGCGCGGTCCATGCGTTCCGATGCGGTGGTGGTCACCGCCTCGATCAGATCTGCGCTCATGACACCAGGGTACCCAGCGGTTGCCCCTCGATGATGCATCGGATGTTGCCCTCGGTCATCAGGTCGAACACGACGATCGGCAGCGAATGGTCCATACACATGGTGATCGAGGTCGCGTCCATCACCCGCAACCCCCGGTTCAGCACGTCCAGGTAGCTGATCTCGTCCAGACGCTCGGCGGCAGGATTGGTGCGGGGGTCGTCGCTGTAGACGCCGTCGACCCCGGAGTGACTTCCCTTCAACAGGACGTCCGCGCCCATCTCCACGGCCCGCAGGGCCGCGGTCGTGTCGGTGGTGAAATACGGGTTGCCCGACCCCCCGGCGAAGATCACGACCCGACCCTTCTCGAGGTGTCGCAGGGCGCGCCGTCGAATGTAGGGCTCGGCGACCTGGGCCATGTGGATTGCCGACTGGACCCTCGTGGGTTGCTCCAGGCGTTCGAGCAGGTCCTGCAGTGCCAGCGCGTTGATGACCGTGGCCAGCATGCCCATGTAATCGGCCTGGGCACGGTCCATTCCCGCTCCGGCCCCGGCCATGCCACGCCAGATGTTGCCCCCACCGACGACCACGGCGACATCGACATCGAGTTCGCCGCGGAGCTCGGCGATCTGTCGGGCCAGCCCCCCGACCACGTCACCGTCGATGCCGAAGCCCTGTGTCCCGGCGAACGACTCGCCGGAGAGCTTCAACAGCACCCGGCTCCACCTGGGTCGACCCACGGTGGTCGCCTCAGCTCCCTATGACGATCTGCTCGAAACGCACCAGTCGGGCACCCGCCGATTCCAACAAGTCGGCGACGGTCCGCTTCTCGTCCTTGACGTACTTCTGCTCGAGGACCACCCGCTCGGCGAACCAGCCCGAGAGCCGTCCTGCGACGATCTTGTCGAGCGCCGCTTCGGGCTTGCCTTCGGCCCGGGTCACGTCGGTCAGGGTGGCCCGCTCGGCTTCGACCTCGGCCGCGGGAACCTCGTCCCGCGAGATCGCCGTGGGCTTCGTGAACGCGATGTGCACCGCGACATCGTGCGCCAGTTCCGGCGAACCACCTTCCAGGTCGACCGCGACGGCGTTGACGCCCCGACCGTCCTGGCGGTGGACGTAGGTGCCGATCACGTCGCCCGCACCAGCATCGAACACGACCGAGCGGCCCAGGGAGATGTTCTCCTTCAAGCGCACCTTGAGATCGTCGATCTCGTCGCCGAACTCCTGCACCGCGTCCGGGCCGCCCGAAGCACCCGCGTCGGCGATCTTCTGGGCCAGCGGTGCGAACGAATCGGATTTCGCGACGAAGTCGGTTTCGCACTTGAGTTCGACCAGCGCCACCCGGGCGCCGGAAACACCGACGGCGACCACTCCTTCGGAGTTGTCACGATCGGTACGGTCGGCAGCCTTCGCCAGCCCGTGCTCACGCAGCCACTTGCGAGCCGCTTCGGGATCACCCTCGGACTCGGTGAGCGCTCGCTTGGCATCCATGATGCCCGCACCGGTCGCCTGTCGAAGTGCTTGGACGTCCTTGGCGCTGATTGCAGCCATCTCGACTCGACTACTCCTTGGTTGCTGTGGTGGGGGTACCGCTGTCCGCGGTGGCGAGGCGAGCCTCGCGTTCAGCCTGGGCCCGAGCCGCCTCGTTCCGTGCCTCCGCCTGCTCGGCGGCGATCCGTGACTCCTCCTCGGCAGTGCGCGGGAGGGCGCTGGGTGCGGGATTCCGGCTCGCCGCCAGCAACCGTCCCTCGGTGACCGCGTCGGCAACGACCCGTGCCAGCAGTGAACTCGAACGCATCGCGTCGTCGTTTCCGGGAATCACATAGGTGATCTCGTCGGGATCGCAGTTCGTGTCGACCACCGCGACGATCGGAATCCGCAGCTTGTTGGCCTCTGTCACGGCGATGTGTTCGGTCTTGGTGTCCAGGATGAACACCGCATCGGGCAGTGATTCCATGGAGTCGATGCCTCCGAGATTCCGCTCCAGCTTGGTCAGCTCCCGGCTGATGAGCAGCGCCTCTTTCTTGGGCATCAGGTCGAACTCGCCCGAGTCCCGCATCCGACGGTATTCGTGCATCTTGCCGATCCGCTTCGACATGGTCGCGAAATTCGTCAACATGCCACCCAACCACCGCTGGTTGATGTAGGGCATGCCGCACTTGGTCGCGTAGGACTCGACCGGATCCTGAACCTGCTTCTTGGTACCCACGAAGAGCACCGTTCCGTCCTCGCCGACCAGATCGCGGATGAACGAGTAGGCAGTCTCGATCCGGGCGAGGGTCTGCTCGAGGTCGATGATGTAGATCCCGTTCCGCTCTCCGTGGATGAAGCGCTTCATCTTCGGATTCCAACGCCGGGTCTGGTGCCCGAAATGCACCCCGGCCTCGAGCAGTTGCTTCATGGTCACGACTGCGGTCACTGATGTTCTCCCATCGGTTCGGTGGACGAGCCTCGGAAGTTGCGTCGCGGACGACGACCGTGGGGTCTCCGGGCTCCAGATTCTCGTACGGGCATCCGGGTTCGGATGCCGCCGAGCAAGGCTAGCCGATTCCTGCCGCGACCAACATCAACGGTCGGCGCTCGAGGAGACCACGGTCGGCACCGGCACGAGCACGGCATGGCCGTGGGCACAGGCCGTCCTCACCAACTCGGTGGGGTCGAGGTAGCTGCCTCGATCACGGTACCCGAGGTGGAACGGACGGTCACCGGTCGATCCGATCACCGCACCGACCTCCACCCGGTCACCCGAGGCGACGTCGATCCTTGCCAGGTACGAATAGGTCGTGTCGCGACCATCTTGCAGGAGAATCGTCACGTACCCCTCGCCGGCGATCGGTCCGGCGAAGCCCACGGTTCCCGGCTGCACGGCCTCGACCGGCAGACCGGGCCGGGACCCGAACGTCAAGCCCCGATTTCCCGGGAGCCACGGCTCTGCCGGCGGATCGAATCCGTCCATCAACGGTGCTGGAACCGGTATCGAACACCAGCCGGCCGTTCGGGGATCAGCGACTCGTCGAGGCGAGTCCGCAGCGAGACATCCCGCCGTCACCACCGTCGAGAGAACCACCAACAGGAATCGCGACGACCAGCGCACACATGCGGGGATACCCCGCTCCGGCGCGGTTCAAACCCGACAGCTGCAGCCGTCAGACAGCGGCGGTCACCGAATCGATCCGGTCGTGCTCGGTGAGCCGACCCCGCAGTTGCAACACCGACTTGGTATGGATCTGACAGACCCGGCTCTCGGTCACGCCTATGACCTCACCGATCTGGGCAAGGGTGAGTCCCTCGTAGTAGTAGAGGCCCAAGACGAGCCGCTCACGTTCGGGGAGCTTGAGGATCGCGTCGCGCAGACGTTCCCGTTGCTCCGATGACTCGAAGACATCCGAGGGGCCATCGGACTGATCGGCGACGACCTCTCCCAGGGTCATCGAGTCGTCGGAGTTCGAACTCGCCGACATGAGGTCGTCCAGCGCGGCGACGCCTGTCATCGAGATCTGGCTGAGCAATCGCTGGAGCTGTTCGACGGACAGCGCGAGATGCTCGGCCAGCTCCTCGTCGGAAGGGGGCCGATGCAACTCGGCCTCGAGCTCGGCAATGGCCGTCTCGATGCGTCGGGATTTTGCTCGCACCGAGCGCGGTACCCAGTCCATTGCCCGCAACTCGTCCATGATCGACCCGCGGATGCGGGTGATGGCATAGGTCTCGAAGCGGTAGCCACGGGACGGCTCGAACTTCTCGATCGCGTCGATCAGGCCGAACATCCCCGAAGAGACCAGGTCGGCCTGGTCCACGTTCTGGGGCAGACCGACCGCGACCCGTCCGGCCACGTACTTGACAAGTGGCGAATACTGCAGGATGAGCTGGTCCCGTAGCCCGCGTCGTCCCGACTGCTTGTAACGCTTCCAGAGTGCGTCGATCTCGTCTCGTTGGGCGTCGCTCATGCGAATCGGCCCTCACGCGCGGGGGTGGGAAGAATCGAGGACCTTCCGGAGTCGGTCTCTCGTCACATGAGTGTACCCCTGAGTCGTCGAAAGGTCGGCGTGACCGAGGAGCTCCTGGACCACTCGGAGGTCGGCACCGCCTTCGAGCAGGTGGGTGGCGAAGGTGTGACGCAGCTCGTGCGGGTGGGTGGGGCGGGCTGCTCGTGCGTCCACGATTCGGCGGAGATCCCGGGGGGTGAGCGGATGGCCCCGCCGGTTCAGGAACACCGGATCGTCCGGTCCGCGCCCGATCGGGTGCTCGGTCTCCGGTGCCAACGACCGCACCAGATCGCGACGGTCCCGCCATTCACGAAGTGCGGCCCGCGCGGGTTCGTCGACCGGGACCTGTCGCTGTTTGGACCCCTTCCCCCTGACCAGCAGTCGACGGTCGTGGTCGGCGAAGTCGCCGAATCGAATCCCACACAGCTCTGCCACGCGCAGACCGCTGCCATAGAGCAGTTCGAGAACGCACCGGTCTCGGGCGTCCAGTGCACGGGCCATCGGGTCGTCGTCGGCCCGACCGCCTCCACCGTCGCCGAGGAGGCGTTCCAACTCGACCTCGGAGAGCACCTGGGGCACACGCCTGGGGCCCGAGGGCGCCGACATGCCGCTCGTCGGATCCTCGGCGATGACCCCGGTACGGACCAACCACCCGAAGTACCGTCGCAATGTGGAGGCCTTCCGGGCGATCGACGTCGCCGCGTACCCCAGGGTGGTGAGCGTCGAGAGATAGCGACGGAGCGTCCGCCGATCGACAGCCGCCGGCGAGACGATCCCGGCCCGGCCACACCAGATGCCGAACCCGGCGAGATCTCTCCGGTACGCGTCGACCGTGGACGTGGCGAGCGAACCGAGCGAAGCGGCGAACGCGTCGAATCTCCACGCCGAATCCATGACCGCAGGCTATCCGCGCCGCTCGTACCACCCGCCGGAGCGCGCGAGCACGCCTTCGGCCTCGAGACGCGTGGCGATCGACACGACCTGTGCGAACGGAAGGTCGACCCGCGCGGCGACCTCGTCCAAGGTCGCCGCGTCGCCGGTCACCGCACCCAGGACCGCCGACTCGTCTGCTCCGAACGACCGCGATGGCCGAGCTGCGCTCCGGTCGGGATCGATGTCGAGCGATTCCAGCAATTCCGAGGCACTCAGTGCCGGCGCGGCTCCGTCGGCGAGCAGGCGGTTCGTGCCGGCCGAGGTCGCCACCGAGATCGGTCCGGGTACGGCACGCACGTCGACCGAACGGGCCACGGCCTCGTCGACGGTGTAGAGCGAACCGCCCCGCTCCGCGGATTCGACCACGACCACCATCCGGGCCAGCGCGGCGATGAGCCGATTCCGAGCCGGGAACCTCCAGGGTTCGGCGGTCGCCCCCGGCGGAGCCTCACTGAGCACCGCGCCCCGTGCGGCAACGGCCTGCCAGAGTGCACGGTTCCGGGTCGGGTACACCACGTCCAGTCCCGTCCCCACCACCGCCACCGGCGGCGCCGCCCCTCCGGCGACATCGAGCGCACCGGCATGAGCCGCGGCATCGATGCCCAACGCCAGACCGGACACGACCGTCACCCCGGCCGCGGCGAGTTCCCGCCCGAACCGTCGGGCGACGTCGTGGCCATAGCGGGTGCACCGGCGGGTCCCGACGATGGCGACCACCGTTTCCGCGAGCACTCCCGGATCTCCGAGTGCCCACAGGATCGCCGGTGGTTCGATGTCGTCGCGCAGTGTGGGAGGAAATCCGGGGTCATCGGGACCCAACGTCGTGATGCCCAACCGCCGATGCTGCTCCAGGAGCGCATCGGGATCGATGTCCGACGCCTGCGCGCGCCATCGACCGGAAAGGTCGTGCAAGCGGCTGCCGAGCCCCTCGGCAACCGAGGCATCGGACGAGATCGTGCCCCGGCGGATGTGCCTCCATGCTTCGGCGGGCTCCCAGGTGTCGGTCAACATCCGCAGTCGGGCGGGACCCACACCCGACAGCGACGCCAGGGCACTCAAATGGGCCGCGTCGATCGCCTTCATGCGGCCTCTTCGGTCACGCGCGGATCGGATCTCAAGGCCAGCGCCATACCGACGTGCTCGGCCGTCAACGGGACCGGATCGGTCTGGAGGTCGGCGATCGTCAACGCAAGACGTCGCACCCGGGTCAAGCCCCGGGCGGTGAGCGCGCCGACGCGCAATGCCGTGTCCAGCAGGTTCTGGGCACCGCCGGTGAGCGGCGTGGTCTGCTCGAGTGCCGATCCGGTCAACTCGGCGTTGCAGTGCACCCCGCGGGCCGTGGCCCGATCCCGTGCCGCCCGCACCCGTTCCGCCACGACCGCGGTCGATTCGCCCGGGGCTCCGCCCAGGAGCCGGTCGGTGTCCGGTTTCGTCACATCGATACGCAGATCGAACCGGTCGAGCAAGGGCCCCGACAGGCGACGCCGATACCTGGCCCGTTCGCGCTCGCTGCAGCGACAGTGCCCCGGGCGGAGTGCCTCGCCACACGGACAGGGATTCATCGCCGCAACGAGCAGGAATCGCGCCGGCAACACGACCGACGCGGCAGCCCGCGCGACCCTGATCCAGCCCAGTTCGAGGGGTTGGCGCAACGCATCCAGCACGTGCGGGGCGAATTCGCCGAGTTCGTCGAGGAACAGCACCCCGTGGGTTGCACAGCTCGCCTCACCCGGACGCAGGGTCGGCGCGCCTCCACCGATCAGCGCGACCATCGTCGTACTGTGGTGTGGATCGCGGAACGGGGGGACCCGGACGAGCTGGCGCGACGGAATGGGCAGACCGGCCGCCGAATGCACCTTGGTCACCGCGAGCGACTCGTCGCGATCGAGTGGCGGGAGCAGCCCGGGAAGGCGTCGGGCGAGCATGGTCTTGCCGGCTCCGGGCGGGCCGACCATCAACAGATGATGTCCGCCCGCGGCGGCGATCTCCAGCGCGTACCGAGCCGCCGGTTGACCGCGCACATCTGCCAGATCGGGGACCGTTGCGACGTCGTCGGGTTCGTCGTCGACAGGCATGGGGGGCCACGGGCCCTCGCCGAGCAGCGCTTCGACGGCTTCCCGGAGAGTACGCACCGGGCGGATGCTCGCCGAGGTCGCCAACGCCGCCAGGTGGGCTGCCGCCGCGGGAACGACGACGTCATCGGTGGCGAGGGCATCGACCAGGGGTACGATCCCTGCGACCGACCGGACCGTACCGTCCAGACCCAGTTCTCCCACTGCCGAAAGGGGTTCGAGCGCTTCTGCCGGGAGCTGGCCATCGGCGGCGAGGACGGCGAGCGCGATCGCGAGATCGAGACCGGATCCGGCCTTGCGGACGCCGGACGGGGCGAGATTGATCGTGACGCGCTGTTGTGGCCAACGCAGCCCGGACGAGAGCAGAGCGGCGCGGACCCGGTCACGGGCCTCCCGACAGGCGGCATCGGGCAGACCGACGATGGAGAATCCGGGGAGCCCCTGGGAGACATGTGCTTCGACGGTGACCGGACGTCCCTCGACGCCGAGCACGGTCGCGGCGAGGATGGTGGCGAGCATGGGCGGCCTCACTTCCCGTCACGCCCACGACGTGGCGCGACGTTGTCGGATGATGACGGGGCGGCGCAGCGCCGCGAGACCTATCGGTACCGCTCACCATACGAATCGGGTGGGACAGCGTCGGCCCGCGAGATCGGGCGGCGACGCCATCGCCTGCTCACCCGGGCCGAGCGCTCGACGTGGTGTTCAGTCGAACGCTGCCGTCATCCGGACTTCGGAGGTCACCACGGCGCGACCGGCGAGCTGCACACGATCTCCCGCACGGGCCATGTGGACGGTTCCGCCTCGCGGTGAGGCCTGATAGCCGACCAGGGTCCTTCGTCCGAGCCGGTCACCCCAGAGACACGCGAGGACACAGTGCGCTGATCCGGTGACGGGGTCCTCGGGAATGCCCTTCGTCGGGGCGAACACACGGCTCACCATGTCGTAGTCGGGTCGCTCGCTCGCCGCGGTCACGACAACGGGCCGCTCCACCGATGCTGCGAGCGCGCCAAGGTCGGGACGAAGTGCACGGACCGTTGACTCGTCGGGAAGTTCAGCGACCGTGAAAAGCCGCGATCGCCAGACGCGCACCGGCAGCGCACCGAGCGCGGAACCCGGCAGCGACCCTGCGTCGCTTCGTTCGGGAGGATCGGCCCGCGAACGCCGTCTCCGCAAGGTTCATCTCGGCGATCACCTCGGCCACGTCCAGAGCGGAGGTCCACTCTGCACGCCACCTTCCCATCGATTGGCCGGCGCAAGCCGGCGAGGGGGCCCGGAGCTGCGGACCGTCGCACAACCCTGGGAAGGGTCAGTGGCCCTTGAAGTCGGCCGGTCGCTTCTGCAGGAACGCCAGCATCGCTTCAGTGGTGTCCTCGGTCGTGAAATTGATGGCCTGGGCGGCTCCCTCGGCGCCCAACGCCTCGGAGAAGCTCCGCTGCGTTCCCTGATGGACCAGTCGTTTGGTCGAGGTCAACGCGATCGGCGGGAGCGCACTGAGCCGGTCGGTCCAGTCGGCGACCGCCGCGTCCAGTTCCAAGGTGGGAACCACCCGGTTCACCAACCCGATGCGCTCCGCTTCGGCCGCGTCGATGACATCGGCCAGAAGACAGAGTTCGAGAGCTCTGTGCAGCCCCACGCGCCGGGGCAGGAGCCACGACCCTCCGAAATCGACCGAGAGTCCCCTTTTGGTGAAGATCTCGCTGAAGCGTGAGCGTTCCGATGCCACGACCAGATCACACCCCAGGGCCAGGTTCAGCCCGGCTCCGGCGGCAACGCCGTCGATCCGCGCGACACTCGGCTGGGGCAGCGCGTGCAGGGCGAGCGCGGCCTCATTGATCTGCTCCATGTGGCGGGTCCAGTGGCGTGCCACCCCTCCACCGTCACCCGGCGCGAGATCGGCTCCCGAACAGAACTCGTCGCCCGCTCCGGTCACCACGACCACCCGGACGGTGTCGTCGTGCCCGATCGCCGTGAACGCCTCACACAATTCGTTCCACATCGCATTGGTGATGGCGTTCTTGTGCGCCGGGTTGTCCAGCACCACCGTCGCGACCGATCCGTTTCGTTCCACGCGTATGGGCATGGCGTCACCGTACCCCGGTCGGCCGAAGCGTCGGTCCACTCAGAATGCCCCGGCGATCACCTCGACCCGACCACCCAGCACCGAGACCACGTCGAATCGCAGTCGTGCGCCGTGCACGTCGTGCTCGTCGAGCCATCGCAGCGCCAGATGTCGGATCCGTCGTTGCTTGGCCGGGGTGACTGCCGCGGCGGGCACGCCGTAGGCGGAGGAACTCCGGCTCTTCACCTCGCAGAAGACCAGGCAGCCTTCACCTGCCGCGATCAGATCCAGCTCGCCATCGCGACAGCGCCAGTTGCGATCGAGGATCTCGTAGCCGTCGCTGAGGTACCACGCGGCCGCAGCGTCCTCCCCGGCCACCCCCAGGGCCTGTCGTCGTCGAACCTGTTCAGCGGAATAGCGTGGGTGTCGAGTGGGCACACCGGGGGCGTACCCCAGGTCGACCCGACCTCAAACCTGGAAGGTCAGTTGACCCGCTTTTCCTTCACCTTCGCGGCCTTGCCGATCCGGTCACGCAGGTAGTACAGCTTGGCGCGACGGACATCACCACGGCTCACGACCTCGATCGTGTCGATCGCCGGGGTGTGCACGGGAAATGTCCGCTCCACGCCGACGCCGTAGCTGATCTTGCGGACGGTGAACGTCTCCCGGATTCCATCACCCTGTCGTCGGATCACCACTCCCTGGAACACCTGGATCCGATGCTTGTCGCCTTCGACGACACGCACGTGGACCTTCAGATTGTCGCCGGGGGCGAAGTCGGGCACATCGTCGCGCAGGTGCTCCTGATCGATGAGGTCGGTGGGGTTCATGGTGGATCGAATGCTAGGCGTCGGGATCTTGTGGGCCCAAAAGGTCGGATTCGTCACGAATCGGTCCACCGTGCCGCTCGATCAGGTCCGGCCGTTGCCGCATCGTCCGACGAAGCGCCTGGTTCCGGCGCCAGTTCCTCGATCCGGGCATGATCACCGGATCTGAGCACCTCCGGGACACTCCACTCACGGAACGTCGCCGGGCGGGTGTAGTGCGGATACTCCAACAGATCCCCGCGGAACGACTCCTCCTGTGCCGACGACGCATTACCCATCACCCCGGGAACCAACCGGCTCGTCGCCTCCAGGATCACCAGTGCACCGACCTCTCCGCCGGAGACGACCACGTCGCCGATCGAGACCTCATCGTCGACCAGATGTTCTCTGATCCGCTCGTCCACTCCTTCGTAGCGTCCACAGAGCAGCGAGAAACCTCCCGACGACGCGAGCTCGTCGGCCATCTGCTGATCGAAGCGCCGTCCTCCCGGCGACAAGAGCAACAACGGGCGGGGCGCCCGGGTGGCTTCGACCACCTCGAACACCGGTTCCGGCATCATCACCATGCCCGCTCCACCGCCGAACGGTGCGTCGTCCACGCTGCGGTGGACGTCGTGCGCGCCGTCACGGATGTCGTGTATCCGAAGATCCAACCGTCCCGTCGCGCGGGCACGACCGAGGAGCGCCCGCGCGCTGAATCCGTCGATCAATTCGGGGAAGATCGTGAAGACGTCGACCCGTAGCCCGACTTCCATCAGAACAGTCCCTCGGGCACGTCGACCACGATCCGGTCGTCGATCTCGACGATGAACACCGCGGGCACGAGAGTCCCGTCTTCCAACACCAACAGGTCGTGGGCCGGATTCGGCTGCACGGCCTCCACAGGACCATGACCGACCCCGGCGGTGTCGACGACTTCGAGACCCACGACCTGGTGGACCCAGACACCTTCTGCAGCCGGGTCCGGACTGGCACGGAGCACCAGGCCTCCCAACTGCTCCGCAGCCTCCCGGTCGTCGATGCCGTCGAAGTGAACGAGCCAACGGCGACCGTGCTCGTGTGCGTGGCGGACGATCAGCGGACCTCGCTCGGAGCCGAGCTCGGATCCGGCCGCGAGCCGCGACCGGTCGTCGGAGATCAGAGCGACGACGACGTCCCCACGAAGTCCGTGGGGACGTTCGACGCGGGCAACCTCGAGGGTCGTCAGTCGACGAACTCCACGTCGACCCGACGGTCCTGCCGTGCTGCGGCGGCCCGCACCACGGCGCGGATCGCATCGGCAGTGTGCCCCCGTCGACCGATCACCCGGCCCATGTCACCGTCAGCAACCCGCACGTCGTAGCGATCGGGGTCGGCGGCCTCCATGTCGACCTCCACGGCCTCCGGGGCGTCGACGATCGAGCGCACGATGTACTCCAGGACTGCCCCTGCGGGGTCGCCTTCGCTCACGACGCGGCGCCGGAGCTCGTTGCGGCACCACCCTCGAACGTCGCCCACACGCCGGTCGCAACCGAGAAGCTTGCGCGACAGCCTCGGTGGGCTGTGCGCCGTTGCGGAGCCACTTGAGCGCCTTCTCCTCGTCCACCAGCACACCGGACGGCTCGAGGCGCGGTTGGTAGGTGCCGATGATCTCGATCATCCGCCCGTTGCGCGGCGAACGCGAATCCGCGGCGACGATGCGGTAGGTCGGTTGCTTCTTCTTGCCCATTCGCACCAAGCGGAGCTTCACGGCCACTGAGTTCTTCTTTCGGTCCGATTCGTGCGGAAGGACAAGTCTGTTCGCCGGTGGGCGCTCAGTTCAAACCGGGAAGGCGGAGTTCGGGGCGGGGACCGGCGCCGGACTCGCCGGATGCGGGTCCCCGAGGCGTGACGCGACCGGACCCCTTGCCTTTGCGTCCCTTCTTCTTCCGCTTCCCGCCGGCTCCGACCCCGAACCGCTTCATCATCCGCTGGACTTCGGAGAACTGGCGGAGGAGCTGGTTGACCTCGGAGGTCGACGTGCCCGATCCGTTCGCGATCCGCAGCCGCCGGGAGCCGTCGATCAGGTTCGGCTTCCGCCGCTCGGCCGGCGTCATCGACCGGATGATCGCCTCGAGTCGGGCCACCTCCGAATCCGGGATGTCGGCATTGCGGAGCTCCTTGGGAACGCCGGGCAGCATGCCCACCAGGCCGCCGATCGGGCCCATCTTCTTCACCTGCTGCATCTGCTCGAGGAAGTCCTCGAGGGTGAAGGTGCCCTCCATCAGCCGCGCCGCGGCCGCCTCGGCCTCGGCCTCGTCGAATGCGTCCTTGGCCTTCTCGATCAGGGTCAGCATGTCGCCCTGGCCGAGGATCCGTCCCGCGAGACGATCGGGATGGAACCGGTCGAAGTCGGCGAGCTTCTCACCGGTCGAGGCAAATGCGATCGGCTTGCCGACGACCTCCTTGACCGACAGCGCCGCGCCACCTCTGGCGTCGCCGTCGAGCTTGGTGAGGATCACCCCGTCGAGCGACAGCGACTCGTCGAAATTCTCGGCGGTGGTCACCGCGTCCTGACCGGTCATGGCGTCGACGACCAGGAATGTGTAGTGGGGTTCGGTGACCGCTTCGATCCGCCGGACCTGGTCCATCAGTTCGGCGTCGATCGAGAGTCGGCCCGCCGTGTCGATGATGAGGACGTCGCGGCCCAGCCTTCGGGCCTCGCCGAGCGCGTCGGCGGCGACCGGCACCGGGTCGCCGTCACCGGCCGCCACGATCTCGTCGGACGCGGAGAACACCGGGACGTCCACCTGGGACGCCAATGTCCGCAACTGGGCGACGGCGGCGGGGCGTTGCAGATCGGCCCCGACCAGCATCGGGTTGCGCCCCTGGGACTTGAACCATCGGGCCAACTTGGCCGACGTGGTGGTCTTGCCCGAACCCTGGAGCCCGGCCATCAGGATCACGGTCGGGGGTTGCGGCGCAAAGGTGATCCGCAATGCCTCCCCGCCCAGGATCTCGATGAGTTCGGTGTGGACGATGTCGATGACCTGTTGGGCCGGATTCAGCGCCTGATGCAGCTCCGAGCCGACACACCGCGTGCGGATCCGATCGAGCAGATCGCGTACGACGACGAAGTTGACATCCGCCTCGAGAAGTGCCAGTCGGATCTCGCGGAGGACCTCGTCGACGTCGGCCTCGCTGAGTCGGCCGTGGCCGCGGAGCCGCTTGAAGATGTCCTCGAACCGGTCCGAGAGCGAATCGAACATCTACGCTCCTTCCGCGGGGGCGACCCGCACCCGGTTGTCGACGTCGAGCACCCCGGCAACCCCACGCGCCGCGTCCCCCAGGTCACGGGCACTGGTCTCGTCCGGCGCGGTGCCCGCGAGGATGATGTGCCAACCCACCTCGTCCTCGGCGGCGACCGCGACGACCTCGGGTTGGGTCAGGTGCCAGGTCCGGGGGGCGGTCGACAACCGGTTTCGGACCCGTACCTCGATGGACTCCTGGGTCCCCGACCGTCGCTTCGCGATCTCCTCGGCGATGCGTCGCCGGAGCTCGGATCCGGTCACCGGGGTGACGAGCGCACCGGCGAGTGCGCCGACGCCGAGCAGGGCGAGCCGCCCGGACCCAACGCCCGCAGAACCTTGGCCGTCACGCGGAGGGGACTCAGCACGAGGCGCGCCATCACGACGCCGCCTCCACGGCCAACAGCGCGTCGACGAATTCGGTCGGCTCGAAGTCCACGAGGTCCTCGATCGACTCGCCGAGACCGACGAGCTTCACGGGGATGCCGAGTTCTGCTTGGATTGCCATGACGATGCCTCCTTTTGCCGAACCGTCCAGCTTGGTGAGAACCACTCCGGTCACCTCGACCGCCTCGGTGAACACCTGAGCCTGCGAGAGGCCGTTCTGCCCGGTGGTCGCGTCCAGCACCAGGAGCACTTCGGTGACGTGCCCGCCGGCCTTGTCGGCCACCCGCCGGACCTTCCGCAGCTCGTCCATGAGGTTCGACTTGTTGTGCAACCTGCCGGCCGTGTCAGCCAGGACGACGTCTGCGCCCCGCGCGACACCGGCCTCGATCCCGTCGAACACCACTGACTGACGGATCGGCTCCCTCGGCGCCCCGTACGAACTGGGCCCCACTGCGTTGCGCCCACGTCTCGAGCTGTTCGGCAGCGGCGGCCCGGAACGTGTCGCCCGCCACCATGACCACATCCTTGCCGGCCGCGCCGAACCGCGCGCCCAACTTGCCCACGGTGGTCGTCTTGCCGACCCCGTTGACCCCGACGAGCAACCACACCGTGGTGCCTTCGGGGGCCAGTTGCAACGTCCGATCGGCCACGTCGAGGCGCGCCGCCAGATCGGCTCTCAGGATGTCGAGGAGCTCTTCGGGCTCGGTGATCTTCTCGGCCTTCACCTGGGCACGCATCGCGTCGAGGATCTCGGTGGTCAACCCGACGCCCACGTCCGCGCGGACGAGCGCCTCCTCGAGGTCGTCCCAGGTCGTGTCGTCGATCCCCGCGCGTCCGACGATGGCGGTGAGATACCCCGAGACCACACTCCTCGCCTTGGAGAGTCGATCCCGGAAGCGGGGTCGGACCGGGGCAGGCCGTTCGGCGACGGCGACCTGCGGACTCGTCGAGCTCGTCGGGCTCGCTGGTCGATTCCGGCTCCGTCGGGACGCGGGTCGGTCCTCGGAGCCGGCTCCTCCAGCACGTCGGCGCCCCGCCGGGGCACGAACGCCACGAGCAGACTGATCACCACGATGACCGTGATGGCGATGAGGATGGTCAGCTGGGCATGCATGAGGCCATCGATCCTAGTGGAGCACCGGGAAGTGCCCGGTGGCGACCGGCGCCGGAAGGCTCACCGGTGCGGCCGGTCCACGGGACCGCAGGGTCAGCTGGTCTCGCCCAGGGTCACGGAGATCGCACGTTCGGAACCGTCCCGGTAGACCGTCAACTTCACGGTCTCGCCGGGCTGACGGGCCCGGATCGCCGCGGCGAGATCGGTGCCACTCGCCACCGGGTTCTGGTCGACCTTGACCACGACGTCGCCTTGCTTCAGACCGGCTTTGGCGGCCGGCGACCCCGGCTCGACCGAGGCCACCAGTCCACCGACCCTGCTGCCGTCGGCGTCCTGGGTCTTCACTCCGAGGTAGCCGAACTGGATCGGCTGCCCGGCCACCAGCTTGTCGGCGACGGACTTGGCGAGATCGATGGGAATGGCGAAACCGACGCCGACATTGCCCGGTTCGCCACCGCCTGACTGGCTGCCCGAGATGATGGAGTCGTTCAGGCCGATCACCTGACCACGGTTGTTGGCGAGCATGCCGCCCGAATTGCCCGGATTGATCGGGGCATCGGTCTGGATCATCGCCACCTCGCCGATCACGTTGCTGTTCTTCTGGATCGGCACGGCGCGCCCGACCGCGCTGACGATCCCCGCGGTGACCGTCTGGTCCAGTCCGTAGGGACTCCCCAGTGCCACGGCCGTCTGTCCCACCTCGACCGGGACGCCCACGCCGAGCGCGGCCGTGGGCAGCTTGTCGCCGACCTTGATCCGGATCACCGCGATGTCGGTTGCCGCATCGGATCCCACCACGGTTCCGTCCACCTGTCGACCGTCGTTGAGTCGCACCTTCATCGTGGAGTTGCCCTGCACCACGTGAGCCGCGGTGAGGATCAACCCCCTCGAGTCGTAGATGAAACCTGAACCCAGATCGTTGGCACCCTGGAGCTGAACCGCTGCCGGCGCGAGGGATTTCGCCACGGCCGCCGCGGGGTCGGACTCCTTCCCGGTCAGCGGGGCGGGTGCCGAGGAGACCTGATGGGTGTCGGCGCCGGCGAGCGCCTTGGAGACCGCAGCACTCGGACTGGTCGACGACGTGAGACGACCCGCTCCGAATCCGATGACAAGGGCCACCACCACCCCCACCGCGGTGAACCCCGCCACTCGCCCTGGCCCACCCCGGCGCTGGAGGGAGGGAGAGGATGACGCCGGGGTGGACGCAGGGATCTGTGGTGGCGTCGCGGGAGCTCCGAACGCCGCCGAATTCTGCCACGGTGATTGCTGCGGAGCGGGCTGCTCCGCCGACGGAAACCACGCGTGCTGCCGGGTGGGAGGGCTCGTGCCCGGGTCGATGCCCCAGTTCGGGTCAGTCATGGGTCGTGCTCCTCGTCGTGCCGTCGTCCCGATGAACCATGCCCACAAGGCTAGGGAATCCGCTGGAAACGCGGGTTAAGCCCCATTCGGGTTCGGGGCAAGCCCGCGTTCGTCGGTGGCGGGGAGCCACACGGCGAAGGTCGAACCGCCCCGCCTCGACGGAAGCAACCGCACTTCGCCACGATGCCCTTCCGCGATCTGGCGCACGATCGTCAATCCCAGACCGCTCCGGCGCTCCGGGCCGGTTCGTTCCGGATCACCGCGCCAGAACCGCTGGAAGACCTTGTCCCGATCCTCTTCGGGTATGCCGGGCCCGGCGTCGTCGACCGCCATCCAGACCCAGTCACCCGAACGTCCGGCCCCGACGACGATCTCGCTCTTGCGAGGGGCCAGGCGAACCGCGTTGGCGAGCAGGTTCGCCAGCAGCTGCCGGAGCGCAACGGGGTCCCCCAGCACCCACAGGTCCTCGCCCGTGGACTTGGGGATGATTTCGAGGTCGCGCTCCTCGGCCGACGCGGCGAACTCCTCGACCACGGCCGCCGCCAACACCCCCATGTCGACCGGGACGTGCTCGTGGATCGGCGCGCCCCGGTCCGCATAGGCCAACAGGTCGTCCACGAGACGTGTGATCCGGTCCGCCGAACGCTGGACGACTTCGACGGTGTGCGTGAGTGTGGCGACGTCCGGGTCGGGATCGTCGAGGGCGAGGTCGACGTTCGCCCGGATCAACGCCAGAGGATTGCGGAGTTCGTGCGACGCCTCGTGAATGAAGCGACGTTGCCCCTCGAAGGCCTGGTCGAGGCGGCCGAGCATGTCGTCGAAGGTGTCGGCGAGCTCTCGGAGTTCGTCGGCGGGGCCGGGAAGGTCGATCCGACGGGACAGATCGGTCGCCTGGATCTCACGTGCGACGCCGGTGATGCTCCCGATCGGCGCCAGGACGCGGCCTGCGACGAACCAACCGACGAAAAGGCTCACGATGAACAGGACCGGAAGGAATCCCAGCGACATTCGGCGGACGGTCTCCAGCGTGCGCTCGTTGGACCAACGCTCCACCGCCCGTGCGTTGGGCATCACCGCTGGGTCGACCCCTCCGTTCGGTTGATGCGGATAGATCAGCTCGATGTCGTCTGCATGGATCGGGCGGTCGTTCAGCTGCCGCTCGAGGCCGATGTAGATCCCGGCGACCACCAGCGCCGCGAGACCGAAGAGCAACAACGAATAGATGACCGTGAGGCGGAACCGGATCGATCCGACGAACGGCGGAAGGGCGTCGACCTTGGATTGGATCCACGCGGTGGAACCTCATCTGGCCATCGAGCTGAGCCGGTAGCCGGCACCGACAACGGTCTCGATGGGTTGATCGTCACGGTCATCGTGGCCCCCGGCCCGTGCCAACTTGCGACGCAGGGTCCCGATCGTGACCCGGACGGTGTTGGTGAACGGATCGGTGTTCTCGTCCCAGACGTGTTCAAGCAGACGCTCCTGCGAGAGCACCTCGTCGGGGTGGCTCATGAAGTAGCGGAGAAGGGCGAACTCCTTCGCGGTCAACTCGACCGGGACACCGTCTCTGGTCACCGTGAAGCGCGCCGAGTCCATGCTCAGGGCGCCGACGTCGAGCACGGCACCTTGGCGGGACGCGTCCCGCCGCAACAACGTCCGCACCCGTGCCCGGAGCTCCTCGAACGCGAACGGCTTCGCCAGGAAGTCATCGGCACCCGAGTCCAGGCCTTCGACACGGTCCTCGAGCGACCCGCGGGCCGTGAGCATGAGGATCCGGGGAGCCGGTTCGTCCTCGGTCGGGGACAACATCGGATCGGTCCGGAGCCTGCGACAGACCTCGAGGCCGTCCATGTCGGGCAGGTTCAGATCCAGACAGACCAGGTCGTACGCGTTCAGCGACAGACGATCGATCGCCGAAGCGCCGTCGTGAGCGACGTCCACGGCGTACCCGTCCCGCCGGAGGCCCCGTTCGATCACCTCGGCCAACTCCACTTCGTCCTCGACCACCAGTAAACGCATCCACCAACGATACGTCGTGGTAGGGCGTCCGGGGGCGGCGGCGCGACGGAATCCCAGGATCTCCGTGTAGCGTTCCTTCAGCGGCGCTCCCGCAACCTATGGAAAACGGCGAAACCACTCCAGAAGCAGACGATCTCGAACGGGTACTGTTCGAGGTCAAGAAGATCATCGTGGGCCAGGATCGGGTCGTCGAACGCCTGTTGGTCAGCCTCCTGAGCCGTGGCCACTGTCTGCTCGAGGGTCTCCCGGGCCTGGCGAAGACCCTGGCTGCGGAATCCCTCGCGACCGTCGTGGGCGGAACCTTCCACCGGATCCAGTTCACCCCGGACCTTCTCCCGGCCGACGTCGTCGGCACGCGGGTTTACCGGGCTTCCACCGAGACCTTCGACGTCGAGCTCGGGCCCGTGTTCGCGAACTTCGTCCTTGCGGACGAGATCAACCGGGCACCGGCCAAGGTGCAGTCGGCGCTGCTGGAGGTCATGGCCGAGCACCAGGTGACGATCGGCGGAAAGACGTTCGAGGTCCCTCAGCCGTTCCTCGTCCTGGCCACGCAGAATCCGATCGAGTCCGAGGGCGTGTATCAACTGCCCGAGGCCCAACGTGACCGTTTCCTGATGAAGGTCATCGTGGGGTATCCGACTCCCGGGGAAGAGGTGGAGATCGTCAACCGGGTGGGAGTGTCACCGCCGGTTCCTTCGCAGGTGATCACCCCGGAGCGACTCGAGGAACTCCAACAGGCGGCAGACGTGGTCTTCGTCGATCATTCGGTCGTCGACTACGCGGTCCACCTCGTCCTCGCCACCCGGAATCCATTGGATTACCAACTCGCGGCGGTGGCCCCGTATCTGAGTTACGGCGCGAGTCCCCGGGCGAGTCTCGGGCTGGTGGCTGCCGGGCGGGCGCTCGCACTCCTCCGTGGGCGCCGGTACGTGCTCCCCCAGGACGTCTTCGATGTCGCACCGGACGTCCTCCGCCATCGTCTCGTTCCCTCCTACGAGGCCCTGGCGGAATCGATCACTGTCGATCAGATTCTGGCGAAGGTGCTCTCGACGATTCCTGCCCCGCGCATTGCCCCGTCAGAATCGGGCCGGCCCGAGATGGTTCCGCCGTCGATGCAGCCACCCTCCCCGACCACGGGCCCCCCGACGCCTTGGGCGCCACCGGTTCCGGTCGTCGGCAACAACCAGCAGTGATGCCGGCGACCCGACGGGCGCGCGATCCGTTCGCGACGTCCGGGACCGGTGACCGACGGGACACCGCAGAGATCCTCCGTCGGCTCGAGTTCGTCATCACCCACCGACTCGACGGGCTGCTCCACGGCGACCATCTCGGACTGGTCCCCGGGCACGGGTCCGATCTCGGCGAAACCCGGGCCTACGTCGCCGGCGACGACGTGCGGCGTATCGACTGGAACGTGACGGCCCGGATGCAGCATCCGCACATCCGCACCACCATCGCCGACCGGGAACTCGAGACCTGGGTCGTCGTGGATCGTTCCGCCAGTCTCGAGTTCGGAACGGCGATGTGCACCAAGGCCGACCTGGCAACGTCGGCGATGGCGGCCATGGGGTTCGTCACCGCTCACACGGGCAACCGCTTCGGGGCGATGTTGCTCGATCCACAGGGAGAGACGGTGGTGCCGGCGCGTGGGGGCCGGGACCATCTCATGAGGATCCTGCACCTGCTGGTCCGCGACGACACCGAGGACGGCGGAGCCGTCGATCTGGCCGGCGCGCTGAAGAAGCTGTCCGCCATCGTGCGCCGTCGCGGGCTCGTGGTGGTCGTGTCCGACTTCCTCACCGACGAGGCCTGGGAACAGCCGCTCCGCATGCTCGCCACCCGCCACGAGGTGCTGGCGATCGAGGTCGTGGACCCCCGTGAGCTCGAGCTCCCCGAGGTGGGAACCCTGACCCTGGTCGATCCCGAGTCGGGTCGTGCGCAACGGATCGACACGTCGTCGGCCGCCCTCCGCTCCCGTTATGCCGCAGCGGCGGCCGAACAGCGCGCCGCGATCGCCGAGCGATTCCGGCGCGCCGGCGTCGAGCATCTCCTCCTGCGCACCGACCGCGACTGGGTGCGGGACTTCGTGCGCTACGTCGCGGCCCGACGC
The DNA here is from genome assembly GCA_963764215.1 of uncultured Actinomycetes bacterium. Lineage (GTDB taxonomy): Bacteria > Actinomycetota > Acidimicrobiia > Acidimicrobiales > Iamiaceae > JAFDWI01. The sequence goes on from CAVXRS010000003.1 coordinate 300,187, forward strand.
CAGAAAGCGACCGGAGCCGGACCCAAGCGGATCACCCGATGAACGCGTCGACGCTCGCGCTGACCTGGACCGCACCGGACCGCTTCTGGCTGATCATCGTCGTCGCAGCACTGGTGGCGGGCTACGTGGCGATCCAACTCGCGCGGCCCAAGGTCGCCGCACGGTTCACCAACCTCGACCTGCTCTCCGAAGTCGTCCCCCGGGGGCGGGACTGGAAACGTCACGTGGGAGCGGTCTGCTTCGCCCTTGCTCTGGTTGCACTGGTCGCAGCGCTTGCCCACCCGGCCACCGAGCGCCGGAAGCCCACCAACCGTGGCACGGTGGTGCTGGCGATCGACACCTCACTGTCGATGGCGGCGACCGACGTCGCACCCAGCCGCCTCAAAGCTGCTCAGGATGCGGCACGGGCCTTCCTCAAGAGCGTGCCTCCACGATTCAACGTCGGCATCGTCTCGTTCCACGGTTCTGCTGCAGTCCTCGTCGAGCCGACAAAGGACCGCGGGGTGGCGCAACGCGCCGTGAACGGACTCGAGTTGGGAGAGAGTACGGCGATCGGTGAGGGCATCTTCGCCTCGCTCTCGGCGATCAAGACCGTTCCACCGGCGCCCGACCACTCACCGGTCCCGGCTCGGATCGTGCTCATGTCCGACGGCGCGAGCCAGAGCGGCCGGTCCAACACCTCGGCGGTGACCGCCGCTCGTGCCGCCCACGTCCCGATCGACACGATCGCCTTCGGCACCGATCACGGCACCGTCACCATCCCGGGCTACGCCGGTGAGGTACCGGTGAACGTGGACCGCGCCGCACTTGCGAAGATCGCCCATGATTCCGGTGGGCACGCCTACACCGCGGCAAGCGAAGCGCAGATCCGGCAGGTGTACCAACACATCGGCAACTCGGTCGGCTACCGCACGGTGAACGTCGACGTCAGCGGCTGGTTCGTGGCCGCCGGCTTCGTGTTGCTGTTGCTCGCGGCAGCTTCGAGCCTGCTCTGGCAGGAGCGGATGCTCTGAGCCTCAATAGGGGGACGTCACCCGGATGTCGCTGAACCGCGCGGAGGTTCCCGGTTGGAGGAGGGCCACGTAACCCCCGGCGTTGCCCTGATAGACCCAGTTCGAAGGGAGGGTCACCTCGTGCACCGCCGACTTGTCCGACCAGTCCGGCTGGGGATCATTTCCGGCCCACACCATGAAGGACAGCTTCGTCCCGACTGCCTTGGCACAGAGGTGCCACGGCGGGGGCTTCATCGTCGCAGTCGTCTCACCCTTTCCCAGCAAAGCGGGGTTCTGGGCGACCTGCGTTTCGACGTTTCCCAAACCCAGACTCGACGGTCTGCGCGTTTGTCGTGTTGCCGTCATCTGACACCCGTACCCCGAGAACGCGGAAGGCCCACATCGCACCGCCTTTGAGGTTTTGGCGGATGACGATCGCGCGGGTGCCCTTACCGTCCGGTTCAGGAGCGATCCGAAGCGCGACCCCCGGGAGGTTGACCTGTTTCGGGTTCGCGACATACGCCCGCTGTTTGGTCGTGGTCGACGCATCGATGACCGAATGCATGGTCACGCAGATCTTCTGATCGGCCCGCAGAGGCTGCGGTTGGGGCCAGAACGCCCCGCTCAACTGCGACGCCCAGAATCGGTCGTCGACCTTGGTCTTCCCGATGAGCAGGCCGGGCGTGTTCGAGGCGGGCGCCGAGGCGACGATGGACCCTCCAGCGCTGCCGCGGGTGACCAGGTGATCACCCTTGGGCGCGCTGAACAGCACCGACGTGATGCTGCCGGATGTCGTCCCCACCGATTTGACCGCGGTCTTCGCCGTCTTCGACGACGACCCGCAGGCAGAGAGGGTGGCAGCCATGACCACGATGGAAACGATTGCCCATCCACGCCACGCTTGCTTCGGGGTTCCATGGGTCGAGAGGACACGATGGGACACGGTTCGGCTCTTTCTGTCCGGAGGAGTCCGACGTCAGACCCGCTCGGATACGACCTTGGACGATTCGCCCGGCTGCATCGTAACTCCGAACAGGGCGTCGGCGGCCTCCATCGTGCGCTTCTGGTGGGAAACGATGATCAGCTGCGCGCTGCTCCGGAATTCGGCGACCAGATCGAGGAACCGATGGAGGTTGACGTCGTCGAGGGCGGCTTCCACCTCGTCCATCACGTAGAAGGGCGACGAGCGGGACCGGAACACCGCGAAGAGGTAGGCGAGCGCGACCAGGGAGCGTTCGCCACCGGAGAGCAGCGACAGCTTCCGAACGTTCTTCCCGGAGGGTTTCGCCATGATCTCGATCCCGGTCGTGAGCGGTTCGTCGGGCGCGGTGAGTCGGAGTTCCCCGGTACCCCCCGGGAACAGGGTCGAGAACAGATCGGTGAAGTTCGTCTGCACGTCCGCATAGGCCCGGACGAAGGTCGCTGCGATCTCGGCATCGACCTCTCGGATCACCTTGGCCAACTCTCGGCGTGACGCCTTGACATCGTCGAGCTGCCCGGAGAGGAACTCGTGTCGTTCCTGCATCGCCTCGAACTCCGCAAGCGCGAGCGGGTTGATGCTTCCCATGTGGCGAAGCTCCCGCTCGAGTTCGCGCACCCTGGCCACCGGGGTGGTTGTCTCGTCGAGTGCCGGGCAGGGTGCTGCCATGGCCGACTCGGGATCGACATCGAGCTCGCCGCGGAGCGTCTCGACGAGCTGTTCGATCCGCACCCGCAGTTCTGTTGCGGTCGAGCCCATTTGTTGCAGTTCGTCTCGAACGGTCTCGAGATCACGTTCGAGCTCGCCTCGTCGCCTGCGCAACTCCTCCAACTTGTCGTTGTGGACCCGTTCGCTGTCGCTCTGAAGCCTTCGCTGGGTCCTCAGCAGCGCCAGCATGCGCTCCAGGTCATCCAGACGGTCGGCGACGAGGGCGTCCAGGGCTTCCAGCGCCACCGAGAGACGCTGTTGATCGGATCGTCGATCCTCGGCCGTCGCCCGCTGGGAGGAGTCCCGCTCGAGCCGGGTCTCGACCTCCTCGAGACGTCGGGTGGCCATCTCTCGTCGCTCGGTGAGCCCGGCGGCCCGCCGGTCCACTTCGGCACGCCGTGTCAGGACCGTCTCACTGCGGGACCGGAGACCCTGCTCGGCCTCCATCCGCCGACGGGCGATTTCCTCCGCTCGGCCTTCCGCTTCCTCGAGGGTCGCGAGGTTCTCGCTCAGCACCTCGATGCGCGACGTGATCCCGGCGAGTTCGTCCTGCAGCTGGGAGAGTTGGGCGTCGGTTGCTTCAGCCTCGGCACACCCGTCCCGGTAGTCGCCTTCGACCCGTTCCGACGTGGACCGTTTGCTCGAGACGTCGTCGAGCGTTCGTTGCATCTCACGCTGAGCCTCCGCCAACGCCTCACGTGCGGCTTCGCGCTCGGTCGCGGCGTCCCGAGCCGCCGCACCGCACCTCTCAGCTCGTTCGGCAGCGCCGCGCGCGTCGTCACGAGCATGTTCGAGCGCCGCGCCCGTTGCGCCCGCACCCGCTGTCGCCACCCGCCACCCGGTCGGCGCGAATCGATCTCCGTCCCGGGTCACGACCAGGGCTCCGGGCGATTCGGTGACGACCTCGAGGGCCGACCGCCAGTCCTCGGCGACCGCAACCGCACCGACGAGAACGTCGAGCAACGAATCGATCCCGGGTCGGGTCGAACGGACGTGGTCACGCAATCGGACGAGGCCGGCGCGGACGTGGTCTTCCGTCGTCGGGCGACCATCGGACCCGATGGTGAGGACGGCACCGTTCACCTGACCGCTCCGCAGGCGCTCGAGGGCGCTGCGGGCGTCGGACGCTCCTTCGACGACGACTGCCGCGATCGCCTCGCCGGCGCCGGCCTCGAACGCCGCCTGGTAGCCGTCGTCCACCTCGACCACGTCCAGCAGGGTGCCCACCACGCCCGCAATTCCCGCGAGATGGCGCGCGCCGGCCCGCGCACGCGCGGCATCGAGTGCCGCTTCGAGGGTCTCGACACGTGCCACTGACCCGGCTCGGTCGGCGTCGGCTTTCCGGGCTTCTTCCTCGGCGGTCGCCGCACGTGCCGCAGCCCGTTCGGCCTCACCCGCCCGCGTGTCGAGCAGTGCGCGGCGTTCGGGCTCGGCTCGGGTCGCCGCTTCGAGCCCGACGCGGAGGTCGTCGAGCTCGGCCGAGAGTCGGGCGAGACGTGCATCCGTCGTCGCGGCGCGTGCGACGACCCGTCCCTGCTCGGCCTCCGCGCGACTCTGTGCCTCACGGAGCGCGGCCAGCTCGCCGCGCGCGGAAGCCGCCCTGGATGCGACATCGTCGTAGGTTTCGGCGAACTCGGCTTCCAGCATCTCCCGAGCGAGCGTGAGCGCTTCCTCTTCGGCGACCACGTCGGCCTCGACAACCGCGAGTTCCCGGGACTCGTTCTCGACTGCCCGCAGCTGCTCGGCCAGTTCGGCCGCGTCGGCCTCGAGCGATGCGGCGACGCCGCGGTCCATCTGTGCATGCCGTTCGCTCTCGTGGCGTCGCCGCCGTTCCGCGATCAGCGCGCGCTGACCGCGCCGCGTTCTCTGAGCGACTCGCAACGACCGAACAGATCGGCGAGACCCCGCCCACCGATCGCGACCAGCGTGGACTCTGCGGAGATCACCGCCGCATCCAGTTCGACCAGGGCCGACTTGATGTCGTGCTCCCTGCGCTTCGATGCGCTGGAGCGCTCTTCGGTACCGGCCAACCGTGACTGCAGGCGCTGGAGGTCACGGCCCAGCAGATGAACACGCAGCGCGTGCAGCTCTTCGACCAGTCCCCGGTGTCGGCGTGCGGCGTCGGCCTGCTTCTCCAGTGGCCGGAGCTGGCGTCGCACCTCACGGCGGAGGTCTTCGAGTCGGGTCAGGTTCGCCTCGGTGTTGACCAGTCGCCGCTCCGCCTTCTCCTTGCGGCGACGGAACTTGAGGACGCCCGCCGCCTCTTCGATGATGAGCCGGCGGTCCTCGGGCCGCGGCATTGAGCACCGCGTCGATCTGCCCCTGGGAGATGATGATGTGCTGTTGACGACCCATTCCGCTGTCGCTGAGCAGTTCCTGCACATCCAGCAGCCGACACGGCACCCCGTTGATCGCGTACTCGGAATCTCCGCTCCGGAACAGGATGCGGGTGATGGTCACCTCGGTGAATTCGATCGGAAGCAACCCGGAGGAATTGTCGATGGTCAACGAGACCTCGGCGCGCCCGAGTGCCGCCCTCTTGGCGGTCCCGGCAAAGATGACGTCATCCATCTTCGCCGAGCGGACGGCGCTCGGTGCCTGGGCGCCGAGCACCCAACCGATCGCGTCGACCACGTTGGACTTCCCGCTCCCGTTGGGCCCGACCACCACCGTGACACCCGGCTCCAGGTCGAGCGTGGTCCGTTCAGCGAACGATTTGAAGCCCTTCAGCGTGAGTGACTTGAGGAACACCGCACTTCCTATCCGCAGGCCGACCTACACCTGGCACGCCGGACAGGCGAACGCGGTTCGGTTGGACACTCGACGCTTCGCGATCACGTTCCGGCATCGGGGACAAGCCTCGCCCGCGCGCTCGTACACCTTCAGGAACTCACCGTACCCGCCAGGTCGGCCTTCGAGGTCGACATAGGGATCGTCCCCGACCGACGTGCCACGGTGCTTGATCGCATCGTGGGTGATCTCGACGATGGACCGGTGGAGCCGTCGTTCTTCCTGGGTCGAGAGCCGACTGGCGATCCGGTCCGCTCTCAGCCCCGCGTCCCACAGGATCTCGTCCGAGTAGATTGGGCCGATCCCGACGAGCTCCGTCGGGTCCATCAGCAGGGTCTTGAGTTTCACGTCGTTACTGCGCAGCAGTTCGGCGATCATCACCCAGCTCACCGGCGCCGCGACCGGGTCGATGCCGGCCTCGACGACGTCGGGAAACTGGTCACCGAGTTCATCGATCGCCACCACCGCCATCTGGAGGTCACCGTCCCCGGGATCCACGATGCGCAACTGGCCACCCTGGGTGAAGGCAATGGTCGCCTGTGTGTGCGGCTCGACGTCATCGCTCGGAACGGCCTTGCGCACATGGCCGCCGCGGGAGGCGTCGATCACGAAATAGTCCCCGGTGTCGAGCTTGAACAACACCAGCAGACCCTGACGTTTGACGGCACCGATCTTGGCGCCTTCGAGGCGACCGATGACCTGCTTCCGGTTCGTGTGCCGCGACAGGCATTTCATGCCGGAGAACGAGGCGGACTTGATCTTCTTGCCTCCGGCCTGGCGCTCCAGGTCGTGGCGAAGGGTTTCGATCTCGGGCAGTTCAGCCACTTGTCACTCCACGTTGAGAGGACGATTGCAGTTGTGCGATGGCAAGCGCGGCCGCGGCCTGTTCGGCCTGCTTCTTGGACGTACCGTGACCGGTTGCGAGCTTCCGACCGTGCAACGCGACGTCGACCGTGAACGTCTTGGCGTGTTCGGGACCGGCTTCCGACCAGGCGTAGGTGGGCAGTTCCCCGCCCCCCGCGCGCACAGAACTCCTGCAAACGGGATTTGGGGTCGAGATCGTGGACGACGTCATCGGAATCCATTCCCGGAGGAAGTTCCGCGATGCCGCGACCCGAGCAATCCGACCACGACAGCCCGCGCCGCGTCCATGCCCCCATCGAGATAGACGGCTCCGATGACGGCCTCGACGGCATCGGCGAGGATCGACGGCTTCGTGCGCCCGCCGGTGCGCTCTTCGCCTCTTCCCAGCAGCAACTCGTCACCGAGCGACAACTCACTGGCGATCTCATAGAGGGTGCTGGCCCGGACCAGCGTCGATCGGGCCCTCGACAGCCACCCTTCGCTCCGCTCGGGGTGCTCCCTGAAGAGCAGATCGGTCACGACGAGCCCGAGCACCGCGTCACCGAGGAACTCGAGACGTTCGTTCGAGGCAGTGTCACCGTTCTCGGAGCACCACGAGCGATGGGCCATGGCGCGTGTCGCCAGGGTCGGCATCCCGGAAGGTCCACCCCAGTCGCTCGGAGAGCGCCGTCGATGGTTCCGCGCTGATCAGGACCCCAGCTGCGAATGGACGTAGTCGACGGCGTCGCGCACGGTCTTGAGATCCTCGAGATCCTCGTCGTCGATGCGGAAGCCTTCGGCCCGTTCGCCGACTTCTTCCTCGATGGCCTCGACCAGCTCGATCAGTGCCAGCGAATCGGCATCGAGGTCGTCGGCGAAGGAGTCGCCTTCGTTGATCCTCCCCGCGTCGATCTCGAGAATGTCCGCGAGCCGGTCGCGGACGAGGTTCGTGATCTCCTCGCGGGTCATCTTCTCGCTGGTGTGGGCCGGCACGTGGAACTCCTCGGCTCTCGCTCAGGCGTCATCTGACGACAGGTCTCGACAAGTCTATCCGACCTCGCGCTTGTGCGCTTGTGAACGTCATGCGTCCCCATCGATCACCGAAGTGGCGACCGCTGCGACGAGCTGCTCGTCGACCGCCGCCGCCGCGACCTGAAGCGCATTGACGATCGCCGTCGCCGCTGGATGAACCGTGGCTGATGACGCAGACTCCCGCGACCCCCAACAACATCGCGCCGCCCGTCGTCATCGGGGTCGAGCGTCGCATACAGCGGGAGCAGCGCCGGCATCAGGGTCTCGGCCGCGGCCCGCGTGGTCTCGTCGGTGTCGAACGCCGCCAGGATGGCGCCGACGAGCGGTCTTCATCCCGCCTTCGAGGGTCTTGAGGGCCACGTTGCCGGTGAAACCGTCGGTGACCACGACATCGACCTCACCGCCCATGAGGTCTCGGCCCTCGACGTTGCCGAGAAACCTCGCGCCCGCGGCCTCCCAGTCGAGTGCCGACAGGAGCTGGTGGGTGTCCTTGACCAGGGGCGAACCCTTGGTGGGCTCCTCGCCGATCGAGAGCAGGGCGACCGTGGGACGGGGACCCCGTAGCGACGCCGGGCAGTACACCGTCCCCATGCGGGCGAACTGCACGAGCCAATCGGGACGACATTCCGCATTGGCGCCCGCGTCGAGCAACACGGTCGGCGTGTCGGATCCGGGGACCGGAATCGGGGTGGCGATCGCCGGACGGGCGACCTTGGGCAGGCGCCCCATCCGCAACAGGGCACTCGCCATCGCGGCACCGGTGTTCCCCGCCGAGACCATCGCGCCGGCCTTGCCGTCGCGCACCGCTTCGGCGGCCCGGACCAGCGACGAATCCTTCATCGTGCGCACGCTCGTACCCGGATCGGCATCCATCCCGATCACCTCACTCGCGGCGAGGACCGGCAGATCACCGGTGTCGCCGAGCTCGTCGGGTCGTCCCACCAGGAGCACGTCGAGACCGTGATCGGCGGCGGCCCGTCGAGCACCTTCGACGATCTCGGCCGGCGCATGGTCGCCACCCATCGCGTCCAACGCGATGGGGAGACGGGGCTCAGTCGACGTCAATGGCCTGACGTCCGCCGTACCAGCCGCAGTTCCCACACACCACGTGCGGGGTCTTGGCCGAACCGCAACGCGGACACACGCTGCGTGCGGGGATCTCGAGTCGCCACACGGAAGCCCGTCTGCTCCTGGTCTTGGACTTGGAGGTCTTCTTCTTGGGGACGGCCATGGGTGGGACTACCTGTTCGCTCCGGTGGAATTGGGCTGAGAAACCGTACCGTCGATTGCGGTGAAGTCCCAAGTCACCGTGAGCGTCCGGCGGCGGAGGTTCGGGTCGGCCTCGATGGCATCCTCGGTGAAGCAGAGCGGCCGGAAATCGCCCTGGGCCAGCGCCCGGGCGCCTGCGGCGGCCCCCGGGCCGGTGAAGTCCTCGGATTGCCCGTAGGCGAGCAGTCCGAGCCCTTCCGGTCCGGCCTCGGTGATCTCCACGGCCATGAGATAGCTGGTGCCGTAGGTGACCTGGTAGCCCCCGGGGGCGAGCCCGGTAGGCGTGCCCCGATGGGGGGACATGGGCGCGCCCGTGGGTACCGGTGCCAGGGAATGCCCGGCGAGCGCCCCCAGTGGTGCCAGGACGTTGGCCACCCCCTCGACTTCGCAGCCACCCGGCACGCCGATGGGTGGTCCACCGCAATTCGCCCACTGCACCTCGCCCAGCGGAGCATCCGGTGCCACCCCGGCGGCCGCGAGCACCTCGAGCGCCGCGTCGACGGCCGCGACGACCGGGTCGTGCCCGTCGACGGGGGATGCCAGACCGAAGGGGGTCGTCACCGGATCGTCCGCGTCGAAACCCGTCGGCGAACAACGCGCCGGCATCGGTGAGTTGCCGCGGTGTCGAACGAGGCGAGGAACTCCCGCCACAGCGCCGCTCCCCGCGCATCGACACGCACGGTCCCGTCCCAGGCCGCCAGGATCGTTGCGGCCTCGGCGTGGTGGTCGCTCGCGACGAGTCGTTCGACCACCGCGTCCCGCAGCAGGGATGCGGTCAGGGTCTCCCCCGCCAGCACGCTTTCGAGCGCGCTTCGAGGGGTCACCGCACCGGTCGCGGCCAGCTGCCGGGTCATGACCAGGTTCTGCCGGGTCCGCGGGCTCTGCGGAGTCCGTTCGAGCCCGTGCATCACCGAGTACCCCTCGAGCGGTTCGTCGGGGTGGGTGAGCCAATGGGAATCGTTGCAGTTGACGACCATGTCCGTGCGCATCAAGCTGGGCAACCGATCGTGGGGGACGAGTCCGGGACTCCGGGCGCCCGATTCGACCACCCACTCGTCGTCCGGGTCGGATCCGTCCAGCAGGGCCACCCGGTTCTGGGCCAGCAGCGCCGCGATCGGATCCTCGGCGAGTCGCCGCACGTAGCGTTCCTGGGCCGTGGCCGTCAGGTTCGGGGTCGCCGAGGCGTCGCTGTAGTAGGCGCGACCCGAGGCATCCGCGGCAATCGTGTTGAGCCAGGGCATTCCCCTGGTGCCGGCAAGTGCTGCAGCCAATTCGTCGACGTCTGCGGCCCGGTCCATGTCGAGGAACATCTGCAACAACGTCGTGTTGTCCAGGTTGGCATCCCGGTAGGTGAACCCGATCTCGTTCCCCCACCCGAGCAGCGGCAGGTTCACCATCGGGCCGTGGTGCGTGTTCCACAGGGTCCGCCGATGGGTCACCAGTCCCTCCTCGGGGTCGGCCACGACGACCTCGTGATCGACCGGCGTCATCGCCAGCTCCTCGTCGCCGAAGCAGTAGTGGGTCGGCGATCCCGGGACCAGATCCAGCCGGTACAGGGTGAACCGGTTCCCGCGCGAGAACGTGTGGGTCCAGGCGAGCGATGCGTTGTATCCCAACTGCACCCCAGGCATGCCGATCAGGCTCACCCCGTACACGTCGATCTCGCCGGGAATCGTCAGGTGACACTCGAACAGCCGCGCCTCGCCGTGCCAGGGGAAGTGCGGATTGGCCACGACCACCCCTCCGCCGGATGCCGTGGCGTCCCGGCCGAAGGCCCAGCCATTGCTCGCGGCATTCGCGGATCCGAGCGCGCTGAGCGGCGACGGCTCGCAGGGACCATCCGGCCCGGGTGCGGTGGCCCGCCCGATCAGGCCGACGAGGTTCCGACCGGAGGCCAACAGGCCGGTGTCGACCACCATGCGGTACAGATCGATCTCGGCGAGCGGTTCCAGCGACCCGCACCAGTCGGGAACGGCATCGGCGGCGACCGCCTCCGCGAGCCAGGCATTGCACCCCGCGACGTAGCCCGCGATCAGCTCACGGAGCTCCTCGGACTGCGCCGCGCGCAGGGTCTCTGCCCGCTCGGTGATCCCCAGCGCCAGGTAACCGAGATCGGACGCCAGGAAGTTGCCGTCGGGGCCGGCCCCGTGATGACGTGCCCGTTCGCTGCGGACCTTGACGGCGAGGTCCCAGATCGTGCCGAGATTCTCCCGCGCGCAGGCCCAACCCTGACCGAAACCGAGGCCCCGCCAGTCCTTCGCCCGGACATGAACGACGTCGTGGGTGGTCCAGGCGATGTCCACTTCCTCGATGGTCATGCGAGCCGACTGTACCCAATCGGGTGACCCGCGCAGACCCCGGCCCGTCCGCTGTGCTGTGCCCCCGCAGCGCGTTGCGGTGTCCGTCGGACCGGTCTAGTCCTCGGTCGTCTTCAACTCGTCGAGTGCCGCCCAACGGGGATCCCCACCGGTCGGAGCCGACTCGGACCGGTCCTCGGGAACCGCCGGGTACCGCTCGGGGTCCGGCCCGGCGCAGTCGGGACGGCACAGCGGAGCGACCGGCAACTCCAACACGATCGACGAGGTCAACGCTGGCGCCAGGTCGATCCGGCCCTCTTCGATCGGCCAGGTCTCCCCTTCCAGCGGCCGCTTCTCGAAGACCTCGGTGAGGCGGGCTTCGACCGTGCCGGAGGTCTCTTCGAGGCAACGCCGGCACGATCCGATCCAGTCGCCGCGCACGATGCCCATCACCGTCACCTGATCATCCAGGACCTCCAGGTCGACGTCGTAGGTGACGCTTGCTCCGGAGACGAGCTGTGCGCTGCTGATGCCGAGCCCCTCCACCGTCAACGATCCCTCGAGGTGGCGGCGGCCACCGGGGCTGTTCCGGATCTCCGCGACGGTCAGGCGCGTGCCGGTCACGACTCGGGTGGGTCCGCTTCCAGGTCCTGGTCGAAGAACCTTGCGGCCGCGTCTTCGGCCTCGTCCGACTCGCCCCCGATGGCTTCGGGATCGCCTCGGTGGACCGGGGGTGCGCTGAGGTGTTCCCGCCCCGCGGTGACCATCTTCATGGTGCGTTCCAGCACGATCTCGAACTGGGCGAGTCGCTGATCACAGAAGTCCTCACACTGCAGTCGCAGGGTCCGCGCGTTCGCTTCGGCCTCGTCCACGATCTTGCGGGCCCGGCGCTCGGCTTCGTTGACGACTTCGGAGCGCTGCACCATCCGTGCCGCCCTGGCACGGGCCTGGTCGATGATCTCGTCGCCTTCACGTCGGGTCCGTGCCAGAAAATCCTCCCGCTCCTTGAGCAGCCACTTCGCCGCCCGGAGATCCTCGGGGAGCCGCTGTTGCACCTGATCGAGCAGGTCCAACAGTTCTTCACGGTTGATCATCACCGAGGCCGACATCGGCATGGCCCGCGCGTTGGCAACGTGTCGGGTGGCGCGCTCGAGAAGTTGCTCGACGTCGCTCATCGCCCCTTTCTCGATGGCGGCGGAGAGCTCGTCGTGCACCTCATCATCACTCATCGTCCGCTCCGTTCCGCGAGCCGTTTGGCGACCGGCGGCGGCACCATCGACGACACATCTCCCCCGAAGCGGGCGATCTCGCGCAGCAGGCGTGAGGCGACGAACGAGTGCGTGCTCGACGAGGGAAGGAATGCCGTGTGGACCCCGGAGATCGCATGGTTCATGTGGGCCTGCTGCAATTCGGATTCGAAGTCCGACACGGCCCGCAGCCCCTTGACGATGAAGCTCGCGCCGACCTCTTTCGCCAGGTCCACGACCAGGCTGGAGAAGTGGGTCACCCGGACGTTCTCCAGGTGGGCGGTGGACTCGAGGATCATCTCCTCACGCTCGGCCAGGGCGAAGAGCGGTTCACCCTTCTGCGGGTTCCGCATGGTGGCGACGACGACTTCGCCGAACATCTTCGAGGCGACCTCGATGAGCTCGACATGGCCATTGTGGATCGGATCGAAGGATCCGGGGTACAGGACGATCGTCACGATGGGGCTCCGGGAGGGTTCGGTGCGTCAACGACTCTTCGGTTGATCGTCACCACGGTACCGCCGTAGCGCTTCACTCTGAAGACCATCAGGGACTCGGCCGACCCGTGCGGTGCCGGTCGGATCTCCCGGTCCGACTCACAGACGACCACCGCATCCGTTCCGAGCCACGGCCCGAGCAGCGCGAAGAGCTCCTCCCAGGCGTCGAACGCGTAGGGCGGGTCGGCCAGTACGAGGTCGAATCGCCCGTGGGGAGGGGTGCGGAGAAAGGCCTGCGTGTCGGCCACGACAACTCGGGCCCGGTCGCGGTCGGCGGGCTCGACCACTGCCAGGTTGTCCTCCACGACACGACGAGTCGCCGGATCCGAATCCACGAACACCACCGACGCCGCACCTCGGGACAGGGCCTCGATCCCCAACGCGCCGGACCCTGCGAACAGATCGAGCACCGCGGCGTCCTCGACCGCCCCCATGGATCCGAGCGCATTGAAGGTCGCCTCCCGCACCCGGTCGGAGGTCGGACGAACCCGACGACCGTCCGGGACGACGAGACGTCGACCCCGTGCTGTTCCAGCCACCACACGCACATCGGCAATACTAGTGGTGTTCCCGCCAGACCAGCCGATCGGAGGCCCGATGGGAGATCCGGACGTCCCCACCGAGATCGACTGCATCGACTGCGGTGGGCGTTGCCACCTGCTCAGCGCTCGCGACGAGAACGGTGGATTCGCCCCCGGAGAGATCGTCGCCTACCGCTGCGAGGACTGTCTCGACCGTTGGGACCTCCAGGTGCCCGACCCCGATTCCGACGACGGCTGATCGGCCGGACAACCTGGCCCGGGATCGATGCCCCGCACCCTGACCGGTTGGTTAGTGTCGGAGGTCGCATCGGTCGTCGGCTGTCAGGAGCTGCCATGGAACTCGGAATGATCGGCCTCGGACGCATGGGGGCCAACATGGTCCGCAGGTTGATGGCAGCCGGCCACACCTGTGTGGTGTACGACCCCGACGGCGACGCCGTCGCCGCGCTCGCCGCCGAAGGGGCGACCGGAGTGCACGACACCGACGCCCTCGTCGCGGCGCTTGCTGCACCCCCGCAACATCTGGATGATGGTGCCCGCCGGTGTCGTCGGCTCCGTCGCCGACGGGATCGCCCCGAAACTCGCCGAGGGCGACACGCTCATCGACGGGGGAAATTCCCACTACCACGACGACATCCGCCGCGGCGAAGCGCTCGGCGAACGGGGCATCAACTACCTCGACGTGGGTACCAGCGGTGGTGTGTTCGGACTCGAGCGGGGCTACTGCATGATGGTCGGCGGGCAGGCCGAAGCGGTCGAGAGACTCGGGCCCGATCTTCGAGGCGCTGGCCCCCGGGCCGGGCGACCTCGAGCGAACCCCGGGCCGGATCGAGGGCAAAGGGCCGGCCGGCAGCACCGCCGAGCACGGCTGGCTCCACTGCGGGCCACACGGCGCCGGGCCATTTCGTCAAGATGGTCCACAACGGCATCGAGTACGGACTGATGGCGGCCTATGCGGAAGGGCTGAACATCATGGCCGGTGCGAACGCCGGGACGACCGACCGGTGACACCGACGCCGAGACGACGCCGCTCGAGCATCCCGAGTGGTACGCATACGAACTCGACCTCGCGGAGGTCGACCGAGGTCTGGCGCCGCGGCTCGGTGATCTCTTCGTGGCTGTTGGACCTCACCGCCAGCGCCATGCTCGGTGACCCCGGCGCTGTCCGGGTTCGCCGGGCGGGTGTCGGATTCGGGTGAAGGGCGCTGGACGCTGGCAGCCGCCGTCGACGAGGGGGTGCCGGCGCCGGTACTGGCCACTGCCCTGTTCGATCGATTCTCGTCACGGGGCAACGACGACTTCGCCAACCGGGTCCTCTCCGCGATGCGTCACGAGTTCGGCGGCCACGCCGAGAAGCCTCGAAGGGCGGTGGCTCGTGAGCGATACGCCGCTGACGCCTTCGTCTTCTTCGGCGCCACGGGCGATCTCGCGTACAAGCAGATCTTCCCGGCGCTCTACAAGCTGGTCGCACGAGACGGGATGCACGTCCCGATCGTCGGGGTCGCCTAGGGGGCTGGAAGGCCTCGACCAGCTCGTCGACCGGGCGCGGTAGAGCATCGCCGAACAACTGCGACATCGACGACGACGGTGTTCGCCGAGCTGGCCTCGCGCTTGCCTACGTCGACGGGGACTAACGGATGACCCGACGACCTTCGACGCGCCTGCGTTCCGAGATGGGTGACGCCAAGGCCCCCCGCTCCACTACCTGGCGATTCCTCCGTCACTGTTCGGGACCGTCGCCGGCGCGCTCGACACATCGGGCTGCGCCAACGGGCGCCCGGGTGATCGTGGAGAAGCCTTTCGGGCGTGACGCTCGCCTCGGCCGCGGCGCTGGACGAGACCCTGCAGGAGGTCTTCCCCGAGCAGCGCATCTTCCGGATCGACCACTATCTCGGCAAGGAACCGGTGCAGAACCTGATCTTCTTCCGGTTCGTCAACTCGTTCCTCGAACCGATGTGGAACCGCAACTACATCGAGAGCATGCAGATCACGATGGCCGAGGACTTCGGCGTTGCCGACCGGGGCGCCTTCTACGACTCGCGTCGGTGCCGTCCGCGACGTCGTGCAGAACCACATGCTGCAGCTCCTCGCGATGCTCGCGATGGAAGCGCCGTCCGAACGAGATACCCGAGGCCCAGCGTGACGCCAAGGCCATCCTGTTCAAGTCGATGCGACCCGATCGACCCCTCGGACGTCGTGTACGCGGCCAGTACGCGGGTTTCAGCGACGAGCCCGGCGTCGCCCCGGATCTCGACGCAGGGAGTCGTACGTCGCGGTGCGGCTGAACGATCGACAACTGGCGCTGGGCCGGCGTGCCGTTCGTGATCCGGGCCGGGAAGAGCCTCCCGGTGACCGTCACCGAGGTCGTGGTCCACTTCCACCGTCCTCCGCAGGTCGTCTTCGCGGACACAAGTCGGCGGCGGAACTACGTCCGGTTCCGGGTGAGCCCCATCAGGTCATCGCCCTGGGCGCCTTGTCGAAGGTGCCGGGCGAGGAGATGGTCGGCGAGCCGGTCGAGCTGATGGTCCAGTCCCGACACGTGGACGAGATGCCGCCCTACGAGCGGCTCCTCGGCGACGCGATCGAGGGCGACGCCCAGCTGTTCTCGCGACAGGATGCCGTCGAGGCGGCCTGGCGGGTCGTGGACCCGATTCTCGATGACGTCGTCGCTGTCCACGCCTACGAGAAGGGCTCCTGGGGGCCGGCCGAGGCCGACGAACTCGTCCGGGATCATGGGCGGTTGGATCAATCCCCAAGACGACCCGCAGAGCCCGCTGTGATCACCGAGACGACCGCATGGAAGGCCCTGGAGCGCCACGCCGCGCAGACGGCCGGGGCGACGATTTCAGACCGGTTCGACCAGGATCCCGGTCGCGGCGGGCGGTTCACCGCCGAAGGCGCCGGATGTACCTGGACTACTCCAAGCACCGGATCGGTGAGGACACCCTCGAACTGCTCACGGACCTGGCCCGCGCCGCAGGGCTGGCCGAACGAATCGAGGCGATGTTCACCGGCACCACATCAACGTGTCCGAGGACCGTGCCGTCCTGCACACCGCCCTGCGACTTCCCCGCGACGCCCGGTTGGTCGTCGACGGGGTGGACGTCGTCGCCGAGGTCCACGACGTTCTCGACCGCATGGGTGCGCTTCGCGCGACGGGTGCGCGACGGCGAC
Source organism: uncultured Actinomycetes bacterium (assembly GCA_963764215.1). Lineage (GTDB taxonomy): Bacteria > Actinomycetota > Acidimicrobiia > Acidimicrobiales > Iamiaceae > JAFDWI01. The sequence continues at coordinate 316,557 of CAVXRS010000003.1, forward strand.
TGGTTGGGCCACTCGGGCGACGACGATCAACGCCGTCGTCAACATCGGCATCGGCGGATCGGACCTGGGCCCGGTCATGGCCTACGAGGCGCTGCGCTCGTATTCCGATCGCTCGATCACGCTCCGCTTCGTCTCGAACATCGACGGCACCGACTTCGCCGAGGCCACACGCGACCTCGACCCGAAACGCACCCTGTTCATCGTGGCGTCCAAGACCTTCGGGACGCTCGAGACCCTCACGAATGCCTCGACCGCCCGCGAGTGGGTTCTCGACGCCTACGGGGGCGACACCGATGCCGTGGCGCGCCACTTCGTCGCGGTGTCCACCAACGCGGACCGGGTCGCGGACTTCGGCATCGATACCGAGCAACATGTTCGAGCTTCTGGGACTGGGTCGGGGGCCGCTACTCGGTCGATTCGGCCATCGGGCTGTCGCTGATGATCGCGATCGGTCCCGATGGCTTCGCCGACTTCCTCGCCGGTTTCCACGAGATGGACGCACACTTCCCACCGCACCGCTTCGAGGCGAACCTCCCGGTGCTGATGGGCATGTTGGGCATCTGGTACGCGAACTTCCACGATGCGCAGACCCATGCGGTGCTCCCCTACGAGCTGTATCTCAAGCGCTTCCCCGCCTACCTGCAACAGCTCGACATGGAGAGCAACGGCAAGCACGTCACCGCAGAGGGCGGGCCGGTCGGAACCACCACCGGGCCCATGGTCTGGGGCGAGCCGGGAACGAACGGCCAGCACGCCTTCTATCAGCTCCTCCACCAGGGAACGAGACTGGTTCCCTGCGACTTGATCGGCTTCGTTCACCCCCGCAACCCGATCGGCAACCATCACGACCTGCTCATCGCCAACCTTCTCGCCCAGTCCGAGGCGCTGGCGTTCGGCCAGGAAGCAGACGATCCCCACCGGGTCTGTGAAGGCAATCGACCGTCGTCCACCCTGTTCGCGGACGAACTGACCCCCCACAGCCTCGGCGCGTTGATCGCCTGCTACGAGCACAAGGTGTTCGTGCAGGGAACGGTCTGGGGGATCGATTCGTTCGACCAATGGGGCGTCGAGCTGGGCAAGCGGCTCGCCACGACGATCATCGACGAGCTGGCATCCGGCGACGTCGGCGACCACGATTCGTCCACGTCGACCCTGATCGACCGGTATCTGGACCGGCGCGGGACGCGGCCGACCCTCAGCTCTTGAACAGGTAGGCACCTTCGTCGGCGCCCAACATCAGCTCCACCTCTTGGGCCAGTCCCGGGTGTGCGGCCAGTTCCGGATCGTCATCCAACAGCGCTTCGGCCGCGTTCCGGGCGCGCTCGACCCACTTCCGGTCGCGACGCAACGACGCCAGACGCAGATCGTTCCGTCCGGTCTGGCGGGTGGCCATGAGGGTCCCCTCACCCCGCAGATCCAGGTCGACCTCCGCAAGCTCGAACCCGTCGGTGGATGCCACCAGGGCCGAAAGGCGCGCCTCGGCATCGGCGCCCGACCCGTCGGCCACGAGGAAACACCAGGATCGATCGGCTCCCCGACCGACCCGGCCACGCAGCTGGTGGAGCTGGGCGATGCCGAAACGATCCGCATCGAGGATCACCATCACGGTCGCGTTCGGCACGTCGACGCCGACCTCGATGACCGTGGTCGCGACGAGCACGTCCAGTGCGCCGCTCCGGAACGCCTCCATGACCGCTTCCTTCTCGGGACCCTTGAGCCGACCGTGCAGGAGGCCGACCCGCAGATCCTCGAGCTCACCCCCGGGGCGCACAACCGCTCCCGGGTCGCTTCGGCCGACGCGACTTCGAGCTTCTCGGACTCCTCGATCAGCGGGCACACGACATAGGCCTGTCGCCCCGCCTCGACCTCTGCGCGCACTTGTTCCCAGGCGGCGCCGTCCGCCTCGGGTCGGACCCAGGTGGTCCGGATCGGCGTGCGCCCCGGGGGAAGCTCGTCCAGTACGGACACGTCGAGATCGCCATAGACGGTCATCGCGGCCGTGCGGGGTATGGGCGTGGCGGTCATGACCAGCACGTCAGGGGTGGCTCCACCGTCGGTCCGATCACGGAGCGCGGCGCGCTGCTCGACCCCGAACCGGTGCTGCTCGTCGACCACCACGACGCCCAACGAGGCGAACTCGACCCCCTCCTGGATCAACGCGTGGGTGCCCACGACGATGTCGACGGTCCCGTCGGCCAATCCTGCGAGCACCTCGCGCCGCTCGGCCGCTCCGACCCGGTTCGTGAGCAACGCCACCCGCACCGGCCGCTCGCCGAAGAGGTTGTCCCCCGCCTCGACCGAGAGGCGTCCGAGAAGTTCCGAGACGCTGGTGTGGTGTTGTTCGGCCAGCACTTCGGTCGGCGCCATGAGCGCGCCCTGATGGTCACCCTGCACCGCCGCGAGCAGGGCGTGGACCGCGACGAGCGTCTTGCCGGCGCCCACGTCCCCCTGCAGCAGGCGATGCATCGGACTCGAGGACCGCAGATCTGCGTCGATCTCGTCGATCACCCGCTCCTGGGCGCCGGTCAAGGCAAAAGGCAACGAACGGGCGAAGGATGCCAGCAGGGTGTCGTCGACCGCGTCGGTGTCGTGCGCGATGCCGACGGCTCGACGGGCGAGCATCCGCTTGTGGGAGACCAACGCGAGCTGCACCCAAAGCAGTTCGTCGAAGACCAGGCGTGCCCGCGCCCGCTGCACGTCATGCAGCTCTTCGGGCAGGTGGATGTCGTGGAACGCCGTGGTCCGATCCACCAGTCGGTGGGCGCGGAGCACTTCGGCAGGCACGGTCTCCGCGAACGTGCCGCTGCGCTCGAGGATCTCGGCGATCCAACGGGACAGGTCCCAGGTGGTGATCCGCGCCTTCTCGGACTGGGGATACATCGCCACGACCCGTCCGGTGCGGTCGCCCAGCAGGTCGACCACCGGGTTCGTCATCTGCAGCCGACCCCGGTATTCCTCTACCTTGCCGAACAACACGCACTCGGTCCCTTCGGGGAGTTGCCGCTCGCGCCAGCCCTGGTTGAAGAACGTGACCTTGAGATAGCCCGACCCATCGGTGACGTCCGCCGTGACCAGGGTGCGCGCCGGTCGTCCCCGGGTGCGACGTGCGCTGATGCGCTTCACCCGTGCGACGACCATCACCTCGTCGCCGGCCTGAACGGAAGCGATCGGCTGCTGGTTGCTGCGGTCCACGTAGCGCCGCGGATAGTGCATCAACAGGTCCAGCACGGACTCGACACCGAACGCGTCGGCGAGCGCCGCGGCGTGCTTGGGTCCGATTCCCCGCAACTCGGTGACCGGCAACGCGGCGAGCTGCGCCAATCGTCTCCCGGTCATCGTTGCGCGTCCCGTTCTCCCGTCGCCTACTCTGGACGGTGGCACACCGCCTCGACGTTGTTGCCGTCCGGGTCCCGGACGAACGCCCCGTAGTAGCCGGGATGGTACTCAGGCCACTCCCGGGGCTCGTGCAGCACCTCGGCGCCGACCTCGACCGCGGCCGTGAAAAACGCCCGGACCGCCTCCCGGGTCGCGGCGGTGAACGCGACGTGGTCCTCGCGCCAGCCGGTGTGGTTGGCGGACAGCGGCCCGATCCAGAAGTTCGGGGCCGGCGGCACGCCGTATCCGATCACCCCCTCGTGGGGTTCCATCAGGCGGGTCGCGCCGAGTGCCGCGAGCACCTTGTCGTAGAACGCGGCGCTGGCCGCCACGTCGGCGCACTGGATTCCCAGGTGATCGATCATCGCGGCAGCTTAGAGGGCGAGCGGAGAGGCGCATCCGACCGACGAACAGTCCCGCGGCGACCAGACCGATCCGGGCGGGTCCCTTCGCCCTGCGGCCGCGAAGCCATCGACCGGCGCTGCGTCACGTGGTGTGCGCATGTTCGGACGCTGCGTGAGCTGCTGATAGCCTCCGACGTTGCTGGTCCGTGGTCTGACGGACGTCCGAGCACCCACCACGGCTCAGACCATTGCTGCGGTGGCGAAGGGATCTTCCGCGATGTCCGGTTTGCGCCGTCGAGTCCGTCCGCTGGCCCGAGTGACGGTGGTCGTCGCCACGATGGTGGCGGTGGTGGTCGTCACGCCGCTCGCCGGCGTCTCGGCTGCGCCTGGGGGGAACACCTCGCCATCGGTGTCGGGGCCGGGCGTGGGCGAGGGGCTGATCGGCGGGTCGATCTCCGCGGGCGGCTCCCACACGTCCGCGATCAAAGCCGACGGCACCCCCACCTGCTGGGGCAGCAACGCCTACGGGCAGACCACCATCCCGGCCGGCACCGTCACCGCCATCGCCGCCGGCGGCTACCACACGTGCGCGATCAAAACCGACGGCACCCCCACCTGCTGGGGCAACAACACCTTCGGGCAGACCACCATCCCGGCCGGCACCGGCACCGTCACCGCCATCACCGCCGGCCTCCACCACACGTGCGCGATCAAAACCGACGGCACCCCCACCTGCTGGGGCGACAACACCGACGGGCAGACCACCATCCCGGCCGGCACCGTCACCGCCATCGCCGCCGGCGACTCACCACACGTGCGCGATCAAAACCGACGGCACCCCCACCTGCTGGGGCTACAACAGCTCCGGGCAGACCACCATCCCGCCCGGCACCGGCACCGTCACCGCCATCACCGCCGGCTACCACCACACGTGCGCGATCAAAACCGACGGCACCCCCACCTGCTGGGGCAACAACACCAACGGGCAGACCACCATCCCGCCCGGCACCGGCACCGTCACCGCCATCACCGCCGGCTACCACCACACGTGCGCGATCAAAACTGACGGCACCCCCACCTGCTGGGGCTACAACAGCTCCGGGCAGACCACCATCCCGCCCGGCACCGGCACCGTCACCGCCATCACCGCCGGCGGCTCCCACACGTGCGCCATAGAAACTGACGGCACCACCACCTGCTGGGGCAGCAACTACGCCGGGCAGACCACCATCCCGGCCGGCACCGGCACGTTGGCCTCGGTGGCGATCTCCGCCGGCGGCTTCCACACGTGCGCCATCACCACCGACGGCACCCCCACCTGCTGGGGCGACAACACCGTCGGGCAGCTCAACGTCCCGGCCGGGACCGGCACCGTCACCGCCATCACCGCCGGCTTGTACCACACGTGCGCCATCAAGACCGACGGCACCCCCACCTGCTGGGGCGGCAACGCCTACGGGCAGCTCAACGTCCCGGCCGGGACCGGCACCGTCACCGCCATCACCGCCGGCTTGTACCACACGTGCGCCATCAAGACCGACGGCACCCCCACCTGCTGGGGCGACAACACCTCCGGGCAGCTCAACGTCCCGGCCGGGACCGGCACCGTCACCGCCATCACCGCCGGCGGCTACCACACGTGCGCCATCAAGACCGACGGCACCCCCACCTGCTGGGGCGACAACACCTCCGGGCGGGCCAGCGTCCCGGCCGGCATCGGCACCGTCACCGCCATCACCGCCGGCTACTTCCACACCTGCGCGATCAAGACCGACGGCACCCCCACCTGCTGGGGCGACAACGCCTCCGGGCAGCTCAACGTCCCGGCCGGGACCGGCACCGTCTCCGCCATCGCCGCCGGCTTCTTCCACACCTGCGCCATCAAGACCGGCGGCACGCCCACCTGCTGGGGCTCCAACACCTCCGGGCAGACCAGCATCCCACCGGGCACCGGCACCGTCACCGCCATCGCCGCCGGCGGCTACCACACGTGCGCGATCAGAACCGACGGCACCCCCACCTGCTGGGGCGCCAACAGCTTCGGGCAGAGGACGCCCACGGTGGCGTGGAACGGGCCCACCTACCTGCCCGTTGGTGCGGCGGCCACCGGGTCCTTCACCGCCACCATGAACCCCGCGAACTTCTCGGTCACCACCGGTTCGGCTCCCGCCGGAACCGTCGTGAACGCCGACGGCACCCTCACCGGCACCCCGACCACTCCAGGCGCGACCACCTTCACCACCACCGCCACCGACAACGTGATCTCGGGCTCGACCGCCACCACCCTCACCGTGTTCGACACCACCATCACCGCAGGACCCCCGGCGCTCACCAACAACGCCGACGCGCACCTCTCTTTCGACACCGACCCCACCGGTCTGGGCGCCACCTTCACCTGCACCCTCGACACCGGCACCCCCACCCCGTGCACCTCACCCGTCGACTACACCGGACTCGCCGACGGCACCCACACCTTCACCGTGGCCGCCACCGTCGGAGGCGTCACCGACCCCACCCCCGCCACCCGCACCTGGACCGTCGACACCACACCCCCCACCGTCACCATCACCTCGAGCCCGTCCGACCCGACCAACAACCCCGACGCGCACCTCGCGTTCACCTCACCCGACTCCACCGCCACGTTCACCTGCACCCTCGACACCGGCACCCCCACCCCGTGCACCTCACCGGTCGACTACACCGGACTCGCCGACGGCACCCACACCTTCACCGTCACCGCCACCGACCCCGCCGACAACACCAGCACCCCCGCCACCCGCACCTGGACCATCGACACCACCGCCCCGGCCCCCGCGCCCACAACCACCACCCCACCGGCCAGCGCACCCCCCGCAGCCACCCCACCGCCCGACGCCGCTCTCCCCACCACCGGATCCCGAACCCTCACCCTCGGCCTCCTCGGCCTGCTGATCGCGGCCGCCGGCGCCATCCTCATCCTCACCACCCGCCGCCGAACCCACCAACCCTGAAGGCCGTCGGGCACGACTACCGCAACTGGACCGTTCCGGGCCGTGCCGGGCGCCGCCCGGAAATGTTCCAGGTGAGCCAGTTGCCGTGGGGGTGTGCCCAGCCCGGAGCAACCGGTTCCACCTCGCGGCCGTCCCGCCAGCAACGCAGGCCGAGCACCGTGTCGGGAGCCGTGCCCTCGGTGCGGGATCGTCCGTCGGTGTCGCCCCCGACCGGGTCGCCTTCCACCGGGCCCCATGCAGGCGCTTCGACGCCGGGAACGCATCCGGGCGGCTCCGCGCTCAGCCACGACACGGGCCGACCGGACGCTGCGGCCGCCTCGAGGATGTCCGCGACCTGCTGTCTGCGTTCCCGCTCCACGTAGGTCAGCACCCACGTGTCGAACACGACCAGATGGGTCTCACGAGCGACCGAGTCGACCACGTGGGGAAGTCCGCCAATCAGGTCGCCGGCCACGAGCCGGGGTGGATCGACCCGCGCCAGATCGACTGCGGCCCGAAACCGTTCGATACGCCAGGGCTGATCGGGCCACAGGCACGCTTCCAACCAGCGCACCCGGTCGGCATCGTCGAGGGGAACCGGATCCCAATCGATTCCCACCCGCTCGGTGATCGCCGGCGGGAAACCCTCCAGGACGGGCTGTGTCCCGCTCCGCACCTCGCCGGCCAGGCGCACCGGAGATTCCCCTGCGCCGACCGTGACCCCTCCGACCTCGATCCGGTACCGATCCAGCCCGAGCAGCAAACCCGCGCTCGCTCCCAATTCGACCAGGCTCACCGCCGCACCGGGCACATCGGCGCACGCCGCGGCGACCAGCGGAGCCAGGAGCACCGCCCGGTTCACCTCGTTGGTCTGGGTGGCCCGGGTCGCGATCACCTCGACCAGTTCGGCGCGGTGCTCGAGACAGGTCGCCCGGAAGGTCGGCCACGGGTCGTCGCCCGGCACCTCGTCGGCCGGCGTGACCGACCGGTACCAGCGGGCGAGCTCGACGTCCGGGTTGCGGAGGACGTGATCGTGGACGGCCGCGAACAGCAGCACCGGTCGCGCCTGGCCCGGCCGAGCCGCCGTGAGAAGCTCCGACACCTCGTCGTCCCCGGCCACCGCCCGGGCCAGGCGCGCATACAGCGGGAGGTCGGGAATCGTCTCGGCGAACGCGAGGAAGCGATCGCGCAGCCGCACTACTCCACGCCGATGAAGTAGGGGTACAGCGGCTGGCCACCGGCGTGGACCTCGACGGCGATGTCCGGCCGGTGCGCTCCCAGCCATTCGGTGATCTGCCGCGTCGCGGCGATCGACGACCCCTCACCTTCGACGAGGGTCACGATCTCATGGCCGTCGTCGACGAGCTCGTCCAGCAGGATCGTGGTCGCCTCCACCAGATCCGGCGCGACCGCCCGGATTCCCGATCTGGCGATACCCAGGTAGTCGCCCTCGGCGATCGGTCCGACCTCGCAGGAGGCGTCGCGGACCGCGCGGGTCACCTCCCCGGCGACCACCGCGTCCGCACCATCTCCCAGTGCCTCCGCGACCTCGTCGACGCCGGCCTCCGGGTCGTAGGCGACCAGCGCGGCGACGGCCTCGACCACTCCCCGGGTCGGCACCACCCGGACCTCTTTGGAGGTCTGTGACGCGACCTGTTCGGCGACGGGGATGATGTTCGAATTGTTCGGCAGGATCACCACCGCGTCGGCGGGCACCGACTCGACCGCTGCGAGCAGGTCCGCGGTGGAGGGATTCATCGACTGGCCGCCGGAAACGATCTGTTGCACCCCGAGAGAGTGGAACAGTCGCCGGATTCCGTCGCCGACCGAGACTGCCACCACGGCGGTGGTGACCGGAATCGCGGCTTCCAGGGCGTCGCCGGGTTCGGTGCCCTCGGTGACCCAACGTTCCTCGGCGACCTGCTCGAGCAGATCGGTCACCCGAATCCGACGGGGCCGCCCAGCATCGATTCCCGCTTCGATGGCGGCGCCGATGTCGTCGGTGTGGATGTGGCAGTTCCACAGACCGTCACCGCCGACCACCACGATCGAATCCCCGATGCTGAGCCACACGTCCTTGAACGCATCGATGGTCGAATCGGGGGCGTCGAGCAGATACATCACCTCATAGCGAAGGTCCGCGATGCCACCTTCCGAGTGCCCGTGCACCTCGGCGAGCGCGTCGGCGACCTCGTCGACGGGCGGGGCTTCGGGAAGCTCCCGACCGGCCACGACGTGCAGCGCCGCATCGATCAGCAGCATGAGCCCGGTTCCTCCGGCGTCCACGACCCCGGCCTCGGCCAACACCGGCAGCAGCTCCGGCGTGCGCGCCAGCGCGTCGGCGCCGGCGACCTGAGCTCCTTCGAGCACCTCGACGAGATCGGCGTCCACGCCGGCCGCTGCGGCACCGATCGCCGCACCCCTGATCACCGTCAGTATCGTTCCCTCCACCGGCTTCATCACGGCGCCGTAGGCCGCATCGGCGGCGGCCTGGAGGGCCTCGACCATCCGTGGCGCGTCGAGTCCGTCCGGCGACTCGGCCGCAGTGCCGGCGATCCCCCGGAGGATCTGGGAGAGGATCACCCCGCTGTTGCCCCGGGCCCCCATGAGCGACCCGTGGCTGATCGCGGCGGCCACGTCGCGCAGTTCGTCGTCCACCTCGGCCAGTTCGTCGCAGACCGACCCGACGGTGAGCGCCATGTTCGATCCCGTGTCGCCGTCGGGCACCGGGTAGACGTTCAGCCGGTCGATGCGTCGCTGGTGGGCGCGGAGGAGATCGCGGAAACACCCGACGATCTCACGCAGGTCGACGGCAGTCACTCGCTCGATGGTCATCGTGCACGATGGTAGGGCGGGAGCACGACCGGTGAGGATACGATCGTTGGTCGTGAGCGAATCGGACACCGCACCCCGCCCCCCGTACGCCGCGTTCATCATCGATCCGGACCCGGTGTGGCGTCAGAATGCGCTCCGCACCGTGAGCGCGTATGCCGAGTCCCGTGAGGCGACTGACCTCGACGTGGCGCTCGCCGCGATGACGAGCGCACCTGCGAACATCATGGTCTTCGGCCCCCACACCGAAGTGTCGGTCACCGGCCAGATCGCGCCGCTGCTTCGACGCTTCCCCCAGATGGGGGTGCTGTTGGTCATGGATTCGCTCGACATCGACGGCCTGCGTGACGCGCTGCGCGCCGGTGTGCGCGAAGTGCTCCCCGCTTCGACCAATCCAGACGAGCTGCAACAGGCGGTGGGCCGACTCACCGACGTGACCACCCCGCTTCCCGCCGGGCCGATCGTGGTGCCCCAGGCCAGGACGAAGCCGAAGAAGCGCAGCCAGGGTCGCCTCGTGATGGTCTGTTCGGCAAAGGGCGGAACGGGCGTCTCGTCGGTCGCCATCAACCTCGCGGCCGCGATGGCGTCGGAAGGGCGTAGCGTCGCCCTGTGTGATGCCGATCCGGTGTTCGGCGATCTCCCGCTGCTGCTGGGCCTGAAACCACGCGCCGAGATCGAACCCGGGGAGCTCCCCAAGAGGCTTCAGCCAGAAGAAGTGATCGATGAACTCAAGGTTCACGAACCCACCGGGGTGCAGTTCTTCGGCATGTACCGCGCGCACCTGCCACTGCACGAGCTGCCGGAGGATCTGATCACCGCGACCTTCGCGGGACTGCAGGCGGCGGCCGACGTCGCAGTCATCGATCTCCCGGCGCCCCTCGTCAGTGTCGCCGAGTACCTGGTCCACGCCGACGAACTGTTCTTCGTCGCCGGCACCGACGTCGCCTCGCTCAAGAACCTGCGCCTTTCCCGTCAGATGATCAGCGACGCGGGTCTCCCCCTCTCGAAATCGTGGATGGTGCTCAACCGGATCCGCAACATGGCGGACTTCGAACCGGCCGGCTACTCCCAGATCGTGGGACTTCCCGTCGTCTGCGCCATCCCCGATTCCCTCGCGCTGCTCCACTCGGGGGAGAGCTCCCGGGTGCTCGTCGAACACTCCCCGCGGGATCCGGCAGCACGCGCGCTGACCAAGTTCGCCCAGGACCTCGGTGGGCGTTTCGACGAGATCGACACCGGTGCCGAACCCTGAACCCCCGCGTCGACACCGACATGCTTTGCCCACCGGCCACGGCCGCATCTAGGATGATCCGCCGTCCCCTGTTCCGACTCTTCGTGTGAGGTCCGGCCGATGGCAGCAGTGTGTGAGGTGTGCGGCAAGCACCCGTCATTCGGTATGAGCATCAGCCACTCGCACCGGCGCACCAAGCGCCGCTGGAACCCGAACATTCAGCGGGTGCGCGCCGTCGTAGGGGGCTCCACCAAGCGTGTCAACGTGTGCACCCGTTGCATCAAGGCCGGCAAGATCCAGAAGGCCGCCCGGTAGGGCCCTGGCCGCCATGTGCGACACGCGCTCCATCCAACGCCGACGTCGGAGAGGGCATGACGGCCACCACTGAAAATTCCAAGCTGATCGAATGGGTCGACCACTGGGCGGAGATCTTCCAGCCCGACGAGGTCGCCTGGTGCGACGGGTCCGACGAGGAGTACGACCGCCTCGCCGCGCTCCTGGTCGAGACCGGCGCCTATACGGCGCTGAACGGCGCCCGACGGCCGCACAGCTTCCTCGCGCTGTCCGACCCGGCCGACACCGCCAGGGTCGAAGAGCGCACCTACATCTGTTGTGACAACGAGATCGACGCCGGCCCCACCAACAATTGGCGGTCACCCGACGAGATGCGGGACGAGATCCTCCCCTTGTACACCGGCGCCATGAAAGGGCGCACCATGTACGTGGTGCCCTTCTCGATGGGCCCGCTCGGTTCACCGATCGCCCACATCGGGGTGCAACTCACCGATTCGGCTTACGTGGTGACCAACATGCGGATCATGGCCCGGATGGGCCAGGCGGCGCTCGACGTCCTCGGTGACGGCGACTGGGTGAAGTGTCTCCATTCGGTCGGCTATCCCCTGGTCCTGGCCGATGGCAGCACGCGCGATGACGTCCGGTGGCCGTGTGACGCCGACAACAAGTACATCTCGCACTTCCCCCAGCAGAACGAGATCTGGTCCTACGGTTCGGGCTACGGCGGCAACGCGCTGCTCGGCAAGAAGTGTTTCGCCCTGCGCATCGCCTCGACGATGGCCCGCGACGACGGTTGGATGGCCGAGCACATGCTGATCGTCAAGATCACACGACCGGGCTCCGAACCTCGCTATGTGGCCGCGGCATTCCCCTCCGCCTGCGGGAAGACCAACATGGCGATGCTCATTCCGACCCTGCCGGGATGGAAGGTCGAGACCATCGGGGACGACATCGCCTGGATGAAGTTCGGCGACGACGGTCGTCTCTACGCGATCAACCCGGAAGCAGGCTTCTTCGGGGTCGCTCCCGGAACCAGTGCGGACACCAACTACAACGCCCTGCGCACCCTGGACGAGAACTGCATCTTCACCAATGTCGCCTCTACCGACGACGGCGACATCTGGTGGGAAGGTCTCACCGACGAACCGCCGGCCCACCTCACCGATTGGCGGGGCAACGACTGGTCGCCGGGTGCCGACACCCCCGCGGCCCACCCCAACGCCCGGTTCACCGCTCCAGCTTCGCAGTGTCCGGTCATCGCTCCCGAATGGGAGAACCCTGCCGGGGTGCCCATCTCGGCCATCCTCTTCGGCGGCCGCCGTGCCACGAACGTTCCACTGGTCACCGAGGCAAACGACTGGACCCATGGCGTGTTCTGCGGGTCGATCATGTCCTCGGAGAAGACCGCTGCCGCCGCCGGCACTGTCGGCGAAGTGCGCTTCGATCCGTTCGCGATGCGCCCGTTCATCGGCTACAACGCCGGCGACTACATGCAGCACTGGCTCGACATCGGCGAAGCCGGCGATGACGACAAGCTGCCGAAGCTCTACTGGGTGAACTGGTTCCGCAAGGGCGAAGACGGCTCGTTCCTGTGGCCGGGCTTCGGCGAGAACACCCGCGTCCTCGACTGGGTGCTCCGACGAGTCGAAGGCGACGAATCCGCCACCGCGACGCAGACTCCGATCGGACTCGTTCCCACCCCTGACGCGCTGAACTCGGACGGACTGGATCTGGACGAGGAGACGTTGAGGCGCCTGCTCGAGGTCGACCCGGAGTCGTGGCGTGCGGAGATTCCATTGATAGGCGAACACTTCTCGTTCATCGGCGAACGCCTGCCCACCGCGCTGGCCGACGAACTCGAAAAGCTCGAGAAGCGTCTCGCCGACTGAGCCGAGGGTCCGGTTGCGCACCAGGCCCCGCGATCGTCCCGTACATTCCTGGTCATCGCTTGATCGCCGGATAGAGCGCGAGGATTCCGAACAGGACGACGGCGGTGCCGAGCGCGACCACCGGATTGGTCGCCGTCGTGCCGATACCGGCGGCCGCGGCGCCTGCCACGGCGCCGACCACCAGGTTCACCACGACGTGTTCGGCACCGATGGGCGCGTCGGTCTGTCCGAAGCATCCACAGGAAGCCTCGGGACCACGCACGACCAACAGCCGGACCGAGAAGATGGCGAACCCGAGGTAGAACAGCGCCAGGACCGCCGCGCCGAGCGATGGCTGCCAGAGCGCCACGACCACCCCGACCACCAGCTCGGCCGCGCCCAGGGCGGTCACCGACCGGACCCCGGCGGGCAGATCCGCGGATCGCACGGCCTGAGCGGTCACGGCCGGTTTCGCCAGCTTTGCGACACCGGCGACGGCCAGGACGACCGCCGCTCCCACCACGATCCCCCAGATCACCGCGGCATCCAGCCGATCAGACGTCGTCGACCGGCGTGCCCGACGGATCGCCCAGCTCGCCCGGGTCGTCGGTCGGGATCAGCGATGCCGAACCGATGGCGGTGAGCACCAGCAACAGGAACGTCACGAGATGCACACCGGTGCAGTAGAGGCAGATCGCACCGAGGTCGAGCTCGCCGTAGATCAGCCAGAACACGCTGATCATGCCGATCGCCGCCCAGGCCCACCGGGCCATGCGCACCCACGGGGCGTCACTTCGCCAGGCGACGGGCAGGTGCAGGGGAATCGAGACCACGAAGTAGAACAGGCCCGCGACGGCGACGGGCACGCCATGAAAGGTCGCATAGCTCGAGGTGGTGACCTTTTCGCAGTTGATCGTCGCGTTCGCCGGACAGAAGAAGCTCGGCGTCGCCGAATAGTGCTCGTAGGTCAGATAGATCGCCAGGCCGAGCCCGACGACGTTCAGCACGGTTGCGGCGACTCCGAAGCGGGTCGCCGTCCGGCTCAGGTCTGGCTGATCGCCGAGCACGTGTTCGCGGGTTTGCCGTCGGTCAGTCCGCAGATCGCATCGATGAACCCACCGGCCACCGAGTTGATCTGACCGGGGACCGATTCGAACTTGGTATCCGACGCCGTGGCGTTGGCGAGGGTCTTCGCTATGTCGGTCTGGCTCTTGCCGACCAGTACCGGAATCGCCACCGATCCGCCGGTCTGGATGTGGTGGCCGCCGAAATCGATGAACGGGTAGTTCCCACCTCCGAAGGTCTGGAGCAGCTTCAGTTGGGCGGCGGTGGCCTTCTCCAACGGCTGGCGGTTCTGATCTGCCAGCTCGATCGGGGTGAACGTGAGGTACTTGCTGGTGTACTTCGATCCGACGAACGACAGGGTCGGAACGTCGCTTTCCGACGAGTTGATCACCTTGAGGCCCGAGAACGTGCCGAACTTCGACAGCGCGGTGACCAGGGCCCAACGCTCCCCCGCGCAGTACGGACAGAACTCGCCACCCATGTAGAGCACCTCGGGCTTGCCGTTCTTGGTCAGTGCCGCTCCCTTGACGGGTTGTACCAGGTTGTCGTTCGCGATCTTCGCCTTCACTCGGGCCCGATAGGCCGCGTGGATCGCCGAAATCGGCACCTTGGCCAGGTCCGAAGAGACCGATGCGGGCGCCGGTCTCGCCGTCTGGGAAGTCGCCGTCGACGTATCGCTGTTGGCGCTCTTGGAGCCCTTGGCGAGGACCAGAACGACGATCCCGACCACGACCAGGGCGACGATGCCGATGGACCACTGCAGCCGCTGACGCTTCTGTTGCTGAGCGGCACGAACCCGTGCCGCCGCCTTCGCATTGCGCGCGCCGCTCTTGTTCTCAGCCACGGCAAGAAACTAGCTGCCGTGCATAAAGAACCGGTCAACCTCCCCGGTCGTCGAGGTCGCGGTCGAGCACTCGGGCCACAAGAATTCCAATCTGCAAACGGTGTCGCCCGATGGGTGGATTTCAGGAAGCCTCGGACAGGTCCGCCACGAACCACAGCGCGGCGGACACCCCGGCGCCGACCAACAGCACGAGCGTGATGCCCACCACATCGCTGAGCGGCCCCACCACCATGGCCCCGATCGGCACCGTGCCGCCGAAGGCCATCACCCACAGCGCCATGACCCGGCCGCGCACCGCGTCGTCGAGGCGTTCCTGGAGCACCGTCGACAGCGACGTCACCACCATGAAGTAGAAGAAGCCGACGGCGAACGCGACCGGGTACGCGGGCGCCGGCAGGCGGATCAGGGCAAACGCGACAAGCGCCCCCGCGTAGCCGATCAGACCCAGCCGGGCGAGCAGGGCCAGATCGCGTCGGGCGAGGAACGTGCCGATCGACAGCGCACCGGTCACCGCGCCAAGCCCGAACGATGCGTACAGCAACCCGTAGGCCACCGACTGTTCGTCGATGCCGAGGTTCCCCTTCGCCAGCACCGGCATGAGCACGGCGATGGGCAGGCAGAAAAACGAGAAGCCGACCATCGTGACCAGGCAGCGGCCCACCACCCGGTCGTGGCGGGCCACGCGGAACCCCCCGAGCAGTCTTTGGAAACGGCTCTGGGAGCGGTCCACGATCGGGCGCTCGAGCTGCACGGTCCACAACGCCACGATGATGAAGAGAAACGTGACCGCGTTGCCGGCGAACACCCACGCGGCGCCGACTCCGGCGAAGAGCACCCCACCGATCGCCGGGCCGATCACCCGCGAAAGGTTCATGTTCGCCGAGTTGAGCGAGATCGCCCCGGCAATTTCCTCCGGCGCGACCAACGTGGGGATCAGCACGCCATACGCGGGGGCGTAGATCGCCCGGCCCACCCCGGTGGCCAGCACGAGCACCAGCAGCATGCCCATGTTGGGACGGGGCGCCAGCACCAGTACGGCCAGCGCGAACGAGAACACGAGCTGCTCGAAGCTGACGATGATGAGCACACTGCGGCGGTCGAAACGATCGGCGAGCGCGCCGCCGGCCAACGACAGGAACAGCAGCGGGCCGAGCTCCGCGAGCGAGATGAGCGCCACCCAGGTCGCCGAACCGGTCTGTTGGTAGACGAACGCACCGAGGACGACGTTCTGCATCCAGGTGCCCATGTTCGACAGCAATGCGCCGAAGTACACACGGCGGAAGACCGGGTGGGCGAACGCGGCGCGCGCCGTGCCCCGTGGGGCCGGCAGGTCGCCGTCGATGAGGGCGTCCTCGACGAGCACGTCGACGTCCGCCGGCACACGATCCTCTCTTCCGCGAGGACCCTCGCCGGCTCTGTCGACCATGACCGGAACCTAACGAACGATCCCGAGCCGCTCCACGCCGATTCCCTCAGGGCACCCGCGCGGCGTCGCGCACCGGGCGACCGCCGGACACGACCAGATCCTGTCGGGCCGGGTCGGCCTGCTGGGTGCGCGGACCCTTCACCCCGTCCGGGCCGGGCTCGTATGCGCCGGCCCCGTCCTGGCAGTACTGCACGATGTAGGCCTTGCGCACCTCGTCGGTGCGGTTGGGGGCCGTGCGGTGCGGTGTGAGCGAGGAGAACACCACGATGCTGCCGGCGCTGACCGGAACGGTCACCGCCGCGTCCGGGTCGCCCCAACACTCGAAGCCGAGCGGAGTGTCGCGGTGGGCGAGGGTTCCCCCACGGTGCACGCCGGGTAGCACCTCGATGCAACCGTTCTCCTCGGTGGCGCCGCTCGGCGCGATCCAGCAGGTCAGATACGCCTGCGGCTCGACGTAGGTGTAGCCGTTGTCCTGGTGCCACAGCACCGGCTCGGCGCCCTTGGGCTGCTTGTAGACGGCCTGCTCCCAGTAGAGGCGCACCTCGGGACCGACCAGGTCGCGGCAGATGCCGGCCAGCAGGGGGTGGCCGCAGAAGTCGCGCAGCCACGGCGAGCGCAGCACGAGATGCGGGGCGACCGTCTGGGTGTCGAGGCCGGCGACGCTGAAGCGCCCGCCAGGCTGGTCGCCCAGGAAGCCCCGCACCGCCTCCTCGCCCGGGCGGATCTCGGCGTCGATGCGGGAGAGGGTCGCCGCGTCGAACACGTCGGGCACCACGGTGTAGCCGGCTTCGTCGAACTGTGCGACCTGCTGGGGGCTGAGTGTGGTGAAGGGCCCCTCGTGGTCGTCCCAGGTGAAGCCCTGGTTCCACGGGTGGGGCCGGCGCTCCATGGTGCCTTCGCTTCCCCCGGACATGGCCGCGACCGTACCCGCCCTGCGCCGGGCATGCTCGGGCGTCGGCCACGCGGGCCCCCGACCGGCCGGAGGACGTCCCGGTCTGGGAAGGACGCGACCCGATCTCGGTGTTCGGACGGGTGCCCGGCTGGCTGCTCCCGGCCGGCTTCTTCGCCGGCGCCGGTCTCGCACTGATCCCGTCGCTGCTCTAGCCGTTCACGTTCAGCTCTCCGGCGCCATTCGCTCGCGGGACGAGTTCCTCGCGCACGCCCCAACCCGACGAGCCTGCTCGACCCCTCCGCTCCATCGACTCGGTGAGCGGGTGCGGAGCGGTACCGCTGACACGGGCCCTGCTCGGGGCGTAGGGTCGGAGGACGTGACGGGAAGCGGCGAGCCCTCCGGGGTTCGACTCTCCGAGCTGTTGGGCGTCCTCTCGTTCGGCGCGGACCTGGGCATGGGCCAGCCGATGGAACACGTGCTCCGCCAGTGCATGCTCTCGCTGGGCCTCGCCGATCAACTCGCGCTGAGCATCGCGGACCGCGAAGCGGTGCACCTCGCCGCGTTGGTGGCGTGGGTGGGGTGCCACGTCGACTCGTACGAGGCGGCCAAATGGTTCGGCGACGAGACCGCGCTCGCGGCGATTTCCGGACGGTGGACTTCACCAAGGCTTCCGCGGAGCGGACGTTCATGTTGCGCCATGTCGGGTCCGGGCTGCCCGCGCACCGTCGCCTCGCCCTGATGCCGTCGTTCCTGCTCAGCGGACGACGGGACGCCCGGGCAATGCTGGCCAACCACTTCCACGCTGCGGACGACCTCATGGATCGGCTCGGCATGGACCAGCTCGTGCGCGACACCGTCGAGCAGTGCTTCGAGCGTTGGGACGGTCGGGGCGTGATGCGGGGTCTGCGGGGCCAGGAGATTCTCGTCACGGCCCGCTTGGTGAACCTCGCCGACGCGGTGGAAGTGTTCCACCGGGCGGGCGGTGTCGAGGCGGCGGTGCACGTCGCCCGGGAACGAGCGGGCACACAGTTCGACCCCGAGCTCGTCGAGCTGTTCGCCGGCGCCGCGGAGCAGCTCTTCGCCGAGGTCGAGGAGGCTTCAGTGTGGGACGCGGTCGTGAGTGGCGACGCCGCGTCCCGGCGCCGTCTCGAAGGCCCAGAACTGGAAATCGCGCTCGAAGCCGTCGCCGACTTCTGCGACATCAAGTCCCCGTACACGCTCGGCCACTCCCGCGGGGTCGCCGCCATGGTCGACGCCGCGTCGGCGTCGTTCGGGCTCACCGGTGAGGACGCGACGCTGGCACGCCAGGCCGCCCTGGTCCACGACCTCGGCAATCTCGGCGTCCCGAACAGCATATGGGACAAGAAAGGGCAGCTCAGCCCCGCCGAACAGGAGCGGGTCCGGCTGCACGCGTACCTCACCGAACGGATGCTGACATCGTCGTCCAGCCTGGAGCCACTCGCCGAGATCGCCGCCCAGCACCATGAGCGCCTCGACGGCTCCGGCTACCCGCTGCACCTCTCCGGCAGCGCGATCTCGCCCGGCGGGCGTCTGCTGGCGGCCGCCGACAGTTACCACGCACGCCTCGAGCCGCGCCCGCACCGACCGGCCCGCCCGCCCGAGCAGGCCGCCGAGGAGGTCAGGGCCGAGGTGCGCGCCGGACGGCTCGACGGTGACGCCGTCGCGTCCGTGCTCGCCGCGGCGGGCCACCGCACCGCCAAGCGACGCGAGTGGCCGGCCGGGCTGACCCGCGGGAGGTCGAGATCCTCCGCCTGTTGGCCAGGGGGCTGTCGAACAAGCAGATCGCGAAGCAGCTGTCGATCTCGCCCAAGACCGCCAGCTCCCACATCGAACACATCTACACCAAGCTCGGCGTGTCCAACCGGGCGCTGGCCAGCCTGTTCGCGGCCAAGCACGGTCTGGTCACGGTCACCGGGGAGGAATCCGCACAAATCGGGTGAACACCCGATGCCTTCGGGCACCGGACCTTCGTACCGTCATCGATGTACCCACAACGCGCCGACGGCGCAGAGGAGGAGCAACGATGACGACCACCGCAGAAGAGGTCGACCACGACAAGGTCATGGAGTTCGTCTTCCGGGCCGTCGACGAGGTCGGCGCCACCTTGAACACCGCCCTGGTGGTGATGGGCGACGAGCTCGGTTTCTACCGGGCGCTGGCCGGTGCCGGCCCCACCACCCCGGCCGAGCTGGCCGCGCGCACCGACTGCGCCGAGCGCTACGTGCGCGAGTGGCTCAACGCCCAGGCGGCCGGGGACTTCGTCGACTACGACCCCGACACCGGACGCTACGAGCTGCCCCCGGAGAAGGCGGTGGCCCTGGCCGACGACTCCAGTCCCGCCTACCTGCCGGGCCTGTTCCAGATCGCACTCGGGTCATTGCACGACTCGCCGCGCATCACCGACGTGGTCCGGACCGGCGCCGGTATCGGCTGGCACGACCACGTCGACGACGTCCACGAGGGTTGCGAGCGGTTCTTCCGCCCGAGCTACAACGCGCACCTGGTGGCCGACTGGCTGCCTGCGCTCGACGGCGTCGTCGAGAAGCTCGAAGCGGGCGCGCCGGTCGCCGACGTGGGCTGCGGGCACGGGGTCTCGACCATCCTCATGGCCCAGGCGTTCCCCAAGTCCACCTTCGCCGGCTTCGACGCCCACGACGCGTCCATCGCCACCGCAGGCGAGCGCAGCCGCGCCGCCGGCGTGGCGGACCGGGCCCAGTTCGCGGTGTCGACCGGCTCGACCTTCCCCGGCGAGGGCTACGAACTGATCACCGTGTTCGACTGCCTCCACGACATGGGCGACCCGGTCGGGGCCGCGCGCCACGTACGCGACGCCCTGGCTCCGGACGGGTCGTGGATGATCGTCGAGCCCGCCGCGGGCGACCGGGTCGAGGACAACCTGAACCCGGTGGGACGTGCCTACTACTCGTTCTCGACGCTGCTGTGCACGCCCTGCTCGTTGTCCCAGGACGTCGGCATGGCGCTGGGCGCCCAGGCCGGCGAGGCCCGCATCCGTGACATCGTCACCGAGGCCGGTTTCACTCGCTTCCGCCGCGTGGCCGAAACGCCGTTCAACATCGTCTACGAGGCGCAACCCTGACACCGGTGCCGACGGACGACGGGTCGGGTCCAGCGGAGCCACCGCCGGATCCGACCCGCGCCCCCTGCCGGCGACCAACGAGGAGAAGACACCATGACCGACTCCACGACCGTGCCGACCCCCACGCGCTGGGGACCGGTCGACCCCACGGTCCACGACGACCCGTTCCCGACCTACGAGGCGGCACGCACCGCCGGGCCCGTGCACCAGGTCCAGTTGCCCGACGGCCACGATGCATGGGTCGTGCTCGACTACGACGCCGCCCGTCGGGCGCTGAAGGACCCGCGGTTGTCCAAGGACATGCAGACCGCGCCTGGAACTGGACCCCGACGTGGTCGCAGAAGGGCTCCCCGGACCCGCGTTCTCGCGGCACATGCTCAACGTCGACCCACCTGACCACACCCGTCTGCGCAAGCTGGCCGCGGCGGCGTTCACGCCGTCGCGGGTCGCCTCGCTCGAGCCGTCGATTCGGGCACTCGCCGCCCGACATCTCGACACGGTGGCCGCCGGCCCCGACGACGTCGTCGACCTGGTCGCCATGTTCACCGGGCCGTTCCCCTTCGACGTGATCGGCGAGCTGCTCGGGGTGCCCGAAGAAGATCGGGCCTCCCTGCGGCGCTCGTTCGCCACCCTGCTGAGCCCCTGGACGGGCGACCCGCCACCGGAGGCGGTGGCGGCGTCGGATGCGGTCGTGGGCTACCTGACGGACCTCGTCGACGCCAAGGCGGCCCGACCCGACGACGGCCTGGTGAGCGAGCTGGTGCACGCCGAGGTGGACGGCGACCACCTCGACCGGCGCGAGCTGTTGTCGACCGTGTTCCAGCTGGTCGTGGCCGGCCACGACACGACCACCAACCTGCTCGGCAACGGCGTCGTGGCCCTGCTCGACCACCCCGACCAGCTGGCCGCGATCCAAGCCGACCCGACGTTGCTGCCGGGTACGGTGGAGGAGCTGCTGCGGTTCAGCCCGCCGGCGCTGCACGCCACGTTCCGGTACGCGACCGAACCGTTGGACATCGGCGGCGTGAGCGTGCCCGGGGGTGCGCAGGTGCTCGTCTGCCTGGCCGCACCCAATCGGGACGGCGCCGCGTTCGACCGACCCGACCGCTTCGACATCACCCGACGCCGGAACCGGCACCTGAGCTTCGGGCACGGCATCCACTCGTGCCTGGGCGCGCCGTTGGCGCGGCTCGAGGGCCGGATCGGGTTGGAGGGGGTCCTGACCCGGTTCCCCGAGCTCCGCCTGGCGGTGCCGCGCGACCAGCTCTCGTGGACCCACGGTGACGGAGTCGTGCTGCGCGGCCTCGGCGAACTGCCGGTGCTGCCGGGACCCGACGCTGGTTGGTCTCTCTGACGTCCGTGCCCACCGCGCGCCGTCCGGCCACACCTCAGCCGACGTCGAGGGCCAGTTCTTCTGCCTCTGCGGTCCGCTCGGCGTGGAGCTCGCGGTTGCGGGCGCTTCCGGGCAGGAACGTCGACAGCACCACCCCGACGGCGGCCACGCCGGCCGCCACCAGGAAGACCTGGTTGTACGCGTGCTGCGACGCGGACGACCCGACCGTGCCGGTGTCGCCACCGCCGGGCAGCCGCTGGGCGAGGATCGTGGCCAGCACCGCCACCCCGAACGACGCCGCGATCCGGGTGTTCAGCTGGCGCACCGCGGTCGCCTGGGCCACGAAGCGTGCCGGAAGCGCGTTCAGCCCCGTGACCGCGTTGGGCATCATCGCGAACCCGAAGCCGAGCCCCTGGACGACGACCGCGACCTCGATCGTCGGCGTCGACGAGGTCGTCGTCAGGTGGCTGAGCATCCACGCCGAGGTGCCGAGCAGCGCGAGCCCGGCGAACACGGGCACCCGGGGACCGATCCGGTCGGTGAGCCGACCGCCGAGGGGGAAGGTGATGGCGGCGCCCACGGCCATCGGCACGAGCATCGTTCCCACTCGGAGCGCAGTCCAGCCACGCACCGTCTCGAGCGTGAGCGGGAGGAACACCAGAATCCCGTATTGCACCACGGTCGCGCAGGCGATCACGACCAGGGTGAGGCTGAAGATCGGCACGCCGAACATCGCGATGTCGATGGCAGGCTGCACGGTTCGACGTTCCCAGGCGACGAAGACCGCAAGGATCACCAGACCCACGCCCAGCAACGTCATCGTGCGCCCCGACGCCCACCCCCACGCACTCGCCCGGGCGAAGGCGAACAGGCACAGCACCAGACCGGTGCTGACGAGCGCCAGGCCAACCGTGTCGAAGCGGCGCGTCTCCCGGAAGCCCGTGTCACGCAGCAGGCGGGCCGCGGCCACCAGGGCGATGGCGCCGATCGGCACGTTGATGAGGAACAGCCAGTGCCAGCTCACCGAAGTCACCAGGTAGCCGCCGATCACCGGTCCGAAAGCCGGCGCCGCCATCGCGGCAACGCCCCAGATACCCAACGCGGAGCCCCGCCGGTCGGGCGGAAACAGCTCGTAGATCATCGCCATGCCCACCGGCAGCAGCGCACCGCCGCCCAGGCCCTGGATCACCCGGGCGGCGACGAGCAATTCGAGCGTCGGTGAGGCCGCCGACAGCAGCGAGCCGATCGTGAACAGGGTCAGGCTCCACATGAACAGCCGCTTGCGCCCGTAGCGGTCGGCCAACCACCCGGTCGGGGGTTGGGCGACCCCGACCGCCAGCAGGTAGGCGGTCACGATCCACTCGATGCCCTGGCGCCGATGGAGCGCGATGCCGATCTGGGGCAGCGCGACGTTCACGATCGTCGTGTCGAGGATCACCATGAAGGTGCCCAGCAGCACCACGCCCATGGCGATCCACGGGTATCGGTCGGACGAAGCGTCGGCCACGGACGGGCTCCCAGATGGCGGGCCGGAAGGGGCACGACGGGAATCGGCAGTAGGTTCACCGTCGCGCTGCGGGCCCATCCTAGGCAGCCGACCCGACCGGGCCGCCGTCGAGCAGGCGCTGTCCGGTGGCGTAGACGAGGGCGTGGTAGCCGATCGTCAGGGCTGCCAGCGCTCCGACGAGCCCGTCGTGGCCGGCTGTGGCCAGCGCGGCCGCGGCCGCCAGGGAGATCACCAGCTCCTCGGCCAGCCGCAGCGCCTCGGCCCACCGGCCGGCAGCGCGGAAGTCGATCGCGCCCCAGACGCCGAAACCCACAGCCGGGGCGGCCACCCCGAGGGCGACCGACGCCGGGGCGCCGTGGCCGACGTGGACGCCCCACAGGGCCAGCCCGGCCACCACTCCGGTCTCCAGCAACGCTCGAAGTGCCAAGGTCACCATCTTCATACCGATGTCCTTTCGTGTTTGAGCTACGTACCTTAGTTATACGATACGTAACATAGCCTGTCAAGACCCGAGCAGGCCCCGGCAGCGCCCTCTGCCCCACTGGTCAGTCGGCGTGGTGCAATCCGGTCAGCGCACCGCCGGGAACGCCCCGGGGTTCAGCGCTGTCAACCCTGGCTGTTCGCCGAGCAGACGTTCCCGGGCCTGCCACCGGTCAGCGCACAGATCGACTTGATGAACCCTGCCGCGGTCGAGTTGACCTGACCCGGGATCGAGTTCACCTGGGTACCGGTCGATTTGGATTCGGCCAGCGTCCGGGCAATTGCCGTCTGTTCCTTGCCGATCAGCACTTTCGGGTCCACCGATCCGCCGGACTGCAGGTACTTCCCCCCGAAATCGATGAACGGGTACGAGCCCCCGCCGTACTTCTGCAACAGCGCATCCTGGGAGGCGGTGGTCTTCTCCAGCGGCTCCTGGTTCTGGCCCTTCTGTTCGATCGGGGTGAAGGTCACGTACTTGCTGGTGTAGTTCGACCCCACATACGACAGGGTCGGCACGTTCTCTTCCGAGGAGTTCAGGACCTTGAGGTTCGAGAATTTCCCGAATTTGGACAGCGCCACCGTGAGGGCCCAGCGCTCCCCGGCACAGAACGGGCAGTACTCACCGCCGATGTAGAGCACCTCGGGTTTGCCGTTCTCGGTGAGCGACGGGCTCGTGATCGGTTTCACCGGGTTGTCGAAGGACGGGTCGGGATTGGCCTTCCACGCTTTGGCCGCATCGGCAACAGCCGGCAACGAGACCTTGGCAAGATCCGGCGCGATCGACGCCGGCGCCGGCTTTGCGGACTGGGACGTCGACGGCGAATTGCTGTCGGAGCTCTTCGAGCCCTTCGCCAGCACCAGCACCACGACGCCCACGACCACCAGTGCGACGATGCCGATCGACCACTGCAATCGCTGACGTTTCTGTTGCTGCGCCGCACGCACCCTTGCCGCCGCCTTCGCGTTGCGTGCAGCGCTCTTGTTGTTCTGAGCCACGGGTCAAAATCTAGCCCGGCTGCAGGACGAACCGGTCAACCCACCTGGATCGCCCGCAGCGCCATGCCCATCAGGAACAGGCTCCCCAGCCCGTACAACAGGTACTTCACGTGCTTGAGCTGGGGGCGGTAGCTGTAGACGATCCCGGCCGCGATCAACGTGCCGAAACCGTAGAACGCGTGGAAATCCGCGGCTCGCAGGTGTGCCACCCCGACCAACCAGACCCCGGTGAGCACCTGGACGACGATGGTGACTTCGGCGACGAGCACCGACCACCACATGGTCCGGCTCCGCCACCGCGGACGGTAGTGCGCCACCGTCGCCCAGACCCCCACGAAGAGGTTGGTTCCGACCACCACCCATGCAAACCAGCGGTGGAAACCGGACATGGGCCAAGTCTGACAGAGCAGTTAGATTCGCCAGGTCATGCTGATCCGCCTTCTGCGCACCTACCTGCCCCGATACCGTCGCGACCTCGTCTTCCTGGTGCTTTTCCAGTCGGCACAGGCGATCGCCACGCTGCTCCTCCCAGGCATCACCGCGAACATCATCGACATCGGCATCTTCACCGGCGACACCGGGTACATCTGGGCCCACGGCGGCCTCATGCTGCTCGCCTCGTTCGTCCAGATCCTCTGCGCGTGCGTCGCGATCTACTACGCGGCACGCATCTCGATGGCCTTCGGGCGTGACGTCCGGGACGACATCTTCCACCAGGTCACCGCCTATTCCTCCCGGGAGGTCGGCCGTTTCGGCGCGCCGTCCCTGATCAACCGGAACACCAACGACGTCTATCAGGTGCAGATGTTCGTGGTGATGCTCTGTTCGTTGGCGATCAATGCCCCGGTGATGTGCATCGGTGGGGTGATCATGGCCACACGCCAGGACCTCGGGTTGTCGTGGATCCTCGTGGTCGCGGTGCCGACCCTGGCCATCACGGTCGGCCTGGTCGTGAGCCGCATGATCCCCCAGTTCCGGGAGATGCAGGTCCGCATCGACGACGTCAATCGGGTCTTGCGTGAACAGCTCACCGGCATCCGGGTGGTGCGGGCGTTCGTGCGCGAGCCGGCCGAGAAGAAGCGATTCGGACACTTCAACAACGAGCTCACGGGCACCGGCCTGCGTGCCGGCCACTGGCAGGCGCTGATGTTCCCGGTCGTGCAGATCGTGATGAACGGATCGAGTGTGGCCGTGCTCTGGTTCGGTGCCGGCCGCGTCGACGCCGGATCACTCCAGA